>NZ_AKJG01000001.1 GCF_000282455.1 Pseudomonas sp. GM74
GTTCCAATCCATCACCGAAAAGGATAATGATTCCAAAGCCAGCAACAAAATGCTCAAGCGTCGCAGCTTCGCTGAATGGTTCCTTCGTGGCGCAGTGACGAGTTGTGAAATGCAGGCTGCCGACGAGCAACAGTTCAAACTCTACGCCTGCCTTGTCGAGCAGGCCCAGTTGGGCAAAGCTTGCCGCCAGGAAACGACGTGAGCCTGTACGGCAAGTCAAATTCCTTCGTTGTGGCTTGACAGCGGCTTCTATTCGCCGGCCGCATGCGCGCTTGGCCGCGCGGCAGATTATCCCAGTCTGCCGGAAAACGGGTTCAGCCGGAGTGGCTTGCGAACGTGTTCAAGGCCCACCTCGATCCACCCGGCCAAGACTGCGATTCCGGATAATGTCGCCCAAGTTTAGGGTATCAGTCCGTAATGCCGGGTTTGCGGTTTCAACCCCAACAGCATCAAGATTGACCGGGCTGTTTGACTTCCTTGACGTCACCCAGTGTCCATGTGGCGTCATAGAAGCTTTGGGTCGGTCCGAACATCCGTAACAACAGTAAGAACCCCTTGCCGGGAACTGTCTTGATCCAATTGCCAGACTTGTCAGGAGGCTCATGCTGGCTGAAGTACAGATCAATGGATCCGTCCGCATTTCGCGCGAGATCTTTCAGCGACGATAATGAAGGACGCTTTTGATCGGTATCGATGAAGTTGAAAGTGTCGGCATCATAAGCGGTGACCGACCAATAATCGGCAACCGGTACATTGCCAGGTACATGAAGCTGGTAAGTCTTGCTGCCATCAAGAAACTTGCCACCTGCATCCCTGTATGCCGTCGCATACGCGGCACCTTTGCCGACGATGGGCTTGAAGCTCGGATCGAGGAACTTGTGCATGGCGAACCCAAAACGATACAACGCCGCCCGTTCATCAACCTCTGTCAGCGCACCACGCTCCTGTGAGTAGTGCACCAACCCCGTGCCATTGTGCCATTGAGTACCTTTGAAGATTTCACGACGTGGTTTGCGCGGATTGAACTCCAGGTTGGCGACCATGGCACGACCGGTTTGTTCAGCACGCTGCAGAATCCGGTCAAGACGTGCGTCCGGTGTGAATGACTTATCAGCCTCGATTCCAATACTGGCTAGCATGCCGAGCATTACCCGATCACGCTCGTTGCCACCTTCTTCACGAACGCGCTGTGCCATTAAATCAAAATAGGCAGTTCCACGAGGGGTCAGACCATCATAGTCATCAGTTCCCATCTTGCGCATGCGTAGGGCAGGGGGCGCGGCACGCATCGCATAGGGATAGATATTGCTCTGCGCCAGACGAGCCACTGCGCTTTCCCTGCTCTCTCCAGGAGCACGCACTGCACGCAAGAACAACATGCCGTTGTTGGTCTCCGAGATACGTGAGAAATAGCCGCCTTCGGGGAGCTCACCGCTCCAGCCTGGCGGAACGATCAGGTACTTGCCGCCCTTGCCCAGGTCCGGGCCGATACGCCCGACGTCCTCGATCGGCCGCTGCCAGGCATCCAGTACTACGCCGTACAGATTACCCACAGGAATCTCCACGACCAGCGGGCCGGTTTTCTGCAGGTTGAAATAGCTGAACGAATAGATGACGTCATCGTTGCCCGTTTGCAGTGCTTGGTTGATCCGTAAGCCCTGATCGAATACGAACAACTCCATGGGAGCGATACCTATCCGCCGCGCTCCTTCAATCATTGCACCCAGGCCAACCAGTGGTTGGGCCCAGATATAAGCTTGCACTGCGCGCTGATAGTCCAGCTCATCATAAAGAAGTTGGCTGGTTTTTACGGTGGGATAATTGTTGTTCTCGAAGGCAAATTCAGACTGATTTACGTTGCCGACTTTTTCACTGGCATACACCTTCTCACCCTGAATGCAGGACAGCAAAGCTAACGTCAACATCGCTGACGTTAATGAGCAACAAGTAGATCGAGTTTTCATTTTTTTTGTTTTTCCTTGTTGATAGGCGCAAGGCAAACGATAGGAAGGTAGAACGTCAAGGTGCTACGTCTGATTGGACTATTCCCTAAAGATGGGCAGCAGTCAGCCATGGCGAAAAAATCGGCTGAGATGTAGTGGTCTAATGAAACCGG
>NZ_AKJG01000002.1 GCF_000282455.1 Pseudomonas sp. GM74
GGGATTAGTTGACCACTACAAACGACCTGCTCGACATCGCCCGGCAACGCTTGCCGAAACACGTTGCTTGTCCCACCACAACTCCCTGTGGGAGCGGGCTTGCTCGCGAAAAACGATAACGCGGTCCCGTTGAGGCCATATAAATGCAAGAAAATTCGCTGTGGATATCTCCGTCAGCAACAACCTATGAAAGCTTCGGCAAGGTCCTACAAAACAAGACACCTTGTCGGCTATCGATGACCAGTCACTCAATCCTATAGTCCGGGCTGTCGCTGCCAAATCAGCGACTCGGGCTTGGTCACCCGAATTAGATCTACGTACTCACCCGTTGTATGCTGCCGACGCTTTTTTGTGTCTGCACGCTATATGGTGGCTGTGTTTGGGATGCCTTCGGGCATGCCGGTTCTGTGCGTAGATCTCACCGGTTGACCAACCCGAACACAGTCGCCTCCCATCGTTTGGTCACGATGATGGCGGTCCTTTCTGACACATCTGAGATTGCACATCATGAATAAATGGAATCCGTTCACCAACGAACGCTATCTACCGCTCCACACCAACCTCACCGATTCCCCGCCCCTGATCATCGACACAGAGGCCAGCCCCCAAGACATCCTCGAAGCCGCCCTCCAGCGCATCCGGGCCTCCAGCGAGCTGCTGCAAACCCTGCACTGCCAAAGCTTCAAGGACGGCGATGTCGAAGACATCCCGCACATCACCCACGCCCTCTACCTGCTAACCCAGGACGGCTGCGACCTGCTCAAGGTTGCCCAGCAACGCATGCTCAACTGGAAAGCCCCCTCTTAACGCGATCGTTCAGGCAGGTTCCGTTCCCAAGTAGGAGGGGCCTGCCTGATCAATGATGTTTTTCTGCCACCCCACATAGGAGCCGAACATTGCAAACTATTATTGATTGCGTAGCATGTGAGCCATTGTTCACCCATGGACTCACTCTCATGACAGCCGAAACTATCGATCACTGCACCCTCACACGATTGGTTAAGAAAGGCTCGGTAAACAGCGCGCATATCGTCGCGAATCCGGGAGGGTGGTCGATTCAAATTCCGTACGGGAACAAACAATGCTCCCTGACCGCGCAACGTAGTCGACAGGTACGACTGTTCAAACGACTTGAAACGTTGGTGACTTATCTGCAAGACGTAGGCATCACCACCTTCGATGTGGACGCATCGAACTATGATCCACTCCAAATCAAAACCTACACGCGTCCCGATCGTTCCGAGGCGTTGAAACAGGCACACGATGCCGTCGCATACGAGGAGTGGTTCAAGGAGCAGGTCCAAATTGGGCTTGATGATTCAAGACCGACGGTGAGCGACGAGGAGGCCCGCCGAATATTCGCCGCCAAACGTGATGCCATACGTCAGCGGGCGCGTTGATGAAGGTAATCTGGCGTCAGACGGCGCTTGATGACCGAAGCAAAATCATAGATCACATCACTCTGGACAACCCTGAAGCGGCGATTGCCCTCGACGAGATTTTCGAGTTGAAAGCTGAAAACGCTCGTCAGCGTCCGACTCTTTACAGAAAAGGCAAAGTCCCAGGAACGCAGGAGATTGTTGCGACCGCCAACTACGTCATGATCTATCTGATCACAGAAAATGCAGTTGAAATGGTAAGGGTGATTCATGCCAGACAACGATGGCCCTGAAACTCCTTCGGTACTGCCCACAAACAGGTTGGACCTAATCCCGCACCAGCCCCAACGGACGCACCCGCAATGAACCTCGCCCCCAACTTCCCCGACGACGACACCATGCGCCTGCTCATGCAGCTGCTACACGAAGAACTCGGTCTGCCCGAACGAAAAACCATCAGCCTCGCCACTTCGATCAATTTCGACCTGGGCTGCAACGGCGCCGACGCCCAGCAACTGATGGAGACATTGGAAGAGCAATTCGCTGTCAACTTCATCGACTACGACGCTTATCGCTACTTTCAACCGGAAGGATTCGATGTCTTTCAAAAACGCAGGGCGAAGGGCCGTGGCGAGAAAGTGCCGCTGGCCATCGGCATGCTCTACAAAGCGATCAAGATGCAACGTTGGGATACGTGGGAACTGGAAAGCCTATAGAGCAAATGTCGCTCCCGAAAGGGCTCGCAACTGCAATTATTCTGGCGTTATCACCTCACAAGTGAAGGAATATTAGCTTCATGGCTAGAAAAACAGCGCCGCTGCTGCCGTCAATTGCACGACTGCTGGCCGACCTCGGTGAGCGCCTGAAACTGGCCCGTTTGCGTAGAAGGCTCACGGCTAAACAAGTGGCTGAGCGAGCCGGGATGTCGGTCATGACATTGCGCTCTCTGGAGTCTGGTGGTGCGGGCGTGACAATGGGGGCTTACCTCTCAGTGATGCACGTATTAGGTCTGGAGAAGGACTTGAGCAAGGTTGGCGCTACCGATGAATTGGGACGTCAACTGCAAGATGCTCAGTTAACCCGAGCATCAAGCCCTCGGACCAAAAAAACCGGAAGTGAACATAGCGTGATAGCGACGAAGTCGTTGATACCGAACCGCTCGAAGGAAACGCGAGCCACCAGTACAGCGAACCTCAGCGTCAGCGATTCTCTTCTCTTTCCCATGAATACCCACTCGCTGTCCGCGCTGCTGGTCAGAAAAAAGCCTGAACCCAACAGGTGACGAATGAGGCCGATTGTTGCTTGTGCATGGTGTAAACACTGGAAGAACTGTTCGCCATCAACCTCATCGATTAGACGCCTATCGCTACTTCCAACCCGAAGGCCATGGTGCGCTCATCTAGTAGCGCCGAGCCAAGGGCCAAATCCCCGATGACCATCGGTATGTACTATCAGGGTCTTCAAGGCCCAACGCTGGGACACGGATGAGCTCGAGGACCTGTAACGGCCCGGCGCATTCTGACTTGCCCACGAAAAACTGAATTTCGCGCACAAAAAAGCCGCCCCGAAGGGCGGCTTTTTCGTTAGCTCAATCCAACACTTACAACTTCGGACCCGCAGCCTTGATCGCGTCGCTCACTTCGAACTTCTTGAAGTTCTCGATGAACAGGCCGGCCAGTGCTTTGGCGGCTTCGTCGTAGGATGGCTTGTCGGCCCAGGTGTTGCGTGGGTTCAGCAGGCCAGTCTCAACGCCCGCTACGGCCAGTGGCACGTCGAGGTTGATGGTGTCCAGGTGCTCGGTCTCGGCACCGATCAGCGCGCCGCTCTGGATCGCGGCGATCACGGCACGGGTGGTCGGGATGTTGAAGCGTTTGCCGACGCCGTAGCCACCGCCGGTCCAGCCGGTGTTGACCAGGTAGACCTTGGAGCCGAAGCCGCGGATGCGCTTGATCAGCAGCTCAGCGTATTCACCGGCCGGACGCGGGAAGAACGGTGCGCCGAAGCAGGTGGAGAAGGTCGACTTGATGCCGCTGCCCGAACCCATTTCGGTCGAACCGACCAGCGCGGTGTAACCGGACAGGAAGTGGTAAGCCGCTTGTTCTTCATTGAGGATCGACACTGGCGGCAGCACGCCGGTCAGGTCGCAGGTCAGGAAGATCACAGCGTTCGGCTCGCCACCGAGGTTCTTCTCGGAGCGCTTGGCAACGTGCTCCAGCGGGTAGGCGGCGCGGCTGTTCTGGGTCAGGCTGACATCGGCGTAGTCGGCGTGCTTGGCATCGTCGATAACGACGTTTTCCAGTACCGCGCCGTGCTTGATGGCTTTCCAGATAACCGGCTCGTTCTTCTCGGACAGATCGATGCACTTGGCATAGCAACCGCCTTCGATGTTGAACACAACGCCTTCGCCCCAGCCGTGCTCGTCGTCACCGATCAGGTAACGGCTTTCGTCGGCCGACAGGGTGGTTTTACCAGTGCCGGACAGACCGAAGAACAGGGTCACGTCGCCTTCTTCGCCGATGTTGGCGGCGCAGTGCATTGGCAGTACGTCGGCAGCCGGCAGCAGGAAGTTCTGCACCGAGAACATGGCTTTCTTCATTTCACCGGCGTAACGCATGCCGGCGATCAGCACTTTCTTCTGTGCGAAGTTGAGGATCACGCAGCCGTCGGAGTTGGTGCCGTCACGCTCTGGCACGCACTCGAAGTTGGCAACGTTGAGCACTTGCCACTCGTCACGACCCGCCGGGTTGTACTGAGCCGGGTTGATGAACAGGCAACGGCCGAACAGGTTCTGCCAGGCAGTCTGGGTGGTCATCTTCACGGCCAGGTAGTGCTCGGAAGCCGCACCTACATGCACGTGGGAAACGAAATGCTCTTGCGCGTTGTTGAATGCCTCAACGCGAGCCCACAGGGCGTCGAACTTGTCGGCCGGGAACTTGCGGTTGATCGGGCCCCAGGCGATGGCGGCCTGAGTGCTTGGCTCTTCAACGATGAAACGGTCGACTGGCGAACGGCCGGTACGGTGACCGGTACGAACAACCAGTGCGCCGGTATCGGCAAGCTCGCCTTCACCGCGGTTGAGGGCTTCTTTAACCAGATCGTCAACACTCAGATCGGTGTACACGGCATTGTTGGCTTGCGTCATGAGGTTCCCCGTCGGCCAGTGGCCGAGTGCTCCAAACGTTTTTGTAGTAGAAAGTCGTGCACTACTACCGCGAAAAAAGTGGGCCGGATTATGCCAGAAAAGCCCAAAAAGAGTAGGCCCCTCCTGTCGTAACGGCGTTAATCCGGCGCAAGGCAGTGAATTTACCTGCGCTGAACCGTTTTAGTGACGGGTATCTGACGGCGTCTCGATACCCGCGCCGGCGAACAATTGAGTGACATCGGCCGCGTCAAACAGGTAGCGCTGGTTGCAGAACTGGCAATCGATTTCGATGTTGCCACCGTGTTCGACCGCCAGTTGATGCGCGTCTTCCATACCCAGACTGACCAGCGCATTGGCCGAACGTTCGCGCGAGCAACTGCAACGGAAGCGCAGCTTCTGCACATCGAACAGTCGCACCTGCTCGTCGTGGTACAGGCGATGCAGCACGGTTTCGTTGTCCAGGCTCAACAGCTCATCGGCGGTCAGCGTACCGCCCAGGGTGGTGATGTGCTGCCAGCTGGCGGCGCGTTCGTCTTCGTCTTTCAAACGGTCGGCCGGCAGTTGTTGCAGCAACAGGCCACGGGCACGACGACCATCGGCGCAGAGCTTGATGCGGGTGCCAATCTGCTGGGACATGACGAAGTAGTTGGTGAAGCAGTCGGACAACGTTTCGCCATTCAGGTCGACGACGCCCTGGTAGCGCTGGCCCCGTTTCGGGTCGACGGTCAATGTCAGCGAGCCGTCCGGCATCAAGTCGGCCAGGGTAGCGTCGGGGGCAATGCGGTCGGCCTCGTAACGGGCCAGGCCACGGATGTCGCGCTCGCTGGAGCACTCGATCATCAGCAGCGGGATCGGGCCTTCGGAGCGGGCTTGCAGAATCAGCAAGCCATCGAACTTCAACGTGCCGACCAGCAACGATGCGGCCGCCATCAACTCGCCGAGCAGTTGCGCGACCGGCTGCGGGTAGGCGTGTTTGGCCAGGACTTCGGCGTAGCTGAGCTCCAACGAGACCAGCTCGCCACGGGTGTCGCTGTCATCGAAGATGAAGCGTTGGGTGAAGTCGTTATCCGCGTGATCGGTCATAGGTCTGGGTATCTGAAGTAGTGAAAATGGTTACAGGAAACAGGAAATTGACCTTACGCCACCCCTCGGGTGCGCAACGTTCAGCCATGAAAGGCATTTTATGAACAATCCGGGCCTGATCCAAGCAAGGTGGAAAAAGCGCTGATGGGTTCCGGGCGTTTCCCGCTCTGCACTGCTGGCAATGTGGTTATGGCCTACAGGTCAGAGACTGTGTGTGATTTTCGACGAGCGGCGATATCGTCCATGCGATGCACAACTGGCCAGGCACAGATATGGATGCGCAGCGGGTCAATTGCAAGTCTTGGCCTGAAGGCGCGGTGAAACCTGGCGAGTGCGCGGCACTCGCCCGAGCAATATCTGTATCAGTCGTCGTTACTGCTGCCACGAAACTTGAACAGATCCCGTCGCTGTTTTTTGCTCGGCTTACCGTCGGTGCTCACGCCCAGGGCTCCAGCCTTTCTTTGCGCCGCGGCCTCTTCGCGCTTGGCGATGCTGGCCAGGGTTTCGGCATACAAGGTTTGCGCCTGCGGTGCGCCGCGACGAACGATCGACAGTGCCAGGACCACAACCGTGCGCTCCTCGAATCCGGTGCGAATCACGAACTCATCGCCAATACGTGGCTCCTTGCCCGGCTTGCAGCGTTCGCCCCGGCAATGCACCTTGCCGCTCTCAATCGCCGCCTTGGCCAGGGCGCGGGTTTTGTAGAATCGTGCAGCCCACAACCATTTATCGAGGCGGACTTTGTCGTCCTCTTCGTTTTTTTGTGCCATGGAATTTCCTCATTCTGAAATATTGGTGAACTGTACTACCGTTTCTGACGTACCAAGAATTTCACCGGCCCGGATTACAATGCTGACATTCCATAACCTCCCTGGGAGGCTGGAAATCCGGGGCGTAGATATCTGTCGCCTTTTAATCATTATTCTGCGTGAATACCGCGAATCCGGCCGCATGCGGCCCGAGCGGTTTCTACCGGTTGAGCACTATTGAAGACATTTGACCATTTGACCGTTGTCGGTCTGCGCGAGTGGGTGGCGCTCCCGGATTTGGGAGTCGCCGGCCTTCGGGCAAAAATCGACACCGGTGCCAGCACCTCAAGCCTCCACGCCACCGAAATCGAGCCGTTCGAGCGCGATGGTGAGCAGTGGGTGCGTTTTACCGCCCACCTGGGTTCCGTCGTACAACTGCGCCACCGACGCTGCGAAGCACCGCTGGTGACGATGAAAACCATTAAAAGCTCAAACGGTCACGCGCAGGTGCGATACGTGATCAGCACCACCCTGGCCCTTGGTGATCGGGTCTGGCGGGTCGAGTTCACGCTCGCCTGCCGCAAGTCCATGCGTTATCGCCTGCTGCTCGGCTCCAAAGCCCTGATCCACGGCCAGTTGGTGGTCAATCCGGGCATCAAGTATGTACAAGACAAGCCGGTGTTCCCGGTATCTACCTCCTCCACAGGTGTTGCATGAAGATCGCTGTGCTGTCGCGGAATCCGCGTCTGTATTCCACCCGTCGTCTGGTCGAAGCCGGTACCGAGCGTGGCCATGAAATGGTGGTGGTCGACACCTTGCGCGCCTACATGAACATCGCCAGTCACAAGCCGCAGATCCACTACCGCGGCAAACCGCTGGAGGGTTTCGATGCGGTGATTCCACGGATCGGTGCATCCGTGACCTTTTATGGCTGCGCAGTACTGCGCCAGTTCGAAATGATGGGGGTATTTCCACTCAACGAATCGGTGGCCATTGCCCGTTCCCGGGACAAGCTGCGTTCGCTGCAATTGTTGTCCCGTCGCGGGATCGGCTTGCCGGTGACCGGGTTTGCCCACTCCCCCGATGACATTCCCGACCTGATCGAAATGGTCAACGGCGCGCCGTTGGTGATCAAGGTGCTGGAAGGCACCCAAGGCATCGGCGTGGTGCTGTGCGAAACCGCCACGGCGGCGGAGTCGGTGATCGAGGCGTTCATGGGCCTCAAGCAGAACATCATGGTTCAGGAGTACATCAAGGAGGCTGGCGGGGCGGATATTCGCTGCTTCGTCGTCGGTGACAAGGTGATTGCAGCGATGAAGCGCCAGGCCAAGCCCGGCGAGTTTCGCTCCAACCTGCATCGCGGTGGCAGCGCGAGCCTGATCAAGATCACCCCGGAAGAGCGCATGACGGCGTTGCGTGCGGCGAAGGTCATGGGGCTGGCGGTGGCAGGCGTCGACATCCTGCGCTCCAATCACGGGCCATTGGTGATGGAAGTGAACTCGTCGCCGGGTCTTGAGGGGATCGAGACCACCACCGGGAAGAACGTGGCGGGGATCATCATCGAGCATCTGGAGAAGAATGGTGGGCCGAATATGACTCGGACCAAGGGCAAGGGCTAAAAGCAGACACAAGCTGCAAGCTTCAAGCGGCAAGTGAAAAGCCGCTTTCTCTTGCAGCTTGAAGCTTGGCGCTCGAAGCTGTCTTCAGACCGCATCCCGCGGCAACATCAACCCCAACGGCAACCGCACCCGCGCTTCCAGCCCACCACCCGAGCGGTTACGCAGCTCAACGTTGCCGCCATGCATCGAAGCAATCCGCTTCACGATTGCCAGCCCCAACCCGGTACCCTTGCCACCCCGGGCACGATCACCCCGGGTGAACGGGTTGAAAATCGCCTCCAGCTCCGAAGGATCGATCCCGGCACCGCGGTCCATGACACTGAGCACCACATACGGTGCGCTGGTGTCCCCGGACACATACGCTGCCACCTCCACACCGCTACCGGCATGATGCAGCGCGTTGCCGATCAGGTTGTTCAGCAGTCGCTTCATCGATACCCGACGCAGCGGAAACGGCTGGATAGGCTCCAGGCGCAATCGCACTTTTTCTTCGGTCTGGTTATACGGCGCGGCAACTTCACGGACCAGGTCGCTCAGGTCAACCTCTTCCACCGACTCGTCGCGCCCGTCACGAATGAACGCCAGGAACTGATCGAGAATCGCGTCCATGTCTTCGATGTCGCGCACCATGTCATCGGTCAGGTCGGTGTGATCGCCCATCAGTTCCAGGGACAGGCGCAAGCGGGTCAGCGGCGTGCGCAAATCATGGGAAACCCCGGCCAGCATCAGTTCACGTTCGCGACCGGCCTGTTCGACGTCTTCGGCCATCTGGTTGAAGGCGCGGTAAACCTCGGTCATCTCACTCGGCGTATCGCTGATCGGCAGGCGCACGCTGCGGCCCTGGCCGAGTTGCCGCGCTGCATAGACCAGACGCTTCAAAGGTTGATTGAGCTGACTGACGAAGATCCAGGCCGAAGCGGTGGACAGCAGACCAATCGCGAGAAACCAACCCAGCACGTTCCAGATTTTCTGACCGCGCAGCGGATGGGGATAAAGCGGTACTTTCAGCCAGCCATCCCCCAGGCTTGGCGCCCGCACCCACAGCGCCGGTGGCGAATGCATGCGCAGCCGGACTTCAGTGTCGGCACCCAGCTCCGCCTGCATCTGCCGCTGGTAGATCTCGCTGTAAGGCCAGTGTTGTTCGCCTTCCGGCACACCGGCACCCACCACCCGGATCAGGGTCGCGGACTCGGCGATCTTGGTGCGGTTTTCTTCATCGGCAGCCCAATAGGCACGCAGCGTCAGGGCGACACCGTGGCTGTATTGGCGGTCCACCAGCACGTCTTCGTTCATCAGCAGATAAACCAGGGTCAGTGCCTTGGAGAAGAGTACGACGATGAGCACCAGCCAAAGGGTGCGGGAGAAGAAGCTCTGGGGAAACCAAACGGGGGTTTTCATGGATAACCGTTCAACACTTGCAGGAGCGAGCGATGCTCGCATATTGCGGATCGCGAGTCTGCGGACGGGATCGTTTGATCCGCTGTCCGCATGACCCGCTCCTACAAATCGCCAATCACTTGGTGGCGGTACCATCCGGTACAAACACGTAACCCACGCCCCAGACAGTCTGGATGTAACGCGGTTTGGACGGATCGGGCTCGATCATCCGGCGCAGACGGGAAATCTGCACATCGATGGAACGCTCCAGGGCATCCCACTCGCGACCACGGGCCAGGTTCATCAGTTTGTCGCGGGTCAGCGGTTGACGGGCGTTCATCACCAGGGCCTTGAGTACAGCGAACTCACCGGTGGTGAGCATGTGCACTTCTTCGCCGCGCTTGAGCTCACGGGTAGCCAGGGACAGCTCGTAGTCACCGAAGGTCACGCTTTCGTCTTCGCTACCCGGGGCGCCCGGAACCGGAGCCGACTGGCGACGCAATACCGCCTTGACGCGAGCCATCAGCTCATCGGGGTTGAACGGCTTGGCCAGGTAATCGTCGGCGCCCAGTTCCAGGCCCTTGATGCGGCTCAGCTCATCGCCCTTGGCGGTGAGCATGATGATCGGAATCTGGTTGTTCGCGTTGCGCAGGCGGCGGCAGGCGGTCAGGCCGTCTTCGCCGGGCAACATCAGGTCGAGTACGACCAGGTTGAACACTTCGCGCGCCAGCAGGCGATCCATTTGCTCGGTGTTCGGTACGGCGCGGGCGCGGTAGCCCTTGCTGACGAAAAAACGTTCCAGCAGGCTGCTCAGCCCCGGATCGTCGTCAACGATAAGAATTTTTTCGCCTTCAGCAGTTTGTGCAGTGCTGCTCATTGGATGCTCCTTTGATCTCGGCGCGCATTATGGCGTAGCTGCCGTTATACGCACCGTGTGCATTGTTAGCAGATTTTTCCTTTAGTGCCAGAAAACCGGCCATTGCACCGGCAACCCGCGATGTCCCCGAATGCCGGAACGCTGGTTATAATGCGCGGCCTTTTGTGTCAGGCAACATCAGACAGGTACTACAGACGGGCACCATTTATTTTCATGGCGTCGGCAGTAATTGTTCGATTTCACGGGTCAACGGGATACCTTTTGATCCAGGTAGCGGCGCAGGCCAGGCCGCTCAACCAGACTCGCCCAGGCCCTATCTCTGCGCCTGCGAGCCTGCTTTCACAATTTGTCAGGTGGTTTTATGGACAGCATCAACAGCCGCATCGCCGAGGAACTCGGTGTACGCCCACAACAGGTCGAAGCGGCCGTCGCGCTACTCGATGAAGGCTCTACCGTTCCCTTCATCGCCCGTTACCGGAAAGAAGTGACCGGCAGCCTCGACGATACGCAATTGCGTCATCTGGAAGAGCGCCTGCGCTACCTGCGAGAACTCGACGAACGGCGGATCAGCATCCTCGCCAGCATCCAGGAGCAGGGTAAGCTGACCCCGCAACTTGAGCGCGACATCAAGCTCGCCGACACCAAGACCCGTCTCGAAGACTTGTACCTGCCGTACAAGCAGAAGCGCCGCACCAAGGGCCAGATCGCCCTGGAAGCCGGCCTCGGCGAGCTGGCCGACGGCCTGTTCAACGACCCGTCCCTGAGCCCGGAAACCGAAGCCGCACGCTTCATCGACGCGGAAAAAGGCGTGGCCGATGTGAAGGCCGCCCTCGAAGGCGCCAAGTACATCCTGATGGAACGCTTCGCCGAAGACGCAGGCCTGCTGGACAAGCTGCGCAACTACCTCAAGCAGGAAGCCACCCTCAGTGCCCGCGTGATCGCCGGCAAGGAAGAGGAAGGCGCCAAGTTCCGCGATTACTTCGAACACGACGAACCGCTCAAAAGCATGCCGTCGCACCGCGCGCTGGCGATTTTCCGTGGCCGCAACGAAGGCATCCTCAGCTCCGCGCTGAAAGTCGGCGACGAACTGCCGGGCACCATGCACCCGTGCGAAGGCATGATCGGCCAGCAGTTCGGTATCCAGAACCAGAACCGCGCCGCCGACAAATGGCTGGGCGAAGTGGTGCGCTGGACCTGGAAGGTCAAGCTCTACACCCACCTGGAGACCGATCTGCTGGGCGAACTGCGCGATGGCGCGGAAACCGAAGCGATCAACGTATTCGCCCACAACCTGCACGACCTGCTGCTATCGGCCCCGGCCGGCCCGCGCGCCACTCTGGGCCTCGACCCGGGCCTGCGCACCGGTTGCAAGGTCGCCGTGGTCGACGCCACCGGCAAGCTGCTGGATCACGCCACGGTTTACCCGCACGTACCGCACAACAAGTGGGACCAGACCCTCGCCGTGCTCGCCGCCCTGTGTGCCAAGCACTCGGTGGACCTGATCGCCATCGGCAACGGTACCGCCAGCCGCGAAACCGACAAGCTGGCCGCTGAACTGATCAAAAAATACCCGGCCATGAAAATGACCAAGGTCATGGTTTCCGAGGCCGGTGCATCGGTTTACTCGGCATCGGAATTGGCTTCCAGGGAATTCCCGGACCTCGACGTGTCGATCCGTGGCGCCGTGTCGATTGCCCGTCGCCTGCAAGACCCGCTGGCTGAGCTTGTGAAGATCGATCCGAAATCCATCGGCGTCGGCCAGTACCAGCACGACGTGTCGCAGCTGAAACTGGCCCGTGGCCTGGATGCGGTGGTCGAGGACTGCGTGAACGCCGTCGGCGTGGATGTGAACACGGCGTCCGTGGCGCTGCTGGCACGGATCTCCGGCCTCAACGCAACCCTGGCGCAGAACATCGTCAGCCACCGCGACGAGCATGGCGCGTTCAAGACCCGTGCCGCGCTGAAGAAAGTCGCGCGCCTGGGCGAAAAAACCTTCGAACAGGCCGCCGGATTCCTGCGCGTGATGAACGGCGACAACCCGCTGGACGCCTCCGCGGTACACCCGGAAGCCTATCCGCTGGTACAACGCATCGCCGCCGAGACCGACCGCGACATTCGCTCACTGATCGGCGACAGCGGTTTCCTCAAGCGCCTTGATCCGAAGAAATTCACCGACGAAACCTTCGGTCTTCCGACCGTTACCGACATTCTCCAGGAGCTGGACAAGCCAGGACGCGACCCACGTCCCGAGTTCAAGACCGCCGAGTTCCAGGAAGGCGTCGAAGACCTCAAGGACCTGCAGCTGGGCATGATCCTCGAAGGCGTGGTGACCAACGTGACCAACTTCGGGGCCTTCGTCGATATCGGCGTGCATCAGGACGGTTTGGTGCACATCTCCGCACTTTCGGAGAAGTTCATCAAGGATCCTCGCGAAGCGGTGAAGGCCGGTGACGTGGTGAAGGTGAAGGTCATGGAAGTCGACATCCCGCGCAAACGCGTTGGCCTGTCGATGCGCATGAGCGACACCCCGGGCGAGAAAATCGACGGCGCTCGCGGCGCGCGTCCGGGGTCGGCGCCACGCCAGTCCCAGAACACCGCACCGCGCAAGGAAACCACGGCAGCCGCCCCGAGCAACAATGCCATGGCTTCGCTGTTCGCCAATGCCAAGCAGTTGAAGAAACGCTGATGGACATTCCCGCCGGGCTGACCGAAAGCGCGTTTTTCAAGCTGCTGGGCTGCCGCCTGCACAGTCTGGAAACCGGGGTGGCGCAAGTCGCCCTGGCGCTGGAACCGCAGCTGCGCAATCGCGGCGGCAAGCTGCACGGCGGGGCCTTGTTCAGCCTGGTGGACATTGCCATGGGGCTGGCCTGCTCCAGCACCCACGGCTTTGACCAGCAGAGCGCGACCATCGAGTGCAAGATCAACTACATCCGCGCCGTCTCTGACGGCGAGGTGATGTGCACGGCGCGGGTGATCCACCCGGGCCGCCGCACCTTGGTGGTCGAGGCCGATGTGGTGCAGGGCGACAAACTGGTCGCAAAAGCACAAGGCACGTTCGCTGTCCTGTAGCTAGTCGTCATCAAATTGAGTTAATTTCGGCGCTGTGATCGCAGCGTCGAGCTTTTCTGTGGGAGCGGGCTTGCCCGCGAAGAGGGAGTGTCAGTCAACCTCAAGTCGTCTGACACACCGCCTTCGCGGGCAAGCCCGCTCCCACAGGGATTGCGTTTCCTTCGCGTGCATCTGCCAGATTCAAGGATTGAAGTCGGCGGTTCCAAAGGGGCTTTGAGAGCCCGAAAAACCAGGCGAAAACGCCAGTTTTAACTTCACCCTTGTAGACCGTCTTGCCCACCCCCATATTGGGGCGACTGACGCGTGAAGGAATCCAACTTGAGCGAACTTCTCAACCGCCGCCTGGCTCTGCTCGGCGAGCGCGCTAACCTCTCTCTGCTCGAACAGTGCCTTCACGGCATCGAACGTGAATGCCTGCGCGTGACCGATGAAGGTCGCCTGGCGCAAACGCCGCACCCGGAAGAATTGGGTTCCGCGCTGACCAATGAACAGATCACCACCGACTATTCCGAGTCGCTGCTGGAGTTCATCACCCCGGCCCTGCCCGATCCTGCCGATACGCTGGCGAGTCTGGACAGCATTCACCGCTTTGCCTACAGCAAGCTCGGCAACGAGTACCTGTGGAGCCCATCGATGCCGTGCCCGTTGCCGGCCGAGGAAGATATCCCGATCGCCTATTACGGCACGTCCAATATCGGGCAGCTCAAGTACGTCTACCGCAAGGGCCTGGCCCTGCGTTACGGCAAGACCATGCAATGCATTGCCGGCATCCACTACAACTTTTCCCTGCCGGAAAAACTCTGGCCGTTGCTCAAGGAAGCCGAAGGCTTTGTCGGCACCGACCGCGACTTCCAGTCGTCGTCCTACATCGCGCTGATTCGCAACTTCCGCCGCTACAGCTGGCTGCTGATGTACCTGTTCGGTGCTTCACCCGCACTGGACGCCGGCTTCCTGCGCGGTCGTTCGCACCAGTTGGAACAACTGGACCCGCAGACCTTGTACCTGCCGTACGCCACCAGCCTGCGCATGAGCGACCTGGGTTACCAGAGCAACGCCCAGGCCGGCCTGACGCCGTGCTACAACGATCTGAACAGCTACACCGACAGCCTGCGCAAAGCGGTGGCCACGCCGTATGCGCCGTACGTCGAAGTCGGCACCCACCAGGATGGCGAGTGGGTACAGCTCAACACCAACATTCTGCAGATCGAAAACGAGTACTACTCCAACATCCGCCCGAAACGCGTGACCTACACCGGCGAGCGCCCTATCCAGGCGCTGATGGCCCGTGGCATTCAGTACGTCGAAGTACGCTGCCTGGACATCAACCCGTTCCTGCCGATGGGCATCGACCTTGCCGAGTCGCGCTTCCTCGATGCGTTCCTGCTGTACTGCGCGCTCAATGACAGCCCGCTGCTGACCAGCACCAGTTGCGGCAACGCGACCTCGAACTTCCTCAGCGTGGTCAAGGAAGGTCGTCGTCCGGGCCTGCAACTGCAACGGGATGGCCAGCCGGTTGACCTGAAGGAATGGGCCGGCGAGCTACTGGAAAAAATCGCGCCTCTGGCGGCGATGCTCGACCAGAGCCATGGCGGTGACGCCCACAGCAAGGCGCTGGACGCCCAGATGGCCAAGGTCCAGGACCCGTCCCTGACGCCGTCGGCCCAGGTATTGGCAGCGATGGCCGAACACAAGGAAAGCTTCGCCCAGTTCTCCCTGCGCCAGAGCCAGGCCCATGCCGAGTTCTTCCGCAGCGAGCCGTTGGCGCCGGAGGAACAAGCGAAGTTTGAAGAGCGGGCGCGTTCGTCGCTGGCTGAGCAGGCTGAGCTGGAGCAGAACGAAGTCGGTGATTTCGATGTGTTCGTCGGGGCGTACCAGGCGAGCATTCTGGCTATCAGCAACTGAAGGTCCTTCGGACCTTATCGCGAGCAAGCTCGCTCCCACAGGGTTCAATGGTGTTTGCACGATTGTGCTCACACCGAAGATCCAATGTGGGAGCGAGCTTGCTCGCGATGACCGCGTAGCGGTCGCTCCTCAAGTTTTCCTCTCATAAGCTAATTCGAAAAAGTTATTTATTTTAGAATTCTTAGATCATTTAGTCTCTTTCTCACGCCGACACTCGGTCGCCTGACAAGGAGCTTTCTGATGAAACTGACTTTCCCTCTACGCTTGCTGGCGGCCGCGTCCTTGGCTACCGCGAGCTTTTTTGCCCAGGCGGCCGACTTCACCGTCGCCTACCAGACCACCGTTGACCCGGCGAAAGTCGCCCAGGCTGACGGCGCTTACGAAAAGGCCACCAAGGCCGATATCAGCTGGCGTAAATTCGACAACGGTGCCGATATCATCGCCGCCATCGCCTCCGGCGACGTGCAGATCGGCTATCTCGGCTCCAGCCCCCTGACCGCCGCGATCACCCGCAAAGTGCCAGTGGAAACTTTCCTCATCGCCACCCAGATCGGTGCCGCCGAAGCCTTGGTCGCCCGGGACGATTCCGGGATCAAGACCCCGCAAGACCTGATCGGCAAGAAAATCGCCGTGCCGTTTGTATCCACCGGCCACTACAGCCTGCTGGCCGCGCTGAAGCACTGGAACATCGATCCATCGAAAGTGACCGTCCTCAACCTGGCTCCGCCCGCGATCATTGCCGCCTGGAAGCGCGGTGACATCGACGCCACGTACGTGTGGGATCCGGCCCTGGGGGTCGCCAAGGAAAACGGCAAGGTACTGATCACCTCCGGCGAGCTGGCCAAGTTCGGCGCACCGACCTTTGATGCCTGGATCGTGCGCAAGGATTTCGCCGAGAAGCACCCGGAGATCGTCACCGCGTTCGCCAAAGTGACCCTGGACGCCTACGCCGATTACCGCAAAGACCCGCAAGCCTGGCTCGCCAACCAGGGCAACGTCGACAAGCTTGTAAAACTGTCTGGCGCCAAGGCCAGCGACATTCCATTGCTGCTGCAAGGCAACGTCTACCCGCTGGCGGCTGACCAGGTGCTCACCCTCGGCGCGCCGACCACCAAAGCCATCACCGACACCGCGGCGTTCCTCAAGGAACAAGGCAAGGTCGAGGCGGTACTGCCGGACTACGCGCCGTACGTCAGCGCCAAGTTCATCACCAACTGATCGGGAGTCAATGCGATGGCTTTGCTTGAGCTGGAGCGCATCAGCGCACAGTACCCCGGCAACCCGGAATCGGTGTTGGCGGATATCTCCCTGAGCCTGGGGCCCCGGCAATTGCTGGTCGCCCTCGGCCCGTCCGGCAGTGGCAAGACTTCGCTGTTGAACCTGATTGCCGGTTTCGTCGAACCCAGCGCCGGACGCATCACCCTCGACGGCGTGCCCGTCAAAGGCCCGAGTGCCGAGCGCGGCGTGGTGTTCCAGGACGACGCGCTGCTGCCATGGCAAGACGTGCTGGCCAATGTCGGATTCGGCCTTGAACTGGCCGGTATCGCCCGGGACAAGCGCGAAGCTCGCGCCCGGGAAATGCTTGCCCTGGTCGACCTTTCAGGCTTTGAACAACGCCGTATCTGGCAGCTTTCGGGCGGCCAGAAGCAGCGTGTCGGCCTGGCCCGCGCCCTCGCCGCCGATCCACGCGTGTTGCTGATGGACGAACCTTTCGGCGCCCTCGACGCCTTTACTCGCGAGCAGATGCAGGAACTGTTGCTGCAAGTCTGGCAACGCACCGCCAAACCGGTATTCCTGATTACCCACGACATCGAAGAAGCCGTGTTCCTCGCCACCGACCTGATTCTGTTGGCGCCCAACCCAGGGCAAATCGTCGAGCGCCTGAGCCTCGATTTCGGTCAGCGTTATGCCGCCGGTGAGTCGGCCCGCTCGATCAAGTCCGACCCGGGTTTTATCGAAACCCGCGAACACGTACTCGCCAAAGTGTTCTCCCAACGCAGCGCCGCCCAGCGGCAGGAGCGCGCATGAGCAGCTACGAAATTCCCGTCGCAGCGATAACACCAGGCTCAGACGTGATTCCGGCAAGTCGCCGTTTGAGCACTCGATGGATCAGTGTGCTGACACTGGTCGTTCTCGTTGCTGTTTGGTGGGCCGTGACGGCGACCGGCTTGATCGAGCCGCTGTTCCTGCCACCACCGTCAGCCGTGCTGCAAAAAGGCTGGCTGTTGGCGACCTCGGGTTACATGGATTCAACCCTGTGGCAGCACCTCGGCGCGAGCCTGAGCCGCATCGGCCTGGGCCTCGGCTTTGCGATTCTCACCGCCGTGCCGGTGGGAATCGCCATCGGCGCCAACCGTATCGCCCGTGGTGTGCTCGATCCGCTGATCGAGTTCTACCGGCCGATTCCGCCGTTGGCTTATCTGCCGCTGATCGTGATCTGGTGCGGCATCGGTGAGTTGTCAAAAGTGCTGCTGATCTACCTCGCGATCTTCGCTCCGATTGCCATCGCCACCGCCACCGGTGTGCGCACGGTCGACCCGGCCAAATTGCGCGCCGCGCAGTCGCTGGGCGCAACGCGCGTGCAGTTGATTCGCCACGTGATCTTGCCCAGTGCCTTGCCGGACATTCTGACCGGTGTGCGCATTGGCCTCGGCGTGGGTTGGTCGACGCTGGTCGCCGCCGAACTGATCGCCGCCACCAGCGGCCTGGGCTTCATGGTGCAATCGGCCGCGCAGTTTCTGGTCACCGATGTGGTGGTACTGGGGATTCTGGTGATTGCACTGATCGCTTTCGCGATGGAAATGGGCCTGCGCAAATTGCAGCGCAAACTGGTGCCGTGGCACGGCCAGGCTCACTGAAATCATAAATGTGGGAGCGGGCTTGCTCGCGAATGCAGAGTGTCAGGCGACTTTATTGAGACTGACACACCGCTTTCGCGAGCAAGCCCGCTCCCACAAAAAGCGCACCCGAATTGAAGAGAACAACCATGAACGAGTTGACCATCACCCCTTTAAGCTCCGCCCTCGGTGCACAGATCAGCGGCATCGACATCAGCCAGCCACTGAGCGCGGAACAACGCGACGCCATCGAGCAGGCCCTGCTCAAGCATCAAGTTCTGTTCTTTCGCGACCAGCCGATCACACCACAGCAACAGGCGCGATTCGCCGCCAATTTCGGCGACCTGCACATTCACCCGATCTACCCGAATGTGCCGGAGCAACCCGAAGTGCTGATCCTCGACACCGCCGTCACCGACGTGCGTGACAACGCGATCTGGCACACCGACGTGACCTTCCTGCCGACCCCGGCCATGGGTGCGGTGCTCAGCGCCAAGTTGCTGCCGGAGTTTGGCGGCGACACGTTATGGGCCAGCGGGATTGCCGCGTACGAGGCCCTGTCTGCGCCGCTGAAAACCTTGCTCGAAGGCCTGACCGCCACCCACGATTTCACCCGTTCGTTTCCGCTGGAACGCTACGGCAACACGCCAGAGGCGCTGGCCCAATGGGAAGAAGCACGGCGCAAGAATCCGCCGCTGTCGCACCCGGTGATCCGCACGCACCCGGTCAGCGGGCGCCGCTCGCTGTTCGTCAACGAAGGCTTCACCTCGAAGATCAACGAACTGTCGGAAACCGAGAACGAGGCGATTCTGAAGTTCCTGTTCGCCCATTCGACGCGGCCGGAATTCACCATTCGTTGGCGTTGGCAGCAGGATGACATTGCATTCTGGGACAACCGCGTGACCCAGCATTACGCGGTGGACGATTACCGGCCGGCGCGGCGGGTGATGCAGCGGGCGACGGTGTTGGGGGATGTGCCGTTTTTTTCGGTGAGTCCCTGACATCTTCATTGCCTGTTCAGGCCTCTTCGCGGGCAAGCCCGCTCCCACAGGTTCAGTAGTGCTCACAGAGTTTGTGTGCGACTCGGACACTGTGGGAGCGGCGGTGCGGCGATCCGACTTGCCCGCGAAGAGGCCGGAACAGGCACCAAAAAGCCAGTGCCGATCACTTACTCCGCAGTCGAAGGCTTCTCCCAAAGATTGATCCCGCCCTCTTGGGCAAACCGGTCAATCTCCGCCAGCTCCTGCGCACTGAAGCTCAGGTTCTTCAACGCGCCGACGTTCTCGATGATCTGCTCCGGCCGGCTCGCGCCAATCAATGCCGAAGTGACCCGTGGATCGCGCAGGGTCCAGGCCAGCGCCAGTTGCGCCAGGCTCTGGCCACGACGCCTGGCGATTTCGTTGAGTGCCCGCACCTGGGCAATGTTGGCCTCGGACAAATGCGATGCCTGCAACGAACCACCGCCCGGACGGTTGACCCGTGCATCCTCCGGTACGCCGTTGAGGTATTTGTCGGTCAGCAAGCCCTGGGCCAGCGGGGTGAAGGCGATCACACCGGTGCCGAGTTCGTCGGTGGTGTCCAGCAGGTCTTTTTCCACCCAGCGATTGAGCAGGTTGTAGGCCGGCTGGTGAATCAGCAGCGGCACTTTCCACTCTTTGAGCAACGCCGCCATTTCGCGGGTTTTCACCCCGGAGTACGAAGAGATGCCGATGTACAACGCCTTGCCCTGCTGCACCGCAGTCGCGAGTGCGCTGGCGGTTTCTTCCAGCGGGGTATCCGGATCAAAACGGTGGGAGTAAAAGATGTCGACGTAGTCCACGCCCAGGCGTTGCAGGCTCTGGTCGAGGCTGGCCAGCACGTACTTGCGCGAACCGCCGCCCTGTCCGTAAGGGCCGGGCCACATGTCCCAACCGGCCTTGCTGGAAATGATCAGTTCGTCGCGGTACTGCTTGAAGTCTTCACGCAGTAAACGGCCGAAGTTGATCTCCGCGCTGCCGTACGGCGGGCCGTAGTTGTTGGCCAGGTCGAAGTGGTTGATGCCCAGGTCGAATGCCGTGCGCAACAACGCGCGCTGGGTATCGATCGGCGTGCTGTCGCCGAAGTTGTGCCACAGGCCCAGCGACAGTGCCGGCAGCACCAGGCCGCTGCGACCCACGCGGCGGTAGGGTATGGAGTCGTAGCGGTTTTCGGCAGCGGTGTAAGTCATCGAATCCTCTCTTGTCGGTCTTGAATCTGGTATCGACTGCTTCGCCAGTCGCCCAGCATACGCCCGGACAAACGCCAGAAAACCCCGGATTCGACTAATGGCTGAAACGTTTCAGATACTTCCCCGCCAACAATCTACCGCGCCCCCGAAAACACCTCCCCCAACCAGTCCACAAACACCCGGACCCTGGGCGACATGTGTCGGTTGTGCGGGTATAGCACCGAAACCGGCATCGATGGCGGTGGTGTGTCGACGAGGACTTCCTGCACCAGGCCTTGGGAAATCTGCGTTTCCATCCGGTAGTGCGGGCACTGGATCAGGCCCAGCCCGGCAATCGCCGAGGCGGCGTAGATTTCTGCGCCGAACACCGAGACCGCACCGTCGATGGCCACTTCCTTGACTTCACCGTCCACCATGAATTCAAACGGGAACAACCTGGCCGTCGTGCGCGAAACGTAGTTCACCGCACGGTGCCGGCTCAGGTCGGCAAGGCTTTTCGGTTCGCCGTATTTGCGCAAATAGGCGGGGCTGGCGCAGGTGATCTGACGCAGGTTGGCGATACGCTTGCCGATCAGCGTGGAGTCGCCCAATGTTCCTGCGCGCAACACGCAATCGATACCTTCAGTGATCAGATCGACCTGGCGGTCAGCCTCGCTGATCGACAGGTCGATGTCGGGATAACGCGCCATGAATTGCGGCAATGCCGGGATCACGAAGTGCTTGGCCAATGTCCCGTGCAAGTCCACCCGCAGCCGCCCCTTCGGTGCCACACCGCGAAACGCCAATTCCGCTTCTTCCAGCTCTGCCAGCAGTTGCACGCAACGCAGGTAGTAGGCCTCGCCATCCAGCGTCGGACGCACTTTACGCGTGCTGCGCTCCAACAAACGCGTACCGAGCCAGGCCTCGAACTGATTCAAGGTGTGGGTCAGTGTTGCGCGTGGCAGGTTCAGGTCATCGGCAGCCTGCGTGAAGCTGCTGCGCTCGTAGATCCGCACAAAAATCTTCATCGCTTTGACTTGGTCCACAACTCACTCCAGGCACTCGATTGTTGGCGATTATTGAACAGTCAAGGCAACTCTCGTGCATTTATCGGCCTGAGTAAACATGTGAAATTGGCTTCACACCCCGTCGACAGGAACACCAACATGACTCATCAAACTCCGAAAGTTGCCATAGTGACCGGCGCCTCCCGCGGCATCGGCGCGGTCATCGCCAAACAATTGGCCAGCGAAGGTTTCGCCGTTGCCATCAACTACGCCAGCAGCGCCACCGAAGCCTCCAAACTGGTGGTGGAGTTGCGTCAGGCCGGCCATCAGGCCATAGCGATCAAGGCCGATGTGGCCAATGCCGACGACGTGCGCCGGATGTTCGACGAGACAGAAACCCAACTGGGCAATGTCGATGTGTTGGTGAACAACGCCGGCATCCTCAAGGTGCTGCCACTGGCGCAACACAGCGACGAACTGTTCGAGCAGAACTTCAACATCCACGCTCGCGGTACCTTCAATACCCTGCGTGAAGCGGCGACCCGCCTGAACAGCGGTGGCCGGATCATCAACTTCTCCAGCAGCACTGTCGGCATGAACCTGCCGGGCTATGCGGTGTACATCGCCAGCAAAGCGGCAGTGGAATCCCTGACCCAGGTATTCGCCAAGGAAATGCGCGGGCGCAACATCACCGTCAATGCGGTGGCACCCGGGCCGGTGGCGACTGAGTTGTTTTTGCACGGCAAGAGTGAGGAGCAGATTCAGAATTTCGCGAAGATGGCGCCGCTGGAGCGTCTCGGTCAGCCGCAGGATATTGCCCGAGTCGTGTCCTTCCTCGTCGGACCGGATTCGGCGTGGGTCAACGGGCAGGTTTTGCGGGTCAATGGTGGATTGGCTTAACTATGCTCAGACAGACACCGCGATAGCGGTTTGTCAGGCAAAAAAATCCAGCGGAAGCACACACCATGCACACCACCATCATCATCACCTTCGGCCTGATCCTCCTGGCGCTGATGCTCTACATCGGCGAGAAAATCGGCTTCACCCGCCAGACCCTGGCCTACGGTTTTATCCTGCTGTGGCTGGCGCTGACGCTGATCAACGGCGCAGTCGGCATTGTGCATGCCGGCCAGCCATTGAGCACCGAACTGGTGGTCGGCAGCGCCGTGTTCGGTGTCCCGGTAGCGGCACTGGTGTTGTTCATGGTGCTGACCACCGAGACGTGAAGGCCTTGATCAACGCACCAGATGCAGGAACTGCATGTGCCGTTCGTACTGGTCGAGGATGTCGTTGATGATCTGCTCCTTGGTGTAGCCGACCAGATCGTAGTCCTGACTGCCCTCGCTCAAATGCACTTCGGCCCGGTAATAGCGGCGATTGTTGAGTTGCTTGGAACCCATGCCGCCACGGGCAAACGATGGCGTGAAATAGCCGCGCATCTGCACCTGATAAACGAACGGATGCTGGTCGCCATGACCGATTTCCAGGCTGACGCTGTCATGGGCCGGGTCCGGGTGCATGACCACGTGCAAACCCTTTTCCCGGAACACCGCGGACACCTCTTCAATCGCCGGACGCACCGTGGTGTCGAGGAAGCGATAGACCTCATCCCGCGACGGGAAATGCACCGCCTGACTCAGGCGCTGACGCCAACCGCCCCGCCGTGAACCGGACACCGGTGCCAGTGAATGCATCTGCGCGATCTGCTTCTGCGACTCCAGATAAAACGCCTTGTGCAGCCCCCACATCATCAACAGCAGGATCAGCGAGAACGGCAGCGAGGTCAGGACCACCGCTGACTTCAGCGCATCGATGCTGCCGGAAAACAGCAGCGCACTGGTTACCAATGCGGTCATCGCACCCCAGAACACCCGCAGCCATTTCGGCCCGTCTTCATCCGGGTTGCCGCCCTTGGCAGACAGCGTCGACAGCACTACGGTGCCGGAGTCGGCGGAGGTGACGAAGAACACGAAGCTGATGAACACCGTGACCGCGATGACGGTTTTGCTCCACGGGTAGGTTTCCAGCAACAGGTAGAGCGTCATCGACGGATTGTCGATGGCCGACATGCCGAGCGCGCTCATGCCGTGGTTGAGCACTTGATCGATGGCGCTGTTGCCGAAAATGGACATCCACGCCAGGGTAAAGCCGAGCGGAATCAACAGCACGCCGAAGACGAACTCGCGAATGGTGCGGCCACGGGAAATCCGTGCGATGAACAAGCCCACGAACGGCGACCATGCAATCCACCAGGCCCAGTAGAACACCGTCCAGCCGCCCAGCCAGTCGCTGGGTTTGTCGTAGGCGTAGAGGTCGAAACTCTTCATCGGCAAGGCGCCGAGGTAGTCGCCGAGGTTCTGGATCAGGGTGTTGAGCAAGTGCTGCGTGGGGCCGGCGAACAGTACGAACAGCAGCAGCGCGCAGGCCAGCAGCATGTTGATGTCGGACATGACCCGCACGCCCTTGTCGACGCCGGAGACCGCAACGATGATCGCAGCGCCCATCATCAAGGTGATCAGGCCAACCTGAACCCACTGGGTGTGGGCGATGCCGAACAGGTAGTCCAGGCCCGAGTTGAGGTGCAACACACCAAAGCCCATATCGGCACCGAGGCCGAACACCGTGGCGATGATGCCGAAGCCATCCACCGCGTAGCCGATGGGGCCATTGATGCGCTTGCCGATCAGCGGATACAGCGCCGAGCGCAGGGCCAGTGGCAGGTTATGCCGGTAGGCGAAGTAGGCCAGCGCCATGCCGACAAAGGCGAACACGCCCCAGCCATGCAGGCCCCAGTGCAGAAACAGAATCTGCATCGCCTGGCGCGCCGCATCCGCCGTACCGGCCTCGCCTTGGGGCGGTTGCAGCATGTGGGTCAACGGCTCGGACACGCAGAAGAAAAACAGGGTGATGCTGATCCCGGCGGCGAACAGCATGCCAGCCCAGGACAAATAACTGAATTCGGGTTCGTCGTGGTCGGCACCGAGCTTGATCTTGCCGTAGCCGGACAAGGCGGTGACCACCACGAAGACCAGATACAGGGTCATCGCCAGCAGGTAATACCAGCCGACCGTGTTGGCCGCCCAGTTTTGCGCCGCCAGCAACCAGGCACCGGCCTGCTCGGGCATGGCGATGACAACGACACCAAACAACAGGATGAAACTCGCCGAGAACCAGAACACCGGCGGATTCATGCGGATCAGGCCGCTTGGAGGGATGGACGATGCACTCATGTTCGGTGCACCTCGAAGGGGTAAAACGTGGCTGTAGAAATCAGACTCAGCAAAGGCAAGCCTCCTGTTGTGAGCGGGCAGCGAACCGCCGGTTTAACTTGAATGAACGTTCAAGTTAAACATGGATAGGGGGCTAAGGACTAATCGCAGGGCTCGGCGGTAGTGTTAATACGCTAGCTCAAGGGAGGGTATTACGCGGGTTTTACGGGGTTCTGTAGGAGCTGTAGGAGCTGTAGGAGCTGTCGAGTGCAACGAGGCTGCGATCTTTTGATCTTGATTTTGCGGTGCATTGGAAAAGATCACAGCCTCGTTGCACTCGACAGCTCCTACAAGTCCTACAAGTCCTACGGCAGGGATCTTATTTTTGCGCCCCATCATCATGCTGCAGATTCGCCTGGGTCAGGTTGCTGCCCGCCGGCACGCTGCGGGTCAGCCAGACGTTACCGCCAATGGTCGAGCCCTGGCCGATGGTGATCCGCCCCAGAATCGTCGCCCCGGCATAAATCACCACGTCATCCTCGACAATCGGGTGCCGTGGCTGGCCTTTCTGCAGCTGACCGTCTTCGTCCGCCGGGAAGCGCTTGGCGCCCAAGGTCACCGCCTGATAGATCCGCACGCGCTCGCCGATGATTGCCGTCTCGCCAATCACCACGCCCGTCCCGTGGTCGATGAAGAAACTGCGGCCGATCTGCGCACCTGGGTGAATGTCGATACCGGTGGCCGAGTGAGCGATTTCCGCGCTGATCCGCGCCAGCAGCGGCAACCCGGCGCGATACAAATGGTGGGCCAGACGATGGTGAATCACCGCCAGAATCCCCGGGTAGCACAACAACACTTCATCGACGCTGCGCGCCGCCGGGTCGCCGTGATAGGCCGCGAGCACGTCGCTGTCCAACAGGCTGCGCAACCCGGGCAAAGCGAGGGCGAAGTCCTGAATGATCTGGATGGTTTTGGCTTCGACTTCAGTCTCGGCCTGGGCACTGTGGCGCGCGGCGTAGCGCAATTCGAGTCGCGCCTGGGCCAACAGCGCATTCAGCGCCACATCGAGGGTGTGGCCGACGTAGAAATCTTCGCTCTCTTCGCGCAGGTCAACCGGCCCCAGGCGCATCGGGAACAGCGCACCGCACAGGGCTTCGAGAATGTCCGCCATGGCTGCGCGGGACGGCAATTCGCGACCGCCCTGCTCGCCGCTGGCCCGGCCGTTTTGTGCACGCCACTGTTCACGTGCCGTGCGCAGCTGGCTGACGATGGTCTGCAATTGCCAATGGCTGGAACGCTCACTCACGGTAAAAACTCCTCATGGGCGGCCGGACTGTCTGGCCGCACTGACGGGGATTACTTTACGGCAAGGGTCGCGAGGCAAATTAAGAACCAATAGTGCTGTGCTCAGTTCGATTGGCTATAAGCGATTGGCGGTTGCCCCAACTTTTTGGCGTGCCTATAGTCCTGAGATCTTCAACCGCCAGTACGGACTCATGATCAAACAACAGCTCGCCCGCTTTAACCGCCTCGACCTGCTCGGTCAGCCCACCGCCCTGGAAAAACTCGAACGCCTGTCGACCTGGCTGGGCCGCGACCTGTACGTCAAGCGCGATGACCTGACGCCGCTGGCAATGGGCGGCAACAAGCTGCGCAAACTCGAATACCTGGCCGCCGATGCCTTGGCCCAGGGTGCCGACACCTTGATCACGGCGGGCGCGCTGCAATCGAACCACGTGCGCCAGACAGCCGCCATTGCCGCCAAGTTGGGACTGGGCTGCGTAGCCCTTCTGGAAAATCCTCTGGGTACTGACGACATCAATTACACCGGCAACGGCAACCGCCTGCTGCTCGACCTGTTCGATGCCAAGGTCGAACTGGTGGAAAACCTCGACAACGCCGACGAGCAACTGCAAGCCCTGGCCAACCGACTGCGCAGCAACGGCAAGAAGCCGTACCTGGTGCCGATCGGTGGCTCCAATGCGCTGGGCGCCCTGGGTTACGTGCGCGCCGGGCTGGAACTGGCCGAGCAGATCAAGGACACCGGTCTGAAGTTCGCTGCCGTGGTCCTGGCCTCGGGCAGCGCCGGTACCCATAGCGGCCTGGCATTGGCCCTGAGTGAAGCATTGCCGGATCTGCCAGTGATCGGCGTGACGGTTTCGCGCAGCGATGAAGACCAGCGGCCAAAGGTTCAAGGCCTGGCCGAACGCACTGCCGAGTTGCTGGGCGTGAATCTGCCGGAGGCTTTCAAGGTCGAGTTGTGGGATGAATATTTCGCCCCGCGTTATGGCGAGCCGAATGCCGGCACACTGGCGGCGGTGAAGCTGCTGGCGAGTCAGGAAGGCTTGCTGCTGGACCCGGTCTACACTGGCAAGGCCATGGCGGGCTTGCTGGACGGGATCGGGCGTCAGCGTTTCGACGAAGGTCCGATTATCTTCCTGCACACCGGCGGGGCGCCGGCGTTGTTTGCCTACAAAGACTTTATCTGACTGATCGTTCCCGCGTTCGCGTGGGAACGTATTTGAATTAATATTCAAATAAAGAATAATAAATAGAATATTTATTATTTTCCTATCTAACGGCGTCATCTTATAGTCACGCCGCAGGCGAATTTGCAGCGAGACGCATAAGCTGCTTTAGGGCAGGATATCGCAGTCGTCCAAATCCCGAATTTGCCAACTTTCCTAAAGCGTCTTCCATAAGAAAACACAGGGGCTTGTCATGAATTTTTCCGCACTACGTCGCAATCTGCTGGTGGGTTCGCTGGGCCTGGCACTGAGCGCCGGCCTGATTGGCCAGGCGGTTGCCGGTGAGCAACTGCAACAAATCAAGGACAAAGGCGTGATCAACGTCGGCCTGGAAGGCACTTACCCACCGTTCAGTTTCGTCGATGCCGACGGCAAACTGACCGGCTTCGAAGTCGAGTTCTCCGAAGCCCTGGCCAAAGAGCTGGGCGTCAAGGTCAAACTGCAACCGACCAAATGGGACGGCATCCTCGCGGCCCTGGAATCCAAGCGCCTGGACGCAGTGATCAACCAGGTGACCATCTCCGAAGAACGCAAGAAGAAGTACGACTTCTCCGAGCCTTACACCGTTTCCGGTATCCAGGCGCTGGTGCTGACCAAGAAGGCCGCCGAGCTGAACATCAAGACCGCTGCCGACCTGGGTGGCAAGAAAGTCGGCGTAGGCCTGGGCACCAACTACGAAGAGTGGGTGAAAACCAATGTGCCGACCGCTGACGTCCGCACCTACGAAGATGATCCGACCAAGTTCCAGGACCTGCGTGTCGGCCGTATCGACGCCATTCTGATCGACCGTCTGGCTGCACTGGAATACGCCAAGAAAGCCAAGGACACCACCGCCGCCGGTGACGCGTTCTCCCGTCAGGAAGCCGGCATTGCCCTGCGCAAAGGCGAGCCTGAACTGCTGGCCGCGGTGAACAAGGCGATCGACAAGCTGCGCGCCGATGGCACCCTGAAAAAGCTCTCGGAAAAATACTTCAACGCTGACGTCACTCAATAATGGAAGAAGCTTTCCAACTCGCACTGGACTCCGTGCCCTTTCTGCTCAAGGGCGCGTACTACACGGTCATCCTCAGCCTGGGCGGGATGTTCTTCGGCCTGGTGATGGGGTTCGGCCTGGCGCTGATGCGCCTGTCGCGCTTCAAGCTGGTGAGCTGGATCGCCCGCATCTACGTGTCGTTCTTTCGCGGCACGCCGTTGCTGGTGCAACTGTTCGTGATCTATTACGGCTTGCCGCAATTGGGTCTGGAACTGGATCCGCTGCCGGCGGCCCTGATCGGCTTCTCGCTGAACATGGCCGCCTATGCCTGCGAAATCCTGCGTGCCGCGATCAGCTCCATCGAGCGCGGCCAGTGGGAAGCCGCTGCCAGTATCGGCATGACCCGCGCGCAGACCCTGCGCCGGGCCATCCTGCCGCAGGCGATGCGCACCGCATTGCCGCCGCTGGGCAACAGCTTCATTTCGCTGGTCAAGGACACGGCGCTGGCCGCTACCATCCAGGTACCGGAACTGTTCCGCCAGGCACAACTGATCACCGCCCGTACCTTCGAAATCTTCACCATGTATCTTGCCGCCGCACTGATCTACTGGGTCCTGGCCACGGTGCTGTCGCACCTGCAGAACCAGTTGGAAGCGCGGGTCAATCGGCACGACCAGGAGTCCTGACCCAATGATTGTCGTGGAAAAACTGACAAAGCAGTTCAAGGGTCAAGTCGTGCTCAATGGCATCGATCTTGAGGTCAAGGAAGGCGAGGTGATCGCGATCATCGGCCCGAGTGGTTCGGGCAAGACCACCTTCCTGCGCTGCCTGAATTTTCTGGAAGAACCCACCAGCGGCCGGATCAAGGTCGGCGATATCGAAGTCGATACCAGCCGCCCCCTGAACCAGCAGCAGAGCCTGGTGCGACGTTTGCGCCAGCACGTGGGCTTCGTGTTCCAGAACTTCAACCTGTTCCCCCATCGCACCGCCCTGGAAAACGTCATCGAAGGCCCGATCGTGGTCAAGAAGACACCGCGCGACGACGCTGTTGCCCTGGGTAAAAAACTATTGGCCAAGGTCGGTCTGGCGGGCAAGGAGGACGCTTACCCGCGTCGCCTCTCCGGTGGCCAGCAACAGCGCGTGGCGATTGCCCGGGCACTGGCGATGGAGCCCGAAGTGATCCTGTTCGATGAGCCGACCTCGGCCCTCGACCCGGAACTGGTGGGCGAGGTGCTGGCGACCATCCGCGGTCTGGCCGAAGAGAAGCGCACCATGGTGATCGTCACCCACGAAATGGGCTTTGCCCGGGACGTGGCCAACCGTGTGGTGTTTTTCGACAAGGGTGTGATCGTCGAGCAAGGCGAAGCGAAGGCATTGTTTGCCAACCCGAAAGAAGAACGGACGAAACAGTTCCTGAGCAAGTTCCTGAATAACGCCCACAACTAAAAACCCCGCTCAACAACAGTCACCTTCCATGGATGGAAGTGACACCCCACAAAAAATCCCTCATCAATACCAAACTAACCACCCTCTATTCGATATACATATTTTGTACGCGCGCGCGGTACATATATATGTACCGCAATAATTAAACGCCCTCTCCCCACCAAACTCCTTTCCCGGCACTTGGCCAACCACGCGTGCAAAGTCGCCCTGATCTGGCCAATTTCATCGGACAAATTCGACACACCGGCATGGTTTACTTACTTAGCGCCGTAGGAACTTTCTGAATAACACCACCTACCCTCCCACAACTAACAAATCTCATTGACACCAGTTCCCCGTGACTCTTATCTAGTCTCCGAACAACGTCACCCTTCCCGCCAGACTCATTATTTCAATTAAAAGTAATGAATGGTTTTGCTGTTCGATATTTAGTTTTTGATTTCCCAGAAACGGACTTCGTTGCAAGACTTCAAGGAGACTTCATGAAAAGCACCTCGAACAAATCCGGGCTTGCGGCCCCGACCCTGGCGCAATCCAACAAGACCGGCATTAACGTCACTTGCGCGGCGCACCTGCTGATCGATGTGGCGCCCTACCCCGCCATGGACGCAGGAGACCTGATCGAACTGTTCTGGGACAACTGCTACGTGGCCTCCCGCGTGCTGACGGCCAGCGATGTCGGCCGACCGGTGCAGTTGCGGGTGCCTGAGAGTTTTGTCACCAACGGTACCTCGCGCATTCACTACCGGGTCATGCAGATTGGCCGGGGCCCGGCGGTATCGGCCAGTCAACACGTGCAGATCAAACTCGACTGTCCAGGCGGCCAGCCCTCGGCGCTGTGCGGCGATGAAAACCAGTGCCTGGCACCGGTGAGCATTCCCGAGGCGATTCGCCGTCAAGGGGTCAATCCAAGCCAGGTCAAACGCGGTGTTCCCTTGACCATCGAGCCGTACCTGAACATGGCCGTCGACGACGAAATCACCCTGCGCTGGGGCGATGTGCGCATGGATCTGCCACGGCTCAAGTCCACCGATGTAGGTCAGCCGATCCAGGTGTGGATACCGCCGGCCATCATCCTCGAAGCCGGCGAAGATCTGCGGCTGGAAGTGACGTACTGCATTCTCGATCGGGTGGGCAACAACTCCCGTTGGGCACCGGCCCGCACGCTGAAGATCGGTTGCGCCAATCCTTATCTGAAAGTCCCGAAGAAACAGCCCCTCAAGGCTGCTGAACCCCGTAGACGATAAAGAAACGTCTGTGGCGGAATCATCCTTCTATCTATATTCCTAAAAGTTAGTTCATAAATTATTTATACGCGCTTAGGGTATATACACCGGACCACCGGACATCCTTGATTTCATGCGCTGCCACAAGCGGCGCTTCCATAAGATGTGAGGTAGGTATGGTCCGGAACACAATCACCCCAGTGCAGATCGCCAGGGCATTGCGAGCAGCCAAGGAGTGGCACTGATGTCCAGTCTGGCAGATGCAAACGTCCAGAGTGACCTGGACATCGCCCCGCTGTTGTTGCCCGCAAAAGTCCTGCGCAACGATGCTCAAGCCATCAAGGCCGCCCACGAACTGGCGCAAGTCGCCCGCCTGCAAGCAGCCAAGCGTGACCAGTTGCGCAAGCTCCCATGGTCTGAAATCGAACAGTTCACCCGCAGCGGCCTGGGCAGCATTTCCATCCCCCGCGAGTACGGTGGCCCGCAGGTTTCGTTCGTCACCCTGGCCGAGGTCTTCGCAATCATTTCCGCCGCCGACCCGGCGCTTGGGCAGATCCCGCAAAACCAGTTCGGCATTCTTAACCTGATCCTCGGCAGCGCCACCGAAGCGCAGAAAAGACAACTGTTCAAAAGCGTCCTGGATGGCTGGCGCATCGGCAATGCGGGGCCGGAACGCGGCACCAAAAACACCCTGGAACTGAAAGCGCGCATCACCGCTGACGGAGTCCTCAACGGCCAGAAGTTCTATTCCACCGGTGCGCTGTTCGCCCATTGGGTTGCGGTCAAGGCATTGAACGACGACGGCAAACAAGTGCTGGCGTTCATCCGGCGCGGCACGCCGGGATTGCGCATCGTCGATGACTGGTCCGGGTTTGGTCAGCGCACCACCGCCAGCGGCACGATTTTGCTCAACAACGTGCAGGTCGATCCCGAGCTGGTGGTGGATAACTGGCGGATCAACGACACGCCGAACATCCAGGGCGCCGTCTCGCAGCTGATTCAGGCGGCCATCGACGCCGGTATCGCCCGGGGCGCCATCGACGACGCCATCGATTTCGTGAAAACCCGTGCCCGGCCGTGGATCGACGCCAAGGTCGAGCGGGCCAGCGATGACCTTTACGTGATCGCCGATATCGGCAGGTTGAAAATCGAATTGCACGCTGCCGAAGCGCTGCTGCGCAAGGCCGGGCAAGTACTCGATGACGTCAGCGCCGCTCCGCTCACTGCCGAGTCTGCCGCCCGCGCCTCGATTGCCGTGGCCGAAGCCAAGGTGCTGACCACCGAGATTTCGTTGCTGGCCAGCGAAAAGCTGCTCGAACTGGCCGGCAGCCGCGCGACCCTCGCCGAATTCAACCTCGACCGCCACTGGCGCAACGCCCGGGTGCACACACTGCACGATCCGGTGCGCTGGAAGTATCACGCGATCGGTGCCTATCGCCTCAACGGCACGCTGCCTAATCGCCATTCCTGGATCTGACGACCAGACATCTGGAGAAACATATGACAAGTTCTCACCACGTCGCGGTCATCACCAGCGATGAACAAGCCCTGATCGTCGCCAGCGACCTTGCCGAAGACTTCAAACGCGACAGCGCCACACGCGATCACGAGCGCCGCTTGCCACACCCGGAACTGGAAGTGTTTTCCCGCTCGGGCCTGTGGGGCATCAGCGTGCCAAAGGAATTTGGCGGCGCCGGTGTTTCCAACGTCACCCTGGCCAAGGTCATCGCCTTGATTGCCCGGGCCGATGGCTCCCTTGGGCAGATCCCGCAGAACCATTTTTATGCCCTCGAAGTACTGCATGTGAACGGCAGCCACGAGCAGAAGCAACGCCTGTACGCCGAGGTTCTGACCGGCCAGCGCTTCGGCAATGCATTGGCCGAACTCGGCACCAAAACCGCCCACGATCGCATCACCAGCCTGACCCGCGACGCCAGCGGCTATCGCATCAATGGTCGCAAGTTCTACGCCACCGGTGCGATCTATGCCCAGCGCATTCCCACCTCGGTGGTGGATGAAAACGGCGTGCAGCAACTGGCGTTCGTCCCGCGCAACAGCAAGGGCCTCACCGTAATTGACGACTGGAGCGGCTTCGGCCAGCGCACCACCGGCAGCGGTTCGGTGGTGTTCGAAGATGTCTACGTCGCTGCCGAAGATGTCATCCCCTTTCAAAGCGCCTTCGAACGCCCGACCCCGGTCGGCCCGCTGGCGCAGATTCTCCATGCCGCCATCGACACCGGCATCGCCCGCGCCGCGTATGAAGATGCGCTGCACTTCGTGCGCACCAAAACCCGGCCGTGGATCGACGCCACCCACGAAAAAGCCACGGACGATCCACTGACCCTCAAGAGCTTCGGCCACCTGAGCATTCGCCTGCACGCCGCCGAGGCACTGCTGGAGCGGGCCGGTGAATACCTCGACCAGGCCCAGGCCGACGCGAACGCCGAGACCGTCGCGGCCGCGTCGATTGCCGTCGCCGAAGCCCGCGCCCTGAGCACCGAAATCTCCCTGGTCGCCGGCAGCACGCTGTTCGAACTGGCCGGCAGCCAGGCGACCCTGATCGAACACGGCCTCGACCGCCACTGGCGCAACGCCCGGGTGCACACCCTGCACGACCCGGTGCGCTGGAAGTACCACGCCGTCGGCAATTACTACCTAAACGATGAAAACCCGCCACTGCGGGGGACCATCTGAATGGCCAAGAAGAAGATCCTGCTCAACGCGTTCAACATGAACTGCATCGGGCACATCAACCATGGCTTGTGGACGCACCCGCGCGACACGTCCACCCGCTACAACACGATCGAATACTGGACCGAACTGGCGCAACTGCTGGAGCGCGGGTTGTTCGACGGCCTGTTCATCGCCGACATCGTCGGGGTCTACGACGTCTACCAGAACTCGGTGGACGTGCCGCTCAAAGAGTCGATCCAGTTGCCGGTCAACGATCCGCTGCTGCTGGTGTCGGCCATGGCCGCGGTGACGAAAAACCTCGGTTTCGGCCTGACTGCCAACCTCACCTACGAAGCGCCGTATCTGTTCGCCCGCCGCCTGTCGACGCTGGATCACCTGAGCCGTGGGCGAGTCGGCTGGAACATCGTCACCGGCTATCTCGACAGCGCCGCCAAGGCCATGGGCCTGAGCGAACAGGTCGAGCATGACCGTCGTTATGACCAGGCCGACGAGTACCTGGAGGTGCTCTACAAACTCCTGGAAGGCAGTTGGGAAAACGGCGCTGTGCTCAACGATCCACGGCAGCGGATCTACGCGCAACCGGACAAAGTGCACAAGGTCGAGCACAAGGGCGAGTTCTATCAGGTCGAGGGTTATCACCTGTGCGAACCCTCGCCCCAGCGCACACCGGTGCTGTTCCAGGCCGGCAGTTCGGATCGCGGCTTGTTGTTCGCCGGGCGACATGCCGAGTGCGTGTTCATCAGTGGCCAGAACAAACCATCGACCAGGGCCCAGGTGGACAAGGTGCGCGCCAGCGCCGTCGAAGCCGGGCGCAATCCCGAGGACATCAAGGTGTTCATGGGCCTGAACGTGATCGTCGGCGCCACCGAAGAGCTGGCCTGGGCCAAGCACGCCGAGTACCTGAGCTACGCCAGTGCCGAGGCCGGCGTGGCGCACTTTTCGGCGTCCACCGGGATCGATTTTTCCCAATATGAAATCGACGAGCCGATCCAGTACGTGAAGAGCAACGCGATCCAGTCCGCCACCAAGCACCTGCAAAACAACGACTGGACCCGACGCAAACTGCTGGAGCAACACGCCCTCGGCGGGCGTTACATCACCGTGGTCGGCTCACCGCAACAAGTGGCGGATGAACTGGAATCCTGGATCGCCGAAACCGGGCTGGATGGCTTCAACCTGACCCGCATCGTCACGCCGGAAAGCTATGAGGATTTCATCGAACTGGTGATCCCCGAGTTGCAACGGCGGGGGTCGTACAAGACCGCTTATGACAGCGGGACCTTGCGTCAAAAGCTGTTTCGCGAAGGGGCGTTTTTGCCTGAGCAACATACCGGCTCGGCTTACCGCCGCTAAAAGCTTCGCGAGCAAGCCCGCTCCCACAGGGGAATGCATTCCAGATGTGGGAGCGGGCTTGCTCGCGAAGAGGCCCCACCAGACACCAAAAATTCAATGCACTGACTGGATAACCCATCATGAAAAAGCACTACCTCTCTCACCCAGTCAAAGCACTGGCCCTGGCCCTCGGCCTGTTCAGCTCTGCGGTTTTCGCCGCCGACGCGCCGCTGAAAATCGGCACCACCGCTGCCTTCGCCATTCCCCTTGAAGCGGCCGTCGAAGAGGCCTCCAAACAAGGCCTGAAAGTCGAGCTGGTGGAGTTCACCGACTGGATCGCGCCGAACGTCAGCCTCGCCGCCGGCGACATCGACGTGAACTACTTCCAGCACATCCCCTTCCTGGAAAACGCCAAGGCCGCCTCGGGTTTCGACCTGGTGCCGTTCGCGCCGGGGATCATCAACAACGTCGGCCTCTACTCGAAGAAATACAAAAGCTTCGACGAACTGCCGCAAGGCGCCAGCGTGGCCATCGCCAACGACCCGATCAACAGCGGTCGAGGCTTGCAACTGCTGGCCAAGGCCGGACTGATCACCCTCAAGCCCGGCGTCGGCTACAAGGCCACCGAAGAAGACATCATCGCCAACCCGAAGCACATCAAGATCCTCCAGGTCGAAGCCGTGCAACTGGTACGCGCCTATGACGATGCCGATCTGGTGCAGGGCTACCCGGCCTACATTCGCTTGTCGAAAACCTTCGATGCGGGCTCAGCGCTGCTGTTCGACGGCCTCGATCACAAGGAGTACGTGATTCAGTTCGTGATCCAGCCCAAGAGTAAAACCGACCCGCGCCTGATCAAGTTCGTCGACATCTATCAGCACTCACCGGCTGTGCGCGCCGCGCTGGATAAGGCTCACGGCAAGCTCTATCAAGCCGGCTGGGAAAGCTGAACATGACCGCCGCCATCCAACGGCGACTGGAGCTTCCAGAGCCTCAACGCGCTGAACAAACCGAGCTGCATCCCGAGCTCAATCGTGCTCATGTGCGCTTCATCAACCTGGGTAAAACCTACAACGGCCAGCAAGGTCCGGTGGCCGCGTTGCACGGCATCGACCTGGCGATCCAGCGCGGCGAAGTGTTCGGCATCATCGGTCGCAGCGGCGCCGGCAAGTCGTCGTTGATCCGCACCATCAATCGCCTGGAACAGCCGAGCAGTGGTCGTGTACTGATCGATCAAGTGGACATCGGCGAGTTCGACGAAGACCGCCTGGTGGCGCTGCGTCGGCGCATCGGCATGATCTTCCAGCACTTCAACCTGATGTCGGCCAAGACCGTTTGGCAGAACGTCGAGCTACCGCTGAAAGTCGCCGGCGTGCCCAAGGAACAACGGGAGCAGAAGGTCCGTGAACTGCTGGAACTGGTGGGCTTGCAGGCCAAGCACAAGGCTTACCCGGCGCAGTTGTCCGGCGGGCAGAAACAGCGCGTGGGCATCGCCCGGGCGCTGGTGCATGACCCGGAAATTCTGCTGTGCGACGAAGCCACCTCGGCGCTCGACCCAGAAACCACGCAATCGATCCTCGGCCTGCTGCGCGAAATCAATCAGCGCCTGGGCCTGACCATTGTGCTGATCACCCACGAGATGGCGGTGATTCGTGAGATCTGTGATCGCGTGGTCGTGCTCGAACACGGGCGCATCGCCGAGCAAGGGCCGGTGTGGGAAGTGTTCGGCAATCCGCAACATGAGGTCAGCAAGACATTGCTGGCGCCGTTGCAACACGCATTGCCCAAAGAGCTGCAGAGCCGTTTGCAGGCGCAGCCAAAATCCTTGGCCGATGCCGTGGTCCTGCGCCTGCAGTTCACCGGCAGCCAACGCGACGAACCGGATCTGGCGGCACTGTTCAGCGCCCTCGGAGGCCGTGTGCGATTGCTGCAAGGCGGCGTGGAACGAATTCAGGGCCATGCCCTCGGGCAACTGCTGCTGGCAGTGACCGGCTCGACTCTCGGTGCCGAGCAATTGCGTCAACGCGCCGGCCAATGGGCGCAACAGGTGGAGGTGCTGGGCTATGTGGTTTGATCGCTTGCTGCAGGGTTTCATCGACACGTTCCTGATGGTCGGCGTGTCGTCGTTGATCGCGCTGTTGGCGGGCATCCCGCTGGCGGTGATCCTGGTCACCAGCTCCAAGGGCGGCATCTACCAAGCCCCGGCGTTGAACCGCGCACTGGGCGCGTTCGTGAATTTGTTCCGCTCGATTCCGTTTCTGATTTTGATGGTGGCGCTGATTCCGTTCACCCGGCTCATCGTCGGCACCACCTACGGCGTGTGGGCGGCCGTGGTGCCGCTGACCATCGCGGCCACGCCGTTCTTTGCACGCATTGCCGAAGTCAGCTTGCGCGAGGTCGATCATGGATTGATCGAAGCGGCGCAAGCCATGGGCTGCCGGCGCTGGCACATCGTTTGGCATGTGTTGTTGCCTGAGGCGCTGCCGGGGATTGTGGGCGGGTTCACCATCACCTTGGTCACCATGATCAATTCGTCGGCCATGGCCGGAGCGATTGGCGCCGGTGGACTGGGGGACATTGCCTATCGGTATGGGTATCAGCGCTTTGATAGCCAGATCATGTTGACGGTGATTGTGTTGCTGGTGGCGGTGGTGGCTGTGATTCAGTTGGGTGGTGACCGGTTGGCGCGGGGGTTGAACAAACGGTAAGTGAAGATCCCGGCGATATTTCGCACAGGAAAATCAGCGATTCCGAACGCCCGTTCCCTTTCCTTTGCAGGACGTTTCCTAGATCATTTCGCTCGCTTGCGCCTGCCAAATCCGGTGTTTAGTCTCGGTCCGTCACTGCTCATCAGTGATCGGGTTTAGTAGCCCGGAACAATAGGCGCATAGCGATTCCATGCTTATGTCCGGCAAATTTTGCCGCATGCAGAATATGGTGGCTGTGCGTGGGGCACCTTCGGGTGCACCGGTTTTCCTATTGACCGGCCTACTAACCTGCGTACAGCCGCCACCCAATCGTTTAGTGGGCGATAAGTGATGGCTCCCATGCAGCAATAGGAGCAACACCCATGAAAAAATCCGTTCCCGATCCACCTCCCGAAAATCCCGCCAACGAAACCGTCACCGACGATTCACTCAGGGATCGTTCCGCGCTGTACCGCGCCATTGATTTCTATCTCACCGGCAAGCAACCCGCACCAACCGATGAGATGCGCTTCTACAACGTCAGCAAAGACGTGAGTTTTGAAGACACCCAACTCTATGTTGCCGACCTGCTGCGCTGTGCTTCGGTCACGGCGTATCAGTGTGGCGATCAACTCAAGGGCGCCGACCGTGCAATGGTGTACTCGATCTGGCATTTGCTGGAGATTGCCAAGGCGATGGTGGATCACTCCATTGAGTGTTTGGGGATGAAAAAGGGCTAAGTCTGACTTTAATCATCGGTTGTCAGTGCCACCGCCATCGCGAGCAAGCTCGCTCCCACAGTTGACCGTGGATATCTGTGGGAGCGAGCTTGCTCGCGATGGGCTGCGCAGCAGCCCCCGACGCCATGGCGTATATTCGGTGAATCCAAATTGCCTGCGCAGCCGACCATGAAGCAAACACCCGACGACCTCGAACAGATCACCGCCACCACCCTGGGCCATTACAACGCAGTGGCCGAAGACTTCCGTGAAGGCACCCGCGATCACGACGTCAGCCAGAACATTGATGCCCTGTTGCGGCATATTCAGGGCGATGCGCCTTTCGACATTCTCGATTTCGGCTGCGGGCCGGGGCGTGATTTGCAGGCGTTCACCCGTATGGGCCACAAGGCTGTCGGCCTCGACGGTTCGGAAAAATTCGCGCAGATGGCCCGCGAGGACAGCGGGTGCGAGGTGTGGCAGCAGGACTTCCTGAAGCTTGATCTGCCGGCCGAGCGTTTCGACGGGATTTTTGCCAACGCGGTGCTGTTTCATGTTCCGCGTCAGGAATTACCGCGGGTGTTGAAGCAGTTGTGGGGGGCGCTGAAACCGGGTGGAGTGTTGTTCAGTTCCAATCCTCGTGGCGAGAATCAGGAAGGCTGGAACGGGCCGCGTTATGGGTCGTATCACGACCTGGCGGCCTGGCAGCATTTGTTGATCGAGGCGGGGTTTGTGGAGCTGGAGCATTACTACCGGCCGGCCGGGCTGCCGCGGGAGCAACAGCCTTGGTTGGCGAGTGTGTGGCGTAAGGTGTAATGCCGACAAATTTGCAGCGTTTGTTCTGACGCCTTCGCGGGCAAGCCCGCTCCCACAGGAGTACGCGGTCAACTGTGGGAGCGGGCTTGCCCGCGAATAGAGCGCGCAACGCTCGCTTTCAAGCCACCTCTTTCTTCGGCTCGCGAATCTTGTACCAGGCCACATACAGCGCCGGCAAAAACAGCAGCGTCAGCAAGGTGGCGATGACGATCCCGCCGATCATTGCGTAGGCCATCGGCCCCCAGAACACTTCCCGGGCAATCGGGATCATCCCCATGCTCGCCGCCGCAGCGGTCAGCAGGATCGGCCGACGTCGATGTTCGGTGGCCTGTACCACCGCATCCCACGGCGCGTAGCCCTTCTGCTCGTACTCTTCGATCTGGGTCACCAGGATCACCGAGTTACGGATGATGATACCGATCAGCGCCAGAATCCCGAGGATCGCCACGAAGCCCATCGGCGTGCCCGTCGGCACCAGCGCGATCACCACGCCGATCAGCCCCAGCGGCGCGACACTGGCCACCAGGAACAGCTTCTGCACGCTGTGCAGTTGGATCATCAGGAAGGTCGCCATCAGGAACAGCATCAGCGGCACAACCTTGGCAATCGGGCCCTGGGCCTTGCCGCTTTCCTCCACCGTACCACCGGTGGCGACCTTGTAGCCCGCCGGCAGTTTGGCAGCGAAAGCGTCGATGGACGGCTTGAGGATTTTCACCAGGTCCGTCGGCTGGATCTCGTCGCGTATCGCCGCCTTGATGGTGATGGTCGGCAGGCGATCGCGACGCCACACCAGCGGTTGCTCCAGTTCGTAGCGCACAGTGGCAAACGCCAGCAACGGAATCGACGTGCCGCTCGGCGTGACGATTTGCAGGTTCTGCAGGGTTTCCGGCGTACCGCGTTCGGAATCCACCGCGCGACCGACCACGTTGATCAGGTAGATGTCGTCATCGACCTGAGTCACCGTCTGGCCGCTGACGATGCCGTTCATCAGGGCGGCAACGTCTTCGGAGGACAGCCCCAACTGCCGCGCCTTGTCCTGGGCGATGTCGATGCGCAGCACTTTGCCCGGCTCGTTCCAGTCGTAGATGATCTCGCCAATGTGCGGGTTCTTGTCCAGTTCCGTGGCCAGGTCAATGGCATGTCGGCGCACCTGGTCGATGTCCTTGCCGCTGACCCGGTACTGGATCGGACGCCCTACCGGCGGGCCCATTTCCAGTGCCTGGACATAACCGCCGATGCCGACGAAGTCGTTGCGCAAGCGATCGCGAAGCTTCTGCATCATGGCTTCACGGGTATGGCCTTTGCTGACGATCACCAACTGCGCGTAGAACGGGTTTTGCAGTTGCTGGTCCAGTGGCAGGTAGAAACGAATCGCGCCCTGGCCGACGTAGGTGCTCCAGCGCACGATGTCCGGATCGTCCTTGAGCGTGGCCTCAAGGCGATCGACCGCCCGGCGGGTTTCGTCGAGCGAGGCGTTTTGCGGCAGGTTCAGGTCCACCAGGATTTCCGGGCGATCCGAAGACGGGAAGAACTGGTTCTGCACGTAGCGCATGCTGAACACCGCCAGTACAAAGCACAGCACGGTGATGCCGATGGCCCACCAGCGATTGCGCATGCACCACAGCAGCCCGCCGTTGAACGCCTTGCCGATGCGCCCCGGTTCGCCTTCATGGGGTTTCACGTTGGTACTGAGAATGTGCACACCGATCACCGGCGCAAACAACACCGCCACTACCCATGACACCAGCATCGCGCAGGCGATCACCGCAAACAGGGTGTAGGTGTACTCACCGGCGGAGCTGGCGTTCAAGCCGATCGGCACGAAGCCCGCCACCGTCACCAGCGTACCGGTGAGCATCGGGAACGCCGTGGAGGTGTAGGCGAAGGTTGCCGCCTGCTCCTTGGTCTCGCCCATTTCCAGGCGCGTGACCATCATTTCCACGGTGATCATCGCATCGTCCACCAGCAGGCCGAGGGCGATGATCAGTGCACCGAGGGAAATCCGCTGCATGGTGATGCCGCTGTATTCCATGAACACGAACACCATCGCCAGCACCAACGGGATCGAGCACGCCACCACCAGCCCGGCGCGCACGCCAAGGCTGACGAAGCTGACCAGCAGCACGATCACCACCGCCTCGAACAAGGCACTGGTAAAGCCGCCGACGGCCTCTTCCACCACCACGGCCTGGTCGGAGACGTTGTAAATGCCGACACCCACCGGCAGGTCGGCGGTCAACTGGTCCATACGAGCGTGCAAGGCCTTGCCGAATGCCTGGACGTTGCCACCCTTTTGCATGGCAATCGCCAGGCCGATGGCCTGTTTGCCGTTGTAGCGAAATTCCGGCGAGGCCGGATCGACATAGCCGCGGCTGATTTCGGCAATGTCGGCCAGACGATAGTAGCGATCGTTGAGCTTGAGGTTGACCTCGGCCAGGTCTTTCTCCGAAGCGAACTTCCCTGAAGTGCGCACCGAAATCCGCTCCGGCCCGGCCTCGATGACACCCGCCGGGGTCACGGCGTTCTGAGATTGCAGGCTCTGCACCACCTGTCGCTCATCGATGCCCAGCGCTGCGAGTTTGCGTGTGGAGAAGTTCAGGTACAGCACTTCGTCCTGCTGGCCGACCATTTCGATCTTGCCCAGCCCCGGCACGCCACGAATTTCCATGCGCGCCTGTTCCACGTAGTCGCGCAGCTGACGCAGGGTCAGGCCGTCGGCGGTGAAGGCGTAGATCGAGCCGAAGACGTCACCGAATTCGTCGTTGAACGACGGCCCCTGGATGCCTTGCGGAAACTGGTACTTGATGTCGCTGATCTTCTTGCGCACCTGGTACCAGATTTCCGGGATGTCCTTGGCACTGGTGGTGTCGCGCAGGTACACATACACCGTGGACTCACCGGGGCGCGTGTAGCTTTTCACGTAGTCGAGGGAGTCGAGCTCTTCGAGCTTTTTCTCGATCCGGTCGGTGATCTGCTTGAGGGTTTCCTCCTGGGTCGCCCCCGGCCATTTGCTCTGGATCACCATGGTCTTGATGGTGAACGAAGGGTCTTCTTCGCGCCCCAGGTTGAAGTACGAGAACACACCCATCAACAACGCGACGAACATCAGATACCAGATGAACGACTGATGCTTGAGGGCCCATTCCGAGAGGTTGAAAGGCCCTTTCATTGACTGTCCTCGTCGAATTTCACTTTCTGCCCCGGCTTGAGGCTGTTCACACCGGCACTGACCACTCGCTCGCCGTTCTTCACGCCGCCGGCCAGCACCACGGTGCTGTCGGTACGGCTGATCACGGTGATGTCACGGGGAGAGACGGTTTTACTCTGTGCATCGATCACCCAGATCCGTGGCTTGCCATCGACCTCCTGCAGCGCGGTGACAGGCAACTCGATGCGCGGCTTGATCGCCGTGCTCAGGGTGACGCTGATGGCCGTCCCCAGGCGAAAGCCGTCTGGCGTTTCGGCCAGCGTCAGGCGGGCGCGACGGGTGCGTGTGGCGCTTTGAGCCTGAGGTTCGATTTCGCGGATGATGGCGGTGGTGTTGATGCTCGGATCCAGCTGCGCAGCGACCAGAAACACCACATCGCTGGGCAGTTGATCGACCAGGGTATCGGGCAGGTCGATTACCGCTTCCTTGATGTCCGGTTGCGCCAGGGTCACCACTTGCTGACCGGCCGACACCACTTGCCCGGCCTCGGCGCTCCACTGGGTGACCACGGCTTTATGGTCGGCACGCAGCTCGGTGTAACCCAATTGGTCTTTGCTCTGGTTGACGGCTGCGCGAGCCTGATCGAGGGAGGCCTGGGTGGTTTTCAGGTCCGTGTTGGCTGCGTCGAGTTGCGCTTGGGCGCCAACCCCGCGGTCAAACAGGGCTTGCTGGCGCTGGGCAGTGGCCTTGGCGTTGATCAGTTGCGCCTGGATTTTCGCCAGGTCGCCCTGGGCCGAGCGTAATTGGTTCTGTTGATCCGAAGGGTCGAGGGTGGCGAGCAATGTGCCCTTCTGCACTTCGGCGCCGACATCGACGTTACGGCTGGCGATTCGCCCGCCCACGCGGAACCCGGTATCGGTTTCATAGCGCGCCTGGATGCTGCCGGCGAAGCGGCCCAGGTCCTCTTCGTTCAAGGTCTGGACCTTGATCGACAGCACCGGCCGTACCGGCGCCGGCGGCGGTTCGTTTTTGGAACAGGCGCTCAGCACCAGCCCGATGGACAACGCCCATAAAGGCTTCATGGCTTGGCTCCCCACGTCAGATCCTTGTAAGTGTTTTCGGCAATTTCGACGTCCATGTCGGGGTGCAAGAGTTGTCCGCCCGCGATGATGACTTTGTCGCCGTCTTTCAACCCGCCGCTGATGATGACCTTGCCGGTCAGGTAGCGGCCGACAGTGACCGAATGCAACTGGGCCTTGCCCTTGTCATCGACAATCCAGACAGCGGGTTCACTGATGTTTTTGGTCAGCGCCGACCACGGCAACTCAACGACCGACTTGCCCGATCCCCTGGCCGTGGCACTCACCACCGAGCCCAATTGCATGCCGTCGGGCAGACTGTTGAGGCCGACCTTGACCTGCACGGTACCGGATTGCGCCGACACCGCCGGGGTGATTTCGCGCACGGTGCCGGTGGTTTTGATCGCCGGGTTGTCGAGCAGGCTCAGGACAATGGTTTCATCGCTCGGCTTCTCGGCCAGCAGGGATTCATAAACGTTGAACACCGCATCGCGGTCGCCGTCACGGGCCAGGCTGAAGATCGGCATCGTCGCCTGAACCACCTGGCCGACTTCCGCCTGACGCTCGGTAATGATCCCCGGCGCATCGGCGATCAGCGCCGTATAGCTCAATTGATCCCTGGCATTGGCCAACTGCGCCTGGGCGGCGCTCAAGGCGCTCTGGCTGCTGCGCAAGGCTGCCTGGGCCGAGTCGAATTCGCTCTGGCTGGTGTAGCCCTTGGGCAAGAGTTTTTGCTGGCGCACGAACGCCGCTGCGCTCTGCGTCACTCGCGCCTGTTCAGCCAACACTTGTGCCTGGGCCGAGTCGACGTTGCTCTGCAAATCCTTGGGGTCGAGCCGGGCCAGCACTTGCTTGGCTGTCACGCGATCACCGACGTCCACCGAGCGCTGGATGATCTTGCCGCCCACGCGAAAAGACAGCTCTGTCTGTACCCGTGCCTGGATATCACCGGTGAGGGTAACCGGGGCCGCGTAATCCGCTGGCTTGACGACTTGCACGAACACCCGTGGCAAGTATTCCTGCACGGGCTTTTTCTCGTCGCAAGCGGTCAGCAGGGTGACGACACTCAAGGCCATGACTACTTTGAATCCGGGAACCGCCATGCAAACTCCTTGGCCTTTTTTATGGACAACTCGACAGAGAGCTTAGAACAGGATCCAGACCTTGCACGAGCGTCTTATGAAGAAAAAATTCACCCTTCCTTACGTCCAAAACACTTGCGCTAGACACCTGCCCGTACCGGACAATGGGCCTCGCTCGACCCCGCCACAGGAACCCACATGCTCAACACGCTCGCGGTAGCCAATTACCGCTCGATCAACAAACTGGTGATCCCGCTGGGTCAGCTGAATCTGATCACCGGCCCCAATGGCAGCGGCAAATCCAACCTGTACCGTGCGCTGCGTCTGCTGGCGGAAACCGCCCACGGCGGCGTGGTCAATGCCCTGGCCCGTGAAGGTGGCCTGGATTCGACCTTCTGGGCCGGCCCGGAAACCCTCTCCCGGCGCATGCGCACTGGCGAAGTCGCCATCGAGCCCACCGTGCGCCAGGGCGTCAAGCGCCTGCGCCTGGGGTTTGCGGGAGACGATTTCGGCTACTCGATCAGCCTCGGCCTTCCCGATTCCAATGGCCATTTCATGCTGCCCGGGCACAGCTCGCCGATCCCGTCCTATTTCAGCCTCGACCCGCAGATCAAGCGCGAATGCCTGTGGGCCGGGGCGTTCTATCGCCCAGCCAGTCTGCTGGTCGATCGTGACGGCCCGATGATCCGCGCCCGCGCCGATCGCAAGTGGGATGTATTGGCGCAGCACACACCGACGTTCGACAGCCTCTTCGATCAGGTCGGCAGCCTGCGCGGTTCGCCGGAGGTGCTGGAGATGCGCGAGTTCATCCGCCGTTGGCGCTTTTACGATCATTTTCGCAGCGATGCCGACGCTCCGGCGCGTCAACCGCAACTGGGCACTCGCACGCCGGTGCTGCATCACGACGGACGCGACTTGGCGGCGGCCTTGCAGACGATCATCGAAATCGGTGATCCCGACGCCTTGCGGGCGGCGATCAGCGACGCCTTTCCCGGCGCTCGGTTGAATATCGACCCTCTGCCCGGTGGTCGCTTCGCCATCGAGTTCTTTCAGGAAGGTTTGTTGCGGCCGCTGTCAGCCGCCGAGCTGTCGGATGGAACCTTGACCTATTGCTGGTCGCGGCGCTGCTGACGCCACGGCCGCCGACACTGATGGTGCTGAACGAACCGGAAACCAGTCTGCATCCGGATCTGCTGCCGGCGCTGGCACGCTTGATCATCCGTGCCTCGGCGCAGTGCCAGGTGTGGGTGGTGTCCCATGCCCGGCGCTTGATTTCGGCGTTGCAGGAGGACCCGGACTGCAACTGCATCGTGCTGGAGAAAAATCTTGGCCAGACCGGGATCGTGGGCCAGCGCATGCTGGATGAGCCGGCATGGTATTGGCCTGATTGAACGGCGCGTGATTTGCCGGGATGAGGGAAGACGTCTATTTTCCCTTGCGCCGCAGGAAGGATCTTTTTTTCGAAACACAACTCCAAGGACGAACCACTTTTGGCCAGACTCCCGGCCAACACCTCACAAGGACGAGAACATGGCAGACGCACAACCGCCGCAACGGCTGGATCCGCAGGACATCCTGAAATTACTGATGGCGTTGCGCAGGGCCTTGAAGGCCGGGCCGGCCTGAAGGCTTTTGATCTTGTGGCGAGGGAGCTTGCTCCCTCGCCACTGGTAAACCGACACACAAAAAAACGCCGACGCTAAATCAGCCGTCGGCGTTTGAAACCTTGAAGGGGTTTACTTCGCGAATCAGAACGCAGGCAATACCGCGCCGCTGTACTTCTTCTCGATGAATGCTTTGACTTCCGGACTGGTCAGGGCCTTGGCCAGTTTCTGGATGGCAACGCTGTCCTTGTTGTCCGGACGGGCCACCAGGTAGTTCACGTAAGGCGAATCGGCACCTTCAATGATCAGCGCGTCTTTCGCCGGGTTCAGGCCCGCTTCCAGCGCGTAGTTGGTGTTGATCATGTCCAGGTCGACCTGATCCAGCACACGCGGCAACATGGCTGATTCGAGTTCCTTGAACTTGAAGTTGTGCGGGTTCTTGGCAATGTCTTTCGGGGTCGACACGGCGTTTTTCGGGTCTTTCAACTCGATCAGGCCAGCCTTCTGCAGCAGGATCAGGGCACGGCCGCTGTTGCTGCCTTCGTTCGGGATGGCAATGGTCGCGCCGTCTTTCAGTTCAGCCAGGGTTTTGACTTTCTTCGAGTAGCCACCGAAGGGTTCAACGTGAACACCGATCACGGTTTCCAGGTGAGTGCCTTTGCCTTCGTTGAAGCTTTTCAGGTACGGCAGGGTCTGGAAGTAGTTGGCGTCCAGACGCTTCTGGTCGACCTGCACGTTCGGCTGCACGTAGTCGGTGAAGACTTTGATTTCCAGGTCCACGCCTTCTTTGGCCAGGGTTGGCTTGATCAGTTCGAGAATCTCGGCGTGTGGCACCGGGGTCGCGGCAACCACCAGTTTTTCGCCAGCCTGGGCCAGGCCCGTGGTCAGGGCAGCCGCCAGTGCGGTGAACAACAGAACCTTTTTCATGCAGTGTCCTTATCGAAAATCACAGTCGCTTGTGGCGACGGCTTGAATATGAGAGTGCCAGTGAAGTGCTATCGCTGGCGTGAAGCGGACAATACCGGGATTTTTTATTCCCGAACAATAACGTTTATTCAGCTTCATATTCCATTTTGTTCATACAGAGCGTTAAAGCGTCTGCGTCAGGCTTTCCAGCAAGCGCTTGAGTGTCGAACGCTCGCCAGCAGTGCCGTTTTTGCTTGTATAAACAATGTGTTGCTCGATTTTTTCGAGTGAAATCGAGGGCTCCGCCAGGTTCAAATGTTCCGGCAAAATCTCGTCGCCCGTACTCACCAGCAGCGCAAAGTGAATGATGTTTTCCAGCTCCCGGGTATTGCCCGGCCAACTGTGGCGTTCCAGCACAAGCTGCGCCGCTTCGCTGATCAGCGGCACTGGCAAGTCGAGACGCTGGCTGTAGATGCCGAGGAAGTATTCGGCCAGCGACAGGATGTCCCCCGTGCGTTCGCGCAGTGCCGGCAGTTCGAGCTGGCCTTCGCTGAGGTAGTGATAGAGCCGTTCATGGAATTTTCCAGCGGCAACCGCCTGGGCCAGATCGATGCTGGTGGCCGCCACCAGCCGCACATCCACCGGGCTCGGCTGATGGGCACCGACACGGGTGACTTCGTGGTTTTCCAGCGCGGCGAGCAATTTGGTCTGGATCGGCAGCGGCAGGTCGCCGATCTCGTCCAGATACAGCGTGCCGCCGTTGGCCGAACCGAACCAACCGGCGCGGCTGCTCGCCGAGCCGCTGTAGCTGCCCGCCGCATAACCGAATAACTCGGCGTCGGCGTACGTCGGGCTGATAGCGCCGCAATTGACCGACACGAACAACCCGCCGCGATCACTGGCGCGGTGGATATGGCGGGCCAGCAATTCCTTGCCGGTGCCGGTTTCGCCACGGATCAGCACTGACACTGAACGCGTGGCCAGTTGCTCGAGGTCTTCACGTAATTGTCGTGAACGTGGATCGACAAACACCAGCGCCTTGGCGCGGATGCTCAGGGGACTTTTTTCAGCATCGGGAAAGGTCAGCAGTGGCTGGCCGAAGGTTTCAAAGCTCATGGCAGACTCCCGCCCAAAACCGCCGGGAGACGGGGGGCGTTAAACAAGGAAAGTGTTCAAGCGCGGCGCAGGGCGTGGTGTTCCATGCGGTTTTGCAGGCGATAGAGGTAGGCAAAACCCTGCTCCCAGCGCTGGTGACCGGACTTCACGTTGATATGCCCTGCCCCCGCCAGAATCCCCGCCTCGGCGCCCCAGTTACGCGCCAGCTCCAGGGCCCGCGGTGCACTGACGGCGCTGTCGTTGTCGGAGCTGACAACCTGGCTGGGGAATGGCAGCAGATCCGTCGGGATCGGCGCGAAGTTGCGCAGGGCCGGTGCGCATGCAGGGCGCTCGACATCGGCTGGCGCGACGAGCAAGGCGCCACGCACTTGACGCAAAAACTGCACGGGGGCGCTCGCGGCCCAATGGGCGACGGTGATGCATCCCAGGCTGTGGGCAATGAGAATTACCGGCGTGCTGTCGGCGGCAATCGCCTCGGCCAGTGCCGCAACCCAGTCTTCACGACGCGGCGTCAGCCAGTCGGCCTGCTCCACCCGTGCGCTGTTCGGCAGGCTGTTCTGCCAGTGGCTTTGCCAATGATCTTCTGGCGATCCTTGCCAGCCCGGCACAATCAGGTAGCGAATTGATTCGTTGCGCATGGGGGAGCTCTCCTGCTGTGTGTCTGTTCCCGGTCGAGTATAGGGAGATGATTTATATTCGTTAAGGAATAAGAAGCTATTTATTAAGATCTATATCGAATATTAAACATATAACCTGTGGGAGCGAGCTTGCTCGCGATAGGGCCCGGACATTCAACATCGATGTCGATTGATCCACCGCCATCGCGAGCAAGCTCGCTCCCACAGGGAACAGTGTGTTCGCGAAAGTTGAAGCAAAAAAAGGGGCCGCACCCTGCCAAGGAGACGGCCCCGGAAAACGAAAATCTGTTAACGCGCAGTGATCACCGACAGCCTGGTAATCCCTGCCCGTTCAATCGATGCCATGGCCCGCGCCACCTCGCCGTAATTCACACCGTCGTCCGCCTGCAACTGCACGCGCACCTCGGGGTCCTTGGCCTTCGCCGACTTGAGGTTGAACTCCAGCAAGTCCGGCTGTATCTCGTCCTTGTTGATAAACAGTTTGCCGGCACCGTCGATGCTCACCACCAAGGGGTCTTTCTGCTCCACCGGCGCCACCGCCTCGGTCTTGGGCAGGTTGATCGGTATCGCGTTGGTCAGCAGCGGTGCCGTGACGATGAACACCACCAGCAGCACCAGCATCACATCCACCAGCGGCGTCACGTTGATCTCGCTGAGCACCTCATCGGTGTCTTGCGTGGAGAAGGCCATATCAGGACGCCTCCTTCACTTTCTGCGCATTGCCCTGGGCTGCCGCCTTGTGCGCCGTCGGGTGGATCAGCACGCGGAACGAACTCTTCTGCGCCAGGCTGTAGAAGTCGTGGGCGAAGTCATCCAGGTCCGCCGCCGTCAGTTTCAAACGACGCAAAAAATAGTTGTAAACCAGCACCGCCGGCACCGCGACGGCGATCCCCACGCCGGTGGCGACCAGTGCCGCGCCAATCGGTCCGGCGACCGTTTCAAGGCTCGCCGAACCCGCCGCGCTGATGCCTTTCAACGCTTCCATGATTCCCCATACCGTGCCGAACAAACCAATGAACGGCGAGGTGCTGCCAATGCTCGCGAGCACCGCCAACCCGGTTTCCAGCGACCGGCGCTCACGCACGATCTGCTGACGCAAGGCACGCTCCAGACGATCCTGATGGTTGATCGCCTGGCTCAAGTCCGCCGCCTGCGGCGCCTCACCCACCTGGATTGCCGCATAACCGGCCTGTGCAACCCTGGCTGCCGCTCCGGGTCGGGTTTCGCTCAATTCCGCCGCCGAGTCGAGGCTCGAAGCGGCCCAGAACTGCCGGTGAAACTTTCGATCCTGTGCCTTGAGGCGACCGAACTGCAGGCCCTTGAGCAATGCCAGCCCCCAGGTCGCGATGGAAAAAACCACCAGCAGCCAGATCACCGCGCTTTCGATGGATTCAAGTGGAGATGCCAGTAACGTCATGATGTATCCCTCGTGTAAACGTTTCGCGCGAAATTGGTTTCTGTTTAATGAATCTTGAAATCGATGGGCACGCTGACCCAGCCGTCCCGGGCGACATCGCCTTGCTTGGCCGGCACGAAACTCCAGCGCTTCACCGCGTTCAGCGCTGCTTCGTCCAGTGCATCGCGACCGCTGCTTTTCTGGATCTGGATTTCGCCTGGCTTACCGCTGGCCAGCACATGCACGCGCAACAACACCGTGCCCTCCCAGCCGCGACGCTGGGCGAGGGACGGGTATTGCGGCGCCGGGTTTTTCAAGTAGCCAGCAGTGGCCGAGGCCGGTGTCACAGGCGCGGGTGCCGGGGGTGCAGGTGGTGCCGGGGCCGAGACAGGCGCTGCCGGTTGTGGCGGCGCAGGTGGTTGTTCAACGGCTTTTGGCGCCGGTTTCGGTATCGGTTTGGCCACCGGTCTTGGTTTGGGAATCGGCTTCGGTGGAGGTGGCTTCACCGCCAGTTGGTCTTCCACGGGTGCAGGCGGCTCCACCACAGGCTGCACCGGTTGCGGTGGCGGCGGCTCGACCACCGGTGGCGCCGGACGCGAGAACTCGATGGTCATCGGCGGAATCTGCGGTGGCACGATGGGCAGCACGGTGGTCGGTTGCTGATTGACCCAATAGATCACCGCGCCATGCACCAGCAGCGCCAGCACGCCCAGCACGATCGCTTCCCGTCGGCGAAGGACGCCTTTGGGCGCGCGCTGCAAACGTAACTGGCCCAAGGGCACCCGGTGCGGTCGGCCGAGGTCGACCAACTCACCACCGGGTGCCTGGCGCCACAGCACTTCATGTGCACCGGCGGCGGTCTGGACATTGCCCATTATTCAACTCCCTACGGTCTCTTTGCGGATCACCGGAACGTCGTACTGAACATCCCCCGACGACGTCCTGGTAGAGCAATCATTGGCTTGAACGCTTAGTTCTTAAAGTAATGTTTAAACTTAAATTTAGACTCAAATCGAATATATAAAACCTTCAACCCACCGCCAGAGCCCGCCGTTCAAGGGCTCCGGCGTAGTGGAAATAAACCGATGCCTTGCCCGCATTGAAAGTATTCATCCAAGGCATGGTTTTTCGCCGTCAGAAGTCGTATCGACCGGTCACGCCCAGCGTTCGCGGTGTGCCGAGCAGGCCTTCGTAGCCGCCATTGGCGGCCGTCCACAGCGTCGTGTAATAGGTTTTGTCGAAGGCGTTTTTCAGCCACAACGAAACGTCCCACTGCCCCTGGTTGAAGTCGCCACGAAGGCCGGTGGACAGGTTGACCACCGCATAACTCGGGATCTGCCCGAAGTCGGAATCTTCCACCGTGCCCACCGCTTTGGAGCGGAACGCATAGCTGGCGGTGACGTACTCTTCGAAGCCGTTGCTCAGGCTCCATTTGTATTCGCCGTTGGCGTTGCCGATCCATTTCGAAGCACCCACCACTTGATGGCCGCTGAGGTCGCAGGATGCTGGAGCACCCGGCGCCAGGCTGACTTCCGGCGGGCACGGCGCATCCTTGTAGGAGAGGTAGCTGACGTCGTTGTACGAGCCGTTGATGTTCAGCGTCAGGCCACGTAGCGGGATCAGGGTGCTTTCGAACTCCACGCCGCGGGAGCGCACGGAGCCGGCGTTGGTCAGATATTGCACGCGATTGACGTCGTCGTAGGCGTTGGTCTGGTAGCCGTTGACCTGGGTCCAGAACAGGTTGGCGTTGAGTTGCAGGCGACGGTCCCACAGGGTGCTCTTGAAACCGAGCTCGGCGTTGTTGGCGCGCTCGGTGCCGATCAGCAGCGAATCGGGGCCGGCAACCGGTGCCGTGCCCACCGCCAGATTGACCCCGCCGGATTTTTCGCCATGGGACAAGGTGGCGTAAGTGAGCAGGTCGTCGGTGAGGCGGTAACTGAGGTTCAACAAACCCGAGGGACTGGAGCTGTACTGATTCAAATCGCCGGAGTCGAAGACGCCGGCGCGAGCACGTCGTGCCGCAGCCGCCGCACCGGTGACCGCGGCACCACCGGCCGGTGCATCACGGGTCACCCTGGCGTTTTTCTCTTCATAGGTGCCGCGCAGGCCGGCGGTGAAATCCAGGCGCTCGGTCAGGTGCCAGGTGCCTTGGGCGAACAACGCGTAGCTGTTGGTTTCGATATGACCATTGCCGACACTGTCGACGTTGTTCAATGCGCCGTTGGGCGTGCCGTTCCAGACGTCCGCTTGCGGGCCGTAAAAGGCGAAGGATTTGTTGTCCAGATCGGAGCCGAAGTAATAGGCACCGAGCACGTAATCGAAGAATCCACCGGTAGGCGATGCCAGGCGAAACTCCTGGGAGTACTGCTTATCCTCCACAGAAACGCCGGCATTGAAGAAGGTGGAGACGTTCAGGCCGTCATCATTGCGCGGGGTGAAATTCCACCAGCGATAGGAGCTGATAGAGGTCAGGGTGAAGTCACTCGGCAGCGTCCAGTTGGCCTCGACCGAAGTACCGCCCTGATGCACGGTGACGTGCTGTTCGTTGTTCAGGTTGACCTTGCGGTGCGTGCCGTCGACCAGTGTCGCGCCCGCCGCATTGGCCCGGCGCTGGTAAAGGTTAGTGCCATTGATGGTCGGCCCGGTGTTGAACAATACACGGGTGCCGGCGCTGGAATCTTCTTCGTTATAGTCGCCGATCCAGCGCAGGCTGAATGACTCGTTCGGCTTGAAGAGCAGCTGCCCGCGAAAGCCGTCGCGGGAGCCACCGTTCAAATCGTGGCCGTCGAATTCGTTCTTGATGTCACCGTCGCTGCGGGTGCGGTACGCGGAAAAACGTCCGGCCAGTTCGTCATTCAACGGGCCGGAAATCGTGCCCTTGGTCTGGAAATAACCGTCCTCGCCCACCGAAGATTCGATGCTGCGCTCCGGGGTGAAGGTGGGCGCGCGAGTGCTGATGTTGATCACGCCCGCCGTGGTGTTTTTGCCGAACAAGGTGCCTTGTGGGCCGCGCAGCACTTCGAGCTGCTCGATATCCATCAGGTCGAATACGGCCATGCCGGGGCGGCCAAGGTAAACGTTGTCGAGGTACAGGCCGACACTGCCTTCCAGGCCATCGCTGGCCGGGTTGTTGCCCAGGCCACGGATCGACACACTGGACTGACGCGCATGCATGTAGGCGACGTTGACGCTGGGCACCAGCTGCTGCAGATCCTGGATGCGATAGACCCGCTGGGTTTCCAGGGTCTGGCCGCTGACCACGCTCATCGGCGTCGGTACGTCCTGCGAACTTTCTTCGCGGCGGCGAGTGGTGACCGTCACGGTTTCCAGTTGCGCGCTGTCGGCCGTGGCGGATTTTTTTGAGGCGGTTTCAGGGGTGGCGCTATCGGCCGCATAGCCTTGGGTCCAGCTGGCACTGCCTGCCAGTAGCAGAGCCAGGGGCAGGCGTTTGAGCCGTTGGGGTGAGGAGGTTTGAGCAAAGTGCAACGGACTCATAAGGCGGGGTTCCCGATCAAAAAAAGTTCTTTGTTGCTTGCCAGGCCGCCTTCGCGAGCAAGCCCGCTCCCACAGGGATCGTGGAGACATTGAGATCCCTGTGGGAGCGGGCTTGCCCGCGAAGGCGTCGGCTCAGACGCCGTCGATATCCGGCCCTTTCAACGTCTGGCTGACCTGCCCGTTCACACCCACCGGCACTTCGCCCTTGAGCGTCACCCGCCGCACGATGCGGTCTTGGGTCCCGTAGTCATCCACCGCGTAATGCTGGGTGGAGCGGTTGTCCCAGATCGCCACATCACCGGCCTTCCAGCGCCAGCGCACGATGTTTTCCTGGCGGATCACATGGCTTTGCAGCAAGCCGAACAGGTGCGCCGAATCGGCCTGGGAATAGCCCTTGATGCGTTTGACGAAATGCCCCAGCAACAGGCTCTTCTCGCCGCTGATCGGGTGCACGCGCACCACCGGGTGCTCGGTCTCGTAGACCGTCGAGGTGAAGACCTTGCGATAGCGCTCCAGCTTCTCCGCCGAGACGTCCGGCCGGGTACCGGCGTAGTCGTATTCGTTGCTGTGCACGGCGACCAGTTTGTCGGCCAGCTCACGCAGCTCCGCCGACAACCCGGTGTAGGCGGTGGCGGTGTTGGCCCACAGGGTGTCGCCACCGAAAGCCGGGGCCACCACCGAGCGCAGGATCGAGGCTTTTGGGTAGGCCTCGACGAAGGTCACGTCGGTGTGCCATGAGCTGGCTCGCTGGCCCTCGGCACCGTCCAGTTCCAGCAGAAAACGGGTGCCCTCGCGCACCGGTACTGTGGGGTGCGCCACAGGTTCACCGAGCAGGTGGGCGAACGCCTCCTGGCGCTGATCGTCGAGTTGGGTCTGCTCGCGGAAGAAGATCACTTTGTATTGCAGCAGTGCCTGTTGAATGGCTTCAACAGTGGCGGCATCCAACTCGCCGGAAAGCTCTACGCCACGGATTTCGGCACCGATGCGACCGGCCACCGGATGGATTTCAAGCGCGTGAACAGCGGGTTGTACTGCGAGTGCGGCATTGCTCATGGGTAGACCCTCATCAGACTGCTTGCGGTTGAACCGGCCGCGAAACACTGCTCTATCTATATACTATTTAGATCTAATAGATATCTACATGCTTCGTTGACGGAATAAGAGGTTGCATTTAAAACCTCAGTCAACCCTCGTCGCAAATGCCTTCGAGCTATTTTTAGGATGCCGGAAAAGCATATGGATCTTCGCCAGTTGCGTTACTTCATCGCCCTCGACGAACACCGCAGTTTCGTGCGCGCAGCCGAGGCCATGGGCATTACCCAGCCTGCCTTCAGCCGCAGCATTCAGGGGCTCGAACATGAGTTCGGCTGCGTCCTGGTGGACCGTGGCAACAAGGATTTGCGCCCCACTCCCGAAGGCCTGGTGGTGCTGCAACATGCCCGCAGCCTGGTGCAGGGTGCGGCGTTGCTCAGCTCGGAAGTGACGCAGATGACCAAGCTCGATGCCGGCGAACTGCGCTTCGGTTGCGGCCCGGCGCCGGCGGTGAAACTGGTGCCGGATGCTGTGGCGCAATTCATCAACGCGCACCCGAAAGTGCGCACCTGCTTCGAGGTGGATAATTGGGAAAAACTCAGCCGCGCCCTGAGCCGTGAGGAGATCGAATTCTTCATTGCCGACATCCGTCATTTCGAGTCCGACCCTAACTTCCAGACCCAGGCCCTGACGCCCAAGCGCGGTGTATTTTTCTGCCGCCCCGGGCACCCGCTGTTGGCCAAGGAGAGCCTGTCGACCAACGACATGTTCGATTACCCGCTGGCGACCACTATGATCCCGCCGGGCATTCGCAAACTGCTGGCGAACCTCAGTGGGCGCGTGGATTTTTCACCGACCATCGAAACCGAGCATTTTCCGGCGCTGGTGAAAGTGGTGCTGCAATCGAATGCGATTGGTGTAGGGACTGAAGAAGCGTTTGTCGAAGACATCGCCCAGGGTTCACTGGTGTTGCTGCACTGGCGCAATCTGCCGCAGAACATCGAGAGCATGAATGCACGGTGCGGGATCGTCAGTCGCACCGGGTTCCGCTTGTCGCCGGCGGCGCGGGCGATGATCGAGACACTGGTGGCGGTGGACAGGCAGCAAGTCAGCGTCACGGTTTGATGGCCTCATCGCTGGCAAGCCAGCTCCCACAGGTTTTTCTGGTGTTCACAAGATCTGTGTTCACTGGAGACCCCTGTGGGAGCTGGCTTGCCAGCGAAAGCGCCCTCAAGAACGCAAATGATTCAAAGTTTTGCCGCAGCCAACTCCGGCGCCACCCAATCTGTCACCTTGAACGACTTGCGAATCAGCTTCTGCTGCGAAGCCAGGTCCACCGCATCCTGCAATTTGCCAAGGAACACCGGATCAAGTGTCGACGGGAACACCTCGCTCAGTTTCTGATCCTTCAGATCCTGCGTGAGGATCACCGCCGGATAATTCGCCAGCCCTGACACCAACTGAATGTAGGCGTCCTTGTTGCTGTCCTGGGTCAGCCACGCCACGGCTTGCTGTTGAGCCTTGAGCAGTGTGGCGACTGCCTCGGGGTGCTCGTCGACGAACTTCCCGGTCCCCACCAACACGGCCTGCACACTGCCGGCGCCGCCCAGGTCCTTGGTGGTCAGAGGCAACTCCGCCAGTCCCTTGGCCTGTAATGCGGTAAGCCCGGAACCACCCCACGAGGCATCGATCTGCTTCGCCGCCAGTGCCGCGACCGCCGCGTTGAAGTCGAGGTTGATGACTTTCACGTCTTTCTCGCTCAACCCCTGGCTGGCCAGCGCCGCATCGAAAGACAGCTGGCTGGCGGTGCCACGGAAGATCGCCACGCGTTTGCCCTTGAGGTCCTGCAGGGTCTTGATCCCCGAACCCGGCACCACGCCCAGGTAATGCTTCACCCCGCGCGCCGAGGCGCTGAGCAGTCGCGTATCCAGACCATTGGACTTGCCGATGATGGCCGCCAGATCGCCGAGGTAGGCCAGGTCCACCTGACCGTTGGCGAACGCCTCGTTGATCACCGGGCCTGCGCCCTTGAAGAAGCTCCACTGAATCTTGATGCCTTGATCGGCGAAAGCCTTTTCGAAGATCTGTTGATCGCGCAGTACGTCCACGACACCGCCACCACTGTGCTGGGTACCGGCACTCAGATCCGGCACCGCGATGCGGATTTCCTTGAGCTCACCGGCGTTGGCCGTGAAGGCCAGCAGGCCCGCCAGGGCCGGTGCGGCGAACAGACTGATGACACGTTTGAAGGGAAGGTTCATGGGTGCGGCTCCTTGGGGCAACGGGCGTTGATGAGCCGAAAGTAGGCCGAAGAGAAACCAACACTTAAATACTATAAATTCACATTTTTATAGCATTTTGATCTATATCAGCCCCTACGGGCCTTCCGATCGCGTATGCAAAAACAGCATCAAAAATATTCTTCAAAGGCATTGGATGTGCGCGCGCTCCCAAGCCTTAAATGGCATTGCTTATCCCTAAATAGAATTAATTTTTATTTTTATAGATCAATTTTGTATACACATTAAACCCTGTGGGAGCGAGCTTGCTCGCGATAGCGGTGTGTCATTCAGCACATAAGTCGCCTGACACACCCTCATCGCGAGCAAGCTCGCTCCCACAAAAAGCAGGCTTGCATTGCAACCCGACAACGGAGGTCACCCATGGCCCGTGTTTCCCTTCTCAGCCTGCCACTGCCCGCCCCATCGCTTGAACACAAGCGAACATGGCCAAGCCTGGGCCAACGCTTGTTGCCGTGGTTGTTGCCCACTGCCCTTTTCGTACTCTGGTGGCTCGCCAGCCGCAACCACTGGATGAGCGAACAGATTCTGCCGGCGCCGAGCCTGGTCTGGAACAGCACTGTCGAATTGTCCCAAGGCGAGTTGTGGAGCCATTTGTGGATCAGCCTGCAACGCTTGTTCTGGGGCTTGCTGGCCGGGGTCAGCGCTGGTGCTGTTTTAGGTGCGGCACTGGGTTTCAGTCGTCGACTGGAGCGTCTGGTATTTCCAACCTTCGCCGGCTTGGCCCAAGTCCCGACCCTGGCCTGGATTCCATTGTTCATGGTGTTTTTCGGCATTGGCGAAATGCTGAAACTGGTGGTGCTGATCAAGGCCATCGTGGTGCCGGTAACCCTGCATACGCTGGTCGGTGTGCGCGATGCTCAACCAAAGCTGCGCGAGGCCGCCGCCGTGTTGCGCCTGCCCAGGCACCTGTTGATCCGGCGCCTGGTGCTGCCGGCAGCGCTGCCGGCATTCATGGCCGGTGTGCGCCTCGCGCTGGCCGCCGGCTGGACTTCACTGCTCGCTGTCGAACTGCTCGCCTCCAGTGAAGGCATCGGATACCTGATGGTCTGGGCGCGGCAGTTGTTCATGCTCGACATCGTGTTCGTGTGCATCGTGGTGATCGGCCTGATCGGCGTGGCGATGGATCGCGGCATCGACCTGCTGGACAGGAAACTGGTGTACTGGCCGCACCCGGCCACCGCCGAAATCCGTCGCGGGCCGCGTTATCAAGGCTGGCAGCGATTGCAACCGTGGCTGCTGCCGCTGGCGCTCCTGGCGTTGTGGCAACTGACCTCGGATCAGCAGTGGATTGACGCGAACATTCTGGTCAGCCCGCTGGCCGTCTTGCAGACCACAAAAAACGGTTTGCTCGACGGCACACTGCTTGGCGGCATGGCCCTGAGCCTGGGCCGAACCCTTGGCGGATTGCTGCTCGGTGGTGGGCTCGGGTTTGCCTTGGGGCTGCTGCTGGGGTTGTCGCGCACCAGTGAACGCCTGCTCGGCCCAACCCTCGCCGCCATCCGCCAGATCGCCATTTTCGCCTGGGTGCCGCTGCTCACCGCGTGGTTCGGTCTGGGGGAATTGGCCAAGTGGGTGTTCGTTGCCCTCGCCGCCTTTTTCCCGCTGTTCATCGCCACCCAACGCAGCGTCGCCCACCTGTCGCCGCAACTGAACGAGGCCGCGCAGGTGTTGCGCCTGAATCTGCGCCAGCGCCTCGGTCGGCTGGTACTACCTGGCGCGGCGCCGGGGATTTTTGCAGGGCTTCGGCTGAGCCTGATCTACGCCTGGCTCGGCACCATCGGCGCCGAATATTTCATGCCGTCCAACGGCGGCATCGGCAGCCAGATGATCGGCGCCCAGCAACTGCTGCGCATGGACCTGATCATGGCCGGCATGCTGCTGGTGGGCCTGACCGGTGCCCTGCTCAACCTCATTGGCCAACGCCTGGAAATCCGCGCCACTCGCTGGAGACACGCATGAACGCACCGATTGTCAGCTTCAATCACGTGGGCAAAACCTTCGACGTCGACGGCTTCACACTTGAGGCCATTCGCGAGTTCAACCTGGACATCGCCGAGGGTGAGTTCGTCGCCATCGTCGGCTCCAGCGGTTGCGGCAAATCCACCTTGCTGCGGCTGCTGGTGGGCCTCGATACGCAGTTTCGCGGGCAGATCAGCGTGGACGGAAAAGCCGTCACCGGCATCGGCGGCGAGCGCGGCATCGTCTTTCAGGAACACCGCTTGTTCCCGTGGCTGAGCGTGGCCGACAACATCGGCCTGGGACTGGTCAACGAACCACTCAGCGTTGCGCAAAAGCACAAGCGCATCCATGACTTCATCGAATTGGTGGGCCTGGGCGACTTCGCTCGCGCCTATCCACACCAGCTCTCTGGTGGCATGGCGCAGCGCGTGGCCATCGCTCGTGGCCTGGTGGCCAGCCCGCGGATTCTGCTGCTGGACGAGCCCTTCGGCGCCCTCGATGCGCTGACCCGCCAGCAGATGCAGGACGAACTGTTGGCGATCCGCTCCCGGGCAAAAATCACCACCGTGCTGGTCACCCACGATGTCGAGGAAGCGATCTTCCTCGCCGACCGCGTGGTAGTGATGGAGCCGCGTCCTGGGCGAATCAAGCAAGTGGTCGAGATTGCCCTGCCCCATCCGCGCCAGCGCAGCAGTTTCGACTTCCACCAATTGCGCGAAGAACTGCTTCACGAACTCACCAGCGACGATCACTACCAGCCCCCCGTGCCGGTGCAGGTCCGCGATCTGCCGCTGTCCTTCATTGCCTACTGAAAAAGGAAATGCTTGATGCCGCAACGTCCCAACTTTCTAGTGATCCTGGCCGATGACCTGGGCTTTTCCGACCTCGGCGCCTTCGGTGGCGAAATCAACACGCCGAACCTCGATACATTGGCCAACAATGGCCTGCGCCTGACCGATTTTCACACCGCACCGACCTGCTCGCCGACCCGTTCGATGCTGCTCACCGGCACTGATCACCACATCGCCGGCATCGGCACCATGGCCGAAGCATTGACCCCGGACCTGATCGGTAAACCGGGTTACGAAGGGCACCTGAACGACCGCGTGGTCGCCCTGCCCGAGTTGCTGCGCGAGGCTGGTTACCAGACCTTGATGAGCGGCAAATGGCACCTGGGCCTGACCGCAGAACTGGCGCCCCACGCCCGGGGTTTCGAGCGTTCGTTTTCGCTGCTGCCCGGCGCGGCCAACCATTACGGCTTCGAGCCGACCTACGATGAAACGACGCCACGGCTGCTGAAATCCACCCCGGCGCTGTACATCGAAGACGACCAATTCATCGATGAACTGCCCAAGGATTTCTATTCCTCCGATGCCTTTGGCGACAAGCTGCTGCAATACCTCAAGGAGCGCGACCAGACCCGGCCGTTCTTCGCCTACCTGCCGTTTTCCGCGCCACACTGGCCGTTGCAGGCACCGGCCGAGGTGGTGGAAAAATACCGCGGGCGCTATGACGCAGGCCCTGAAGTACTGCGACTTGAGCGTCTGGAAAAACTCAAGAAACTGGGGCTGATCGAGGCCGATGTCGAGCCGCATCCGTTGATCCGGTTGACTGCACAATGGGATGCCCTGAGCGACGAGCAACGACAGATCTCCGCGCGGGCCATGGAGGTTTATGCCGCGATGGTCGAGCGCATGGACTGGAACATCGGGCGGGTCGTCGATTACTTGCGCCAGCAAGGGCAACTGGACAACACCTTCATCCTGTTCATGTCCGATAACGGTGCCGAAGGGGCGTTGCTGGAGGCCTTTCCGAAATTCGGCCCGCAGTTGCTGACCTATCTCAACCAGCATTACGACAACAGCCTGGACAACATCGGCCGCGCCAACTCCTACGTCTGGTACGGGCCGAACTGGGCGCAAGTGGCGACCGCGCCGTCGCGGCTGTTCAAGGCCTTCACCACCGAAGGCGGGATCCGCGTTCCGGCGCTGGTGCACTACCCGCAGCTGCCGCTCAAGGGCCAGATCAGCCACGGTTTCGGCACGGTGATGGACATCACGCCGACCATTCTGGATCTCGCCGGCGTGCGCCACCCGGGCAAGCAATGGCACGGCAAGCCCGTGGCGCAAGTTCGAGGGAAGTCGTGGCTTGGGTTCCTGTCGGGCGAGACGGCACACGTGCATGACGAACACACCGTGACCGGGTGGGAATTGTTCGGTCGGCGGGCGATTCGACAGGGGCAATGGAAGGCGGTGTACATCCCGGGGCCGGTGGGGCCGGCGACCTGGCAGCTGTATGACCTGGGCAATGATCCGGGGGAGATTCATGACCTGGCGTCGAGCCAACCACACAAGCTCGGTGCCTTGATCGAGCATTGGCAGCGGTATGTGGATGAGACTGGGGTGATATTGAGTGAGTCGCCGTTTCAGCCGGATTGATGCTGTCTGAACCGGCCCCTTCGCGGGCAAGCCCGCTCCCACAGGTTTCTGCGGTGAATGCAAAATTTGCTTTCAGCACAAATCATTGTGGGAGCGGGCTTGCCCGCGAAGAGGCCCTTTCAAACGACCACTAGACTTGAGCCGTACGCACCTTTTCCACAGCCACTTCTTCCCTGCGCTCAAACCGGTTGGCCCGCGCAAACGTACCGAAATCATTGAACCGCACACCCATCTCGCGCATCACCTTGTGCCCCACCGGCACGGTCAACTGGCGGATGTAGAAGGGTTCCTTCACCACAAAGTGATGGATCCCGTGGCTGCTGCCGAAGTTGAAGCAGAACGCCTGCAGCGGCCACAACCACCAGGCATTCAGTACCTGGCACTGCTGCATCACGTTGCCCGGCTCCACATCACCGTAGTAATGCATGTTCGAGCTGACGAAGTGCAGGCAGAAGGTGCGCAACACGTTCGGGCCGATGATTACGACTGCCGCGATGTCGATCACCTGCATCACCGACAACGTGGTCGCCGACCACTCGATCGGTGCGCCCATCAGATACGCAACGCCGTTCGCCCCGTGAAAACCGAGAAACACGTACCAGGCGCCCCAATGCATCAGTGCCAGCGGTGCGTAGACCTTCAACGTGCGCTGGACGATGCTGATCTTTTGCGCCCAGGTCTTGGCCCGCAGCATGCGGATGAACGACGACATCATGTTGTCGCCAATCATCAAGAATCGCGCGATACCCCATGGTTCGCCGTTGGTAATGGCGCGTTCTTCCATATCGGTTTCAGAGCCCGACACCTTATGGTGATTGAGGTGCAGATGGCGGCGAATCCAGGGATTGATGGTGCTCGGCCGCGCCAGCCACACCAACCCCATCATCAGGTTGTGCGGCACCTTCTGCTTGCGAAAGTACATGCTGTGGATCAGGTCGTGTTCCAGCTCATGGGTCAACGAGGCAAAAAATGCGTTGAGCAACAGGCACGCCCACCAGGCCATGTGCCCGGTCATATAGAGCGCCGCAGAACCGACCATACCGGCGATGGCGAAGGTCAGAATGCCCGCGCCGAGGGCGTCCTGATGCTTGAGAATCGGGTATTGCTCGCGCAACTCGACGCCTCTGGCCAGCACCACTTCGCGGATATGGGCCGATCGTTGAGCTGCATTCAGTCGCTGGGGGCTTGCAGAAGTACGGTCCATGCTTCCATCCTCTGGTTATTGATGGTTGCATCCTGCCTTGCGATCCTTCGCAACGCGGTAGCCGAGAACGCCAACCTGTTGACCGGAAGCGCCAATCAGCATGACTGAACCGACCTCCCTCGCCAGCTGGACCCGCGCCCTGCGCAAGCAACTCGATGCTCTGGGCATCGACAGCACCGCCCTGTGCCAGCAAGCGGGGCTCGACCCGCAACTGATGGACGACCCGAACGCGCGCTACCCGCTGTCGGGCACCACGCACCTGTGGAATCTGGCAGTCCAGGTCAGCGGCGACCCGGCGATCGGATTGCGGGTTTCGCGTTTCGTCAGCCCGACCACTTTCCATGCGCTGGGTTATGCGCTGGTGGCCAGCGGCAGCCTGCGGGAAGTGTTCGAGCGCATCGTGCGCTATCACCAGGTGGTAAGCGATGCCCTGGAGCTGGAGCTGACCCGCGCCGAGGATCGCTACCGCTTCAGTCTTAAAATCCCTTCCGGCAACCCGGCCCCGGCCTTCGAAGCCATCGATGCGTTCATGGCGATCTACGTGCGCACCTGCCGCAATCGCCTGGGCCGCGACTACGCGCCGCTGGCGACCTACCTGCGCCGCCCGGAACCGGCAGACGCGCATCAATGGCATAAAGTCTTTCGCTCGCCCTTGCACTTCGGCGCCGATGAGGATCGGCTTGAATTCGCCCTCATTGACTTCGACAGCCACCTGGACGACGCCAACCCGGAACTGGCCGAACACAATGAAACCGTACTCAAGCGAACCCTGGCGCAACTCAAGCCAATGACGTGGGAGCGCAAAGTCCGCGACGCGATTGAAGAACAACTGCCCGAAGGCGAACCCAGCGCCGAACACATCGCCAAGGCCCTGCACCTGAGCCTGCGCAGCCTGCAACGGCACCTGGCCGACGAAGGCTGCCGGTTCGACACGCTGCTCAACGAAAGCCGCGAAAATCTCGCCCTGCTGCACCTGCGCGACCCGCAAGTGTCATTGAGCGAGATCAGTTATCTGCTCGGGTTTGCCGACACCAGCAGCTTCAGCCGCGCCTTCAAGCGCTGGACGGGGATGACGCCTGGGCAGTTTCGGGATGGGTTGCGCTGATCTAGCCTGAAAATGGGTTGCCTGGGCTGGCCTCTTCGCGGGCAAGCCCGCTCCCACAGTTTTTTCGGTGACCACAAATCTCTGATTCACCCAGATCCCCTGTGGGAGCGAGCTTGCTCGCGAAAGCGGACTGTCAGTCGACATACCTGGAGACTGACACACTGACATCGCGAGCAAGCTCGCTCCCACAAGGGATATGCGTCGAGTTTCAGATTGTGGCCAGCTCCCGCAACCGGGCAGCATCGATAATTTCAATTTCGCCGTAACTCAGCCCGATGACTCCCTGCCCCTGCAACTCCTTGAGGATCTGGTTGGTGGTCTGGCGCGACAGCGACAACATGGCGGCAAGCTGCTCCTGGGGCAGTTGCAGGACGCGGCGCGGTGGTGTGGTCTCGCCATAGCCTTCGGCGATCATCAACAAGCGGTGCGCCAACCGTGCCGGGGCCGGCAACAGGCTCAGTTGTTCGAGGTTGATGAAGGTCATGCGCAATTTCTGGCTCATCAGCAAGGCCAGTTGCCGCCAGTGCTGCGGATGCTCATCGAGCAGCGCCAGCAAGGTATTCTGGGGAATGTGCAGCAGCGTGCACTGGCCCACGCCGTAGGCATCGTGGGTGCGTGGCTGGCCATCGAACAGGCAGATTTCGCCGAACCAGTGCGGCGGCTCCACCAGGCTCAGCAATGCTTCCTTGCCCTGCTCGCTGACGGCACCGACGCGCACCGCGCCTTCAAGCACCGCGTACAGGCCACAGGGCGGATCGCCACGCTTGAACAGCCGCTGGCCCGGCGACAGGCGCCGCAGCCTGGCCGCCGACAGCAGGCTATCCTGTAGGGAAACAGGCAAATGGCTGAACCACTGACCGCTCATCAGGCGTGGACGCCAGACCTGCATATCCATGAAAACTCCTAGAGATTGTCGCCTGGCTGACAGAGCGGGAAGTGGCCCCGGGGCATGATCAATCACCCCACAGGAGAACAACAATGAAAAGCCTCGTCGACCACCTCAGTCAATACGCCGCCTACCACCGTGACCCGCGCAACATCGCCTCGCACTTTATCGGCATTCCGTTGATCGTGGTGGCCGTCGCGGTGTTGCTGTCGCGGCCGGAATGGTCGCTGGTCGGCGTGTGGCTGTCACCGGCAGTGCTCGTCTCGCTGGCATCGGCGTGGTTTTACCTGCGCCTGGAGTTGCGCCTGGGCATGTTGATGACCGTGTTGCTCGGGCTGTCGGTGTGGGCAGGTCATGCGCTGGCGCAGCAAAGCACGCTGGTCTGGCTGGGCAGCGGCGTGGCGATGTTCGTGATCGGCTGGGCGATCCAGTTTGTCGGCCATCACTACGAAGGGCGCAAACCGGCATTTGTCGATGACGTGACCGGCTTGATTGTCGGGCCGCTGTTTGTGGTGGCTGAATTGGCGTTCATGCTGGGGATGCGGCGTGAGCTCAAAGAGCAGATCGAGGCGCGGGCAGGGGGTGTGCGGATCAATCCGAAGCGTGCGGCTGTCTAGATCGCATTCGCGGGCAAGCCCGCTCCCACACTGATTTGCGTCATTCACAAATCCAATGTGGGAGCGGGCTTGCTCCGGGCGGCGATCCGACGAAGCTTTTGATTTTAAATATTCGCGACCTTCTGCCAGACCTTCGGCTTGAAGAACAACGTCTCGCCTTTTGCCAAACCAACCAGGCTGTCGTGATCCTTGACCACTTCGGCCTCGATCAGATCGCTCTGCCCTTCGACCTTCAACGTCACCCGCGTCGTCGCGCCCAGCGGACGAATATCGCGCACCTCCGCTGCGTGGTGATCTTCCAGTTCATGGCGCGACAGCGACACCTCGTGCGGGCGGAACAGCACGTGCCTGTCTTCGCCCAGGTGCAGACGGTTCGAATCACCGAGGAAGTGATAGACGAAATCGCTGGCCGGGTTTTCGTAGACGTCGCCCGGTGAGCCGATCTGCTCGATCACACCCTTGTTCATCACCACGATGCGGTCGGCCACTTCCATGGCTTCTTCCTGATCGTGGGTCACGAACACCGAGGTCAGGTTGATGTCTTCGTGCAGACGCGCCAGCCAGCGGCGCAGCTCTTTGCGGACCTTGGCGTCGAGGGCGCCGAAAGGCTCGTCGAGCAGCAGCACTTTCGGCTCCACCGCCAGTGCCCGGGCCAGGGCAATGCGCTGGCGCTGACCGCCGGAGAGTTGTTCCGGGTAGCGATCCGACAACCAGTCCAGTTGCACCATGTTCAGCAGTTCGTGGACCTTGGTTGCGATCTGGCTTTCGTTCGGGCGCTGGTTTTTCGGCTTCATGCGCAGGCCGAACGCGACGTTGTCGAACACCGTCATGTGGCGGAACAAGGCGTAGTGCTGGAACACGAAACCGACGTTGCGATCTCGCACGTCGTGGCCGGAAACGTCTTCACCGTGGAACACGATATTGCCCTGGTCTGGAGTTTCCAGGCCGGCGATGATCCGCAGCAGCGTGGTCTTGCCGCAGCCCGACGGACCGAGCAACGCGACGAGTTCGCCGCTCTGGATGTCCAGGCTGATGTTGTCCAGCGCCTTGAAGGCATGGAAGTTCTTGCTGACGTTACGCACTTCGATCGACATGAATTATTCCTCCGCGGCGCTGGCGCGCAGGCGGTTAATACGGTTTTCGCTCCACTGCTTGAGCAGCAGGATGAAGAGCGCCAGGATCAGCAACAGGCTCGCCACGGCGAACGCGGCCACGTGGTTGTATTCGTTGTAGAGGATCTCGACATGCAACGGCAGGGTGTTGGTCACCCCGCGAATGTGCCCGGACACCACCGACACCGCACCGAACTCCCCCATGGCCCGCGCGGTACACAGCACCACGCCGTAGATCAGGCCCCATTTGATGTTGGGCACGGTGACGTGCCAGAACATCTGCCAGCCGTTGGCCCCGAGCAGGCGCGCGGCTTCCTCTTCCTGAGTGCCTTGTTCCTGCATCAGCGGGATCAGTTCACGGGCCACGAACGGCACGGTGACGAAAATCGTCGCCAGCACGATGCCCGGCAGGGCGAAGACGATCTGGATGTCGTGATCCTGCAGCCATGGGCCGAACAGGCCCTGGGCGCCGAACATCAGCACGTAGACCAGACCGGCGATCACCGGCGATACCGAGAACGGCAGGTCGATCAGTGTCACCAGCATGCTCTTGCCGCGAAACGAGTACTTGCTCACGCACCAGGCGGCGCTGACACCGAACACCAGATTCAGCGGCACTGAAATAAGTACGGCGATGACCGTGAGTTTCAGTGCCGACAGCGCGTCCGCCTCAAAGATCGCGGTGAAAAACGCCCCGAGGCCGAGCTTCAGGCCCTGGGACACCACGATGAACAGCGGCAGCAACAGGAACAGCGCAAAAATCAGCCAGCCAAGGCCGATCAGGATTCGCCGCGAAGTCGCACTGCCACGGCGGGCAGCGTTCGAGGAAGCGGCAGCAATAGACGATTGAGACATGGGTGCGCCTCCTTATGGGGTTTCGATGCGCCGCTGCAACAAGTTGATCAGCAGCAACAGGACAAAGGAAACCACCAGCATCAGTACACCAATGGAGGTAGCGCCGGTGTAATCGTATTGGTCGAGCTTGACCATGATCAGCAGCGGCAGGATCTCGGTTTTCATCGGCATGTTACCGGCAATGAAAATCACCGAACCGTACTCGCCGACCCCGCGGGCAAAGGCCAACGCGAACCCGGTCAGCCATGCAGGCAAGAGTGCCGGCAGCAGGATATGGCGGAAAACCTGCAACGGTTTTGCACCCAGGCACGCTGCCGCTTCTTCCACTTCGCGGGGAATATCCGCCAATACTGGCTGTACGGTACGTACTACGAATGGAAGTGTCACAAAAGTGAGGGCAAGGGTGATGCCCAGAGGGGTGTAGGCGATCTTGAAACCCAGATCCGCCGCAAATTGACCCACCAGGCCGGTAGGTGTGTACAACGCCGTGAGCGCAATACCAGCCACCGCCGTGGGCAATGCGAACGGCAAGTCGATCATTGCATCGATCACTTTTCGTCCAGGGAAGGTATAGCGCACTAATACCCAGGCCAGCAGCGTGCCGATAATGCCGTTGATGATCGCGGCACACAGGGCTGTGCCGAAGCTGAGCTTCAACGCAGCCAGCACCCGTGGCGCCGAGATGATTGCCCAGAACTGATCCCAGGTGAGTTGAGCGGCATGCACAAACATCGCCGCCAGTGGTATGAGCACAATCAGGCTGAGGTACACCAAGGTGTAGCCCAGCGTCAGCCCGAAGCCGGGTATGACGGGGGAGATACGACGCGACATAAAAGTCCTTGGTTAAAAAGCGATCAACTAAACCCATCCTTGTGGGAGCGGGCTTGCTCGCGAAGAGGGAGCATCAGTCAACAATGATGTCGTCTGATACACCGCCTTCGCGAGCAAGCCCGCCCCCACATGTTATGCAGCTTAAGCCAGGTTATTGCGCCTGGTAGATCTGGTCGAACACGCCCCCGTCGTTAAAGAATTTCGGCTGTGCGGTTTTCCACCCGCCGAAGTCCTTGTCGATGCTCACCAGTTCCAGTTTCGGGAACTGCTGGGCGTACTTGGCGGCCACGTCCTTGTCACGTGGACGATAGAAGTTCTTCGCCGCGATTTCCTGGCCGGCCGGGCTGTACAGGTGCTTGAGGTAGGCTTCGGCGATCTGCTCGTTGCCCTTTTTCTCGGCGTTCTTGTCGACCACCGCCACCGGCGGCTCGGCGAGAATCGACAGCGAAGGCACGACGATGTCGAACTTGTCGGCGCCGCCCTCTTCTTTCAGGGCCAGGAAGGCTTCGTTTTCCCAGGCCAGCAATACGTCGCCCTGACCGTTGTTGACGAAAGTAATGGTCGAGCCGCGGGCGCCGGTGTCCAGCACTGGCACGTGCTTGAACAGGGTTTGTACGTATTCCTTGGCCTTGGCTTCGTCGCCGCCACTGGCTTTCAGGCCATAGGCCCACGCCGCGAGGAAGTTCCAGCGCGCACCGCCAGAGGTTTTCGGGTTCGGCGTGATCACCGAGACGTCATTCTTGACCAGGTCGCCCCAGTCCTTGATGCCTTTAGGGTTGCCCTTGCGCACCAGGAACACGATGGTCGAGGTGTAAGGGGTGCTGGCGTCCGGCAGGCGTTTTTGCCAGTCAGCCGGCAGGGATTTGCCGAGCTTGGCGATTTCGTCGATATCACCGGCCAGGGCCAGGGTCACGACGTCGGCACGCAGGCCATCGATCACCGCCCGCCCCTGCTTGCCCGAGCCGCCGTGGGATTGCTGGACCTTCACGGTGTCGCCCGCGTGTTCTTTCTGCCAGAACTTGATGAATTCGGCGTTGTAGTCCTGGTACAGCTCACGGGTCGGGTCATACGACACGTTGAGCAGCTCGTAGTCCTTGGCAACGGCGGAACCGGCAAAAAGGGCGCTGGCCAGGGCGGCCAAAGCGAAATGACGAATCGACAACATGGTGAAAGCTCCTGGAATTCTTGGTTTGTTGGCTTTTTCTTATGGGATATCGCGTTGCCTGATTCACCTCAGCCCGGCTTGTTGCCCGGCTGCTGCAAACGGAATTTTTCTTTGCGCTCGATCTGCACCACCTGGGCGTTGTGCACGGTGATTTCCACGGCACCAAAGCGCAGATCGCGCAGGGCACTCTGGATTTCACGCAAGATGGTGGCTTCGTCTTGACCGTCGACGCTACGCAGGGATGCGCTCATATTGCTGCTCCTTCAACTGAGAGGTTGCCTCGCAGTGTCGGCACTGCTTGCGGCTTGAGAGCAATAGTAGAGAGGCACAGATATTCTTAAAAAGACTATTTAAGAATGTTTATATAACCATAAGACATTAATTGAATGGACAAGGGCTTGAGATGATTCGCCCACTTCCAGGCACAACAAAAACCCTGTGGGAGCGAGCTTGCTCGCGATGAGGGAGTGTCAGTCGCCAGAAATGTCGGCTGATATTCCGCTATCGCGAGCAAGCTCGCTCCCACAGGGTTTGGGCATCAACTGAACTGGGCACCTATCCGATCACCGGCGTACATGTCCAATCCAGCCGCACCGCCGGCACCGGTCGCCCAAACCAGTAGCCCTGCCCCAGATCGCAACCGTGTTCAAGAAGGAAAGCAGCCTGCTCGACCTGCTCGATCCCCTCGGCATGCACCTGCATGCCCATGCTTTGAGCCAGGGCGATGATCACCCGCGAAATCGCCGCATCATCCTCATCCCACGGCAATCCGGCGACGAAGCCCTGGTCGATTTTCAGTTTTTGCACCGGCAGGCGCTTGAGCCGCAACAGCGATGAGTAACCCGTGCCGAAGTCATCGATGGCCAGGCGCACACCCAACTCGCGCAGGCGATGCATCTGCTCCAGCGCGACCTCCGGATCGTCCATCACCGCGCTTTCGGTCACTTCCAGCTCCAGACAGGCCGGCTCCAGCCCGGTTTCGCGCAGTACCTGCGCTACCTGCTGATACAACTCACGACGGGCGAACAGTCGCGAAGAAACATTGACCGCGACGAACGACAGCACCACCCCGTCCTGCTGCCACTGGCACATCTGGCGACATGCCTGCGCCATGACCCAGGCATCGATTTCAGCAATCAGGCCGGTTCGTTCGGCGACCGGAATGAATTCCGCAGGCGACACCAATCCCCGTTGCGGATGCTGCCAACGCACCAACGCCTCGACGCCAATCAGGCGACAGGTCTTGAGATCGTGAACCGGCTGGTAATGGATCCGCAGCTCCTGCTGGTCCAGGGCGCGGCGCAATTCGAAGGCGATCTCCACCCGTTGCTGGGCGTGGGCCGTCAGCTCTTCGGTGTACAGGGCATAATCATTGCGCCCCGTGCTCTTGGCCTTGAACAGCGCAGAGTCGGCATTGCGCAGCAGTTGCTCGACGCTCAAGGCATCGCTGGGGAACAGGCTGATGCCGATGCTGGTGTTGATGGACATCTGGTGTCCATCAATAAGGAACGGCTCTTTAAGGCCATCGATGATCCGCTGGGCCAACGCAGCGGCCTGAACCAGTTGCGGACAGCTTTCGGCGAGTACGGCGAATTCATCTCCGCCCAGCCTGGCCAGGGTGATGCCCGGGCCGAACATGGCACCCAGGCGCTCGGCCACAGCCTTGAGCAACTGGTCGCCAATGGTATGCCCGAGGCTGTCGTTGATCATCTTGAAGTGATCGAGATCGATCATCAGCAGCGCGCAGCCACGCTTGTGGACCTGTGCAGAGGCCAGGGCCTGTTCGGCGCGGTCGGTGAACAACAGGCGGTTCGGCAGGTCGGTCAGCGGATCGTGGTGCGCCAGGTGCATCAGCTCGTGTTCGGAGTTCTTGATTGCACTGATGTCGGAAAACACCGCCACATATTGGCTCGGCCGGCCGTAGTCGTCATGAATCAGGCGGATCGTCTGCCATTGCGGGTAAATCTCGCCGCTTTTGCGCCGGTTCCAGATTTCCCCACTCCACTCCCCGACACTGGCGAGCGCGGCAAACATCACCTGATAGAACTCAGGGGAATGTCGCCCGGACTTGAACAGATTGGGCCGCTGCCCCAGCACGTCCTCATACCCGTAACCGGTGATTTCCATGAACGCCCGGTTCACATGGACGATCACGCCTTCCCGATTGGTGACCAGCACGCCTTCGCGGGTGCAGTCGAACACGGCTGCCGCCTGGCGCAAGCGCATGCGGTCGGCATCGCGCTCACGCAGCTTGGCGCCGATACCCAGACACCGCAGTAACCGCGCCCGGGCAATGAAGATCAACCCGGCGCTGAACAGCACCCAGACATAACCGTTGATCAGTTGCCATCGCAGTCGCTCGGCGGAGCTATCGAAGAAACTGTTTAATAAATAGCCACTGATCTGCAGCCAAACCACAGAAAGCAACAGATAGAGCAGCGCTGCGCGCAAGGCATCGCGATAGGTGGCAGACATCCGGCAATCCATGTCCCTACAAAAAGGTTGGAATTATAGTTTAAAGACACATCCAGCCACTCTTATCTGAAAGGGCGACTGGTTTTCTGTGTGGGCTTAGTGATAATGCAACGGCTGTTTTTTCTTTATCGAGGGCCCTACAGCCTATGTGGTACGAAGGTTTTCTTGGCTTGTCGCCCTGGTCGCTGGTAGCAGTCACCCTGCTGATGACCCACGTCACGATCATCGCCGTCACGGTCTATCTGCATCGTTACTCGGCCCATCGCTCCCTGGAGCTCAATGGGGGCCTTAAACATTTCTTCCGTTTCTGGCTGTGGCTGACCACGGCGCAGAACACCCGCGAGTGGACCGCCATCCACCGCAAGCATCACGCCAAATGCGAAACCGTCGATGATCCGCACAGCCCGGTCATCAAGGGTTTGTCCACGGTGCTGCGCAAAGGCGCCGAGCTGTACCGCGCCGAAGCGGAAAACCCCGAGACGCTGCGCATCTATGGCAAGAACTGCCCCGAAGACTGGATCGAGCGCAATCTCTACAGCCGCTTCCCGCTGCTGGGCATTGCGATCATGGGTGTTATCGACCTGCTGCTGTTCGGCACCATCGGCATCACCATCTGGGCCATCCAGATGATGTGGATCCCGGTGTGGGCCGCCGGCGTGGTCAATGGCCTGGGCCATGCCGTCGGCTATCGCAATTTCGAATGCCGCGACGCCGCGACCAACCTGGTGCCTTGGGGCATCCTGATTGGCGGTGAAGAACTGCATAACAACCATCACACCTACCCTAACTCGGCAAAACTGTCGGTGAAGAAGTGGGAATTCGACCTGGGCTGGGCTTGGATTCAAGTCTTCAGCTTCCTGCGCCTGGCCAAGGTCCAGCGGGTTGCGCCGATTGCCCATCGCGTCGAAGGCAAGGGCAACCTGGACATGGACACCGCCATGGCGATCCTCAACAACCGCTTCCAGATCATGGCCCAGTACCGCAAACTCGTGATCGGCCCGCTGGTCAAGCAAGAGCTGGAAAAGGTCGATCACTCGGTACGTCACCAGTTCCACCGGGCCAAACGCCTGCTTTCGCGGGAGACCAGCCTGCTGGATGACAAACACCATGTACGCATCCAGAACATGCTCGAGCACAGTCAGGCGCTGAAGGTAATTTACGAGAAACGCCTGGCCCTGCAGCAGATCTGGGTCAAGACCAGCTCAAATGGTCACGACATGCTGGCAGCCATCAAGGACTGGGTACACGAAGCCGAAGCCAGCGGGATTCAATCCCTGCGCGAATTCGCCGATCAGTTGAAAACCTACTCCCTGCGCCCTGCCGCCGTCTGAAAAACCTGTGGGAGCGGGCTTGCTCGCGAAGGGGTCGAGTCAGTCGACATAAAAGGTGACTGACACACCCCCTTCGCGAGCAAGTCGGATCGCCGCACCGCCGCTCCCACATTGGTTTGTGGCCTGGCCGAAAAATCGCGTCATCAATACCGCCCGGCGGGAGCAAGCGCCCTCGCCACAAAAGGCGGGAACTTCATCTAAAAAGCCCTATCTCAAAGACACTTCGCCATCCCCGGCGGGCTTGGTGTTGGCCGCATGCCCTTTGAGATTTGTGTCGATGGCCCAGAAAAACCTGCAAGACTCATCTCCGTCACATAGGCCCGAGGCCGCGCAGACCCTGATTGCGCTGATTCACGCCCAATGCGAAGTCGCACGCCTGAGCGAACGCGAACAGCTGCTCAATACCTTGCTGATGAGCGTCAACGCGGTGCTATGGGCATTCGATTGGGAAACCCGCCGGGTGCTTTACGTCAGCCCCGCCTACGAACGGATCTTTGGCCGTTCGGTCGAACGGCTGCTGGCCGACTGCAACCAATGGCGCGGCAGCATTTACCCTGAAGACCTGGACTACGCCGAACGCAGCCTGGCCGAAGTGCTGGACAAGGGCGCCGTCGAAGACCGCGAGTATCGAATCATTGCCGCCGACGGGCAGGTGCGCTGGCTCAGCGACAAATGCTACGTCAACCGCCAGGCCGAACCGGGGCAACCGGTGATCATCGTCGGTATCGCCGAAGACATCACCGACAAGAAGCGGATGGAAAGTGAACTGCACCGCCTGGCCACCACCGACGCCCTGACCCAGAGCAGCAACCGCCGGCATTTCTTCGAATGCGCCCACCGCGAGTTCACACGCGCCCGGCAAAAGGGCGAACCGCTGTCGTTTCTGATGCTGGACATCGATGACTTCAAAATCATCAACGACACCTACGGTCACCAGAAAGGCGACAACGTGTTGCAACGTATCGCCGATAGCGGCCGCGCAGCGTTGCGCCGTGGCGACCTGTTCGGGCGCATTGGCGGTGAGGAATTCGCAGCGGTGTTTCCCGGGTGCACGCCGAAGATGGCCCTGCAAGTGGCTGAGCGCTTGCAACAGCAGATTCAGCGATTGCGTTTCACCCATGAAGGCCAGACGTTCGGCATCACCGTCAGCCAGGGCCTGACCAGCCTGACCGCCGCGGACGGAAACGTGGAAAACCTGTTTTCCCGCGCGGATGCCGCGATGTACCAGGCCAAGCGCGAGGGCAAGAACCGGATTGTTACTGCCTGACCGGCCTTGCACTCAAACCTGTGGGAGCGGGCTTGCCCGCGATAGCGGACTATCAGGTTACAACGATGTTGGATGTGATGGCCCCATCGCGGGCAAGCCCGCTCCCACAGGGGTAAGTGGCGAGCTTACTTCTTGCGCAAGCGCATCAATTCAGGCAAGCCGATCTTGAGCAACCGCGCCGTCCGGCTCTTCGCCAGCTCTTCGATGCCCTCATGCTCGGTCAGGCGCGCCATCTGCGCCGCCATGTTCATTACCAGCGCTTCGCGGGAGTAAACCCCGCCACCGAGCTGGTAGGCCGCCGCAATCAACTCCCGCAACTCCAGCGGTAGACGCCAGCGCGTGCGCAGGGCTGAACCATAGGCCGCGCCAAATTCAACCAGCGCTTCGCCCACTTCCTCCTGCTCGTCCAGTTCGCCACCAGCCTGTTGCCATTCCTGCAAACAGCGCAGCAACGCCAGATCGCCGAGACGATGCAACATGCCGGCGCAATAGCAGCGCTCCTGATCCAGATCGAGCAGGCGCGCCAGGGTTCGCGCGTATTCGGCGGTGTGCAGCGACAGATCCCAGTAACGCTCGGCATAGTCGGCCAATTGCGGATCGCTGAGCCGGGCACTGCGCTTGAGCGCCAGGCCGAGAATCAGGTTCATGCTTTGCCCCGTGCCCAGCCGATGCAGCGCCTGGGACAGGGTTTGCACACCGGCGCCGTGGTGCTGGGCCGCGCTGTTGGCAGCGGCGATCAGTACGGCCGTGACCTGCGGATCGGTGCGGATTTCGTCTTCCAGCACCGTCAGGTCGAGGCCATTGGGATTGAGGCTGCGCTTGACCGCCACTTGCACGTCGGTCATCAGCGGCGCGCCGTCGGCCAATTCCCGTCGACGCTCCAGAAACACCGACAACGTCATGCCCGGTGCCAGCGCCGGCACCTCGCACGAGACTTCTTCGCCAGCGTTCAGCAGCAGCCCCTGCAACCGCTGAGTCAGGCTTTCCATATTCAGGGGTTTGGTCAGGTACGCAGCCGGCACCAACGGCAAGGCCTCGCGCACACTGGCACTGTCGTTGCGACTGCTCATCAGAATGAAGGGCAGCGGCGGATTGCGTTTGCGCTGACGGACATTGCGCAGGACATTCAGGCCATCGACGCCCGGCAACTCCCAGTCGGCGATCACCAGGTCATAGGGGTTGGCAGCCAATAACTCCAGCGCTTGCTGACCATCGGCACACAAATCCAGCCGCGCATCGCAGCGTACGTTCAACAACACTTCCTTGAGCAAATCCCGGGACCAGGGGTCGGCCTCGGCAATCAGGACTCTTGGAACGGCGGGTAAAATGACAGTTGTCATACAGCTCTCCCTGGCAATGCAGGAACCTTAGCCAATGCTGGCCATTCGATACAGCGCTAATGCGCGGGATGTGTTTCCAGTGGCATGAAAAAACCCGCCGAAGCGGGTTTTTTGTGGATCAGGTCACACTGGGTGATCAGAGCTCGGAGAAGCACTCTTCGATGATCGCCAGGCCTTTGTCCAGTTGCTCGTCCGGCGAGGTCAGCGGTACCAGGACGCGCAGAACGTTGCCGTAAGTGCCGCAGGACAGCAGGATCAGACCCTTGTCGCGAGCCTTGGCCACAACGGACGCCACGGCTGCGGCGTTCGGCTTGTGGCTGTCGCCGTTTTCGAACAGCTCGACAGCGATCATCGCGCCCAGGGCACGGACTTCGCCGATCACCGGGTACTTGGCCTGGATGGCCTTCAGGCCGGTTACCAGACGCTCGCCAACAGCCTTGCAACGATCCAGCAGGTGCTCTTCTTCGAACACTTCCATCACGGCCAGGGCCGCGGCGCAAGCGATCGGGCTACCGGCGTAGGTGCCGCCCAGGCCGCCTGGAGCAATGGCGTCCATGTATTCGGCCTTGCCGCACACACCGGCCAACGGGAAGCCGCCAGCGATGGATTTGGCGAAGGTGGTCAGGTCGGCGGCAACGCCCATCTGTTCCATGGCAAAGAAAGTACCGGTACGGCCAGCGCCAGTCTGTACTTCGTCAGCGATCAGCAGGATGCCGTGCTGGTCGCACAGGGCACGCAGACGCTTCATGAACTCTTTGGGCGCGACGTAGAAACCACCTTCGCCCTGAACTGGCTCGATGATGATCGCGGCGATGTCTTTCGGCTCGGCGTCGTTCTTGAAGATGCGTTCGATGGAAGCGATCGAGTCGTCGATGCTCACGCCGTGCAGTTCGTTCGGGTACAGCGCGCGGAAGATGCCGCCTGGCATCAGGCCCATGCCGGCCGAGTAAGGCACGACTTTACCGGTCAGGCCCAGGGTCATCATGGTGCGACCGTGGTAAGCGCCGGTGAAGGCGATCACGCCGGCACGGCCGGTGGCGGCACGGGCGATCTTGATGGAGTTTTCCACGGCTTCGGAGCCGGTGGTCACCAGCAGGGTTTTCTTGTCGAAATCACCTGGGACCTTGGCGTTGATTTTTTCGCACACTTCTACGTACGGCTCGTAGGCCAGCACCTGGAAGCAAGTGTGGGTCAGCTTGTTCAGCTGCTCGGTCACGGCGGCGATGATTTTCGGGTGCACGTGGCCGGTGTTCAGTACGGCGATACCGCCGGCGAAGTCGATGAACTCACGACCTTCAACGTCGATTACGGTCGCGTTCTTCGCGGAATCGGCGAAGATCGGGTGAATCTGGCCAACACCACGTGGTACAGCAGCGGTACGGCGGGCCATCAAAGAAGCGTTAGTCTTGCTCATTACATTCCTCATTCGCCGCTCATCGGTCGGCGTGGTTCAAGGATTAAGCGGTGGGGAGGTAACTAAGGCAGCATGCGATGATCGACTGCCACAGCTTTCCCGACCACAGAGAAAATTCCGGTTTGAAGCGGCGCAAAGGGACAGCGCTCTCGTGCCCTTTGCGCTTGAAGCAATGCTCTTGCGAGGTTAGATGCCCAGGCAGAGATATTTGATTTCCAGGTAATCCTCGATGCCGTACTTGGAACCTTCACGGCCCAGGCCCGAGGCCTTGATGCCGCCGAACGGCGCGACTTCGTTGGAGATCAACCCGGTGTTGACGCCGACCATGCCGTATTCCAGGGCTTCTGCCACACGGAACACACGACCCAGGTCGCGGGCATAGAAGTACGAGGCCAGACCGAACTCGGTGTCGTTGGACATCGCGATCACGTCGGCTTCGTCTTTGAAGCGGAACAGCGGAGCCAATGGACCGAAGGTTTCTTCCTTGGCCACGGCCGCATTGTTCGGCACGTTGGTCAGGATGGTCGGCTCGAAGAAGTTGCCTTCCATCGGCTTGCCGCCGGACAGCACGGTGGCGCCTTTGGAAACGGCGTCGGCAATGTGCTCTTGCACCTTGGCCACGGCTTTTTCGTCGATCAGCGGGCCAGTGGTGGTGCCGGCTTCCAGACCGTTACCGATCTTGAGCTTGGCCACAGCCACTTTCAGCTTCTCGGCAAAGGCGTCGTAGACCGAATCCTGAATGTACAGGCGGTTGGCGCAGACGCAGGTCTGGCCGTTGTTGCGATACTTGGAAATGATCGCGCCTTCGACGGCCTTATCCAGGTCCGCATCGTCGAACACGATGAACGGCGCGTTGCCGCCCAGTTCCAGGGAGACTTTCTTGATGTCCTTGGCGCATTCCGACATCAGTTGACGGCCGATTTCGGTCGAACCGGTGAAGGACAGCTTGCGCACGATCGGGTTGCTGGTCAGCTCGCTGCCGATGTCGCCGGCGCTGCCGGAAACAACGCTGAACACGCCAGCCGGGATGCCGGCACGCTGGGCCAGTTCGGCCAGGGCGAAGGCGGAAAACGGAGTTTGCGAAGCAGGCTTGAGCACCATGGTGCAACCGGCGGCCAGGGCCGGGCCGGCTTTACGGGTGATCATTGCAGCCGGGAAGTTCCACGGGGTGATTGCAGCGGTCACGCCGATTGGCTGCTTGATCACGATCAGGCGCTTGTCTGGCTGGTGACCCGGAATCACGTCACCGTAGATGCGCTTGGCTTCTTCGGCGAACCATTCGATGAAGGAAGCGGCGTAAACGATCTCGCCCTTGGCTTCGGCCAATGGCTTGCCTTGCTCCAGGGTCATCAGGTGAGCCAGGTCGTCCTGGTTCTCGATGATCAGCTCGAACCAGCGACGCAGCTTGGTCGCACGTTCTTTGGCGGTCAGTGCACGCCAGGCCGGCAGCGCTTTGTCAGCGGCTTCGATCGCACGGCGGGTTTCGGCAGCGCCCATTTTCGGTACGGTGCCCAGAATTTCGCCCGTTGCCGGGTTGTTGACCTTGATCGTCTGACCATTGTCCGCATCTACCCAAGCGCCATCGATGAAGGCTTGCTGGCGGAACAACTGAGTGTCTTTCAGCTGCATGACGTTTCCTTTTCTGAATGGGGTTGGCTTAAACCAAAGCGCTACGTCTTTTAAGCTCATGGTTCAGAATGAAATCGTTCTCGGAATAATCCACCGGGCAATCGATAACGTGCACACCCGGCTCACTGATGCAGCGCTGCAGTAGCGGCAAGAAGCCTTCGGCGCTTTCCACCCGGTGGCCCTTGGCACCATAGCTTCGCGCATACATGACGAAATCCGGGTTGCCGTAGTCCAGGCCAAAATCAGTGAACCCCATGTTGGACTGCTTCCAACGGATCATGCCGTAGCCATCATCGCGTAGGATGATGACCGTCAGGTTCATCTTCAAACGTACAGCGGTTTCCAGCTCCTGGCTGTTCATCATGAAGCCGCCGTCACCGCACACAGCTACCACAGGACGATCCGGATAGACCAAATGTGAAGCCATCGCCGAAGGCAAGCCCGCACCCATCGTTGCCAAGGCATTGTCTAACAGTACGGTGTTGGGTTTATGTGCCTTGTAGTTGCGCGCGAACCAGATTTTGTAGATGCCGTTATCCAGAGCCACGATGCCTTCGGAGGGCATGGCACGACGCACGTCGGCGACAAAGCGCTGCGGGTAGATCGGGAAACGGTTGTCGTCCGCGCCCTCGATCACTTGGGCCTCGTTGGATTCACGGATCGTCATAAGGCGGGTGAAGTCCCAGTGTGAAGTGTCATTCAAGGATTCGCCGATCTGCCAAACAGCATTGGCGATATCGCCGATCACTTCGACCTGCGGGAAGTACACCGGATCGACCTCGGCGGAGCGGAAGTTGATGTGGATGACTTCGGTGCCGCCACGGACCATGAAAAATGGCGGTTTCTCAATCACGTCGTGGCCAATGTTTACGATCAGATCAGCCGCCTCGACAGCACGGTGCACGAAGTCGCCGGAAGACAGTGCGGCATTGCCAAGGAAGCGTGGATGACGCTCATCTACCACACCTTTGCCCATCTGAGTGGTGACAAAAGGGATGCCGGTCTTGTCGATCAGTTGCTTGAGTACCTTGGCAGTCATCTTGCGATTGGCGCCGGCACCAATCACCAGGATCGGGCTACGGGCTGTCTGCAATTTCTCGACTGCGGCCTCGATGGCCTTGTGTTCGGCCAGCGGGCGACGATGCAGGCTCGGAGGAATTGGCCGGCTTTCGGTCTGCTCCGCGGCGATGTCCTCGGGAAGTTCAAGATGAACCGCTCCGGGCTTCTCTTCCTCAGCAAGGCGGAAGGCTTCACGCACACGCGAGGGAATGTTGTCAGCGGACGCCAACTGGTGGGTGTACTTGGTCAGCGGTTGCATCATCCCAACAACATCAAGAATCTGGAAACGGCCCTGCTTGGACTTTTTGATTGGCTTCTGCCCTGTAATCATGAGCATTGGCATTCCACCCAAGTAGGCATAGGCGCCAGCAGTGACCAGGTTCGTAGCGCCAGGGCCAAGGGTCGATAAGCTGACTCCCGTTTTGCCGGTTAACCGGCCATAGGTTGCCGCCATGAAACCAGCCGATTGCTCATGTCGAGTGAGAACGAGCCGGATGTTGGAGCGCCTGAGTGATTCAAGTAAATCCAGGTTCTCTTCACCAGGAATCCCGAACACGAACTCTACGCCCTCATTCTCGAGGCACTGCACTACGACGTCTGAAGCCTTGAGCATTTCACTCTCCTCTAAAATCATGTATCTGTGCTTGAGGTGCAACCTTGGACAATTCGCTTACGATGGCGGGGAACCTAACGACTTCGCCAACGTTGCGCATTCTGATGGTAAATGTCTTTTCACAACTTTTCGGATCAAACACCGGCATTTGGCTTCCAGCCTCCCTGACCATCGCAAGGGAGGCCAACAGTCGCAGCGCGATATGGACACAAAACGGTGTCGGTTCCATTCGGCGACCTACCAGCGTAAACAACCTGTCACCATAGTCGTTTCGTAACCGCTTGAGCGACCCGCTGACGGCTGCCTGCGTAACACCCAGATTCTGCACCGCAATTGAAGCGGAGTGGTCTCGCCACAACGACTCAAAGGTATAGAGCAGATTTATATCTTTCATCACAGCGCCCTGACTGATATTCAGAAACCAAAACACTGCACTTGCCAGCAAAGCGTCGTGGGCTTCGACCGGCAAGTGCAGTAAAGCTGGAGTTCTTGAGTGTTATGCGGACGCGTGATAACTCAACGTCGTGTCAGGTCCAGCGCCACATCGACGATCATGTCCTCTTGCCCACCGACCATTTTTCGCCGACCCAATTCGACCAGGATGTCGACGGTACGCAACCCATAGCGCTGGGCCGCCGCTTCGGCATGGCGAAGAAAGCTGGAGTAAACGCCTGCATAACCCAGCGCCAGCGTCTCGCGATCTACCCGCACCGGACGGTCCTGCAGCGGACGGATGATGTCATCGGCGGCATCCATCAAGGTGTAGAGGTCGGTGCCATGATTCCAGCCCAGTCGCTCGGCGGCAGCGATGAACACCTCCAATGGCGCGTTGCCCGCCCCCGCCCCCATGCCAGCCAGGCTGGCGTCAATGCGGTCACAGCCCTCTTCCACCGCGACGATGGAGTTGGCCACGCCCAGGCTTAAGTTGTGGTGGGCGTGCATGCCGGTTTCGGTTTCCGGCTTGAGCACCGCCTTGAACGCACGGAAACGCTCGCGCACGTCCTGCATGTTCATCGCCCCACCGGAGTCGGCCATGTACACGCAGGTCGCGCCGTAGCTCTCCATCAACTTGGCTTGGGCGGCCAACTGCTCGGCCGGAATCATGTGGCTCATCATCAGGAAACCGACGGTGTCCATGCCCAGTTCGCGGGCATATTCGATGTGCTGTTTCGACACATCGGCCTCGGTGCAATGAGTGGCGATGCGCACCACCCGGGCACCGGCGTTGTAGGCTGCTTTCAGGTCATGCACGGTGCCGATGCCGGGCAACAACAAGGTAGTGATCTTGGCGTGGCTGATCACATCGGCGGCGGCTTCGATCCATTCCAGGTCGGTGTGGGCGGCGAAGCCGTAGTTGAAGCTCGACCCTTGCAGGCCATCACCGTGCGCCACTTCGATCGAATCGACCTTGGCTTTGTCCAAGGCGCGGGCGATGTCCTGCACGTTCTGCAGCGAATACTGGTGACGAATCGCGTGGCTGCCGTCGCGCAGGGTGACGTCGGAGATGTAGAGTTTTTTGCCGGGATTGAAAGTCATGTCGGTCTCCTCAGGCGTTGAGCATCGACTGTGCCATGCGCTCGGCGGTGGCCAAGGCAGCGGAAGTCATGATGTCGAGGTTGCCGGCATAGGCTGGCAGGTAGTGGGCGGCGCCTTCGACTTCGAGGAACACTGAGGTCTTGAGACCGGAGAACTTGCCAAGACCCGGTATGTTCAGTGGTGCGTCTTCAGGGATGACGTCGAACTGGACTTTTTGCTTGAGGCGATAGCCCGGCACATAGGCCTGTACGGCGGCCGCCATCTCTTCGATGGAGGCCTCGACCAGTGTCTGATCAGCGGCTTCGGACAGCACAAACACCGTGTCACGCATCATCAGCGGCGGTTCGGCCGGGTTCATCACGATGATCGCCTTGCCCTTGGCTGCGCCGCCGATCGCTTCGATAGCCTTGGAGGTGGTTTCGGTGAATTCGTCGATGTTGGCACGAGTGCCGGGACCCGCGGACTTGCTGGCGATCGAGGCGACGATTTCGGCGTAGTGAACCTTGGCCACGCGTGATACTGCTGCGACCATGGGGATGGTCGCCTGGCCACCGCAGGTGACCATGTTGACGTTGAGTTGGCCGAGATTCTGTTCCAGATTGACCACCGGCACGCAATACGGGCCGATGGCTGCAGGTGTCAGGTCGATCAGACGGATACCGGGTTTGATCGAGCGCAGGAAGGCGTCGTTTTTTACGTGGGCGCCGGCCGAGGTGGCATCGAAGACGAAGTCGATGTCCTTGAATTCGTCCATGCGGGTCAGGCCTTCAACACCTTCATGGGTCACCGCCACGCCCAAGCGTTGGGCGCGGGCCAAACCATCAGAGGTCGGGTCGATGCCGACCATAGCGGCCATTTTCAGGTGCTTGCCGTGACGCAAAATCTTGATCATCAGGTCAGTGCCGATGTTGCCCGAGCCGATGATTGCGACGCTGATTGGATTGCTCATTGTTATTGTGTCCTGTCGTTGCACACAGCCTGGGATCAGGCGTTACCACGCCGGCGTTCGGCAAGGGTCTTGCCACCCGCAGCCCACTGGGTTTCGGGAATCTCTTGAAGCAGCACGCGTACGCTATCTACGGGCACATCGAGGCTTTGCGCGATGGCCTGGGTGACGTTGAGCAACAGTGCATGCTTCTTCTCTTCACTGCGTCCTTCGGCGAGGTGGATCATGGCGATAGGCATGGTCGATAGCTCCGGATCAACGCTGGCTGGACGAAGTGAAGCGCATGGAGACGCTGCCCAAATGCTGGTAGCGGACGGTGATGTTGTCCCCGGCAGCAACGGCAATGGCCTCGGTGATGCCACCGGTCATGATGAAGCAGCCCGCCGGCAGTTCACGCCCCTTGGCACCGAGCATGTTGGCCAGCATGGCGACGCTCTGCGCCGGATGCCCGAGCACCGCGGCGCCGGCACCGGTGGCGACTACTTCGCCGTTCTTTTCCAGCACCACACCCAGGCATTTAAGGTCAATGCCCTGCACGCCACTCATTTGTCCGCCGGTGACGAAGCGTGCCGAAGAGGTGTTGTCGGCAATGACGCTCTTGAGATCGAAGCGGAAGTTCTCGTAGCGCGAGTCGATCACTTCAACTGCCGGCAAAATAAAATCGGTAGCCGCCAATACGTCGCCAATATGCACGCCCGGTCCCTTGAGCGGATGCTTGAGGACAAAGGCGATCTCGGCCTCGACCTTGGGATGGATCAACCCGTCAACATCGATAGCCGCGCCGTCCAGGCAAGAGCCGTAGTCCGTAAGGAAGCCGTGGATCGGGTCAGTGACCCCCATTTGCTTCATTTTTGCGAAAGACGTCAGGCCCATTTTCAGGCCGGCGATACGTACACCGCGTGACTCTTTGCGTTGGCGAATGGTGTCCTGAATGGCGTAGGCGTCTTCCCAGTCCATGTCGGGGTGAGCGTCGGTAATCTTGGCCACCGCCTCTCGGTTGAGCTCGGCATTTTCCAGGTGTTCGGCCAGTTGGGCGATAGTTGCTGCAGAGAGATTCATAAGGATTTCCTTCAAACGAAACGAACGGAGGCCGAGCCGATGCCGCCCAGGTTGATGCGCAATTGATCACCGGCCTTGACCGGCACCATGGCCGCCAGTGAACCGGAGAGGATGACTTCGCCCTTATTCAGGCCAATGCCAAGCTGGCCGAGTTTGTTGGCCAGCCAGGCCACGGCATTCGCCGGGTGGCCGAGGGCCGCAGCGCCGGCGCCAGTGGCAACCACTTCACCGTTCTTTTCCAGTGTCATGCCGACACAAGCCAGGTCCACGTCACGCGGGGCCACGCCCTGCCCGCCCAAGACGAAAGCCCCGGCGGAGGCGTTGTCGGCGACGGTGTCCTGGATGCGGATCTTCCAGTCACGGATGCGCGAATCGACGATCTCGAAGCACGGCATCACATAGGCGGTGGCGCGCAGCACATCGGCGACGGTAATGCCCGGGCCACGCAGGTCTTCCTTGAGCACGAACGCGATTTCGCCTTCGGCCTTGGGTGCGATCAAGCCGTCGATGGCGATTGCGGCGCCATCGGCGTAAAGCATGTCCGAGAGCAGATGACCGAAGTCCGGTTGATCGACGCCGAGCATGTCCATCACCACTTTGCTGGTGACCCCGATCTTTTTTCCAATGATCCTTTGGCCATCGTCAAGACGTCGCTGAATCATCGACAGCTGCACCTGATAGGCCTGCTCCAGGGTCATATCCGGATAGGTGTCAGTCAACGGTGCCAGAGCCTCGCAATTGCAGAGGGCCTGGTGCAGTTGGTGGCCGAGAACGTTAATCTCTTGCTTATTCATGAATAGCTCCTTACAGCCGCACGCAGACGTTGCGCAGCTCGGTGTAGAACTCAAGCGAATGCACGCCCCCCTCACGACCGATACCCGACTGCTTGGCACCGCCGAAAGCGGTACGCAGGTCGCGCAGAAACCACGAGTTGATCCAGCAAACACCCACGTCCAGTGCACTGCCCAGACGATGGGCGACCTGCAGGTTGCTAGTCCACACACTGGCGGCCAAGCCGTAGGGAGTGTCGTTAGCCAGGCGGACGACTTCTTCTTCGGTATCAAAAGGTGCGATGTGGCAAACCGGACCGAAGATTTCCTCGCGCACCACGGCCGAGGTTTCCGCAAGGCCGGTCCAGATCGTCGGCTCGAACCAGGCGCCTTCGGCCAAATGATCCGGTACCTGGGCGATGCCGCCGCCGTGGACCACGGTGGCACCGTCGGCGATAGCCTGACGGCAGTAAGAGAGAATTTTTTCGCGGTGACCGAGCGAGATCACCGGTCCCATGGTGCTGTCGTGCTGGTTCGGGTCACCCACTTTGATGCCTTCGGCGTGGACCTTGAACGCAGCGACAAAACGCTCGAACAGCGGACGTTGGACGTAGATGCGCTCGGTACCCAGGCAGACCTGGCCACTGTTCTCGAACACGGCGCGCCCCAGTCCTTTGACGGCTTTTTCCAGGTCCGCATCGGCAAAAACGATGCCTGCGTTCTTGCCGCCCAGTTCCAGCGATACCGGGCGGATACCCTTGGCTGCGGCCTTCATGATGATCTCGCCCGTGCCGGTTTCACCGGTGAAGGTGACGCCATTGACCTCTGGGTGAGCGGTGAGGAAGGCACCGGCCGAGTCACCGCCGAAACCATGCACCACGTTGTACACACCCGGTGGCACGCCGGCTTCATTCATGACTTCGGCGAGCAGCGTGGCAGTGGCCGGGGTCTCTTCGGAGGGTTTGACCACCACAGTATTGCCACAGGCCAGGGCCGGCCCAACCTTCCAGGTCATCAGCAACAGCGGCAGATTCCAGGGACAAACAACAGCGATGACGCCACGTGGTGCTCGCACGCTGTAGTTCACCGCCTTGCCACCGTCAGGGGTGTCCATCACGAAGCTTTCAGTCGGCACATTCTTGATCAGGTCGGCGAACACCTTGAAGTTGGCCGCGCCACGGGGAATGTCCAAGTGCCCGGCGAGTGCGCGGGGTTTGCCGGTATCGGCCACTTCCGCAGCCACAAACTCTTCATGGCGACGTTCGATGCCCTCCGCCACTTTGTGCAACAGGGCCGTTCGCTGGGCGACGGTCATGCTGCCCCAAGGGCCTTTCAATGCAGCTTGCGCAGCTTGCACGGCGGCGTCGACCTCAGCTTTGCCGGCCTCGTGCACCAAGCCGATCAGGCTGTTATCGGCTGGGTTGCGGTTCTCGAAGGTACGGGTGCTACTCACCCATTCACCATTGATGAAATGGCGGAATTCTTTAGCAGGCATAAGGTGTTCCTTCATTTTCTAGTTGGCTGGAGCGCTGGCTTCGGGGTCACCCGCCGTCAGGTATTCCCACATACGTTCGTAAATTCGGCCGCTGGTGACAGCCCGTCGCGCGCAGGCCTGTGGGTCGAGTACCGGCCCAAGGGCTGCAAGACCAGCGCTGTGCAGTTGCAATTCAATCCGCGCGGCGTCTTCCAGGTACCAGGTCAGCGTCAACGCTTCGATCAGTGACGCGCCAACGACGATGGCGCCGTTGCCACGCATGACCAGCGCATTCCCCTGCCCTAATTGATTGGCCAAGGCGCTGGCTTGGTCGTCGCTGCGCAGCAGCTGCGGGTCGTCCCACAGCGGGATTGGCTGCTGCAAATAGCTGCCCATGCCATGGCGCGGTTGAGGTGTGAGCCTTGCGCATGACAGGGTCATGACCTGGGCAGGCATGCTTCGGATCACGGCGTGGACGTCCGGGCGACGACGGTATATTTGCTGGTGGATACGAACCTCACCCAGCACGCCGTCGGGCAACTCACCATTGACCGGTACCACGATTCCTGACTCGCCCGGCTGGATCAAACCCATCGGTTGCGCGGCGCATACCAGAAAGTGCTCCTCATCCAGGCGCAGGCTGCAGTGCCCGTAGGCATGCACCAGACCCGCACGGGCCAAAGCGCGCGCAGCCACGCGCACCTGCGACTGCTCCTCGCGGCCGGGTATTGGCAAGCGACTCACGATTTGAATTCCGGAATGTCAGGCTTCGCACCCCAGGCGCAGAATCCCGCGCCCTCCGCCGGAAACTGCCGAGGCTGGTGGCTTGCATCATTCTCTGGAGAGATCAGGCTGACCCCTGTCGAGTATTCGTAGGTCATGCCGTCAGGTCCCTCGAAGTAGAGGAACATCGCGCCCGAGGTGGGGTGGCGGCCCGGACCAAAGAGGATGCGTATGCCCCGCTCAACCAGGAAGTAATAGGCACGCATCAAGTCATCGACGGACTCGACCTGGTGGTTGATGTGTTGCACACCGGGGTGGGACGAAGGGAACAAGGCGATCTTGTGATGGACCTCATCGATGCGCAGCAGCGGCGCCTCGCCAATTCGGTCACTGACCCTGGCGTTTGCCAGCTGAGTCCAGAACAGTTCATCACGCCGGGCATTCATGGTGCGCAAGCCAATGTGGCTGAAACCGGTGATACCGGCATCGCGACTCGGAAAATAGCGTCGCCCGCTTGCCTGGGGACGCAAGACCAGCTCGATGTTGTTGCCGCTGGGATCTTTGAAGCGAATGAAGTCGTCGACATAGCGCACTTCAGCGTCTGCACGTGAGCCATGCTGTACGTTGAATTCATTACGCTCCAGCAAGACCGCTGCGTCTTCCAGGTCCTGTGCTGTTCTGACTTCGAACGCTGTTGTGGTTTCTTGCGGATCGCCCTCGTAATAGCAGAGCGTATGGTCTCGGCTGTCCGATCGGAAGTACACCGCGCCGTTGGCTTCTCGGGCAATCTGCAACCCAAGGATCTGAGTGGCATAACGACGTGCCTCGTCCAGATTTGCGGTGCCCAGCCGTATATACCGAATGTCATGCAGGTTGATCATGAGGGATGTCCTCTTATTTATTGTTGTCTGGGACTCATCTTCCCGTCGCCCAATAAATAAAAGAAGCAAATATTAGTTATTCGCACTATCTGAAAAATTTATAGGCGTATAACCCTCTGCAGTCAGTTTTTTGGAAAAAAAATGCCCCGTATCCGTGGATACGAGGCATTGGAACCAATGAATCAGATCAACCGATGGCCTGCTTTCCAATGTCTGCAGTGCCTGCCTGCGTACTCACCTCGCAAACTGTTTTATTCCTAGGCATGGAGATCACAAACAATGCGGAGATGACGTAGAACCCGGCGCACACCATCAGTCCCGCCGCCAGGCTATAAAAGCTGGCAATGCCACTGAGCAGCACGGGGGCAAAAGCCGCCAGGCCTCGGCCCACGTTGAAACAGAAACCCGCCCCAAGCGTTCGCACCCGGATGGGATACATTTCGCTGAAGTAAGAACCGAACAACCCGGCGAACACCATGAAAAATGCGTACCCCGCCCCTATCCAGATCAACGATTGAGTCTGGGTGGTATAGACATAGACCAGCGCCATCGTTGATGTGAGTAACAGCGATATGACAATCGTAAGCCGCTTGCCAATACGGTCGGCGATGAAGCCGAATACGTTCAGGCCACAGAAATTCCCAAGATGGAGAACCGCCATAAAGCTGGTCATCGACGCCAGACTCAAGCCACGGTCCTGTATCAGGTAGGTGGGCAGCCACGTGCTGACGCCCCAGGAACCAAGCAACGCAAAGCTGGCTGCAAGAGACCCCAGCAGGGTGTAACGAAGTAGCTCAGGCGAAAAAATCTCGCTGACGGATATCCGCTGCGCAGTGGTGCCCTGAGTATCGCGTTGAGCCTTCCAGGCCGGAGATTCCGGAATCAGGAAATACACATAAATAATCGGCAGGATCACAGAGGCGCCGGACACGAAAAACATCAAACGCCATTCCGGCAGCATGAACTTTGCCGCCAGGGCAGCGGCGATGGCGCCAACCGGGAAGGCACTGATCACGAAGGATATGGCTCTGGCGCGCTGCTTGGGCGGCCACGTTTCAACGATATAAGCCGAGAGGATCGTCCATACCCCGCCAAGCCCAAGGCCAGAGAGAAACCTCAAGCCCGCCATTACGTAGAGGTCATGAGCGAATGCAAATACACAGGTCAGCGCACCGAAGATCGCCAGCGATGCAATCAGAGCGTCGCGCCGGCCGAAGTTGTCGGAGTACCAGCCTGTGGCAACACCGCTCACACCAATCCCCAGCAATGTAGCGCTAGCCAGCGCCCCCACCTCATGGAGGCTGAAACCCAGATCCTGGCGGATAACGGGCAGCGCGAGCGTTAACAGAATGATCTCCATTGCATCAAAAAGGTAGGCGATAAATCCACCGATCAGTACATGCCACTTGGATATTCCAGTCACGATTTCACCTGTTTCTATTTATTGGATAGTGATGTTCGTTCCAGGGACGCCACGTTGTTTATGGCTCCCCATGAAGGACGCAACGTTCAGAATCGGTAAACGGCCTGCAGCCAGATTCGATCACCTTCGGCTCGGTTCTCGACCAGCGTTTCGTGCTGCCATTTCATGACAAACCCGATTGCCGGGGTCTGGTATTTGATCGCGGGGCCGATTGCGGCGACTTGGCCACGGTTACCGTCCAGGTAGGTCTGGCCATTTTTCTCATCATCGGTGAGCTGCTTGTACAGGTAGCCGTTCACGCCCACTTGCCATTCGCGAGTGATGTTGTAGCCGATGTTGTAGTCGGCGTTGAACTCACGGCCGGAGCGATAGTGAGTATCGGAGTTCTCGCCATTGATCATGTAGATGAGCTTGGCGCTCACCTCCAGGTTCTCCAGCGGATAGGCGGTAAAGGAATACCAAGGCCCGTAGGCCCATGTGTTTCGACCCGGGTTGAAAAGATGATCCTTGTCGTAGTCCCCGACGGGTACAAACACATCCAGACCGAGTAGCTGGTGGTACCGTGGCGAGCTCCACCCCAATACAAAAGGAACCACCGTCAGATCGCCGATGCCTTCTTGGTGGTCGCTGCGATGAACGCGCCCTGCTGGTGTATCGACATCAAAGCTGATGTCGCCCTTGACCAAGGGCAACGCAATGCGACTGGCCAGCTTGGCACCCAGTATCGAGAAGTCCTGATAGACGTAATCCACCCGGATCGACAGTGCCTGTATATCAAGGTCAAAGTTGTGAATACCTGGTTTTTTATCGCCATCGCCGTCCAGCGTCTTGTTCGCACTGTAGTCGGACAAGTAGAAGAACTCGGTAAAGCCTGGCGGTGGCATCTTTCCCGCGCCGACCGTATTCACACCCAGTGGGTATGAACTGCCGCCGCCCTCAGTTGCCTGGGCAAGCGGAACGCACAGAAGGCCGATGCAGAGGGTACTGATCCAGGCGCTTGTCGCGCACTGGCTATGTGATCTTGGTGTGCTCATCTCATGTTCCATTGTTATTTTTGTATGACGGAGGAGAGTTTTTTTGCAGCTTTCAGTGCTGGCGTTAGTTAAAAGCGACTGGCAAATTTCAGGCGCAACGATGCACACCGTCATTTGTCAGGACGCTGCAAACAGTTGAGTTATTCAACGGCCGGGCATTGATTGCCCAGCCTTCGCAAGGTGTTACCGAATAGTGGTTTCCAGCTCGCCGAGCCCTTCGATGCAGACTTTCAATACATCGCCGCGGTCCAGGAATGTGTGGCTTTCCATGCCCACGCCTGCCGGTGTTCCCGTCAACAGAACATCACCGGGAAACAGATCGATGGTCTGGCTCAGATAGGAAATCTGCTCTGCAACGCCGTACATATGGTTGCGGGTATTGGAATCCTGTACCCACGCGCCGTTCCTCGACAGCTTGATATCCAGGTTCTCGGGATCTTTGACAAATTGTGCCGGCGTCAGGTACGGGCCCAGCGGGCAAGAACCCGTGAAGCATTTGTGGCCAATCCAGTCGAAGCGAAACGGCGAGCTGGGATCGACTTGCTCGCGACGCAGTCGATCACGCGCCGACAGGTCATTGGCGCATGTGTAACCCGCCACGTAGTCGAGCGCCTCTTCAATGGAGACACGCGACGCTCGCTTGCCAATCACCACCGCCAACTCGGCTTCCCAATCGAGCATGCGGACACCTGCCGGAAAGTCCACCGTTTGCTTGTGGGCGACCAGACTGCCGCGGCCGGGCTTGATGAAATGCCAGGGAGCAATGCCCTCGCTGCGCGGATCCAGCGACAGTTTCATGTTGAACGCACGGGCCATGGCTTCGACATGGTCACGATAGTTTGCTCCCGCGCAATAGATCGTGCCTGGACGTTCCAGAAACGGAGCAAAGTGCAACGTGGCAAGATCAAGCCGCTGCGACTCATAGAGCACTGGCGCTTCAAACACTGTCACTGCAAGCTTTTGAAGCTGCGGATTGGTCGTCTCCCAGCTCTCGAGCAATGTATCGATGGAAGCTGTCGGCAACTCAAGACCGGCCTTGGCCACAAGCTGACCAAGGTCATAGGCGTATTCGCCAACCAGGAGGCCGGTAGCGTTTGACTGGACATCCGTCCGATAGGTGAAAAGCTGATACTTCATGGGACCACCATCACAGGAGCGAAAAGCGTTGGTTGGAAAAACTGACGTGAAGCGTGAGGCCGCCTTCCATGAGCAGCCACTTGCGTACCTCTACGTCATAAACACCGTGGGCAATAAAGGGATCTGACCGGACAATGCGCAGCGCTTCGGCCTGATCCGCTGCACGCAGAATGCTCATACCCCCCAGCTCACCGGGAAAGGTCTGATCCGAGACAAAGGGCCCGGAAGCGAACAACTCGCCGCGTTGTTGCGCCAGAATCGCCCACTTCAAGTGGGCGTCCAGTAGCTCTGGTACGCGGGTCAGGTCCCGTGGCGTACGCATGACCACGAACAGCGGCTTGTTCAACATCCCTGCCAGCAGTTCCTTGGTCGTAGAGCTATCACTCATCACGCGCCGCCTCGAAGTTTTGAATGAACGCCTCAGGCGGTGGATTCGTTGCCCACACGGCGATCAGGTCTGGCGGCGCCCCATCGATAGCCAGCCATTCGCTGTCATCTTCGGGAATGACATCGATGTCCCAGAAGTATTCGACCATGCTGTCCCAAGGGTCGCGGACGTAATGAAAGTAGTTGGAGCCGGCCACATGTCGTCCAAGGCCAAAAGCGCTTTCGTAGCCCAGGCTCATCAGGTGTTGAGCGCCCAATTCGATCTCATCAATACCCATCACCTCAAAACTGAGATGATGCAGACCGCTATGGCTGCTCTTGGCCAGACCAAGTACATGGTGATCACCGCCGCAGCCACACCGTAGAAAGGCGATCTTGTCCCCCGCGCGATCAGAGACTTTCATCCCTAGCACCCGGGTATAGAAATCAATCGAACGATCCACATCGGGGGTGAATTTGATCAAGTGACCCAAGCGCAACGGCGTCACTCGACGCAACTTCGAGGACGGTGTGCAGCCGCGCTGACCGATGCGGCGGTAACGGCCCGGGGTGTTCGACTCTGGTGTCGGCAAAGGAGCTAACGGCATTGAGTCGGCGTCAGTGACGTGAACCCAATCGCCGGACGGATCACGAAACCACAATCCGTCTTGCCCGATATCAAACGGTGCTGGATGGATGACCACACCGTGGTAGCTGAGGCTTTCTCGAATAGTCTGCAAGCCCTCAGCATCGGTACCAAACGAGATATAACTCAGGCGCTTTGTGGTGCCGGGCATCAGTCGCACTTGATCCTGGGCGCGCCCCTTACAGCGCAACACCAAATGATCACCGGCCATGCGGGCTTCGAGCCCGACAGCTTCGTAGAAGGAACGACCCACTTCCAGATCCGGAACAGTCACGCCTACGTGTTGTAGAGAACGAATCATCTTGGATGCTCCTACTTAACGAATAGGGGAAAAGGGTGCGGCGCTCAACAGCTCAACCTGCTGGGCAACCACCAGATGACCGTTCTTACCAAGGAACGTACGCCATCTTGGATCGCTGGACAGCGCCGCGCGGCGTTGGGCACGGTCCTCGTAGCTGGAATATCCCCACAACTGAATGACCCGATTGATGTCCCCCGTTTCAGGCTTGAAATACCCGATCAAATTGCCCAGTGCCTCGCCCTGAAGTGGCAGCCCCTCCTCCTCGTAAGCACGCAGGAATTCGTGCAGCGCGCCAGGCTTGAGTTGATAGGTACGTTGTTCAATCAGCATGTTGTTTTCTCTTTTTTGGAAGGTGCCTGGGAGTCGGCCTGGGAGTCGGCTTCGATCAACTTGATCACTGCCGAGATATCTTCTTCACCAATGCCTTCTTCGATAGCCCTTAGAAAGTAGGGCTTGGCGGCATTGAACAGAGGCGCGGCGCTACCGAGTTCCTCGGACAGCTCACTGGCCATGTCGATGTACTTTTCCAGCGTGGCGAAAGGTCCTGGCGCCGGTAGGAAATGACGATCAGCCATAATCGGTGCTCTTGCGCTGAACATCGTTGAACCACCCGCACTTTGGCGTATCACCTCAACCACCTGCTGTGCGCTGAACCCTGCTTTCACGCCAAGGTTCAGCGCCTCGGCTGCGGCCAGGGTGTGAATAGTCACCAGATAGTTGGCGATCAATTTCATCGCGACCGCGCACCCAAATCCACCGATGTGGAACTGGATGTCGGCGATCGCATCGAGCACAGGCTTGCAGTGCTCCACCAGGTCAGGGTCACCGCCCAGAAACAAGGAAGCCTTGCGTAGGGAAACCATGGATGGAGTACCACTGACCTCCGCTTCCAACACCCGTGCACCACGTTGTTCGATACGCTGAGCCATTCGTTGCTTGAAGGCTTTGTGATAGGTGCCGATCTCGATGAGCGTGTGCTGCGGCCCTATGGACTGAAGCAGGCCATCAGGCCCCTCCATGATTTCCATGTGGGCCACTTCGCTGGGCAGGCAAGTGAGGATGAAGTTTGATTGCGCCGCTACGGCGGCTGGGCTTTCGAGCGCGATGCCACCCTGACGGATGAAGGCCTCGCGATCTCGACGTCGGTAACCGACAACGCGAAATCCGGCCGCAAGCAGGTTGGTTGCGATAGGAAGGCCAAGCTGGCCGATTCCCACCATACCGATGGTTATCACAGGCATTATTCGCCTCTCTTGTTGTTGTTCTTTTACGCAAAGCTTGAAGCTCGGCTAGGCGCTAACCTAGGCGCAGCCGGGTTTTGGAGCAAACAGCTCGGGTTATGAATAAGTAGAAGCAAGCGTTATACGAAGGGGCTGGAGTAGGCTCGACGCCTCAGCCAACCGCGACCGCAACTTCACTCAGGGCAAGGTGAAGTCACGCATGCAGCAGATCGAGCAGAGCATTGATCGATATCTGGCGGCGATAGATTCGGCGGATCGGGCAACGCCCGAAGTGGCCGAGGCCAAAGCAGAGCGGCTTAAAGAAAAGATAGAAACACTGAAAACACAGATGCAGAAACTCAAGGAATTTGCCGGTCGCCCATTTCCATATCCGCGAAATCAAAGCCTGGCGAAACAGCTTCACTGATCAAGCCGAATCCTGCCGCGCCGTGCATTACCTGCGAAGCTTTCCAGATGCCACCGGGCACATGCAGCTGCAAGCATTGTCCGGCGAGAACGTCGTGACCCATCACGATGGTTTTCAATGTGCCGTCCGGAAAAATCAGCGTGTACTGAATCGGATCGCCCAGATGATAGTAATGAACGATGTCTGACTGGTTGAGATGGAAATGGCCGATCGGAGAATCCTCGGTCAATAGATAGAAAATCGACGTCATGCAATGCCGTTGGCCACCCGCAGTCACAACCATGTTCTGGTCGTCCGATTGGTAGGTTCTGCGAAAGAATCCACCTTCGATATGGGGCTCAAGGCCCAGGGCTTCGATCAAGTCTGCAATTTTCCGGGCGCGCTGAGTCATCTTGCCTCTTTGCCGATAATTCGCGAACTTATTGGCATATCCAATGTGTTTAGCGACATAACTCGACTAAATAGTGCTTTAGTCGAGTTGGCTTTTATCCTTGCCAGGCACCCTGTCCCGCCATTGGGTGATTCGGCTCCCGTCAGTTTCGACTCTGCTCACCAGCTGTGTATCAGAGTGTATCGGCGCGACACCTCGATACACAGCCTTTCATCCGGCCGACGATTGGACACAGCCCAGATACGTTTGCGCGCTTCAATGCATGCAAGGTTTGAAGGGGCTCGGACGGAACCCCTGGCCCATGACTGGTAATGGAGAGATCCCATGAAGATGGCACTGCGCAACAGCAACCCGGGCAAGACTCGTCGCCACCTGGTCGGCCCTTCGATCCTCGCGCTGACGCTGTTCGGCGTACTCGGCGCGGCCCACGCACAAACGGCCGCCACCGCGCAGCCGGCAGTGGCCCCTGCCGGTACCACACAGGCGGCGCCCTCGCCGTTCGGCCCTCTCAAGCATGTCAACGCCGGGTTGCTGGACGTGGCGTACGCCGAAACTGGCCCGGCCAACGGACCGGTGGTGATCCTGCTGCACGGTTGGCCGTATGACATTCACAGCTATGACGAGGTCGCGCCGTTGCTGGTCGCCAAAGGTTATCGGGTGCTGATGCCCTACGCCCGTGGCTATGGCGATACGCACTTCCTGTCCGATAAAACCCTGCGCAATGGCCAGCCGGCTGCGCTGGCCAGTGATGTCATCGACTTCATGGATGCCCTGAAGATCAAGCAAGCGGTACTCGGTGGCTACGACTGGGGTGCGCGTTCGGCCGATATTGTCTCGGCGCTGTGGCCGGAACGGGTCAAGGCGCTGGTCTCGGTCAGCGGTTATCTGATCGGCAACCAGGCCGCCGGCAAGAACCCGCTGCCACCCAAGGCGGAATTGCAGTGGTGGTATCAGTTCTACTTCGCCACTGATCGTGGTCGCGCCGGTTACGAGAAAAACACCCACGACTTCGCCAAATTGATCTGGCAACTGGCTTCGCCGAAATGGACGTTCGATGACGCCACCTTCGACCGTAGCGCCAAGGCGCTGGACAACCCCGACCATGTCGACATCACTGTGTTCAACTACCGCTGGCGCCTGGGCCTGGTCCAGGGCGAGAGCCTATACGAACCACTGGAGCAGAAACTGGCCACGGCGCCTTCCATCAGCGTGCCGACCATTACCCTTGAAGGCGATGCCAATGGCGCTCCGCACCCGGCGCCTGAAGACTATGCCAAACGCTTCACCGGCAAATACGAGTTCCGGCTGATCAGCGGCGGCATCGGCCACAACCTGCCGCAGGAAGATCCGCGGGCGTTCGCCAAGGCGGTGATCGATGCCGATCACCTTTGAGGGCGATCTGACGCATTCGCGCCTGCGTTGAACGGCACAGGGGTAAAGATGAGCTATCTTGAGAGCGAATCACCTGCATCAGGTGACTGCCAACAAGTAAGGACGCTTCATGAATCGTTTGCCCCGGCGCCATGCCCTCTTCGCCTTGACTTTCGCCAGTACGCTCACAGCCGCAGCCCTGTCGGGTACTCCGGGTTACGCGGCACCAGCCACTGTCGCCGCGCCGGCCGCCAGCCCTGTCTCAGGCCCTGTCGCCGGCACCAAAATAACTGAACCGTACGTGCGCATGATGGCGCGCGAGGCGTATTTCTGGGCCTGGCCGATGGCCAACATCTTCAATCGTCGCCAGGCCTTCAAGGACCTGCCCGAACCCGGCTTGATGGGCGGCATCGTACCCGTGGCCCCGATCAATCGGCTGTCGATGCTCAGCGACTACATCGACCCGGCCGAGCGCCTGGTGGCTTGCCCGAACCAGGATGTGGTGTACGGCGCCGGCAGCATCGCCCTGGACCTTGAACCGGTGGTGCTGCAAGTGCCGGACTTCGACGGCCGTTTCTGGGTGTATCAGGTGGTCGACCTGCGCTCCGACAGCTTCGCCGAACTGGGCAAAATGTATAACACCCAGCCAGGTTTCTACCTGTTGGTCGGCCCGGACTGGAATGGCAAGGTGCCGCCCGGCATCAAACGGGTGTACCGCTCGCGTACGAACACCGGGTTCGTGATCCCTCGGGTATTCCAGGACGACACCGCCGCCGACCGCCTGGCCGTGCAGCCGGCATTGTCGGGCATCGACATGTACCCGCTGTCGCAGTACGACGGCAATATGAAGAAGCGCAACTGGGCCAGGCTGCCGAAATTCCCGGCCCAGGCTTCTGAAGGCAACGCCGAAACCAAATGGGTGGTACCGGAGAAGTTCTTCGATGAACTGCCGGCCCTGCTCAGGGACGCCAAGCCATTGCCGGGCGAAGAAGCCCGCTACGGGCAAATGGCCGCCCTCGCGGCCATCGCCAAGGCCGACCCGCAACTGCGCGCCGCGATGATCGACGAGGCGAAAAAAACCGACAAAGAGGTGATCGACCCACTATTGCAGTTCCGCAACTACGGCCTGCAATTGCCCAATCACTGGAGCACCGTGAGCAACGGCGCAGCGTTCGGTACCGACTATTTCACCCGTACCGCCGTGGCGCGCTCGAACATATTCGTCAATCAGCAGAAAGAGACCAAATACTTCTATCAGGACCTGGATGAGAACGGCCTGCGCCTCAACGGCCAATACGGCTACAGCGTGACGTTCGCCAAAGGCAAGCTGCCGCCGGTCAAGGGGTTCTGGTCACTGACGCTGTACAACGAACAGCACTTTTTCTCGCCGAACGAGCTCAAACGCTATTCCATCGGCACCAAGAACAAATCCCTGCAAACCAACCCTGACGGCTCGCTGACTATCTACGTGCAAAGCGAATCACCGGGCAAGGACAAGGAAAGCAACTGGCTGCCCTCGCCCAAAGACGCCGAATTCTCGCTGTACATCCGCGCCTACTGGCCGCAAGCCGATGCCCTCGACGGCGACTGGACTCCACCGGCGGTGGTGAAAACCAATTGAAAAGGACTTCTACGATGAACGCAGCCAGCAAAACGCTGACCGCACTGGCATTGGCCGTTTCGGTCAGCCTCGGCGCCCAGGCAGCCACGCATTATGAACAACTGGCCGACCTGCCCTTCGTTGGCGGTTATCCAACCCCGGAAGGCGTGGCCCAACTCAAGAACGAGTTGCTGTTCCAGCGCGCCGTGCAGTCCTACATCTGGGCACTGCCGGCATTGAACATGTACGCCATGAAGGAAGGCTCGGAAAAAACCTTCGGCGCCGGCTACAACGTGTTGCCGATCTGGAAAGACCGGCTCAACGCCAAGACCTTGGTGACTACGCCGAACTCCGACGTGATCTACGCCATGGGCTATCTGGATCTGAAGCAGGACGGCCCGATGGTGATTGAAGTGCCGCCGGGCATGCAGGGCATTCTCGACGACTTCTTCCAGCGGCCGATCTGCTCCGAAGGCCAGATCGAAGGTCGTCAGTGGTGCGGCGATGTCGGCCTGCCCGGCCCGGACCAAGGCAAGGGCGCCAAGTACCTGGTGCTGCCACCGGATTACAAGGGTGACGTGCCTGCGGGCTACCTGACCTACCGTTCACGCACCTATAACGTGTTTGTGTTCTGGCGCGGTTTCTTCAAGGACCCGAAACAGCTGGAAGCACCGGTCAAGCTCATGGAGCAGACGCGCATCTATCCGCTGGGCAAAGAAGCCACGGCTAAGAAGATGGAGTTCCCCAACGCCTCGAAAACCCCGATCAACATGCTCTACCCCACCGATGGCAGCGCGTTTGACATGCTTTCGCGATTTATCGACCATGAATACGTCGACCCGCAGGACATGGAAATGCGCGGCATGCTCGCCGCCTTGGGCATCATAAAGGGCAAGCCGTTCCAGCCGGATACGGCGACCCGCGACCTGCTCGACAAGGCCGCGAAGACCGCGAGCAAAATGGGCCACGCCACTTCCTACACCCCGCAAACCATAGTCGCCAACGGCACCTGGTACCCGGACCGCAAGTGGCTGAACGTCTTCCCGGGCAACGCCACCTTCACTGCCGACACCTTCAACTACATCGACCCACGCACCGGTTTCTTCACCAATGCCTACTCGGCCAGCCCGGGCATGGCGGTGAACATGGAGAACGTCGGCGCCAAGTACCCGGCCACCTTCGTCGACGCCAAGGGCGAGTTCCTGTCGGGCAGTAACGCCTACACACTGAACCTGCCCAAGGGCATTCCGGCGGCGTTGTTCTGGTCGGTAACCGTGTACGACTCGATCACCGCCTCGGGCGTGGACAACGGCCAGCCGTTCCCGTCGTTGAACGCCATGGACAAGCCACTGGTGAATGCCGACGGTTCGATTGACGTGCACTTTGGGCCGGATTCACCGGGTGAAGGCAAGAACTGGATTCGCACCCTGCCGGGCAAAGGCTTCTTCGTGATCCTGCGCCTTTATGGCCCGACCAAGGCGTTTTTCGACAAGGCCTGGAAACCCGGCGATTTGCACAAGCAGTAACCCATAGTCCCGTGAACAAATGAGCGCCCCAGTGGCGCTCATTTCGTTTTGGCGGCATGGCAAACACAGGGTATATCGGCCCCCGGCATCCGCTCCCGAAGCAAACCTCAGGTCGACGACAGACAGGCACCCTTTTCCGGTACCAGACGAATATCGACACGACGGTTGGCTTCCCGCCCCGCCTCGGTGTCATCAAGGACAGCACACCGATTCAATATTCTCGACCCGATCTACGCGACCATGACCACCTCACTAACTCCCCGTAAGGACAATGTCATGGCCATTGCAAAGGCAGTACCCGGCAAAACCCTGCTGACCCCGACCGACCACACCCTGATCATGATCGACCACCAGTCGCAGATGTCCTTCGCGACCAAGTCGATCGATGCTGTGACCCTGCGCAACAACGCCGCACTGGTGGCCAAGGCAGCCCGTGGCTTCAAGGTCTCGACCATTCTCACCACCGTCGCCGAGAAGAGTTTTTCCGGGCCGATCTTCGACGAAATCAAAGCCGTGTTCCCGGAACACAACGTCATCGACCGCACCAGCATGAACACCTGGGAAGACGAGCGCATCGCCGTGGAGGTCAACGCCATCGGCAAGCAGAAGATTGTCCTTGCCGGTCTGTGGACGTCGGTTTGCATCGTAGGCCCGGCGTTGTCGGCGGTTGATCAGGGTTTCGAGGTGTATGTGATTGCCGACGCCTGCGGCGACGTCAGCACCGAGGCCCATGAAATGGCCATGCAGCGCATGATCCAGATCGGCGCCCGGCCGATGACTTCGTTGCAATACCTGCTGGAACTGCAACGTGACTGGGCCCGCAGCGAGACCTACGACGAAACGGTGAAAACCTCGATTGCCAACGGTGGTGCCTACGGTCTGGGCCTGATCTACGCCAAGACAATGTTTGGTGCGTCCGAAGGCCATTAAGGTCCGTTGAAAAAACCAGCGACTGCGCAGTCCCGACGCAGTCGCTGCCCCTGCGGTGACCCATTGATGATCCATTCCCCGCAAGATTTCAGGGCGGCCCTTGCCCTGTGCCTCTACCTGTTGGCCACCCACGCACTGGCCGATGAATCGTCTCAAGACGTGGAAGGCTTCCTGAACGGTGCGACGCTTGGCGTACTCAGCCGCAACTTTTATCTGAACAGTGACTATCGGTCCCCCTCGCCGACCGGCAAGAGCTACAAAGCCGAATGGGCTCAAGGCTTTATCGGCGCTTTTGAATCCGGCTTCACGCCGGGTGCCGTAGGCTTCGGCCTCGATGCCCATGCCTTTCTTGGATTGAAACTCGATGGCGGCAAGGGCCACTCCGGGACCGGATTGCTGCCGGTGGACAGTGAAGGTCGTAGCCAAAGCAACTACTCCAGCGGTGGCGGCGCGATCAAGCTCAAGGCTTCGAACACCACCCTGGCGTTTGGTGAAATGGAGGTCGAAAGCCCGGTATTCGACACCGCGGACAAACGCTTGCAACCGGAGTACGCCACCGGTTTTCTGCTCGACAGCCGCGAAATCGCCGGCATGAACCTGCAAGCCGGCCACTTCACGGCATTCAAGAATCAGGACAGTGCTTCAGGCAAGGGCAACTTTTTCGGCTATGGCGCCAACACCGAGGCCGGCGGCATTTCGTTTGTCGGCGCCGATCTGTTCACCCAAAGCCCGGTTGGCGGCGCCCTGTATGCCTCGGATCTGACCGACACCTGGCACCAGTACTACGGCAACCTGCACTTCAAGCAGTCCGAAGTGTTCCTCGACGCCAACCTCTATCACACCCGGGACACTGGCCAGGCGCTGGCCGGTGCCATTGATAACACGGCGTACAGCCTGTCCGGCAGATACACGATCGGCGCCCATGGGTTCACCTTGGCGTACCAGAAAGTCGATGGTGATACGCCGTTCGATTTCGTCGGTGGCGACTCCATCTACCTCGCCAACTCGATCAAGTACGCCGACTTCAACGGCGCCCACGAACGCTCCTGGCAAGCCCGCTACGACCTGGACCTGGCTACGTTCGGGATACCCGGCCTGAAGTTCATGACCCGTTACGTTACCGGCGACCAGATCGACGGCACCCATGCACCACAAGGCGGAGCCTACAACCCGTTCGACCCGGCGACCGGCACCTTCACGCCGCAACAAGGTGATGGGGGCAAGCACTGGGAGCGGGACATTGATTTGAAGTACATCGTCCAAACGGGTGCCGCGAAGGACCTGTCGGTGCAGGTGTCGCACGTTTCGCACCGGGCCAATGAGGCGCAGGCGGGTGATGATATAGACCGGGTATATGTAGTGATTCAGTACCCGCTGGGGTTCTGAGGAAAGCATTCGGCAATGATTCGGGCTTGCCGCAAAGCCGCAAATTCTGTTCGGATTGGATGGATCGCAATAGCGGCCCGCTTGCTCGATACCGCACCAATAGTATGATAGGTTGCACGCAGTCGACCATCTCCGTGGAGGCCCAATCATGGGAACCGTACGAAAAACCATCACTGTGACTGACCAGCAAGACAACTGGATCAAAGCCCAGATAGAAGCGGGCCATTACACCAACGACAGCGAATACATTCGCGATCTGATCCGTCGTGAACAGGAGCGCAGCGCTGAACTCGAAACGATCCGTGCCGCCCTTCGGGAAGGTGAATCAAGTGGAAAACCTCGCCCATTCGATCCAGTTGCATTCAAACAGCGAATGTTGACCGCGCATGGCTGAATATCGTCTAACGCCTGCCGCAGAGGGTGACCTTGAGGCAATCTGGAGTTATACCGCTCGCCAGTGGGGCCTGGATCAGGCCAATCGCTACATTGACATCCTTACCTCAGCATTTGCGCAATTGGCCGAGCGCCCAAAAAAGGCGCCGGCCTGCGACAATATCCGCCCTGGTTATCGGCGCTGCAGTGTGGAGCGGCACATGATCTATTTTCGAATCACCGCGTACGGAATTGCGATCATCAGGGTCCTTCATGATCGGATGGAAGCGCAGCGCAATCTCTGACGATCCATTTCGCAACCCCGTGTAAAAACTGGACGAATGTATTGCTTCGAGCAACTGCCATCGCGAGCAAGCTCGCTCCCACAGAGGGTTGGGTTGAGTCAGAAGGTTTGAGGTTGATTGGCGGAAGGCAGCCGGAGTCGAACCTGCCCGGGAACGGATGCCGTCCCCAACCGGGTTTGAAGCCCGGCCGCGCCACCGGGCGCGATTGCCTTCCTTGAAGTCATGCATCTGAATCAGTGCACTGTGCCAACGCACTGTCCAGGCGAATCTGCCGTCGATCTCCAAAGCGCCGGGTCAGGCCGATGCGGTCGAAGTACTCCAGTATCTGGATACTGCGCTTGCGACCCAGACCCACCGCATCACGAAACGCCGCCACCTGGATCACCGGGTTCGCGTCCGCCAGTTGCAACAGCATAGCCGCCAATCGGCGAATCATGCCGTCGGTGTAAAACAGGTCGTGCACCACTTGATGCATCAAACCCAGACGCGCCATTTTGCGTAGCAATGCGCGGACGGTGGCTTCGTCATGTCCCAGATCACGTACCCAGGGTGGATTGAACTGCGCCGCGTCGAACAGCGGCTGCAATTGTAGCCACAGGCCCTCGTCCTCCTCGCTCAAGCGCACCTGATGCCCGGGCAGATGCAACCACGGGCCGCTGCTGGCGATGTCGCCGCAGGCCAACAACTCGTCGAGCAAGCTGATGAATGTCGGGCGTTCCAGCGTGCTGCCGGTGAATCGGCGCAGGCGATCCCGGTCCGGCCCCATCTGATCCGGTTCGAGTTGATGGAAACGCGCGAGCTGGTCCACTAAAGGTGCTTTCAAGGACTCCCAGCGACTTGCATTGAACAACAATGGGCCTTGACGGGTATTGATCAGGCGCACGTCAGCGGGCAACACCCAACTGTTGCGCGGTCGGTTGAATTGCCGCTCCAGGCGCTGAGGATCGATCCCGGTGTCGCTATGGGCCAGCAATGCCGGCAAAACCTCTTCCAGCCCGGCACAATTCGCCAGCGTGTCCAACTGCGCCAACCGTTCGGGGCTGCGGCGTTGCCGTGCGGGTGCAAACGGATCGAGCACCCGGCCACCACCCAGGGTTCGTTGGGCACTCTGGTCACGCAGGATCAGCGGATCGCCCTTCACCGCATGTACCGGTGTATTGAGCAGCAGTTGCGCAAACATCCGCCCACCGGGTGCCAGGCTGATGCCTTCCAGCAAGGCGACGCGCCCGGTTATGTCCTGGGTGCCGAGGTGCACGTGTACCGGTTGAAAGTGTTCGAATGCCCGGGGTTCGCCGGCAAGCAACTGCATGTCGATATCCATGCGCTGGGTAGGCGCGTACAAGCCCTCGGCCAGCAGCCAGTGGCCGCGATGGATGTGCTCCAGCGCCAGCCGTTCGGCACTCAGGTTCAACGCCACGCGCTGGCCGGCAAAGGCATGGTCGGCGGCCTGGTTTTGCGCGTGCAGGCCACGGATGCGCACCGGTTTGCCTTGTGGCCCCAGCAGCAAGGTATCGCCCACCGCGACCTGACCGGACAGCGCCGTGCCGGTCACCACGATACCGGCCCCGGCCACGCTGAAAGCCCGGTCGATCCCCAGGCGAAAACCACCGTCGGTGCTGCGCTGCTGTACTTCACGCTGGGCTTGCAGCAATTGTTGGCGCAGGGTTTCGATGCCCTCGCCGGTCACGCTCGACAACGCAATCAGCGGTGCATCGGCATAGGGTCCGGGCGCCAGCAAGGTACGGATCTGCTCGCGCACGTCTTGTACCCGGGCGCTGTCGACCCGGTCGCACTTGCTGATCGCCACCAATGCCCGGGGGATGCCCAACAACTGGACAATCGCCAGATGCTCGCGGGTCTGCGGCATCACCCCATCATCGGCGGCCACCACCAGCAACACCAGATCGACGCCCTGCGCCCCGGCCAGCATGTTGTGGGTGAAGCGCTCATGGCCGGGAACGTCGATGAATCCGGTCAACTGTGCACCCGCCTCCAGCGCGGCATACAGGTAGCCCAGGTCGATGGTCATGCCGCGCTCACGCTCTTCGCGGCGCCGGTCACCCGCCTGACCGGTCAACGCCTGGAGCAGCGCCGTCTTGCCATGGTCGATGTGCCCCGCGGTGCCGACAATCACCCTGCCAGGCCCTCCACCTGCAATTGATCGAGTTGCGCCAGCCATGCCGGTTCGTCGTCCAGTTGCCGCAGGTCCAGCCACAGGGCGTCATCGTCGATGCGCCCCAGGACCGCAATCGGCAAGGCGCGAAAGGCTTCTTCCAGCGTCAACAGGGAGCGCCCGCGCAAGCGCTTGGACGTCAACGGGCGCAGACACAGCGCGGCGCTGGCCAGCCGCGCCACCGGCTGGCTGCCGCTGCC
>NZ_AKJG01000003.1 GCF_000282455.1 Pseudomonas sp. GM74
AGATCACCGAGCTTCAGCCCTATAGTTTTTCAGACCTTTAAGGCTGGTATCAGGGAGTAGATCTCAATGAAATTACCGATCAGTGAGCTGATGCTTAAAAAGAAGAAGGTTTCGCGTGGACAAAATATTTGCCCGTTTTTTAGAGAAATTTGGTGGACCTGTTGATCGGCAAGAAGTCCCAGCGTCAAGTATCGAGCGCTATAGAGGCAAGCTGCCTAATCAGTTATTGGAGTACTGGGCCGAACACGGCTGGTGCGGATACGGTGACGGCATTTTTTGGATAGTGAACCCCCAGGAATACGATGGGGTAGTAGCGTCTTGGCTTGAAGGAACGAAATATGAAGAACGTGATGCTTACCACCTGATTGCTCGTAGCGCCTTCGGTGACTTGTATCTGTGGGGCGAAAAAACGGGTGCCTCTCTTAAAATAACCAGTGTTCTTTCTCGATGTGTTTTTGATGATTTTGAAATTACGATCGAAGAGATGGATAGGGAGTTGCAAGGCTTTCTTTTATCCACGGACGTGGACTCCAACGATTATGGCGATCTGTTCAAACCCGCGAAGAAAAAGCTCGGCACCCTGCGTCACGACGAGATGTACGGCTTTGTTCCAGCACTGATGTTCGGCGGCCCCGACACCCTCGATCATCTAGAGAAGGTGAAGGCGGTGGAGCATCTGATCCTGCTGTCTCAGATCACCGAGCTTCAGCCCTACAGTTTTTCAGACCTGTAAGCCAGATTTCAGGGGACGGATTTCAACAAGCTCTGTTAACCCCACAAAAAATGGGCACCCAACCCTGGTTGGCGTGCCCATTTTTTATTCCACCCCCCGCTACGCGAGAGGCGAAAACGGCTTACGGATTGACGCTGTCTTTCAACGACTTGCCTGGCTTGAACGCAACGGTGTTGCTGGCCTTGATTTTGACGGGTTCACCGGTTTGCGGGTTTTTGCCGGTGCGGGCACCGCGATGGCGTTGCAGGAAGGTGCCGAAGCCCACCAGCGTCACGCTGTCTTTGCGGTGCAGGGCACCGGTGATTTCTTCAAGAACGGCGTTGAGAACGCGGTTGGCTTGTTCTTTGGTGAGGTCTGCTTTTTCAGCAATGGCTGCGGCGAGGTCTGGTTTACGCATGTGAGTGAAGCCCCTTTGACGGTTTGTTGTTGTTATGTCCGTGCTGCTCTCTGCGGAGCAGCGCCAAAAGCGCCGCAGATGCTCTACTCTGCGGCAGACGGGAGTGAGGATGGCACGCAGTGAGGCCCCGCGCCAGTATCGGCGCGGCCATTGTTAGGGCAAAAGGGGGGTGATTCCGACAGAACGACCGGTATTTATGCCAACAGGGCTGGAAGCTCTTTGTTCAGGGCCAGTTTTTCCATCACGGCGGCACCGGTGAGGGCATAACCGAGCAGTTTGCCTGCGGCATCGCGGCATAAAACCTTGATGTCGGCGCCCTGCCCTTCGACGGTCCAGATGCCTTCTGCACCCCGTGGCGGCGGGGACACCACCAGCGGGCACACCGGTGTTTTGACGGTGATCGGCATCGGGCCATAGGTGACGGCGGTCGGGTTGCCGGCCAGGGTTTGCGCCAGCGCTCGCGCACAGCTCATCAAGGGCATCACGTACAGCAGATTCAGCCCATCGACCTCGGCACAATCGCCCAGGGCGTAGATGTTGGCATGGGAGGTCTTCAGGTGCCGGTCGACCATGATGCCGCGGTTGACCTGCAAACCGGCCGCTGCCGCCAGGTCGACGCGTGGGCGCAGGCCAATGGCCGAGACCACCACGTCGCACGGGATCACCTGGCCATCGGACAGGTGTGCTTCCAGGCCGTCCGCCACGCGTTGCAGGCGATTGAGCACCGGGCCGAGGTGGAAACGTGCGCCGAGGCTTTCCAGGCCAGCCTGCACCGCAGCCGCGGCCGCCGGGTGCAGCAGGGTCGGCATGACTTGTTCACACGGCGCAACCAGTTGCACTTCGTAGCCACCCAGGGTCAGGTCGTTAGCGAACTCGCAGCCGATCAGACCGGCGCCGAGCAGCAGCACGCGGCGCTTGCCGGCCGCCGCTGCACGGAAGCGTGCGTAATCTTCCAGGTCGTTGATCGGGAATACGCAGTCCGCCGCGTCGCCTTCAATGGGCACGCGCACGGTTTCGGCGCCCCAGGCCAGGATCAGGTCGCGGTAGATCACCGCTTCTTCACCGATCCACAGGCGCTTGTGGCCCGGGTCGATACCACTGATGCGCGTGTGGGTGCGTATTTCAGCCTTGAGCTGTTCAGCCATGGCGCCGGGTTCGGCCATGCTCAGGCCGTCGGCATCCTTGTTTTTGCCGAAGCCGGTGGAGAGCATCGGCTTGGAGTAGGAGCGCCCGTCATCGGCGGTAATCAGCAGCAGCGGGGTTTCGCTATCGAGTTTGCGAAACTCGCGGGCCACGTTGTAGCCCGCCAGGCCGGTGCCAATGATGACGACTGGTGCGTTCATTCCTTACTCCTCAATTATTCAGGCAGCGATTTCGATCATTTCAAAATCCATCTTGCCCACACCGCAGTCCGGGCACAGCCAGTCTGCCGGGACGTCTTCCCAACGGGTGCCCGGCGCAATGCCGTCATCCGGCCAACCGTCGGCTTCGTTGTAGATCAGGCCGCAGACGATACATTGCCACTTTTTCATCAGGTACTTCCTCAGGGTTCAGGCGTTTCGCCGGCCGGACGGTCGATGGTTGTAGCACTGCCGTCCGACTCAGCGCGTTTTGTACTGATCGGGGCCGCCGGATGCAAGCCTGTTCGGCGCAACGGCAGGCCAATTCAATCGATATCGGTGGCTGACATGTTAAGCTCGCCGCCTCATTTGCTGCCAATAATGACTCATTGTGCAACACACAGAATCCCCCTCTCCAGCTCCGCTCTGGCTCTCGCGCAGCGAACTGGCGCCCCTCCCCGATGCCTCCACCCTCGACTGGCTGTTCGATGAAGGCTCGCTGACCAGACGTTTGATTCATCTGTCGAATGACGCCTTCAGCGTCTCGCCGATGTTCGAAGGCTGGCAGCCCCTGCGCGCCGACGAGTGCGCAGCGCTGGACCTGGCCGAAGGCAGTGAGGGCTGGGTGCGCGAGGTGTATTTGCGCGGTCATGGCCAGGCGTGGGTGTTTGCGCGCAGCGTGGCGTCACGCAGTGCCTTGCAAGGCGACGGCCTGCACATGGACGAACTGGGTAGCCGCTCGCTGGGCGAATTGCTGTTTTGCGATCAGGCTTTCCAGCGCCGGGCCATCGAGGTTTGCCATTATCCGCAAGCGTGGCTGCCCACCGAGGTGCAATCGCCTGGGCTGTGGGGCCGCCGTTCGCGCTTCGATCGCGGCGCGCTGAGCGTGCTGGTGGCCGAAATTTTCCTGCCTTCCCTGTGGGACGCCGCCTGCGCCCAATCGGAGAACCGTTGATGTACCAAAGCCTGCTCAAGTCCTTGAACCGGTTGAACCCCCGGGCCTGGGACTTCATTCAGCTGACCCGTATGGACAAGCCGATCGGCATTTACCTGCTGCTGTGGCCAACACTGTGGGCACTATGGATTGCCGGCAAGGGTTCGCCGTCCCTGGCCAATATCGTAATTTTCGTCCTCGGCGTAGTGCTGACCCGCGCCGGCGGCTGCGTGATCAATGACTGGGCGGACCGCAAGGTCGATGGTCATGTGAAGCGTACCGAGCAGCGGCCGCTTGTGAGCGGCAAGATCAGTTCCAAAGAGGCGCTGGTGTTCTTCGCATTGCTGATGGGCGTGAGTTTCCTGCTGGTGCTGTGCACCAATGCCGCGACCATCTGGCTGTCGTTGGGCGGCCTGGCGCTGGCGTTCAGTTACCCGTTCATGAAGCGCTACACCTATTACCCGCAAGTGGTGCTGGGCGCCGCATTTTCGTGGGGGATGCCGATGGCGTTCACCGCAGAAACCGGTGAATTGCCCGCCGTCGCGTGGTTGCTGTGGATCGCCAACCTGATTTGGACAGTGGGTTACGACACGTACTACGCGATGACCGACCGAGATGACGACCTGAAGATCGGCGTGAAATCCACGGCAATCCTGTTCGGCGACGCGGACCGGGCGATCATCCTGACCTTGCAAGGGCTGGCGTTGGGCTGCCTGCTGCTGGCGGGTTCGAAGTTCGACCTTGGCGGCTGGTTCCACCTCGGATTACTGGTGGCGGCGAGCTGCTTTGCGTGGGAGTTCTGGTACACCCGCAACAAGGACCGCATGCGTTGCTTCAAGGCGTTTTTGCACAATCACTGGGCGGGTTTGGCGATTTTCGTCGGGATTGTGCTGGACTACGCGTTGCGTTGAGCGTTGAAAAGATCGCAGCCCTGGGCAGCTCATACCCAAAGGCTGCGATCTTTTTGCGTTGTTACATATGCTCGCGAACGACATGCCAGACGTCTTTTTTCTTGTCTCCCGTCATGTCTCCGGGTTTTTTGTCGTCCTCGTAGTAGTACAGCGGCTTGCCGTCATAGGCCCATTGCATCGAGCCATCGTCACGCTTGACGACTGTCCATTTACCTTCGGTCTTGGCACCCGCCGGCGCCATCATTGGCGGCCAGTATTTGGCGCAGTCGCCGTTACACATCGACTTGCCGCCCGAGTCCTTGTCGAAGGTGTATAGGGTCATCCCTTTGTGGTCAGTCATCATGCCGTCTTTCATCATGCCCGGTTCGGCGGCGAAGGCCATCGAAGGCAATACCAGGGCAGCGGCCAGCAGCAGGGCCTTGAGGGATTGCGAGTGTAGAGTCATATGAAACCTTCCTTTTGTGGTTGTCAGGATTCGGACTTAAAGCTTAGCCCAGGATCCAGCCAATCGCCGACCGACTAAAATACTGTCACACGACTGCAATAATTCCGTTATCTAATGCGGCGCAAGACAGTTAAATGACAAGAGGATTAAGGGCATGGTTGGCAGGAGCATTCTGATCGTCGACGACGAAGCGCCTATTCGCGAAATGATCGCCGTTGCGTTGGAAATGGCCGGCTATGACTGCCTGGAGGCTGAAAACTCCCAGCAGGCCCACGCCATTATCGTCGACCGCAAACCGGACCTGATCCTGCTCGACTGGATGCTGCCCGGCACTTCCGGCATCGAACTGGCCCGTCGTCTCAAGCGTGATGAACTGACCGGAGACATCCCGATCATCATGCTCACCGCCAAGGGTGAAGAGGACAACAAGATCCAGGGTCTGGAAGTCGGCGCCGACGACTACATCACCAAGCCGTTTTCCCCCCGTGAGCTAGTAGCGCGCCTGAAGGCCGTGCTGCGCCGTGCCGGTCCCACCGATGGCGAAGCACCGATCGAAGTCGGCGGCCTGCTGCTGGACCCGATCAGCCACCGCGTGACCATCGACGGCCGTCCCGCCGAGATGGGCCCGACCGAATACCGCCTGCTGCAATTCTTCATGACCCACCAGGAGCGCGCCTACACTCGTGGCCAGTTGCTGGATCAGGTCTGGGGCGGCAACGTCTACGTCGAAGAGCGTACCGTTGACGTGCACATTAGACGCCTGCGCAAAGCCCTCGGCGATGCTTACGAAAATCTGGTACAAACCGTGCGCGGCACCGGTTACCGCTTTTCTACCAAAGCCTGACCCGGACCTTCACCGCCCGACAAGCTGACAAGGACGCGCGTCAAGTGAACCAAAACTGGCATGGCACCCTGATTCGCCACATGCTGCTGCTGGTCACCGCCTGCCTGGTGATCGGCCTGATCACCGGCTATTACGGCTGGAGCCTCGCCGCAGGCCTGGGTCTTTACCTGGCCTGGACCCTCAAGCAATTGCTGCGTCTGCACGAGTGGCTACGCCTGCACAAACCCGATGAAGCGCCACCCGACGGCTACGGCCTGTGGGGCGAGGTGTTCGACAGCATCTACCACCTGCAACGCCGCGACCAACGGGTACGCGGGCGTTTGCAGGCGGTGATCGACCGGGTTCAGGAATCCACTGCCGCGCTGAAAGACGCGGTGATCATGCTCGACACCGACGGCAACCTGGAATGGTGGAACCGCGCCGCCGAAACCCTGCTGGGTCTCAAGACACCACAGGACAGCGGCCAACCGGTGACCAACCTGGTGCGCCACCCGCGCTTCAAGGAATACTTCGAGCAAGACAGCTACGCCGAGCCACTGGAAATCCCCTCGCCCACCAACGACCGTGTGCGCATCCAGCTGTACATCACCCGTTACGGCAACAACGAACACTTGATGCTGGTGCGCGATGTGACGCGCATCCATCAGCTTGAGCAAATGCGCAAAGACTTCATCGCCAACGTTTCCCATGAACTGCGCACACCGTTGACGGTGATCTGCGGTTACCTGGAAACCTTGCTCGACAACGTTGACGAGGTGAACCCGCGCTGGGGCCGTGCCCTGCAGCAGATGCAGCAACAAGGCGGACGCATGCAGACCCTGCTCAACGACCTGCTGTTGCTGGCCAAGCTGGAAGCCACCGATTATCCGTCGGACAACCAGCCGGTGCCGATCGACGGCTTGCTGCAATCGATCAAGAGCGACGCGCAGCAGTTGTCCGGCCAGAAAAACCAGAAAATTACCCTGGAAGCAGACCCGACGATTCTGCTCAAGGGCAGCGAAGCGGAGTTGCGCAGCGCGTTTTCCAACCTGGTGTTCAACGCGGTGAAATACACCCCGGCCGAAGGCAACATTCGCATTCGCTGGTGGGGCGATGACCAGGGGGCGCACTTGAGCGTGCAGGATTCCGGGATCGGCATCGATAACAAACACCTGCCGCGCCTGACCGAACGCTTCTACCGCGTCGACTCCAGCCGCAACTCCAACACCGGGGGCACCGGCCTCGGGCTGGCGATCGTCAAACACGTCCTGTTACGACATCGGGCACGAATGGAAATCAGCAGTGTACCGGGCCACGGCAGCACCTTTACCTGCCACTTTGCCCCGGCCCAGGTCACCAAATCACGGGTTATCAGCACCGCTGACTGATACCGGTCAGCACGCGCCACTAGGCAACCGCCAAGTCAGCCGCTACATTGGCTGACTTGCGCCTGCCTTTCAGGCGCGGTTTTTTACTTCCCTCTCGAATAAACGGAACCCGCAAAACTCCATCATGGACCCTTCCCCTGGCTTGACCCTCGCTACAATTTTCGCCGACTTCGGCATGATTCTTTTTGCTCTGATCCTGGTTTTGCTCAACGGATTTTTCGTTGCGGCGGAATTTGCCATGGTCAAATTGCGCTCGACCCGGGTCGAGGCCATCGCTGACAAAAACGGCTGGCGCGGGCACATCCTGCGCACCGTGCACAGTCAGCTCGATGCCTACCTGTCGGCCTGCCAATTGGGCATCACCCTCGCCTCCCTGGGCCTGGGCTGGGTCGGTGAACCTGCGTTCGCGCACCTCCTGGCCCCCGTGCTGAGTGCCGTGGGCGTCGATTCCGCCGAAGTGGTCAAGGCGATTTCGTTCTTCACCGCCTTCTTCATCATTTCGTACCTGCACATCGTGGTCGGCGAGCTGGCCCCGAAATCCTGGGCGATCCGCAAACCCGAGTTGCTGTCGCTGTGGACCGCCGTGCCGCTGTACCTGTTCTACTGGGCCATGTACCCGGCCATCTACCTGCTCAACGCCAGCGCCAACACCATCCTGCGCATTGCAGGGCAAGGTGAGCCCGGCCCGCATCACGAACACCATTACAGCCGTGAAGAACTGAAACTGATCCTGCATTCCAGTCGTGGCCAGGACCCGAGCGACCAAGGCATGCGCGTGCTGGCCTCGGCGGTGGAAATGGGTGAACTGGAAGTGGTCGACTGGGCCAACTCCCGCGAAGACCTGGTGACCCTGGAGTTCAACGCGCCGCTCAAGCAGATCCTGGCGATGTTCCGTCGCCACAAGTTCAGCCGCTACCCGGTTTATGACAGCGAACGCCAGGAGTTCGTCGGCCTGCTGCACATCAAGGATCTACTGCTGGAACTGGCGGCGCTGGACCACATTCCCGAGTCGTTCAACCTGGCCGAACTGACCCGCCCGCTGGAGCGCGTGTCGCGGCACATGCCGCTGTCGCAGTTGCTGGAGCAGTTCCGCAAGGGCGGCTCGCACTTCGCAGTGGTCGAAGAGGCCGACGGCAACATCATCGGCTACCTGACCATGGAAGACGTGCTGGAAGTGCTGGTGGGCGATATCCAGGACGAACACCGCAAGGCCGAACGCGGGATCCTCGCGTATCAGCCGGGCAAGCTGCTGGTGCGGGGCGATACGCCGCTGTTCAAGGTTGAACGACTGCTGGGCATCGACCTGGACCATGTCGAAGCCGAAACCCTCGCCGGGCTGGTCTACGAGAGCCTCAAGCGTGTTCCGGAAGAGGAAGAAGTACTGGAAGTCGAAGGCCTGCGGATCATCATCAAGAAGATGAAAGGGCCGAAGATTGTCCTGGCCAAGGTGTTGATGCTGGACTGATCGAGATATCCGGATTCGAGTCGATACCATCGCGAGCAAGCTCGCTCCCACACTGGAATGCATTTCAACTGTGGAAGCGAGCTTGCTCGCGATGGCGTCAGACCAGACAACGCATCACTGCTTGCCCAACGCAAAGTTGGGCAGCGCGCTGACCGGCTGGTTGAACTGGTATGGAATCGATACCAGCCCCAGCCCGGTATTGCGCTGCACCACGAAGTGCAAATGCGGCCCGGTACTGTTGCCGGTGTTGCCTGACAACGCCAAGGCGCTGCCCACCTGTACCCGCTGACCTTCCCGAACGCTGACCGAGCCTTTCTTCAGGTGCAGGTAAACACCCATGGTCCCGTCATCGTGCAGCACCCGCACGAAATTGCCGGATGCGTCGGTACCGCGCCCGCTTTGCCTGTTCTCGGTTTTCACCACCACCCCGCCTCGCGCGGCAATGATCGGCGTACCCTCAGGCATCGCGATGTCTATGGCGTAACGGCTCTTGGGCCCGAAGTGACTGTAGGGGCCGTTGGCACCCTGACTGATCCGGAACGGTCCGCCACGCCAGGGCAACGGATACCGATAGCCCACCGTAGGCCCTGAGGGATCGCCCAGGGAGTATTTGAACTTCGGGACGTACGCGAGTGGCCTTCCACCTTTAGCCGCCTTGAACTGCGCCAGGCGAACGCTGCTGCGAAGCGGTATCACGCGCCGAATCGTCCCACCCGGCACACCGCTGGCGTTCTTCACCCCGGCAAAACTCAATTCGACTTCTACCGGCGCATACAGGTCATTGCGCACGTACACGCTGTGCACGCCGTTCTTCTTCATGATGACGAGGCGCACCTGACGCTCGAGGTGCTCGACCATGCCATCGCGAAAAACGAACACATGGGCGCCTTTGCTGGGGCGGTCGCTATAGGAAACCACGCCATAGGCATCTTTGGATTTGTAGATGGTCATGGCCACGGTCGAGGTGGCGACCATGAACAGGCCACATAAAAGCAGCAGGCGCGTGAACATGAGTAAGGATTCTGTCGAGTGAGATCTGGGATTGAGCCTAGCAGCTGCTATGGACCCGGGTAGTCGGCAGATGTTTCAGTAAAGGTGTTCAGCAGATGTGCGGTAACAGTGATGACCCCTTCGCGAGCAAGTCGAATCGTCGCACCGCCGCCCCCACATTGGAATGCATTTCTAATGTGGGAGCGGCGGTGCGACGACTCGACTTGCTCGCGAAGACGGACCAGCAGATAACGCTGTATCAAGCGCCAGGAATGAAGTGCTTCTGCGCCGTACCCCGCGCAATCAGGCGCGAGATGTAATCGAGCTTCTGCGCATCCTGGTCGACAAAGCGGAAGGTCAGTTGCAGCCAGTCGCTGTCGGGCTTCGGTTCGTGGGCCACGACGGCATGCAGATAGCCGTTGAGGCGGGCGATTTCGGCATTGTCGCCCTGCTCCAGGTCCAGCACGGCGCTGTCGAGGATCTGCGGCAAGGTCTCGGTGCGCTTGACCACCAACAGGGCTTCCTTGAGGCTCAAGGCCTTGATCACACATTGCGCGATGCCGTTGGGCAAACGCAGTTGACCCTGGCCACGGCCACTGGTGGGTGCCGAAGAGGCCGCAGGCGCCTTGACCGGCGGGCTGCTGAGCAAGCCTTTGGACGGTGCGGGCGGGGCTGTTGGCGTGGTGACGGGGGCCTTGCCAGCGGTCAAGGCGGCCAGGGAGTCGTTGGCGAATGCAGGGCTGGTCTTGGTCGCGGCCACGTTGATCAAGGCATCGAGTTTGCCGACCTTGTGCAGCGCCTGCTTGACCTTGGTGATCAATTGTTCGTTGGTGAATGGCTTGCTGACGTAACCGGATACCCCGGCCTGGATCGCCTGGACGACGTTCTCCTTGTCGCCACGGCTGGTCACCATCACGAAAGGCATGGTTTTGAGGTTGTCTTGCTCGCGGCACCAGGTCAGCAGTTCCAGGCCGGACATTTCCGGCATTTCCCAGTCGCACAGGACCAGGTCGAAGGCTTCCTTGGCCAGCATGGCCTGGGCCTTTCTGCCGTTGATTGCATCTTCGATCCGCATGCCCGGGAAATAATTGCGCAGGCACTTCTTCACCAGGTCACGAATGAACGACGCGTCGTCCACGACCAACACACTGACCTTACTCATCCAAAACCCCTTTAAAAAATCCCGGCCAGCATACCGCTTTGCTGATGGCACTTTGCCAAAAACCTTCAGTCACGCCGGACTTTTCGTTCGCGGGGTGCTGCTTTTCGAATTCGTGAAGCGCAAACAAAAACGCCCGGCCAAAAGGCCGGGCGCTTTACTTGGGCAACCTTACTTATCGTCAGTTTTGCCCGGAACATTAGCGCTTTCGCCGGTTGTTCCTTCGACTTCTTCCTTCATGCGCTTGAGACCCAGGTGCCGCACGTCGGTGCCGCGTACCAGGTAGATCACCAGCTCCGAGATATTGCGCGCGTGGTCGCCGATACGCTCCAGCGAACGCAGTACCCAGATAATGCTCAGCACCCGCGAAATGGAACGCGGATCTTCCATCATGTAGGTGGCCAGCTCACGCAGGGCGGTCTTGTATTCGCGGTCGATGATCTTGTCGTACTGCGCCACCGACAAGGCCAGTTCGGCGTCGAAACGGGCGAAGGCGTCCAGTGCATCGCGGACCATGTTGCGCACCTGGTCGCCGATGTGGCGCACTTCCACGTAACCACGCGGCGCTTCGCCTTCTTCGCACAGCTGGATGGCGCGACGGGCGATCTTGGTCGCTTCGTCACCGATGCGTTCCAGGTCGATCACCGACTTGGAAATGCTGATGATCAGGCGCAGGTCGGAAGCCGCCGGCTGACGACGGGCCAGAATGCGCAGGCATTCCTCGTCGATGTTGCGTTCCATCTGGTTGATCTGGTCGTCGATCTCGCGCACCTGCTGGGCCAGGCCGGAATCGGCCTCGATCAGCGCGGTCACCGCGTCGTTGACTTGCTTTTCCACCAGCCCGCCCATGGCCAGGAGGTGGCTGCGCACTTCCTCCAGTTCGGCGTTGAACTGCTGGGAGATGTGGTGTGTAAGGCCTTCCTTAGAAATCATGTTGTCTGCTCCGCAAAAGCTGTGAGCTGCAAGCTACGAGCTGCAAGCTGATTTGTGTCGTTACTCGGATCGCTTCTACTTGCCGCTTGTAGCTTGACGCTTGCGGCTGTACGGCTAGCCGTACCGGCCCGTGATGTAGTCTTCGGTCTGCTTCTTCGCCGGATTGGTGAACAGGGTATCGGTGTCGCCAAACTCGACCAGCTTGCCCATGTACATGAACGCTGTGTAGTCGGACACCCGCGCCGCCTGTTGCATGTTGTGGGTCACGATCACGATGGTGAACTTGGATTTCAGTTCGTAGATCAGCTCTTCGACTTTCAGCGTGGAAATCGGGTCGAGTGCCGAGCACGGTTCGTCGAGCAGCAGCACTTCCGGCTCTACGGCGATGGTGCGGGCGATCACCAGACGCTGCTGCTGACCACCGGACAGGCCCAGTGCCGACTCGTGCAGACGGTCCTTGACCTCGTCCCACAGTGCCGCGCCTTTCAACGCCCACTCAACGGCTTCATCGAGCACGCGCTTCTTGTTGATGCCCTGGATGCGCAGGCCGTAGACCACGTTTTCGTAGATGGTTTTCGGGAACGGGTTGGGCTTCTGGAACACCATGCCGACGCGACGACGCAGCTCGGCCACGTCTTCGCCCTTGCGGTAGATGTTGTTGCCGTACAGGTTGATCTCACCTTCAACGCGGCAGCCGTCAACCAGGTCGTTCATGCGGTTGAAGGTACGCAGCAGCGTCGACTTGCCACAGCCGGACGGGCCGATGAAGGCGGTCACGCGCTGTTTCGGGATGTTCATGCTGACGTCGTACAGCGCTTGTTTTTCGCCGTAGAACAGGCTCAGGCCCGGCACTTCGATGGCTACGGTTTCCTGTTCGAGATTCAGGCTCTGTTTGTCGCGACCCAATGCCGACATGTTGATGCCGTGGGTATGTGCTTCGTGCTGCATGGGAGGCTCCCTGTGCTAACAAATTCGGTTCGTTTAACCGCTGGTCCAGCCAGCGGGTTACTCAAAATTCATGTCTGGCTGAGGCCCCTGTGGGAGCTGGCTTGCCAGCGATGCAGACGATGCGGTTTATCGGTAACACCGCAGTCATGCCATCGCTGGCAAGCCAGCTCCCACAGGATTCGTATTAACTATCCAGCGCCTTGTACTTCTCGCGCAGGTGGTTACGGATGTACACCGCCGACAGGTTCAATGTCGCGATCACCAGCACCAGCAGCAGCGCCGTGGCGTACACCAGCGGTCGCGCGGCTTCGACGTTCGGGCTCTGGAAGCCGACGTCATAGATGTGGAAGCCCAGGTGCATGATCTTCTGGTCCAGGTGCAGGTACGGGTAGTTACCGTCCACCGGCAGCGACGGCGCCAGTTTCACCACACCCACCAGCATCAGCGGCGCCACTTCACCCGCGGCGCGAGCCACGGCGAGGATCATGCCGGTCATCATCGCCGGGCTGGCCATCGGCAGCACGATCTTCCACAAGGTTTCAGCCTTGGTCGCGCCGAGGGCCAACGAGCCTTCACGCACGGTGCGAGGAATCCGCGCCAGGCCTTCTTCGGTGGCCACGATCACCACCGGCACCGCCAGCAGCGCCAGGGTCAGCGAAGCCCAGAGCAGACCCGGCGTACCGAAGGTCGGTGCCGGCAGTGCTTCCGGGAAGAACAGACGGTCGAGCGAGCCACCCAGCACATAGACGAAGAAGCCCAGGCCGAACACGCCATATACGATGGCCGGAACGCCCGCCAGGTTGTTCACCGCGATGCGGATCACCCGGGTCAGCGCGTTCTGCTTGGCGTATTCACGCAGGTACACCGCCGCCAGCACGCCGAACGGGGTCACGATCATCGCCATGATCAGGGTCATCATCACGGTGCCGAAGATGGCCGGGAAGATCCCGCCTTCGGTGTTCGCTTCACGCGGATCGTCGCTCAGGAACTCCCAGACCTTGCTGAAGTAGAAACCGATCTTGGTGGTCGTGCTCATGGCGTTCGGCTGGTAGGCGTGAACCACTTTGCCGATGCCGATTTCGATTTCCTTACCGTTCGCATCGCGGGCGGTCAGGCTGTCGCGGTTGAACTGCGCATGCAGATCGTTCAGGCGCGCCTCCACATCCTGGTAGCGGGCATTGAGTTCGGCGCGCTCCGATTCCATGTCCGCTTGTGCGGTGGCGTCGAGCTTGCCATCCAGCTCCAGCTTGCGACCGTGCAAGCGGACGCGCTCGAGACCGGCGTTGATCGCGCCGATGTCGGTTTTTTCCAGGTTCTTGAGCTGTGCGGCCAGCTTGTTGACGCGGTCGACACGGGCCTGCAACTCAGGCCATGCGGCTTCGCCTTCAGCGACAACCTTGCCGTCCTGTTTGACGTTGACCAGGTAACCGTAGAAGTTGCCCCACTCACGCCGCTCGATCGCCATCAGCTCCGGCGGCGTCGTCTGCTTGGTCAGCCACTCGCCGACGATCCAGGTGAAGTCGTTGCCGTTCAGGTCACGGTTGCCGACCTTGATCAGCTCGCGGGTCATGAATTCCGGGCCTTCGTCAGGCACCGGCAGGCCGGCGCTCTTAAGGCGGGCACGGGGTACTTCTTCTTTCTGTACCACTTCGCCAATGACCAGGTGTTGGCCCTGGCCCGGCACGTCGTAGCTGGCGTGGATCAGATCCGCCGGCCAGAAGTGACCCAGGCCACGCACGGCAATCACTGCCAGCAGGCCAATGGTCATGATGACCGCGATGGACACCGCGCCACCGCTGATCCAGACGCCGGGGGCGCCGCTCTTGAACCATCCTTTCAGGGAGTTCTGTTTCACAGACTTCTACCTTTCTTAAAGCGACGAGTATTTCTTGCGCAGACGCTGACGAATCAGCTCCGCGAGGGTGTTCATGACGAAGGTGAACAACAGCAGCACCAGCGCCGAGAGGAACAGCACGCGGTAGTGGCTGCCGCCGACTTCCGATTCGGGCATTTCCACTGCAACGTTGGCCGCCAGGGTGCGCAGGCCTTCGAACAGGTTCATTTCCATGACCGGAGTGTTACCGGTGGCCATCAACACGATCATGGTTTCACCGACCGCACGGCCCATGCCGATCATCAGTGCCGAGAAGATGCCCGGGCTCGCGGTGAGGATCACCACGCGGGTCATGGTCTGCCACGGCGTGGCACCGAGGGCCAGGGAGCCCAGGGTCAGGCCGCGAGGCACGCTGAACACGGCGTCTTCGGCGATCGAGTAGATGTTCGGGATGACCGCGAAGCCCATGGCCAGGCCGACCACCAGGGCGTTGCGCTGGTCGTAGGTGATGCCCAGGTCATGGGAGATCCACATGCGCATGTCGCCACCGAAGAACCAGTTCTCCATGAACGGGCTCATGTACAGCGACAACCAGCCCACAAACAGGATCACCGGAATCAGCAGCGCACTTTCCCAGCCATCCGGGACTTTCAGGCGGATCGACTCAGGCAGGCGGCTGAAGGTGAAACCGGCGACCAGGATGCCGATCGGCAGCAACATCAGCAGGCTGAAGATGCCAGGCAAGTGCCCTTCCACATACGGCGCGAGGAACAGGCCGGCGAAGAAGCCGAGGATCACCGTCGGCATCGCTTCCATCAACTCGATCACCGGCTTGACCTTGCGGCGCATGCCCGGGGCCATGAAGTACGCGGTGTAGATCGCAGCGGCAACGGCCAGTGGAGCGGCCAGCAGCATGGCGTAGAACGCGGCTTTCAGGGTACCGAAGGTCAGCGGCGACAGGCTCAGCTTGGGTTCGAAGTCAGTGTTGGCGGCGGTCGATTGCCAGACGTATTTAGGCTCGTCGTAGTTCTCGTACCAGACCTTGCTCCACAGTGCGCTCCACGAGACTTCCGGGTGCGGGTTGTCGAGCAGCAGCGGGTGCAATTTGCCGCCGGCTTCCACGATCACGCGGTTGGCACGAGGCGACAGACCGAAAATGCCCTGGCCTTCAGCGACCGGCTCCACCAGCAAGGTACGGTGCGCGGTACTGTGGAACACGCCGAGCTTGCCGGAAGCGTCGAGGGCAACGAAGCCCTTGCGGCGTTCTTCGGCAGTGATTTCAACGATAGGCGTGGTGCCCATCTGGAAGGTGCGGATCTGTTTCAGACGCTGTTCGCCATCCGGATCGCGAGCCATGAACCATTGGGCCAGGCCACCTTTGGAGTCACCGATGATCAGCGAGATACCACCCACCAGCTGAGTGCTGACCGTGACTTGCGCTTCACCGTCTTCTAGCAGTTTGTAGCGACCGTTGAGGCTCTTGTCGCGCAGGCTGAACACGTCGGCCTGGGCGCGCCCGTTGACCACGTAAAGCCACTGCTGACGCGGGTCGACGAAAATATTCTTCACCGGCTCGTTCATCTGCGGCAGTTCGATGCGTTTCTGCTCGTTGGTGACTTCACCGGTCATCATGTTTTCTTCGCTGGTCAGCGACAGAACATTGAGTTGCGAACCGGTGGAGCCGACCAGCATCAGGGTCGAATCGTTGGCGTTGAGGCTGACGTGCTCCAGCGCGCCACCGGCTTCGTTCACCGCGATTGGCGCTTCGCCATACGGGTATTCGATGGCCGGGGTGATGGTCTTCTTGCCTTCCGGGTAGCTGACTTTATAGGTATGACGGAACACCAGGGCCTGGCCGTTGGACAGGCCCACCGCCACCAGCGGGTGACCCGGCTGGTCTTCCCCGATGGAGGTCACGGTGGTTCCGGCCGGGATCGACAGATCGACGCGCTTGAGTTCGGCGCCACTGTCGATGTCGAAGAACAATGCCTGGCCCTTGTCGGAAATCCGCATCGCAACCTGGTTCTGCTCTTCCAGGGAGATCATCAGCGGCTTGCCGGCGTCTTGCATCCAGGCGGGCGTGATGGCGTCCCTGGACGTCAGGCTGGCACCCTGGAACAGGGGCGCGACGACGTAGGCAAGGAAGAAGAAGATCAAGGTGATCGCGCCCAGAACAGCGAGGCCGCCAACAAGGACGTACCAGCGGGTCAGGCGATCTTTGAGCGCGCGAATGCGGCGCTTGCGTTGTAGCTCAGGCGTATTGAAATCAATTCGCTTGGGGGGATTAGTAGTCATGTTGGAATTGGCCAGATCATTCATGCGCACACCCTAGCGATCCTGTATGACAGAAAGATGACAATGCAGTGACGCAACAAATCCGCCGCTAGCGATAACCAGCAGTGGATAGAGAATTAGAGGTGTATGGGGGCGGCACCTGCCGCCCCCATGTGAGTCCGAGGAGTTCACCTCGGACTCAATTTGTTACTTTTTTGCGACTTCAGCGCCGCCTTCCGCCAGACCCAGGTCAGCCAGTGCTTTTGCAGCAACCTTGGCCGGCAGTGGGATGTAACCGTCTTTCACTACAACTTCCTGACCCTGTTTCGACAGAACCAGTTTCACGAACTCGGCTTCCAGCGGGGCCAGAGGCTTGTTCGGGGCTTTGTTGACGTACACGTACAGGAAGCGGGACAGCGGGTACTTGCCGTTCAGGGCGTTTTCTTCGGTGTCTTCGATGAAGTCCTGGCTGCCTTTCTTGGCCAGGGCCACAGTCTTCACGCTAGCGGTCTTGTAGCCGATGCCCGAGTAACCGATGCCGTTCAGCGAGGAGCTGATCGACTGAACGACCGAAGCCGAACCTGGTTGCTCGTTCACGTTAGGCTTGTAGTCGCCCTTGCACAGAGCTTCTTCCTTGAAGTAGCCGTAGGTGCCGGATACCGAGTTACGACCGAACAGTTGAACCGGCTTGTTGGCCAGGTCGCCGGTTACGCCCAGGTCACCCCAGGTTTTGACTTCGGTCTTGGCGCCGCACAGACGAGTGGACGAGAAGATCGCGTCGACCTGTTCCATGGTCAGGTGCTGGATCGGGTTGTCCTTGTGGACGAATACAGCCAGGGCGTCCACGGCAACCGGGATAGCGGTTGGCTTGTAGCCGTACTTCTGCTCGAAGGCAGCCAGTTCGGTGTCCTTCATCTTGCGGCTCATCGGGCCCAGGTTGGAGGTGCCTTCAGTCAGCGCAGGTGGCGCAGTGGCGGAGCCAGCGGCCTGAATCTGGATGTTTACGTTCGGGTATTCTTTTTTGTAGTTCTCAGCCCAGAGGGTCATGAGGTTGGCCAGGGTATCGGAGCCGACGCTGGACAGGTTGCCCGACACACCAGTGGTCTTGGTGTAGCTCGGGATAGCAGGGTCAACAGCGGCAACCGCGTTGGCAGTCGCAACGCCAGCAGCGACAAAAGTCATTGCCGCCATCAAACGCTTCAGTTTCATGCCTTACTCCTAGCAGATAGGGTGTGTTATTCGGGGCCAAGTATCAGCAGGCCGTGTGAACACTCTATGGCTGAAATATGACAATTGGATGAAAGGCCAGTATTCAGTGTTTCCAGGTAATACCGCGTTATCGTTCTTCGCGAGCAAGCCCGCTCCCACAGGGGATCTGCGGCGAACACAGAACCAATGCGGGAGCGGGCTTGCTCCGGGCGGCGATCCGACGAAGGCGTCAGTACAGTCGATACAAAAGGTCGATCAACGCCCTTTCTTCCAGAGGTAGGCACCTACCACAATCCCCACCCCACACAGCACCGCCACATAATAAGCAGGCCCCATCGCACTCTCTTTGAGCAACAAACTGACAATCATCGGCGTCAGGCCGCCGAAAATCGCGTAGGCGACGTTGTAGGAGAACGACAGACCGCTGAAACGCACCACCGGCGGGAAGGCCTTTACCATTACATAGGGCACTGCACCGATGGTGCCGACCAGCAGACCGGTCACGGCATACATCGGGAACAGCCAGTCGGGATGATCGGCCAGGCTGTGATAAAAGCTCCAGGAACTGGCCAGCAGCGCGGTACAGCCGATCACGAAGACTCGTCCCGCACCGAAGCGATCGGCCAGTGCGCCGGCAATGATGCAACCAAAACTCAGGAACACGATCGCCACGCTATTGGCCTGCAGGGACGTGGTTGGCGAGAAGTGATAGACCGTCTGCAACACAGTCGGTGTCATCAGGATCAACACCACGATGGCGGCCGACAGCAGCCAGGTCAGCAGCATCGAAATGGCGATGGCGCCACGATGGTCACGCAGCACCGCACGCAGCGGTACTTCTTCGGCCAAGGCCTTGCGCAGTTGCAGCTCGGCGAACACCGGGGTTTCGTGCAACCAGCGACGCAGGTACACCGAGAACAGACCGAACACGCCACCCAGCAGGAACGGAATGCGCCAGGCGTAATCCGCTACCTCCACCGGGGTATAGAGGCTGTTGATCGCCGTGGCGACCAGCGAACCGAGCAGGATGCCCGCCGTCAGGCCACTGGTCAGGGTGCCGCAGGCGTAGCCGACATGCCGTTGTGGGACGTGTTCGGAAACGAAGACCCACGCCCCCGGCACTTCACCGCCAATGGCCGCGCCCTGGATCACCCGCATCAACAGCAGCAGGATCGGCGCCCACATGCCGATCTGCGCATAAGTCGGCAGCAACCCCATGATCAGGGTCGGCACCGCCATCATGAAAATGCTCAGGGTGAACATTTTCTTGCGGCCCAGCAGGTCGCCGAAGTGCGCCATCACGATGCCGCCCAGCGGCCGCGCCAGATAGCCAGCGGCGAAGATGCCGAAGGTCTGCATCAGGCGTAGCCATTCAGGCATGTCCGCCGGAAAGAACAGCTTACCCACCACCGTGGCGAAGAACACGAAGATGATGAAATCGTAGAACTCCAGCGCGCCGCCCAAGGCAGACAGCGACAGAGTCTTGTAGTCGTTGCGGGTCAGCGGACGTGCGGGTTGGTCTGGCTGCGCGATGCTCGAGGGCGCTGTGGTCATGGCAAGGGCTTCTCTTATAGTCGGATCTGCAACCTCAACAACGCTGGCTGAGGTTTGGGCAGGTCCGGCACGATAGCAAATTGTTCGAAAAAGCACATAGAGGTGCGTTTTTGACAGTCAAAATGAGAACCGGACGGTCGTCGCGGAGTCTACCGACCGATATACTCAAAGCCTGCTCCGGTTTTTGAGGGGTTGCTGTGCGAAAGCGCCTGTCAGGTTCATAGGCGATTTCGCAGAGTTTCCCTTTAGGCGCCTTATGGAAAACGTGACGAACCTAGTATGTTCGGTGCTGAATCGTTTTTCCCGAAGACGGCTACCACCAGCAATACCAACGAAGAGTCACGGGTCAGAGGCACCCCCGGAATGATAGAGCTCGAACAAGAAGATCCGATCCCGCAAGGCGACCTGGCCCTGCAAATCACCGCGCTCCCACGCGAAACCAACGGCTTTGGCGATATTTTCGGCGGCTGGCTGGTGGCGCAGATGGACTTGGCAGGCACCGCGATGGCCAGCAAGGTCGCCGGCGGACGCGTTGCCACCGTTGCAATCGACCGCATGGCATTCCTGGTTCCGGTGGCGGTAGGCGCTCAGCTCTCCTTTTATACCCAGGCCCTGGAAATCGGCCGCAGCTCGATCAAGATGATGGTCGAGGTCTGGAGCGACGATCCACTGTCCAGCGAGTGGCGTAAAGTAACCGAAGCGGTGTTTGTGTTCGTTGCCATCGACGGCAGCGGCCGCACCCGCTCGGTTCCACCTCGGGCTCGCTGAAAGAGCTTCTAAACCTGGTAGCCGTTTTGCGGTCGATAGTCGTCCACGTTACTGATCGAGAGCTGTCCCATGAGCACGCCCAATGTTGAAGCCGTAAAACTGGATGAACTGAACTGCTGGCGCATCCGCCACGGTCAGGCCGAATTACTGGTGGCCCAGCAAGGTGCGCACATCCTCAGTTATCAACTGGCCGGCCAGCCGCCGCTGATCTGGCTCAACGACGAGGCCGTGTTCAAGACCGGCAAGAGCATCCGTGCCGGCGTGCCGGTGTGCTGGCCGTGGTTCGGCAACTTCGACCGCAACCCGAAAAGCGTGCAGGCGATGCGTGTCAGCGGTGAAGCGCCGTCGGCTCACGGCTTCGTGCGAGCGATGGATTGGGAACTGGGCGGCATCGAAGCCGAAGGCGAAAGCCTGAAGGTCGAATTCCTTCTGCCCTACCCCGACGGCGGCTTTCCCGGTTGGCCGCACCAAGTGGACTTGACGCTGAGCATTCGCCTCGACGAGCAACTGCACATCCAGTTGACCAGCCACAACCGGGGTTCTGAAACCGTCAGCATCAGCCAGGCGTTGCACAGTTACTTTGCCGTCAGCGATGTGCGCGAGGTGCACGTTGAAGGCGTGGACGGCCTCAACTACATCGAAACCCTGGACAACTGGAAAACCGTGACCCAGACCGGTGATTTGCGTTTTACCGGCGAGACCGATCGCATCTACCTCGACGTTCCGCCGCAGTTGAGCATCGTCGATCCAGCCTGGGAGCGACGCATCGAACTGATCAGCAGCGGATCGCGTACGGCGGTGATCTGGAACCCGTGGATCGACCGCGCCGCCGCGTTCAGCGACATGGCCGACGACGGCTGGCAGCGCATGCTGTGCATCGAAACGGCGAACGTGATGGACGATGTGGTGAACCTGGTGCCTGGGGCCAGTCACACCTTGGGCGTGAGCGTAGGTAGCAAATCTCTCTAACACCATAAATCACTGTGGGAGCGAGCTTGCTCGCGATGGCGGCGTAACAGGCAACCTCTAAGTTGAATGTTATGGCCTCATCGCGAGCAAGCTCGCTCCCACATTGGTTTGGTGCTGTCCTTACAAGTCTGATTCTTTTACTACTCTGACCGTCTGCGCATCCAGCGCATACGCCGCATCGGCCAGGTCATTGCTGACCTTCTCGACTTTCAGCGTGCCGGTGACCCACAGCGGCGTGTAGATATCGTTCAGCTTCAGGCCCTTTGGATAGCGCACCAGCACCAATTGGTTGGGCGGCGGCGGTGGCACGTGGATGCACGCGCCCGGGTACGGCACCAGGAAGAACAGCGTACTGCGGCCCTTGGCGTCGGACTCCAGCGGCACGGGGTAACCGCCAATGCGGATGTTCCTGTCGTTCATCGACGCAACGGTCTTGGTCGAGTACATCACCGCCGGCAAGCCTTTGGCCTGCTTCATTCCACCCTTGTCGGTGAAAGTGCCATTGGCTTCAGGGGAGTTGTGGTCGATTTCAGGCATGGCCTCAAGGGCCTTCTGGTCCGACTTGGGCATCAATTCGAGCCAATCGGTTTCCGGTAATTCACCGGCATGGGCAAGGCCCGAACCCAGTAAAACAAGAGTCAGCAAAAGACGGCGCATGAAAGTGCTCGGTAAAGGGATGAACAGGAAACGCCGAGCATTCTAGCCCTCCCGACCGATTTGGCGGAGAGGGCTTTATCGACTGGATCAGCTCTTTTTGACCAGTCCGTAGATCACCAGCAACACAACGGCGCCCACCAGCGCACCGATGAAGCCTGCGCCTTGGCCAGCCTGATAGATGCCCAGGGCTTGACCGCCGTAAGTGGCCGCCAGCGAACCGCCGATACCGAGCAGGATGGTCATGATCCAGCCCATGCTGTCATCGCCCGGTTTCAGGAACCGCGCCAGCAGGCCGACAATCAAGCCGATAAAGATGGTTCCGATAATTCCCATGGCATTTCCCTCTGATTGATTGGCTATAGCCTAGCCAGACTTTGGCATCCTGCCATGAGAGAACGGCGGTCCCTGAATGGTTCCGCCGCTGCCACATGAAACTATTCGGCGATGAGCGCTTCGACCTTGAGGATCTGCGCGGTCAGCGTTTCGCGATCCGCACAACGCAGGTTGGCGTGACCGACCTTGCGGCCTACCTTGAAGGCCTTGCCGTAGTGATGCAGATGGCAATCGGCGATGGCCACGACCTTCTCGGTGTCCGGCACCTTGCCGATGAAGTTGAGCATCGCGCTCTCTCCAACCTTGGCAGTCGAACCCAACGGCAGACCGGCAACGGCCCGCAGGTGGTTTTCGAACTGGCTGCACTCGGCGCCTTCGGTGGTCCAGTGCCCTGAGTTGTGCACCCGGGGGGCAATTTCGTTGGCCTTGAGGCCACCGTCGACTTCAAAGAACTCGAAAGCCATCACGCCGACGTAATCCAGCTGCCTGAGCACACGGCTGGAGTAGTCTTCGGCCAGGGCTTGCAAGGGGTGATCGGTGCTGGCCACGGACAGCTTGAGAATGCCGCTTTCGTGGGTGTTGTGTACCAGCGGATAGAAGCGGGTTTCACCGTCGCGGGCACGCACTGCGATCAGCGAGACTTCACCGGTGAACGGCACGAAGCCTTCCAGCAGGCAGGCCACGCTGCCCAGCTCGGCAAAGGTGCCAACCACATCTTCTGGCGTACGCAGGACTTTCTGGCCCTTGCCGTCGTAACCCAGGGTACGGGTCTTGAGCACCGCCGGCAGGCCGATGGAGGCCACAGCGGCGTCCAGGTCAGCCTGGGACTGGATGTCAGCGAACGCCGGGGTAGGAATCCCCAGGTCCTTGAACATGCTCTTCTCGAACCAGCGATCACGGGCGATGCGCAGGGCTTCGGCGCTCGGATAGACCGGGACGAATTGCGAGAGGAACGCGACGGTCTCGGCCGGCACGCTTTCGAACTCGAAGGTCACCAGATCGACTTCATCGGCCAGCTGGCGCAGGTGATCCTGATCGCCGTAATCGGCGCGCAGGTGTTCGCCCAATGCGGCTGCGCAAGCATCCGGCGCCGGGTCCAGAAAAGCGAAGTTCATGCCCAGCGGAGTGCCCGCCAGCGCCAACATGCGACCCAACTGGCCGCCACCGATTACACCGATCTTCATCGTCAACAACCTCAGGCGATGCGTGGGTCTGGATTTTCCAGGACGCTGTCAGTCTGTTCAGCACGGAAGGTTTTCAGCACCGCATGGAACTGCGGGTGCTTGGCGCCAAGGATACTCGCCGACAGCAGCGCTGCGTTGATCGCGCCTGCCTTGCCGATGGCCAGCGTGGCAACCGGAATGCCCGCTGGCATCTGCACAATGGAAAGCAGTGAATCGACGCCCGACAGCATTGCGGATTGCACGGGTACGCCCAGCACCGGCAGGTGGGTCTTGGCCGCACACATACCTGGCAAGTGGGCAGCGCCACCGGCACCGGCGATGATCACCTCGATGCCACGCGCCTCGGCTTCTTCAGCGTACTGGAACAGCAGGTCCGGGGTGCGGTGGGCAGAAACCACTTTCACCTCGTAGGGGATGCCGAGCTTTTCCAGCATATCGGCGGTGTGGCTAAGGGTGGACCAATCGGACTTGGAGCCCATGATCACGCCAACCAGTGCACTCATCGTCGTGCCTCTTCTCTCTGGGCGCCCGCAGGCGCATCAAAAAACAACAAGCCACGCAGGATGCGTGGCTTGATTGTACGAATTATGGCCAGTCGTAACCGGCCGAAGGCCGCGCAGTATACCTCAATGAGGCAGATAAACAGCCCCTGTTGCGACCATCTGTCATCTGCCGCAAAGCCCCGATTTTATTGACTTTAAGGTCAATGGAATACACCTCGAATTTCCTGTGGGAGCGGGCTTGCTCGCGAAGAGGCCGGTGCATTCAACATTGATGTTGATTGATCCACCGCTTTCGCGAGCAAGCCCGCTCCCACATTGGGGTTTCATGGGATTCAGGAACCGGTCGTACCCTGTGCCGCTCCACCTTCCAGCTTGCGCCACAACAACCGCACATTCGCCTTGCGCACCAGCGCACAGCGATACAGGCGAATTTCCAGCGGCACGTGCCATTGCGGGCCGCCGCAGACCACCAGTTCACCGCGCGCCAGCTCGGCACGCACGCTCAACTGCGGCACCCAGGCAATGCCGAGGCCCTCCAGGGCCATGCTTTTCAGGCTGTCGGCCATGGCGGTTTCGTAGATGGTGGTGAAGCGTAGCGCCCGTTGACGCAGCAGCATGTTCACCGACCGGCCGAGAAACGCACCGGCGCTGTAAGCCAGTAGCGGTACGCTGCCTTCGCCTTCCAGATCGAACAGCGGTTTGCCGTCGGCATCCGCCGCGCAGACCGGCAGCATTTCGGTGTGGCCAAGGTGCAGCGACGGGAAGATTTCCGGGTCCATCTGCATCGCCGCGTCCGGGTCGTAGAACGCCAGCATCAGATCGCAGCCGCCTTCGCGCAAAGCATGCACGGCGTCGCCGACGTTGGTCGCCACCAACCGCGTGGCGATGTTCAAGCCTTCGTTGCGCAACTGCGCGATCCAGCGCGGAAAGAAACCCAGCGCCAGGGAATGCGCCGCCGCGACCTGCATCACTTCGCCCTGCCCGCCTTCCAGGTGATGCAGATGGCGCAGCACTTCGCCGAGCTGTTCGACCACGGTTCGCGCGGTGACCAGAAACAATTGCCCTGCCGCCGTCAGCTCCACAGGCGTGCGCGAACGGTTGACCAGGGTCAGCCCCAGCGCCGCTTCAAGGCTGCGGATTCGTCGGCTGAACGCTGGCTGCGTCACGAAACGCCGCTCGGCGGCCTGGGAGAAACTGCGGGTGGCAGCCAGGGCACTAAAGTCCTCCAGCCATTTGCTTTCCAGATTCATCACGCCCTCCCGGACACGCACCAATTTAGGTCACACGCTCGCCGTCAAGCCGGCGTCACACGGGCATTATGCCGAATGTGCATAGGCTAGTGTTTAACAGCATTGGCCCAAAATTTCGCACAAGCCTAGCATTCACAGCGTTCCGGCACAGACCGGGTCCATATTGAGATGATTTCTATCATGTCCTCCGCTGCATCATTCCGCACAGAAAATGACCTGCTTGGCGCCCTCGAAGTACCGGCTCAAGCGTATTACGGTATCCAGACCCTGCGAGCGGTGAATAACTTCCGCCTTTCGGGTGTTCCGATTTCGCACTACCCGAAACTGGTTGTCGGTCTGGCCATGGTTAAACAGGCCGCCGCTGACGCCAACCGTGAGTTGGGTCACCTGAGCGAAGCCAAGCACGCTGCCATCAGCGAAGCCTGTGCACGTTTGATCCGCGGCGACTTCCACGAAGAGTTCGTGGTGGACATGATTCAAGGCGGCGCTGGCACTTCGACCAACATGAATGCCAACGAAGTCATCGCCAACATCGCACTGGAGGCTATGGGTCACCAGAAAGGCGAGTACCAGTACCTGCACCCGAACGACGACGTGAACATGGCGCAGTCGACCAACGACGCTTACCCGACGGCAATCCGTCTGGGTCTGTTGTTGGGTCACGATGCCCTGCTGGCCAGCCTCGACAGCCTGATTCAGGCGTTCGCGGCCAAGGGTCAGGAATTCAACCACGTCCTGAAAATGGGTCGTACCCAGTTGCAAGACGCCGTGCCGATGACCCTGGGTCAGGAATTCCGCGCTTTCGCCACCACCATGGGCGAAGACCTGGCCCGTCTGAAGACGCTGGCCCCGGAACTGCTGACTGAAGTGAACCTGGGCGGCACCGCGATCGGCACCGGCATCAACGCCGATCCGCGCTATCAGGCCCTGGCTGTACAGCGCCTGGCCCTGATCAGCGGTCAGCCGCTGGTTCCGGCCGCCGACCTGATCGAAGCTACCTCCGACATGGGCGCCTTCGTGCTGTTCTCCGGCATGCTCAAGCGTACCGCGGTCAAACTGTCGAAGATTTGCAACGACCTGCGCCTGCTGTCCAGCGGCCCACGCACCGGCATCAACGAAATCAACCTGCCGGCGCGTCAGCCAGGCAGCTCGATCATGCCAGGCAAGGTCAACCCGGTTATCCCGGAAGCTGTTAACCAGGTGGCCTTCCAGGTCATCGGTAACGACCTGGCGCTGACCATGGCAGCCGAAGGCGGACAATTGCAACTGAACGTGATGGAGCCGCTGATCGCCTTCAAGATCTTCGACTCGATCCGCCTGCTGCAACGCGCCATGGACATGCTGCGCGAGCACTGCATCGTCGGTATCACCGCCAACGAAGCACGCTGCCGCGAACTGGTCGAGCACTCGATCGGCCTGGTCACCGCGCTGAACCCGTACATCGGCTACAAAAATGCCACCCGCATCGCCGGCCTCGCCCTTGAAAGCGGTCGCGGCGTGCTGGAACTGGTGCGCGAAGAAGGTCTGCTCGACGAAGCCATGCTCGCCGACATCCTGCGCCCGGAAAACATGATTGCTCCGCGTCTGGTGCCCCTGAAGGCATAACCCGACGCGTTACTTGTAGCACCGCTCACCAGGTCGAGGGACTAGACACCTCTCACCTTTTGAGGGCCTGGAGATCATTCTCCAGGCCCTTTTTTTTAACTGTTTGCCAGTGAAAACCGTATGTCTGGGGACTGACCAATGTGGGAGCGGGCTTGCTCGCGAAGGCGACGGCACATTCAACAATGATGTGTCTGATACACCGCTTTCGCGAGCAAGCCCGCTCCCACCCAGAGCAGCTCCCACATAGCCTGACAACAAAAATGTCAGGTGTTTCAAAGGCTTCGCTTCACCGAATGCACCACAACCGTGCAGACGGACGGCACTGTCATCGGTATAGTGCCGCCCCTCTTCGCATGAGCGGTCGGCGGTAGCGAGGCCTCAACCCATGCGAAACCCGAACTAATAACAAACCCGCGATATGAAACCGGGACGAACGTCGACCCGCCTGTTGTGCCGTGCGCCAGCGGGTGTAACTCGATGTGTCCGTCCGGCCAGCATTGTTGCTTACACAAAAAACAGCGAGGAATAATCCATGCTCGAAGTCATTAACGACTTCCTCTCAGGGAAAGTACTGATCGTGCTCATTGTCGGGCTCGGTAGCTACTTCACGATCCGCTCGCGTTTCGTTCAATTGCGTCACTTCTTCCACATGTTCGCGGTGTTCCGCGACAGCCTCAAAAGCAGCGCCGGGCAACTCAGTTCGTTCCAGGCCCTGATGCTCAGCCTCGCCGGCCGCGTCGGTGCGGGCAACATTGCCGGTGTCGGCATCGCCGTGACACTCGGTGGGCCTGGCGCGGTGTTCTGGATGTGGGTGACCGCACTGGTCGGCATGTCCAGCAGCTTCTTCGAATGCTCCCTCGGTCAGCTGTACAAACGCACCGACTCCGACGGCACCTTCCGGGGCGGCCCGTCCTACTACATCCAGCACGGTCTGCAGAAACGTTGGCTGGGCATGCTCATGGCGTTCCTGTTGCTGGTGACGTTCGGCTTCGCCTTCAACGGCCTGCAAGCCCACGCCGTGACGCACTCGCTGAACAACGCGTTCGGCCTCGACACCACTTACACCGGCATCGGCCTGGCCGTACTGCTCGGCCTCGTATTCATCGGCGGGATCAAGCGCATCGCCAAGGTCGCCGACCTGCTGGTGCCGGTGAAAACCCTGGTGTACATCGGCGTGACCATCTACGTGATCGTGCTGCAGTTCGACCAGGTGCCGGGCATGCTGATGACCATTGTCAAGAGCGCCTTCGGTCTGGACCAGGCCTTCGGCGGCCTGATCGGCAGCGCCATCGTCATGGGCGTGAAGCGTGGCGTATTCGCCAACGAAGCCGGCCTGGGCAGCGCGCCGAACGTGGCGGCGGTTGCGGCGGTCGAGCACCCGGTGGCACAAGGTGTGGTCCAGGCGTTCAGCGTGTTCCTCGATACCTTCGTGATTTGCACCTGCACCGCGCTACTGATCCTGCTTTCCGGTTTCTACACCCCGGGCTTCGAAGGCGACGGCATTGCCCTGACCCAGAACTCGCTTGCCGCCGTGGTCGGTGACTGGGGACGGATGTTCATCTCCGTGGCCCTGGCGTTGTTCGTGTTCACCTCGATCCTCTACAACTACTACCTTGGCGAGAGCAACCTGCGCTTTTTGATCGGTGAAAACCGCAAGGCGCTGATGGGCTATCGCGCGCTGGTACTGGTGCTGATTTTCTGGGGCGCCATCGAAAACCTCGGCACCGTATTTGCCTTCGCCGACATCACCATGACCATGCTCGCGTTCGTCAACCTGATCGCGCTGTTCCTGCTGTTCAAGGTCGGCATGCGCATCCTGCGTGACTACGATGACCAGCGCGCCGCTGGCATCAAGACGCCGGTGTTCGACTCCGCCAGGTTCCCGGACCTGGACCTGGATCGCCAGGCGTGGCCGGCCAACCCGCCTGCCGCCGTTCAGAATCAGGCTGAGCCGCAAGGTGTGACCGCAGCGCAACGCTGATCGGTAAAAAGCGGGCGCATCCCTTGCGCCCGTCAGCTAGAGTGCGCAAATCCATTGTGGGAGCGGGCTTGCTCGCGAAGGCGGACGTTCAGCCAACACCTGTGTTGAATGTGCTGACCTCTTCGCGAGCAAGCCCGCTCCCACAATGGCAGTCATTGTTTCGGAGAACTTCCATGAATTCGTCGACCTACCCTGCCGCCCAGCACGTCATGGTGCTCTACACCGGCGGCACCATCGGCATGCAGGCCAGCGCCAACGGCCTGGCTCCGGCGTCCGGCTTCGAAGCGCGGATGCGCGACTATCTGCACAGCCAGCCTGAGCTGGTGGTGCCGCAATGGCGCTTCCGTGAAATGTCGCCGCTGATAGACAGCGCCAACATGACCCCGACGTACTGGCAGCAGTTGCGTGAGGCGGTGGTCGATGCGGTGGATGTTCAGGGCTGCGACAGCGTGCTGATCCTGCATGGCACCGACACTCTGGCCTACAGCGCCGCCGCCATGAGCTTCCAGTTGCTCGGACTGCATGCCCGGGTGTGCTTCACCGGCTCGATGCTGCCGGCCGGCGTCACCGATAGCGACGCCTGGGAAAACCTCGGCGGTGCGCTGGTTGCACTGGGCCAGGGCCTGGCGCCGGGTGTGCATCTGTACTTCCATGGCGAACTGCTGGACCCGACCCGTTGCGCCAAGGTTCGCAGTTTTGGTCGTCATCCATTCAAGCGACTGGAGCGTCAGGGTGGCGGTGTGAAAGCCTCTTCGCTGCCAACAGCGTTGAACTACAACCAAGTAAAACAACTGGCGAAGGTTGCCGTGTTGCCGCTGTTCCCTGGCATCGGTGCCGAGATCCTCGATGGCCTGCTCGACAGCGGCATTCAAGGTCTGGTGCTGGAGTGCTACGGCAGCGGCACCGGGCCGAGTGACAACCCAGAGTTCCTCGCCAGCCTCGGCCGTGCTCGGGATAACGGCGTGATGGTGGTCGCGGTGACGCAATGCCACGAAGGCGGGGTTGAACTGGACGTCTATGAGGCAGGCAGTCGCTTGCGCGGTGTCGGTGTGCTCTCCGGTGGCGGCATGACCCGTGAAGCGGCATTTGGCAAGTTGCATGGGTTGTTGGGGGCGGGGCTTGAAACGGACGAAATCCGTCGACTTGTCGAACTCGACCTTTGCGGCGAACTGAGCTGACAAAACACAAAACCTGTGGGAGCGGGCTTGCTCGCGAAGACGACGGCACATCCAGCAGTGATGTGACAGGACGACCGCTTTCGCGAGCAAGCCCGCTCCCACAGGGGTCATCGGCACACAACTTGCTCCGCATTCCAGCATCCCAAGGCTGGAAGTCCTCATGCTCCACTCCCACCTCACCACCCTCAACGCGGTCTCCCTGGTACTCGATGCCTTCAAGGCACAAGGCTTGTCCAGCGAAGCGCTACTGGCCGGCAGCGGCATCAGTGCGGCGGATCTGAACCGGGCCGACACGCGCATCACCACCAATCAAGAGATGCAGGTCTGTGCCAACGCCGTTGCCCTCAAGCGTGACATCGGCCTGGAACTGGGTCGGCGGATGCACGTTTCCTGCTACGGCATGCTCGGTTACGCACTGCTCACCAGTGCCACCTTCGGTGACGCATTGCGGCTGGCGATACGCTATCCGGCGCTGCTGGGAACACTTTTCGAGTTGAGTCTTGAAGACGATGGCGAGCGCATCTGGTTCGCCGCCGCCGATTACCGCGAGAGCCCGGCCATGGCGGTGTTCAACGCCGAGTTCTGCCTGGTGTCGCTGAAAGTCACTTGCGACGACCTGCTTGGCCATCCTCTGCCCTTGCTCGGCGCACGCTTCGAACATGCCGCGCCCGACTACGAAGCGACCTACGCCGAACACTTCAACTGCCCGTTGCACTTCGGCGCGCGGAACAACGCCTTCGCCTTCGACAAGCGCTGGCTCGACCAGCCACTGCCGCTGGCCGATGTCATCACCCATCAAGCCATGGCCGAACGCTGCCGCAAACAGAACCTCGAATTCACCGGGCGCCAGGCCTGGCTGGGACGGATCCGCCAATTGCTCAGCGCGCAATTGAATGCGGCGCCCGGGCTGGAGGGGCTGGCCGGGCAAATGAACTGTTCGGCGCGGACCTTGCGCCGGCATCTCAAGGACATGGGTTGCAGCTATCAGGAGCTGCTCGACGAATTGCGCTTTGAGCAGGCCAAGCAAATGCTTTGCGAGGATCAATTGCCGATCTATCAGATTGCCGAGGCGCTGGGCTTCAGCGAGACCGCGAGTTTTCGCCATGCGTTCGTGCGCTGGAGTGGTGTCGCGCCGAGTCAGTTCAGGCCACACGGCTAACCCTGTGGGAGCGGGCTTGCCCGCGAAGAGGCCAGTACAACCGATACATCTCCATTGGCTGGAACACCGCTTTCGCGGGCAAGCCCGCTCCCACAGGTTTAACATTTCATGCACTCACCTGAAACTCAGCCGTGCAAGTAAGGGGCGAATTTCGGTCAAAAGTTTTGGCCATATCGATCCCCTTTTGGCCTTTCCTGCCGTTCTCCGAAATCGTCCGTGCCGCAAGACTGTGTTCAACCGAATCAGCCTGCGGAGAACAACAAAATGCTGACGATCTACTCGAACGATCACCACCTGCACCACGGCCGTTGTGAATTGATAGACGGGCAACTCAAGCCCTGCTTCGAAATGCCTTCACGTGCCGATCACGTGCTGGCACGGGTGCAAAATCAAAATCTCGGCCCTGTCGAAGCGCCGAAGGATTTCGGCCTCGGACCGATCGAACGCATCCACAGCCGCGACTACCTCGACTTCTTCAAGGGTGCCTGGGCACGCTGGACCGAATTCAACACCGACGGTGACCTGCTGCCCTACACCTGGCCTGCACGCACCTTGCGTGCGATCAAACCGACCAGCCTTCACGGCCAGCTCGGCTATTACAGCTTCGACGGCGGCGCCCCGATCACCGCCGGCACCTGGCAAGCGGCGTACAGCGCAGCACAAGTTGCGCTCACCGCCCAAGCTGAAATCCAGCGCGGCGCCCGTTCCGCTTTCGCCCTATGCCGTCCACCGGGACACCACGCCGCCAGCGATTTGATGGGAGGTTATTGCTACCTCAACAACGCGGCCATTGCCGCCCAGGCCTTCCTTGATCAGGGCCACAAGAAGGTTGCGATCCTCGACGTCGATTACCACCATGGCAACGGCACCCAGTCGATTTTCTACGAACGCAGCGACGTGCTGTTCACTTCGATCCATGGCCACCCGGAAGCCGAGTTTCCGTTCTTCCTCGGCTATGAAGACGAATTGGGCGAGGGCCCCGGCGAGGGCTTCAACTTCAACTATCCTCTGGCCGCAGGTTCGGGCTGGGACACCTGGAGCGCAGCGCTGGAACAGGCCTGCAAAGAGATCGAAAACTACGGCGCCGACATCGTCGTGGTCTCCTTGGGAGTCGACACGTTCAAGGACGATCCGATCTCGCAATTCAAACTCGACAGCCCGGATTACCTGGCCATGGGCAAGCGCATTGCGGCTCTCGGCAAACCGACGCTGTTCGTGATGGAAGGCGGCTATGCGGTAGAAGAAATCGGCATCAACGCCGTGAACGTTCTCGAAGGTTTCGAAAGCGCCCAATGAGGAATTAGAACAATGACAAGACTCAAGCGTTTGATCGTTCCTGCCCTGGGCGCCCTGGTGCTCAGTGGCGTTGCCCATGCTGAAGAACGAACGTTGCGTGTCTACAACTGGTTCGACTACATCACCCCCAAGGCTCTGGAAGACTTCAAGGCCCAGAACAGCCAGACCAAGCTGGTCTACGACATTTTCGACACCAACGAAGCACTGGAAGCCAAGTTGCTGACCGGCAACTCCGGCTACGACGTGGTGGTGCCGTCCAACGTGTTCCTCGCCAAGCAGATCGAAGCCGGCGTGTTCCAGCCACTGGACCGCAGCAAGTTGCCGAACTGGAACCACCTCGATCCCAAGCTGATGAAGCTGATCGAGGCCAACGACCCGGGCAACAAGTTCGCCGTGCCTTACATGTACGGGACCATCCTGATCGGCTTCAACCCGGACAAGGTCAAGGCCGTGCTCGGCGACAACGCGCCAGTGGACAGCTGGGACCTGATCTTCAAGGTAGAGAACATCAGCAAGCTCAAGCAGTGCGGCGTCGCCCTGCTCGACTCGCCCTCGGAGATCTTGCCGCTGGCTCTGCAACACCTCGGCCTGGACCCCAACAGCAAAAAGCCTGCGGACTACGACAAGGCTGAAGCGCTGCTGATGAAGATCCGCCCGTACATCACCTACTTCCACTCATCGAAGTACATGGCCGATATCGCCAACGGTGACATCTGCGTCGCGGTCGGTTATTCCGGCAGCTTCTCGCAAGCCGCCAACCGGGCCAAGGAAGCCAAGAACGGTGTGGTCGTCGACATGCGTTTGCCGAAGGAAGGCGCGCCGATCTGGTTCGACATGCTGGCAATTCCGAAGGGGGCGAAAAACCCCGAAGACGCCTACACCTTCATCAACTACCTGCTGCAGCCGCAAGTGATTGCACCGGTCAGTGACTTTGTCGGTTACCCGAACCCGAACAAGGACGCCACGGAACTGGTCGACCCGGCGATCCGCAACAACCCCAACCTGTACCCGACCGATGCGGCGATGGGCACGCTCTACACCCTGCAACCGCTGCCGCGCGATGCCGAACGTGCACGGACCCGGGCCTGGACCAAGATCAAGTCCGGGACTTGAGATCAGAAAAACCTCCTGCCGTTGTTGGCAGGAGGTTTTATTGTTAAAACTCAGGAAAGTTGTTGCAAATTTGTCACTTTGAAAGTTGCTTCAATTTCTTTGTAAGGCGATTCGTCAATCAATGTCACATTGAAAGAACCAGAGAACTCCTGTCGATTACCTTCACCACAAATATGAGCTCGACCAGACTCAGCAGGATACTCCAGAGTCGGCTCCCCGGCTTTTTCTATTATATAACCAATGGTGACTTTTCCATCGAGACTGACATCATACTCGCCGTCACCAAGATCGTCATCGGCCGCCACGGATATATATCGCCGATTATTTCCCTCATTAATGACCCCCACCACAATTTTGACACCAAAACTGATAAAACCTTGAACGTCGTCGGCGGTAAAGGCAACACCGTCAATCGATGCAGTGAAGTAGTCGTCCTTTACCTGCCGCAGGCCTTGGCACCTCGTTGCTTCCAGCGCTGCCTTCAGACACTTTGCGTGTAAGTGTTTCATAGAGTATTCCTTGATGAGTCCAAGCAAAAAATGCTCGAATTCAGGTCATGACTTCATAGGGTCGAATGATAAAAATCTTATAAAACGGCAATAAGAATACACGACAGCAATTATCGATTTCGCAAGCGCACACACTTCCTCCGTTACGCACCAATTATTTATGCGCATTGACGTGCTCGGTCAACCCTGAAAGTGTTTCATATAAATTTGTTACAACTAATACTTCGATATTTAACTATATAACCTGGCTACAACGTGGAGGGTTACCTGCCCCGAAAAAAGAGGCCACGGAACTGGTCGACCCGGCAATCCGCAGTCCGCGTCGTTATGTAAACCTCGCGCGCTTCAGTCCGCACGCCACACCGCCCGCAACCGTTGCAATGCCGCCTCGATCGCCTTTTCGGGCACCGCGGCAAAACCCAGCACCAGACCGGCGCGTTGATCCATCGGGGTTGCGGACTCCGGCAGCCAGTAACCGCTCAAGCCGTTGACCTCGACATCGACACTGCCCGCCAACTCAATCAACTCACGTTCACGTTCCACGCTGTCGACCAGTACTGTCATGTGCAACCCCGCGGCAACAGTGGGCAACTTGCCGATACCCGGAATATCCATAGGCCAACCATTGAGCAAGGCATTGCGCCGACTCAGCGCCGCCCGCCGCATGCGCCGGATGTGGCGCTGGAAATGCCCGGTCGCCATGAACTCGGCCATCACCGCCTGGGTGCTGACTTCAGAATGCCGTACGTCCACCGCGCGTCGTTGCGCAAAGACCTGCACCAGCCCCGGTGGCAGCACCAGATAACCGAGACGCAATGCCGGAAACGCGACCTTGCCGAACGTGCCGACATACAACACCCGCCCGTGACGATCGAGCGCAGCCAAAGGTGCCAGTGGCGCGCCGCTGTATCGGTACTCGCCATCATAGTCATCCTCGACGATCCAGCCTTGGGTGCGCTCGGCCCAGGCCAGCAACTCCAGGCGCCGCGCCAGGCTCATGACCACGCCGGTGGGATACTGATGTGACGGTGTGACATAGGTCAGCCGACAATCATCGAGCCCTGTCAGTTCGCTGCAATTGATGCCCTCGCTGTCCACTGCCACCCCGTGCAGTCGCGCCCCCGCCACGGCGAACGCATGCCCTGCCGCCCGATACCCCGGGTTTTCAATCGCCACACCGTCGCCCGGCTCCACCAGCAGCTGTGCACAAAGGCTGATTCCCTGCTGTGCGCCACTGGTGATCACAATTTGTTCAGCTGTGCACTGCATGCCCCGCGAGCTGCGTAGATACGCCGCGATCATCCCCCGCAAGCGCGCATCGCCTGCCGGGTCGCCGTAGCACAACTGCTGGAAATCCGGTTTACGCCAGAAAGCCGCATTCAGCTTGGCCCAGACCTCGAACGGAAACAGATCGAATGCCGGAACACCGACCCGAAAAGCCCTGGGCGGACCACTGGGCGGCATGGGTAAATGGTTCTTTTCAACGCGGGCCAAGGCGTCCCTGTGGGTAACTTTGCTGGATGAATCCACAGGCAAATCAAGCCAATTTGTGGATAAAGCTGTGGGTAAGCCTGTTGAAAACCCTGTGGATACTTTTGTGGATAGTTTTTTTGCCGGCAAGGTTGCCTGGGGTAATTGCGCAACGTAAGTCCCGTCGCCTACCCGTCCTTCGATAAACCCTTCGGCGTACAGCTGATCGTAGGCACGCACCACGCTGTTTCGGGAAATCGCCAGCGCGGCAGCCAGATCACGACTGGCCGGCAGACGCGTGCCGCTGGCCAGTCGCCCGTCCAGAACGCGTGCGCGCAATGCCTGGTAGAGCTGACGACTCAGCCCCTGACGACGATCAAGCTCGATACCCGCCGGGTTGAAGGTCAAGGACAGTGGTTCGCTAGTCATCGCAATGGACCTATGAAATTGGTCATTAATGGCTCTTACAACAGACCAATAGCCTGCCTAGGATGCAGGCATTCGCCAAGGAAAATATCTCCATGTACACGCCACGTGCTTTTGCCATCGACGAGTTGTCCCAACTGCATGAACTGATCCTCGCCACCCGCCTCGCCATATTGGTGACCCACGGTGAAAGTGGCCTGCAAGCCAGCCATGTACCTGTGCTGCTGCATTGCGAACAAGGTTCGAACGGCACGCTGTACGGGCATCTGGCCAAAGCCAATCCACAGTGGAAAGACCTGCGCGACGGCGCCGAAGCCCTGCTGATCTTTGCCGGTGCCGACGCCTACGTCAGCCCTGGCTTCTACCCGAGCAAGGCCGAACACGGCAAAGTCGTGCCAACCTGGAACTACATCGCAGTCCACGCCTATGGCCGAGCCGAAACCTTCAGCGATGGCGGACGGCTGCTCGACATCGTCAGTACCCTCACCGATCGTCATGAAGCTGGCCGCGCCCAACCGTGGTCAGTGGCCGATGCCCCCGCCGATTACATCGACGGCATGCTCAAGGCCATCGTCGGTTTCGCCATTCCCATCGACCGTCTGGAAGGCAAGCGCAAGCTCAGCCAGAACCGCAGCCCCGCCGACATCGACGGCGTGCGCAAAGGCCTGGCAGCCAGTCCCGACGTAACTGACCAAACCCTCGCCCAATTGATGCGCTAAGGAAATCACCATGAGTCAGATCGACATTCGCCAAGTCACCACCGGTGATCACGCGGCCTGGTTGCCGTTGTGGCAAGCCTACCTGCGCTTCTACAACACCGAACTGCCGCAGGCCGTTACCCAAAGCACCTGGCAGCGCATGCTCGACCCGAGCGAACCAACCCACGCCGCCCTCGCCTGGGCCGACGGTAAAGCGGTGGGCATGGTGCATTTCATCTACCATCGTTCGAACTGGGCCATCGAGAACTCCTGCTACCTGCAAGACTTGCTGGTGGTCCCGCAAACCCGTGGCACCGGCGTCGGCCGCCAGTTGATCGAGTTCGTCTACACCACGGCCAAGGCCGACGGCTGTAACAAGGTCCACTGGCTGACCCACGAATCCAACGCCACCGCGATCCAGCTCTACGAGCGCATCGCCGAACGCCCGGGTTTCATCCAGTTTCGCAAAGCCATCTAGGTTCAAGGAGAACACATGTCGATTTCACTCGCCGACTGGAAAGGCGTCCCGGCCCCCACGACCCAACTGATCGAAGGGCGTTACATCCGCCTGGAAAAACTCGACCCGGCGCGCCACGGCGACGACCTGTTCAACGCCCTGCAAGGCCCCGGCGCCGACCCGAAACTCTGGGACTATCTGCCTTACGGCCCCTTCCCGGAGCGCAGCGTCTTCAACGACTGGCTGAACAACCACGCGGCCAGCAGCGACCCGTATTTCTTCAGCGTGATCGACCGCGCCAGCGGCGAGGTCCAGGGCATTCTCAGCCTGATGTCCATCGTCCCGGCTCAGGGCCGCATCGAAATCGGCCACGTCACCTTCGGCGCCCCGATGCAGCGCTCGCCGAAAAGCACCGAGGCGGTTTACCTGTTGGCCAAGGAATCCTTTGCCCTGGGCTACCGTCGCCTGGAATGGAAATGCAACAACGCCAACGCCCGCTCCAAATACGCGGCCGAGCGCCTGGGCTTCAGTTTTGAGGGTGTGTTTCGCCAGCACATGGTGGTCAAGGGGCAGAACCGCGATACGGCGTGGTACTCGATCCTGGATTCCGAATGGCCGGCGATTGGGGCCGGGTTTGAGAAGTGGCTGAGTGATGAGAACCAGACGGGGTCGGGGCAGTTGAAAAGCCTCGTTGAGTGTCGCGGCTAAAAGAACCAAAAGCAAAAGATCGCAGCCTTCGGCAGCTCCTATAGGGTCGGTGTATATCCTGTAGAGCTGCCGAAGGCTGCGATCCTTTGCGTCAGCCCAACGCATCCAAGGCGTCACAACCGTCCTGAATCAGGATGTGCAATCGGAGCAGTTTCAGCTGATATCCCGTCGAATCCGCACCACACCCATTTTCAGTCCAAACGGACGGAACACTGCGTTCAAAGACTTCAGCGTCTGATTCCCTTCTGCATGTTCAATGTGCACCAGCGTGCGCACCGAGATTTTGCACATTTTGGCGAATTGGGTCTGGTGCAAACCGGTGACTTCGACTCGCAAACGGCGAACCGCTTCGCCTATTTCAAGAGTGCCCTGAGCCAAAGCCTCTTGAATGCTTTCTATGAGCACTGTGCGCTCAGCAACGGTCATGCTCATTTCAAGCCCCACTCTTTCAAACGTTGCTCCAGATTTTTCAATGCAATTTGTGGGTGATTCATTGTCTGTCCAGGCAGACCGCTGGCCGAGAGAATGTCGGGGAGTGCCATCAGGCGATTTGCATCGTCACGCAGGCGCTCAAATGAATCCTGCACGTCACTCAAAGCGGCTAATGGATCATCCGGATCAGCGATGTCGGCCAATGTACGGCACACCCCGCGCCAATCAACGTCACCCGCTCTCTCCAGTTCTTTTGGCCACTTGGTGGTCCGTGTCACACCTTCGTCGTCCATCACCATGGGTGCTAAATCATAAATGGGTGCAAGACGAAACGAGGTGTCATCACGGATGATTGCGATATTGCGTCCGTGGTTATCTGAGTTGCCGAGGATTTTGTTGATCAGATCCCGACGAAGATAATCGGCAACGAGATCCGGAATTTGATCCGCCTGCCCCGCCTCACGCCAAAGTCCTGCCAACAACCGGATAACGTCCATGTGGTCCAAAGCGCTACCCGCTGTCGTGATGTTTGCCAGCGAGTAGATTGACTCCACGGCAAAGCGCTCGACGCCTTGGTCGGTCACTTGACGGTCAAAACGCTGCATCCACAAGCTGGGTTTGGTCGCTTCTTCCAGTGCAAGCCCCTCGACGGCCACAGTCTCGATCCCCAGACTCTGGAGCGCCCTGTAATAGTGATACTCGCTTCTTAGGATTACCTGATCAGTTTCCAGCCCTTTGTTGCGGGCGAACTTCACAAACCAATGTTGAGTGACATCGGCGTCGTCAAGTACTGCATCCGGGTACAGTAGCCCCGCCTTGTTCTGGGCCAACAAAAGCTTCGGAGCCTCGCCACCTGCACCTGTTGCGCCACCAATGGCAGCCCCCTGCTCGTAGGCATACTCAAGAAATCGATTATTGCGACTGATGACGTCCTGGCGCTCAAAACCAATCGGCTCACGCTGATCCACTGCTTCGGCAGACGCCTTGACTCGCATATTTCCGATCGGCGCCGGCGTGCTTCTGGCCAGCAGGTAAAGGTCTGCACTTACGTCCGCGGGCTTGTCTTTGCCTATATGCGCTAAAAGGAACCTTTTGGCTGCCCCTGCCGGTGCAACATCATGTACAAATGCTGGCGCATTGGATCGTCTGCCATCCCAATCCAAAGGGAATCTCGCGCTCACTGCCTTGGCGAACGGAGTTCCAATATCTTCGTAATTTTCAAAAAGATACGTTTGCTGGTAGCCAAAACTGCAGCGACTTTCGAAGCCTTTTTCAGGGCTGTCGAAGCTCAAAATCATGGCGTCGTGCCAGTTTCCTGCCCAATAGATCTGTAGAGTCAGATCGTACATGTCGTCACCACCTGCATTTAATTGCATGTTCTCATGGCTGATTATCGCCTTGAACGCAATATAGTGCACATAAAGAGCGCAGGCACAGTGGCTATGTGTATTAAAATGCAGATCAAACCACTTGCGTGGCAAAAAAACGCAAAATAATGCAGATCCCGCCGAACCAATAGTTCGAAAGCCACAAAACCAGAAATTGCTTTACGGACGATGCCGGAAAAGTCGGTCGCGACAACAGGGGATGAGCGTCTGATCGCCAAATCCAGAGCATAAAAAAAGGGGAGCACATGCCCCCCCGAGGTTTAAAGCGTTGTATCGAGGCTGTTAACTCAGCCTTCGATCTCGATCAGGATCTCGCCCGGGTTCACCCGGTCGCCCTTGGCCACGTGAATGGCGGTGACTTTACCGGCGATGGCTGCCTGGACTTCGGTTTCCATCTTCATCGCTTCGGTGATCAACACAGCCTGGCCTGCCTTGACGGTGTCACCCTCCTTGACCAGCACGTCGACGATGTTGCCCGGCATAGTGGTGCTGACGTGACCCGGTGCAGTGGCTTGCTTGCGCTTGCTGCTGCCGCCGCCGACGAATTCGTTGAGCGGTTCGAACACCACTTCTTCCGGCATGCCGTCGATGGACAGGTAGAAGTGACGCTTGCCTTCGGCCTTGACGCCCACACCGGTGATGTCGACGCGGTAGGTTTCGCCGTGAACGTCGATGACGAACTCGGTCGGTACGCCTTCGCCACCAGCCGAGGCGACGCCGCCGGCTTCAGGAATCGGCAACAGCACTTCAGGTGTCAGGGTGCCCGCAGCACGCTCTTCGAGGAACTTGCGACCGATGTCCGGGAACATGGCGAAGGTCAGCACGTCTTCTTCAGACTTGGCCAGCGCGCCGATGTCGGCACGCAGTTTGGCCATTTCCGGCTTGAGCAGGTCGGCTGGGCGCACGTCGATCACTTCTTCGCTGCCGATGGCCTGGCGACGCAGTTGTTCGTTCACTGTGCCCGGCGCCTTGCCGTAGCCGCCTTGCAGGTACAGCTTCACTTCGTTGGTGATGGTCTTGTAGCGCTCGCCGGCCAGCACGTTGAAGAACGCCTGGGTGCCGACGATCTGCGACGTCGGGGTCACCAGCGGCGGGAAGCCGAGGTCTTCACGAACCCGCGGGATTTCGGCCAGCACTTCGCTCATGCGATTGAGTGCGCCCTGCTCTTTCAACTGGTTGGCCAGGTTGGAAATCATCCCGCCCGGTACCTGGTTGACTTGAACGCGGGTATCGACGGCGGTGAACTCGCTTTCGAACTGGTGATACTTCTTGCGCACGGCGTAGAAGTACAGACCGATCTCTTGCAGCAGTTCCAGGTTCAGGCCGGTGTCGAACTCGCTGCCTTTAAGGGCGGCGACCATCGACTCGGTGCCCGGGTGACTGGTGCCCCAGGCGAAGCTGGAGATTGCGGTATCGATGTGGTCGGCACCATTTTCGATGGCCTTCATTTGGCACATCGCAGCCAGGCCAGCGGTGTCGTGGGAGTGAATGAACACTGGCAGCGATTGTTCGGCTTTCAGGGCCTTGACCAGTTCGCCGGTGGCGTACGGGGTCAACAAGCCGGCCATGTCCTTGATCGCCACCGAGTCGCAACCCATGGCTTCCATTTGCTTGGCCTGGTTCACGAAGGCCTCGATGGTGTGCACCGGGCTGGTGGTGTAGGCGATAGTACCTTGGGCGTGTTTGCCGGCGGCTTTCACCGCTTCGATGGCCACGCGCAGGTTACGCACGTCGTTCATGGCGTCGAAGATGCGGAACACGTCGATGCCGTTGACCGCGGCCTTGGCGACGAAGGCCTTGACCACGTCGTCGCTGTAGTGGCGGTAGCCCAACAGGTTCTGGCCGCGCAGCAGCATTTGCAGGCGGGTGTTAGGCAGCGCCGCGCGCAGCTGGCGCAGGCGCTCCCACGGATCTTCTTTCAGGAAACGTACGCAGGCGTCGAATGTTGCACCGCCCCAGCACTCCAGCGACCAGTAGCCGACTTTGTCGAGCTTGTCGCAGATCGGCAGCATGTCTTCGGTGCGCATGCGGGTCGCGAGCAGCGATTGGTGGGCGTCGCGCAGGATAGTGTCGGTTACGTTTATCTTTTTAGAAACAGGGGGCTTGCTCATTGTTCTATTCCTCACAGGCCTGCGTGGGCGGCGATGGCGGCGGCGATGGCCAGGGCCAGCTCTTCGGGTTTGCGCTTGATCGAGTAGTTGGTCAGTTCAGGATGGCTTTCAACGAAGCTGGTGTTGAACTGGCCGCTACGGAATTCCGGATTGCGCAGGATTTCCTGGTAGTACGCGGCGGTGGTCTTGACCCCTTGCAGACGCATGTCGTCGAGGGCGCGCAAGCCACGGTCCATCGCCTCTTCCCAGGTCAGCGCCCACACCACCAGTTTCAGGCACATGGAGTCGTAGTACGGCGGGATGGTGTAGCCGGTATAGATCGCCGTGTCGGTCCGTACGCCGGGGCCGCCGGGTGCGTAGTAACGGGTGATCTTGCCGAAGCTCGGCAGGAAGTTGTTCTTCGGGTCTTCAGCGTTGATCCGGAACTGCAGGGCGAAACCACGGTGGTGGATGTCTTCCTGTTTCACCGAAAGCGGCAGGCCGGAGGCAATGCGAATCTGCTCGCGGACAATGTCGATACCGGTGATTTCTTCGGTGATGGTGTGTTCCACCTGCACCCGGGTGTTCATCTCCATGAAGTACACCTCGCCCTCGGCGAGCAGGAACTCCACGGTGCCGGCGTTCTCGTAACCCACGGCCTTGGCTGCGCGCACCGACAGGTCGCCGATGTAGGCGCGCTGTTCCGGGGTCAGTTGCGGGCTCGGGGCGATCTCGATCAGCTTCTGGTTGCGGCGCTGGATCGAGCAGTCACGCTCGAACAGGTGCACCACGTTGCCAAAGCTGTCGCCAAGAATCTGCGCCTCGATATGCTTCGGATTGACGATGCATTTTTCCAGGAACACTTCCGCCGAACCAAAAGCCTTGGTGGCTTCGGAAATGACCCGAGGGAAGGCTTGTTCGAGTTCTTCACGGCTGTTGCAGCGACGAATGCCGCGGCCGCCACCACCGGAAGTGGCTTTGAGCATCACCGGGTAACCGATGCGATCGCCTTCGGTGAGGGCTTCTTCGATGCCCGACACGTTGCCTTCAGTGCCCGGGGTCACCGGTACGCCGGCCTTGATCATGCTGCGGCGAGCTTCGGTCTTGTCGCCCATGCGGCGAATCACTTCTGCCGACGGGCCGATGAACTTGATCCCGCGCTCGGCGCAGATCTCCGCCAGCTCGGCGTTTTCCGAAAGGAAGCCGTAGCCGGGGTGCAGTGCATCGCAACCGGTTTCCACAGCCAGGTTCACCAGCTTGCGCGGGTTCAGATAACCGGCCAGCGGCTCGGCACCGATACTGTGGGCCTCGTCCGCACGCTTGACGTGCAAGGCATGACGGTCGGCATCGGAATAGATCGCGACCGAGCGAATGCCCATTTCGGCGCAGGCACGTACGATTCGTACGGCAATCTCACCACGGTTGGCGATCAGGATCTTTGTTATCACTTGGAGTTTCCCTTGAGCCGGTGGTACCCACGACCTGCTAGACCCAGGTCGACGCGTGACCAAATGTTTCAATTTGGTCGCAGGGCCACACTAGCGCCCACAAGGGATTAACAAAAATGAATAATAATTGGGTCGCGCATAAGTAAAGACTTATAGTTGAATCACCAGCCAGCGACGAGAGTGACCAGATAATGCGTAAGTCATTGATGCGTATGACTTTGCGGCAATTGCAGATCTTTAACGAGGTCTGTGATTTGCGGTCCTACAGCCGAGCGGCCGAGGAAATGTCGCTCACACAACCTGCTGTCAGCCTACAGATTCGTCAGCTGGAAGAGCTGATTGGCCAGCCTTTGTTCGATTACGTCGGCAAAAAACTCTACATGACCGAAGCCGCTGAAGCGTTACAGCGGGCCAGCCGGGATATTTTCGGACGCCTGGAAAACCTCGACATGCAGCTGTCGGACATGCAGGGCTCGTTGCAGGGGCAACTGAAACTGGCGGTGGAATCCAGCGCCAAATATTTCGTGCCGCACTTGTTTGCCGCATTCAAACGCCAGCACCCGGAAGTGAACCTGCAACTGACGGTGGTCAATCGCGGCCAGGTCATTCGGCGCCTGTCGGATAACCGCGACGACCTGGTGATCATGTCCATGGTGCCCCAGGACATGGGCCTGGAATTCCTGCCGTTTCTGAACAACCCGATCGTCGCCGTGGCACCACCGGATCACCCGCTGTGCCATATGGGGCCGCTGCGTCTGCAGGATCTCGAGCCCTACACACTACTTCTGCGTGAGCCAGGCTCCGGGACGCGGCTGGCGTGCGAAGAATACTTCAAAGAGAAGCGTGTGCACTTCAACCAGACTCAGGAAGTCTCGTCTGCCGAAGCCCAGCGTGAATGTGTACTGGCAGGTCTGGGCGTTGCGCTATTGACGCGCCACGCCCTGAACCTTGAGCTGGCAACCGGCGGACTGATCGAGTTGCCGGTCGAAGAATTGCCGCTCTACCGCAGCTGGTGTCTGGTGCAGGCCAAGGCGAAACGCCTGTCACCGGTGGCTCACGCCTTCCTGGCGTTTGTTCGTAGCGAACGGATTCAGATCAGCGCGCTGGTTGAGCGTTTCGACGGGAAGTCGAGGGAGATGACTGCCAGAAGTTGAGCTCCAGCTCTGGGAAATCGCCAATCTCGGCCAGAAGCTGACGACGTTCGCAGCGATCTTCGATGGCGCGGCGGAATTCCATGCGGCGCTGATCTTCTTGCTGACGACGGGTTTTGACAGCGCTGTTGCGTTCTTCGTAGGGCATGGCCATTTCGAGTCTCCCAAGGCGAGTACGGGAGTTTCAAGATAGGCGCGGGGGATGACGGTTTGGCGGCTTGGGCGTTACAGACTGATGAACCTTTGTTGGGCGCCGCTGCACCTGTGGCGAGGGAGCTTGCTCCCGCTCGGCTGCGCAGCAGTCGCACAATTTTGAGGCCGCTTCGGGAGCAAGCTCCCTCGCCACAGGGTCCGCGCCAGTCTTGAGATCAGTCGTCCAGTGCCTTCACCGACTTGGGCGACAACCGCAAACTGCGAAGGCTGCGCTTGACGCTCTTGAGGTGGTTGACCAGGCTCGGTCCGCGCGCCATGGCCACACCCATCGCCAGCACGTCGATCACCACCAGGTGGGCGATGCGCGAAGTCAGCGGCGTATAGATTTCAGTGTCTTCATGTACATCGATCGCCAGATTGACCGTAGACAGTTCGGCCAACGGGGTCTGGCTCGGGCACAGGGTGATCAACGAAGCACCGCTTTCGCGCACCAGATTGGCGGTGATCAGCAGGTCCTTGGAACGCCCGGACTGGGAAATGCAGATCGCCACGTCGGTTGGCTTGAGCGTCACGGCCGACATCGCCTGCATGTGCGGGTCGGAATACGCCGCAGCGGTGAGCAGCAAGCGGAAGAATTTGTGCTGGGCATCCGCAGCGACCGCACCCGAGGCGCCGAAGCCGTAGAACTCGACGCGCTGGGCCTGGGACATCAGTGTCACCGCCCGCTGCAACTCCAGTGGATCGAGTTTCTCGCGAACCTCCATCAGCGTATGCAGGGTGGTGTCGAAGATTTTCAGGCTGTAGTCGGCGACCGAATCGTCTTCGTGAATCGCAAACTGGCCGAAACTCGCACCTGCCGCCAGGCTCTGGGCCAGCTTCAGTTTCAGGTCCTGAAAACCGGAACAACCAATGGCACGGCAAAAACGCACGATGGTCGGCTCGCTGATGCCCACGCTGTGGGCCAGGTCGGCCATGGAGCTGTGCATCACGGCCGCAGGATCAAGCAGCACGTGGTCGGCGACCTTGAGCTCCGACTTGCGTAACAGGTGGCGAGACTGGGCGATGTGTTGCAGCAGATTCAAAGGGCTGGACTCTTTGTTATTGGCAGGTGCCGGGGATGTAGCACGCTTGTAGTTATACTACATGAATTGGCTTTTTGCCTGCTCAATGCGTTACCGAATCCCTCGATTTCACGTGCCCGGGCTTCATGTAGCACTCTGGCGCCTGTCCAGGTGCACCGAGTGCACGTTTTAAAGGACAAAGCGCCTTACGTATCCCCCTCAGCTTGCGGCTTGCGCGTGCAGCAAACCTGCCAACGCCTCGGCCTCGACCGGGCGGCTGATCAAATAACCCTGTACTTCATCGCAGCACTCGGCTTTCAGGAACTCAAGCTGCTCTTCCCGCTCCACCCCTTCTGCCACGACCTTAAGTTTGAGACCGTGAGCCATGGCAATGATGGCCCGGGTAATCGCCGCGTCTTCGCTGCCCTCCCCCAGGCCACGGATAAACGCCTGATCAATCTTCACGTAATCCACGGGGATTCGTTTGAGATAGCTCAGGGACGAATAACCGGTGCCAAAATCGTCAATGGCCAATTTCACCCCGAGATCACGCAACTGCTGGAAGGTTGCAATGATGTGTTCGACACTGTCCAGCAACTGGCTTTCGGTGAGCTCCAGCTCCAGATAGTGCGACGCCAGCCCGGTTTCCTCCAGCACCTGGCGCACCAGACTGACCAGCTTGCCCTGACGCAGTTGATGCACCGACAGATTGACCGACACCCGTATCGGCTCAAGCCCCTGGCGCTGCCATTCACAGGCTTGCCAGCAGGCCTGACGCAACACGAACTCACCGATCGGGCCGATCAATCCGGTCTCTTCAGCCAGGCCGATGAAATCCCCCGGCGGCACCCGGCCCATGGTCGGATGATCCCAACGCACCAAGGCTTCGGCGGCATTCAACCTGCCAGTGGCCAGGCACAGTTTCGGTTGGTAAAACACCTTCAGTTGTTTGTCTTCGATGGCTTTGCGCAGGTGGTTTTCCAACTGCAATCGCTCCAGCGTGCTGGCCTGCAAGCTGTCGGTGTAAAACTGGAAATTATCGCCACCCAGGTGTTTGGCGTGCTGCATCGCCATGTTCGACTGACTGACCAATGCCGATATTTCCCGCGCGCTGTCCGGCAACAGGCTGATGCCCATCGACGCGCTGACCACCAGTTCATGCCCGTCAATGGTCACCGGCAGACGCAACTTGTTCGCCAGACGAGTCGCCACCCGGGCCAGGCTCGAAAGGTTGCCGTAGGCGTTGAACAGCACGGCAAACTCATCACCGGAAAGGCGCGCAATGGTGTCTGCTTCAGGCAACGCATTCACCAGTCGCCGGGCCATTTTCTGCAACAACTGGTCGGCGACTTCATGCCCCAGGCTGTCGTTGAGTTGCTTGAACCGGTCAAGATTGATGTGCAGCAACGCCAGGCTGCGGTAACCGCCCTGTCGCACTCGTTGATGAGCCTCGCTGAGTCGTTCGCGAAACATCGCGCGGTTGGCCAGACCGGTAAGCTCATCGTAATGGGTCAGATAGCGCATTCGCTCTTCGGATTCTCGGCGGGCCGAGAGATCAGCGAAGAAGCCCACAATATGGCTTACATTTCCCCGGGTATCGCGCACGGCATTCAGTTGCAACCATTGCGGATACATCTCGCCGTTCTTGCGGGTCTCCACCAATTCGCCCTGCCAACTGCCTTGCTGCTCCAGCGCCTGATGTATTGCAGCGTAATGCCGACGCGCATCGCGACTGCATGGCAACTCAACGACATTGCGCCCGATCATGTCGTCGATGTCATAGCCGGTCACCCGACTGAAGGCCTGGTTGATCGCGATCAGGACGTAGTTCGGATCGAAAATCACGATCCCTTCGCTGGCCGCCTCGAACACGGTCGCCGCCAGTTGCCGCTGCTCTTCCAGGCTTTTGCTGGCGCTGATGTCGCGGCGAGTGCCGACCATGCGAATCACCCGGCCGTTGTCGGCACGCTCGACTGCCCGCCCGCGGTCTTCGATCCAGACCCAGTGACCGTCGCCATGGCGCACGCGATACTCGATTTGATAGTCCTCGGTGCGACCCTTCAAATGCTCGACCAGCGCCCTTTTCAGCGCAGGAAGATCCTCAGGATGAAGGCGCGGCTTGAGGTGGCGCAGTAATGCGGTGACCTGCTCCGGCTCCAGGCCGAACAATTCCTGAATCTGCGTGTGATGGACTTCGTCGGTTTGCAGGTTCCAGTCCCACAACCCCAACTCGCTGGCCTTCAATGCCAGCGCCAGACGCGCCTCACTCTTGCTCAGTGCCTGGTTGGCGGCGTCCAGTTCCAGGCTGCGCTGAGCGACTCGGTTTTCCAGGTCGACCTGGATCTCTCGCAACTCGTCCTCGGCACGTCGGCGCTGTTCTATCTCCTTGGCCAGCTTCTGATTGAGCTGATCACTGCAACTTTGCGCCTGCTGTAGATGCTCGATCAGCGCCTGGTTCTGAAAGCGTCGCATCAAGCCCCGATCGATCAATCGATTGACTTGCCAGGCAACCACGCTCAATGCACCGAGCAGGATCAGCCCGAACCAGCCCCAGCCCTGCTGCTGTTCGTCAGCCCCCCAGAACATATAGGCGATGGCCGGTAACAGGCAGGGCAAGGTGAATGACAGAAATGCCGGCAAGCTGACCGCATAAGCCACGCTGGCCGAGAGCGCTGCGGCACCGATGAGGCCGAAGACCCAGGCTTGCTGAATGAAGTTATCGGCGGGAACCAGAGCGATGCCGGCACCGGCCAGGGTCAGACCAGTGAGGCCGGAGCCCAGCAAAAACATCCGTCGCCAAATGGGATGGGCCTGACGGTTGGGAATGGCCGAATCGAAGGCCGCGACCTGAATCACCCGCAATGCCACCAAAGACAACAACCACACCAGCCAGACACTGACCAGGAAATAGCGCTGCGGGCTCCAGAGCAAACCGGCACAGACCAGGCCATTGATCAGCATGAACAATGTGGGCAGCAACGAGCCTTGATACAACAGGCGCGTGCGCTCGACCGCCATTTCCATGGCGTACTGTTTACGGATCACCCGAGGCTCCACAGTGGGGCCCGACAGGTCGAAGCTGAGGGTCATAGGCGATGTTCTTGTTCTTATAATGATGAGCATGGGCCCGAAACTGCTCGGAGCATACACAAGCAATTGCCCGGACCAAACTGCTGCTGATCAATAAATCGCCATATTTTTCGGTTGCCGATGTCACTGAAAATGCTGAAGGCACGCCCCGCCAACGCCCGCAGCCGATGACCGACCGGTCGTCCCTCGCATAACTTTCATCGGTTAATGCGAAGCGGAGTTTGCCCGGTGTGTCGCGGCCCCCTAGAATGCCCCGATGCGCGATGATCTCTCCCTTCTGCTGAACTCCCTCAACGATGCCCAACGCCAGGCCGTAGCGGCCCCCGTGGGTCGTCAGTTGGTCCTGGCCGGTGCTGGTTCCGGTAAAACCCGAGTGCTGGTGCACCGTATCGCCTGGTTGATCCAGGTCGAAAACGCCTCGCCCCACTCCATCCTGTCGGTGACCTTCACCAACAAGGCCGCTGCCGAGATGCGCCAGCGCATCGAGCAGCTGATGGGTATCAACCCGGCCGGCATGTGGGTCGGCACCTTCCACGGCCTGGCGCACCGCCTCCTGCGGGCACACTGGCAGGAAGCGGGCCTGAGCCAGACCTTCCAGATTCTCGACAGCGATGACCAACAGCGTCTGGTCAAGCGAGTAATCCGCGAGCTCGGCCTGGACGAACAGCGCTGGCCGGCCCGTCAGGCCCAATGGTTCATCAACGGCCAGAAAGACGAAGGCCTGCGCCCGCAACACATCCAGGCCAGCGGCGACCTGTTCCTGGCGACCATGCGCGGCATCTATGAGGCCTACGAGGCCGCCTGCCTGCGTGCGGGGGTCATCGACTTCTCCGAATTGCTGCTGCGCGCCCTCGACCTGTGGCGCGATCACCCAGGCCTGCTCGCTCACTATCAAAAGCGCTTCCGGCACATCCTGGTGGACGAGTTCCAGGACACCAACGCCGTGCAATACGCCTGGTTGCGCCTGCTGGCCAAGGGTGGCGACAGCCTGATGGTCGTAGGCGACGACGACCAGTCGATCTACGGCTGGCGTGGCGCGAAAATCGAGAACATCTATCAGTATTCCGAAGACTTCCCGGACGCCGAAACCATTCGCCTGGAGCAAAACTATCGCTCCACCGCCGGTATCCTGAAGGCTGCCAACGCCTTGATCGCCAACAACACCGGGCGCCTGGGCAAAGAGCTGTGGACAGACGGCGGCGACGGCGAAGCGATCAACCTGTACGCCGCCTTCAACGAGCACGACGAAGCACGCTACGTTGTCGAAACCATCGAAAGCGCGCTCAAAACCGGCTTGTCTCGCAGCGATATCGCGATTCTGTATCGCTCCAACGCCCAATCGCGGGTTCTGGAAGAAGCCTTGCTGCGCGAGCGCATTCCCTACCGTATCTATGGCGGTCAGCGCTTCTTCGAACGCGCCGAAATCAAGAACGCCATGGCCTACATGCGCTTGCTCGAAGGCCGTGGTAACGATGCCGCGCTGGAACGGGTGATCAACGTGCCGGCCCGTGGCATCGGCGAGAAAACCGTTGAAGCGATCCGCGACCATGCGCGCCACAGCGATGTATCGATGTGGGAAGCGATGCGCCAACTGGTGGCCAACAAAGGCCTGACCGGTCGTGCGGCCGGTGCCTTGGGCGCCTTTATCGAGCTGATCGAGAACCTCGCCGCCAAGTGCATGGAAATGCCACTGCACCTGATGACCCAGACCGTCATCGAGCAGTCGGGGCTGATCGCCTATCACGAAGCGGAAAAAGGCGAGAAAGGCCAGGCTCGGGTAGAAAACCTTGAGGAACTGGTCAGCGCCGCACGCAACTTCGAAAACAGCGAAGAAGACGAAGACCTGTCGCCATTGGCAGCATTCCTCGGTCACGCATCGCTGGAGGCCGGCGATACCCAGGCCGACGAGCACGAAGACAGCATTCAACTGATGACCCTGCACAGCGCCAAGGGTCTGGAATTCCCTTACGTGTTCCTGGTGGGCATGGAAGAAGGCCTGTTCCCGCACAAGATGAGCCTGGAAGAACCCGGTCGCCTTGAGGAAGAACGTCGTCTGGCCTACGTAGGCATCACCCGGGCCATGCAGAACCTGGTGATGACCTATGCTGAAACCCGACGCCTTTATGGCAGCGAGACCTACAACAAGGTCTCGCGCTTCGTACGCGAAGTTCCGAAAGGTCTGATTCAGGAGGTGCGGCTGTCCAACAGCGTCAGCCGTCCTTTCGGTGGCAACCAGTCAATGAGTGGCAGCAACCTGTTCAGCGGCAGCGAGATTCCGCAGACCGGCTTCAGCCTGGGGCAGACCGTACGCCACTCAGTGTTTGGCGATGGCGTGATCCTGAACTTCGAAGGCGCCGGGGCTCAGGCCCGGGTGCAGGTGAACTTCAGCGAAGGCAGCAAGTGGCTGATGCTGGGTTACGCGAAACTGGAAGCAATCTAAAAGACCGCCAGAGGTCTGATGTGGGAGCGGGTTTGCTCGCGAAGAACGATCACGCGGTGTTTCTGATGAACCGCGGTGCTGCCTTCGCGAGCAAGCCCGCTCCCACAGAGTTAGACGTTGGCCTATGTGAAAGGGAACAGATATGGGTTCAAGCTTCTTTTCCTCTTGGACATTCTGGGCCCTGTTATCGGCGGCATTCGCGGCAATGACCGCCATTTTCGCGAAAGTCGGCATCGAAAACGTCAACTCCGACTTCGCCACCCTGCTGCGTACGATAGTGGTATTGGTCAGCCTGGCCTTGATTTTGTTCGCCACGGGCCAATATCAGTCTTTGGGATCGATCTCTGCGAAGAGCTACCTTTTCCTGCTGTTGTCGGGCCTGGCCACCGGTGCGTCGTGGATCTGCTATTTCCGTGCACTCAAGGTCGGTCCGGCGTCACTGGTTGCCCCGGTGGACAAACTCAGCGTGGTGCTGGTGGCCGTTCTTGGCGTAATCCTGCTGGGTGAAAAACTTGACCTGCGCCAATGGGGCGGAATCGTTCTGATCACGGCCGGGGTCGTCATGCTGGCATTACGTCGCTAGGCGAGCGTCCTACAAAGCTCATCCACTCATCTGACAGATCAAAGTCAAAAGGCCCTATTGCACTGACTGAAGCTGAATGAAACCTGTCAGGCAAAAGCCCGAAACACTCTGCCGCTAGCCAGTAACACTTCAGCTGTGCAACATGGCGCGCGTGCCTTCCACAAATGGGAATTCCCTTTATGAAACGTTTTCTTAGCATCGCCATGGCGTTGTGCATCGGCCTGACGATGAGTCTCGACGTCAATGCCGCCAAGCGCTTCGGTGGTGGCAAAAGCGCAGGCGCTGCGCCGACGCACCAGACCAGCCAGATGGCTCCTTCTTCTCCTGGCATGGGCGGCGCTGCGGCGACCGCTGGTGCTGCCGGTGCCGCTGGCGCCGCCGCCAAGGCCGGTGGCGCTTCGCGCTGGCTCGGCCCTCTGGCCGGTATCGCGGCCGGCGGCCTGCTGGCATCCATGTTCATGGGCGACGGCTTCCAGGGCATGCAGATCTTCGACATCCTGATCATGGCTGTCATTGCATTCCTGGTATTCCGCTTTATCGCCGCCCGTCGTCGCAAGCAGCAGGAGCATTACGCTCCGGCCGGCCACGCGCCGATGCAACGTGAAGCGTTCGAACAGAAGCCTGCCGGTGGTTCGATCTTCGGTGGTTCGCCAGCGCCTGTTGCCGCTCGTCCAGTGATCAACGCTCCAGCCTGGTTCAACGAAAGAAACTTCGTCGAAGCGGCACGCAATCACTTCCAGTCCCTGCAACAGCACTGGGACGCCAACGAAATGGACAAGATCGCCGAGTTCGTGACCCCGCAAATGCTGGAGTTCCTCAAGCGTGAGCGTGCCGACCTGGGCGACGCTTTCCAGTCCACCTACATTGATAACCTCAATGTGCAGCTGGACGGTGTGGATGATCGCGCCGACAAGACCATTGCCACCCTGACCTTCACCGGCGTGTCGAAAACCTCGCGTTTCGACCAGGGCGAAGTCTTCAGCGAAAGCTGGAACATGGAACGTGCACAAGGCGAAAACCAGCCTTGGCTGGTTGCAGGTATCCGCCAGAACGGCTGATCCCGCGCCGCGCTTCACTTGCTGAAAAGAAAACCCCAGCCCTGGCTGGGGTTTTCTATTTCGCGGTTGCATCTATAGCAAGCTACTGTATAAACCGCCCCATATAAACCGCGCCATACAAGCAAGAGGATCCCGGACGTGGAAGAAATCATCGAACAACTGCGTGAAGCCAACGAACCGGTACCGGTCCCCTTGGAATTGCCCGACGAAGACCTGCTGGTCGAAATCGAAGAACAACTGTTCATCGACATTCCGTTTGTCTTCAGAGAGTTTCTGCTGACCGTCAGCGACGTGGTCTACGGTAGCCTGGAACCGGTCACGGTGACCGACCCGCAATCCCACACCTACCTGCCCGACGTTGCCGCCAACGCTTGGGACGCCGGCGTCGATCGCAGCCTGATCCCTATCTGCCAGGACGGTGATGACTACTATTGCGTCGAAGAAGATGGCACCGTGGTGCTTTGGCAGGCCGAAGAAGAACTGATCGCCGAAGAGACTTGGGAGTCGGTGTGGCACTGGGCAAGGGACGTCTGGCTGGAAAGCTGATCCAGTCAACACCGCTGGGTGGTCAATGCCCGGACGACTCCTTGTGATTGTCGAGGGTTTCCAGCAAAGCCACCTGCATCCGCGTATGCACACGAATGAACCAGCGCCACAGCAGCGCCGCCACGGCGGCCGCGACGATGGCGATCAGCACCAGCAACTTGTTGGTCGGCAGAATACTGGCCGACAAGGCTGCCAACAGCAAAAAGATCACCAGCAGCGACAGGATCGGGATCACTTCGGCGATCACCCGGCGCACTCGCTGCGTGTGGCGCCCGGCCATCTCCGGCTTCACGCCCATTTCCGCCAGCAACATCGACAGTGCCTTTAGCTTGCGGTATGCCGCAATCAAAAAAGGCAGCGATAACAGCAGCGCCCCACCCCAGATCAACGCCTTTTGCCAGCTCGGATCGTTGATCCAGTCTTGCAGATAAGCCGACATGCGTTCTGCGAAGTACGCGCCCGAGAAGAAGATCGCGATCACGAGCGCCAGATTCACTCCCACCTGCAGCAAGATCCTGCGAATCATGGATGCCAGTAACGCGCCCTCCCCCTGAGGCTGGATGCTGCGCAACCATTCGCCATACATCCCCAACACCCGTCCCAGACGTTCTGGCATGACGCCGGCGAGCTTGGTCGACAATGGATCGGCCGCGCGGATCAGATAAGGCGTCAGCAGGGTCGTGATCACCGAAACCGCCACAGCCACGGGGTACAGAAAGTTACCGGTGACCTGCAACGTCATGCCCAGCGCCGCAATGATGAAGGAGAATTCGCCAATCTGTGAAAGCCCCATCCCGACCCGCAGCGAGGTACGTCCGTCATTGCCGGCGATAAATGCACCAAGGCCGCAGGACAACATCTTGCCGAGCACCACGGCTACGGTGATTACGACGATTGGCCAGGCGTACTGAACCAGGATCGCCGGATCGAGCATCAGCCCGATGGCCACAAAGAAAATCGCACTGAAAAGATCGCGAACCGGCTCAATCAAACGCTCGATTTTCAGCAGTTGCCGGGATTCAGCCATGATCGCGCCGATCAGGAATGCCCCGAGGACCATGCTGTATTCAAGCTTGACCACCAGCAGGCAGAAGCCAAAACACAGGCCCAGCACCGTGATCAGCAGCATTTCATTGCTTTCGAATCTGGCGACGTAAGCCAGCAGCCGCGGCACCATCAGGATACCAACGACCAACGCGACGATCATGAACAGCGACAGTTTGCCGACCGTGGAAAACACTTCGCCGGAGCTGACCGTACCGCTGACCGCGATGCTGGACAGCAGCGCGATGATGCCGATGCCCAGAATGTCTTCGACGATCAGCACACCAAATATCAACTGGGCAAATCGCTCGTTCTTCAACTTCAGATCGTTGAGCGCCTTGACGATGATGGTGGTCGAGGAAATCGCCAGGATCGCGCCGAGGAACAGTGAGTCCATGGTGTTCCAGTCGAACCAGCGACCAATCTCGTAGCCGATCCAGATCATCAGCACGATCTCCAGGAATGCCGCGATGAACGCCGTGGCACCGACCTTGAACAACTTGCGCAGGCTGAACTCCAGGCCCAGGCAGAACATCAGGAATATCACACCGAGTTCAGCCAGGGTCTTGATGGTTTCTTCATCATGGATCAGGCCGAATGGCGGGGTGTGCGGGCCAATGATGAAACCGGCGACGATGTATCCCAGTACCACCGGTTGTTTCAGGCGATGGAAAACCACGGTGACCACACCTGCAATCAACATGATCACTGCCAGATCCTGAATGAAACTGATGGCATGCATGGCGTGAGACTCCCTGGCTGGCATTGCTCGATCCCCGGATGCAGGAAAAGTCTGATCGAGCAGAACAAAAATCGGAATTGCACGTAGGAAATGCCCTTGAGGCAGGGCTTTTTGCAGGGTAACACCGCGACTTCTGGCAGAAAGGCGGTGCAATATATGGAAACAGATCGATCCGGCGTGACGGCGACCCTGCGCCCGGCGTCCCGATAACTGTTGGTTTGAAAAAACCGCCGAGGCACCCGCAGAGGTGCAACCCTCAAACCTGGCCTTGACCCGTGAGAATGCTATGGAACCCGGAAACGCCCAGCTGTCGATGACGGTATTGATGACCCCCGACATGGCCAACTTCTCTGGCAATGTCCACGGCGGCACCCTGCTCAAATACCTCGACGAAGTGGCCTACGCCTGCGCCAGCCGTTATGCCGGCCGCTATGTGGTGACCCTGTCGGTGGACCAGGTCATTTTCCGTGAGCCGATCCATGTCGGCGAACTGGTGACCTTTCTCGCCTCCGTCAACTACACCGGCAATACCTCCATGGAGGTGGGCATCAAAGTGGTGACCGAGAACATTCGCGAGCGGTCGGTGCGCCACACCAACAGTTGCTTCTTCACCATGGTCGCGGTGGATGACCAGCGCAAACCTGCACCGGTACCACCGCTGCAACCGCAGAACAGTGAAGACAAGCGCCGCTACATGCAGGCCCAACAGCGTCGGCAGATTCGTCAGGAGCTGGAAAAGCGTTATCAGGATATCAAGGGCGACGCCTGATCTGGTCAGGCAGGCTGATGGTGTTCTTTAGAAAGCCATTCGCGAGCAAGCCCGCTCCCACATTTGATCTTCGGTGTTGCATAGATCCAGTGTGGGAGCGGGCTTGCTCCGGGCGGCGATCCGACGAATGGGATCAACGCAAAATCAAAGGCTGATCGGGGTCGCCTCGAACCGCACCCGCGGATGGGCAATCCGGTCCTGGGCCCGTACCAGTTCCAACTCGTAGCTGGCACAGGCCTGGGTTTCGAGCAGCACTTCATGCACCGCCGACGCCGTGAACTCGAAGGCAGCCACCAGGCTGTCGCCCAACAGCACACGCGCCAGGAACAGGCCGGACGTCAGATCGCCCACGCCCACTGGCTGACGCGGGAACGCCAGCAACGGGCGCTGCAAATGCCAGCTGCCTTCGGCCGTCACCAGCAGCATCTCGAAGGCCTCTGCCGATTTACCGGGATAGTCCAGATGCTTGACCAACACTGCTTTCGGCCCGCGAACCAGTAATGCACGCGCCATGGCCAGGCAATCGAACAGCGATTGCGGCTTGCGCCCGGAGAAGCTGTCCAGCTCCAACTGGTTCGGGCACATGAAGTCCGCCACGGCGGCGGCCTCCTCCAACAGAAAATCACTGACCTCCGCCGGAACACTGCAACCCTTCTCCGGATGCCCCATGACCGGGTCACACAGGTACAGTGCCTTGGGGTTCATCGACTTGATCCGCGCCACCCCCGTCAGGATCGCCCGGCCCTGGGCCGCACTGCCGAGGTAACCGGAGAGCACCGCATCGCAGTTGCCCAGCTCGCCAATCGCCGCAATGCCTTCGACCAGGTCGGGGATCTGGTGCGGCGCCAGTACTTCACCGGCCCACTGACCGTACTGGGTGTGATTGGAGAACTGCACAGTGTTGAGCGGCCAGACATTCACCCCGACCCGTTGCATCGGGAAAACTGCGGCACTGTTGCCGGCATGACCGAATACCACGTGGGACTGGATAGCGAGCAAATGCGGAGTACGTTTCATGCGGTGGATTTCCGTAAAACGATTGAAATTCTAGCCGCGCAGTATGCGACTAAACGCAGCCTGTACGACAGACCAGCGACGCAGTTAAGCTGACACTATCTTGTTGGAGCACCCTGTGATGCTGACCCTTGGAAATATATTCGTGCTGATGCTGTTCGCCACTGCCGGCGCATGGCTATGGCACAACCACGGCTTGCGCGAGCGGGCGCTGGAGCGGGTCAAGCAGCATTGCGGCAAACTCGGGATCGAATTGCTCGACGGCAACGTGGCCTTGAAAAGAATCGCGTTCATCAGGGATGCCAGTGGTCGGCGACGCCTGGCCCGTGTGTATAACTTCGAATTCACCGTGACCGGCGAAAGCCGCCACAACGGCACCATCACCCAGTTCGGCGCTCACAGCGCACAGATTGAACTGGCGCCCTACCCGGTCCCGTTCGACGAAACCGAACCGGTGGTCGAAGTGACGAAACCTCGCGCGGAAGTGATCGAACTGAGCCAGTGGCGTCAGGACCATACCAAGTGGCGGCCTTGAGCCGTTAACCCGATCCGGATCGGCACGCTGCCAGCTCCCTCTGCAACCGGTCTGTATTCTGCGGCTCACTGAAAATCAGCTCGATACGCGAATCCTGCCGCCATTCACTGGGCTGCCAGTCCAGCGCCGAGTTATCCACCGCATTCGCCGAGACCCATCCGTGGACGCTGTGGATAACCAGCTTCGCCCGCCTCCAGGCAAGGCTTTCAAGCCACCGGCCTACCAGCGCGGCATCAAATACCTGGCTTGGGTGCCAACGCCATCCGATGCTCCAGCCTCCGTCCTGTTCCTGACTCAAGCAAATGGGCAACGCAGGATCGCCCCAGACCGCCGGTAACTGCGCCAATCCCTTGGGCACGACGAAGTTATCCACACCCGCCCGCGCTTTGGCATTCAGCCCCGGCAGCTCGCTCAAGGGTAAAGCCGCCTGTTGCGTCCAGCACAGGGGGAGCGGCGGCAATTGCCCGGCGATTCTCTGGCGACTGCCTTCTTCGAGACCTTCAGACTTGTTCAACAGCAGCAATCCCGCATGGCCCAGCGCTTGCTGCTGAACATCCGGCAACGGTTTGCCAGCAGCGAGCGACTGGGCATCCAACACCAGCACACAAGGCTGGACAGCCAACACGCCTTGCCACGGCGCTTCGCTCAATTGCCTGAGCAACTGCGCCGGATGCCCCAGCCCTGAGGGTTCGATGAACAGTCGATCCGGTTGCGCCTTGCGCAACAAGCGCCCAAGACCAATCTGAAACGGCGCACCGTTGACGCAACACAGGCAGCCCCCGGCCACTTCACCCAGTGCGATACCATCGGCGTCCCGGGTCAGCAGCGCAGCGTCGAGACCGATCTGGCCAAACTCGTTGATCAACACCGCCCACCGCTCGCCTGCCGGGCGCTGGGCCAACAGGTGCTTGATCAGGCTGGTCTTGCCGGCGCCCAACGGACCGGCAATGACATGAGTGGGGATATTCTGCAGCATGGTCGATGATTTCTGAGGAGGTGATGGATGCGGTTGATTGGCTTGTCGTTGCTCCTGGCACTGGTTTCAGGCGAGGCGCTGGCCCAGGCTTGTGTGGTTCATAGCCAGGGCCAGCGGCTTGATGTCCAGGTTTGCCAGCAGAACCGCAACATCCCGCCAAAACTCTTCGCCGATGGTTTCTGCCAGCCGAACCTGGCGGGGCAGAAAGTCGATGTGCAGTACGTCGATCAATGCCCCAGCGGCGCATTCGGTATCTGCAGCAACGCCCAAGTCGCCAATATGCCCTACCGACAGGATATTCACTATTACGGCGTTGCCACCGACGCGGCGTATTTGCAGCCGTACTGCGAGGCCCAGAGCCAGGGCACCTGGTTCAAGCCTTGAAACGTCATTAGTGGATCAGGCGGCCTCTTCATACCACAGGCCGAATGGATCAGGCAGCAAACGCCAGCCCTCTACGCCCAGCGCCATTTCCTCATCGGTCAGCAGGCATGCGTCCAGTTCGGCCGTGAGTTGCGTGAAGTCGATGTTCTGGCCGATGAATACCAGTTCCTGACGACAGTCCCCGCTATCGGCGGTCCAGTTTTTCATGATCCCGACGGTACTTTCTTCGTCCTGCGGCCATTGGTTTTTCGGTACGAAACGCCACCAGCGTCCGGCAAAGCCATAGCGCATCAAACCACCGGCTTGAGACCAACTGCCGGCATCCATGTGCTTGCTTGCCAGCCAGAAAAAGCCCTTGGAGCGCAGCAGCTTGCCGTTGTCCCAACGACCGTCGATGAAGTTGAAGAAACGCTGTGGATGGAACGGCCGGCGAGCCCGGTAAGCACTGGAAGCAATGCCGTATTCTTCGGTTTCCGGCACGTGTTCGCCGCGCAACTCCTGCAACCATCCTGGTGCCTGTGCAGCCTTTTCGAAGTCAAAACGACCGGTGTCGAGAATCTTGTTCAAGGGGATTTCGCCCATCGCCATCGGAATGATTTCCGCCTGGGCGTTGAGCCGTTCAAGTATGGCGATCAGCTCCTCGCGTTCGTGGCTGCTGATCAAATCGATCTTGCTGAGCAAAATCACATCGGCGAACTCCACCTGTTCAATCAACAGATCGGTAATCGAACGCTCGTCCTCTTCCCCAAGCGTTTCTCCTCGGGAAGCCAGACTTTCGGCAGCCTGGTAATCGAGCAGGAAATTCATGCCATCGACCACCGTGACCATGGTGTCGAGACGTGCGATGTCGCTGAGGCTCTGGCCGTTTTCATCGCGGAAGGTGAAGGTTTCCGCCACAGGCAGCGGTTCGGAAATACCGGTGGACTCGATCAGCAGATAGTCGAAGCGGCCCTCTCTGGCGAGCTGACTCACCTCCTCCAGCAAATCTTCACGTAACGTACAGCAAATACACCCGTTACTCATCTCCACCAACCGTTCTTCAGCGCGATTAAGGCTGACATCGCGCTGGACTTCGGTGCCATCGACGTTGATTTCGCTCATATCGTTGACGATGACGGCTACTCGTAAACAATCGCGATTACGTAGTATGTAATTAAGTAGTGTACTTTTTCCGGCACCTAGAAAGCCGGAGAGAACGGTCACGGGAAGTCGATTGGACATCTGCATATTCCTCACAGGGATGCCCGGTCGCTGTGTCGGGCTTACACAATGTTATACTGTAACAACACCAATGCACCACCCCTCTTGCCCGGCAGGGCAAAGGACTGGATGCTGAACGCATTCCTTTCGTGAGAAGCCCCATGCGCAACGTCCTGAAATCTGCACTGATCATGCTTTCCCTGCTGGTGGCTGCCGACGCGACGGCCCAGGTCCCGAGCCTGGCCAAGTGCACCCGTAGCGCCAACCTGCTGGCCTGCGTGGATGCCGATGGCAATGCCTACAGCGTCAACACCGCCGGAAACACGATCTATCTGCGGGGTTTCGAAACGGCCGGCAAACGCTATTGGGCGCAGACCAACAGCCGCTACGGTCAGCTGACGTTTTTCACCGGTATCGCTTCCGATGGCGAGGCCTGGGTCGGCTACAACCAGCGCGTCGGCTGGACCACGATCAACCGGTTTTCCAGCTCTGGCGGCAGCAGCGCCAGGTTCACCTGCAGCCGGATCGCTGGCTGTTAAGCCTCTTTGTTTTTCTGTTGAAGGCGTGAAAGCAGGCTGAGCATGCGGTGGTTGCGCATGATGAAAATCCGTTCATGAAAAAGGCATCGTCGATTACACTGTTATACTATAACATTGTAGATCAACTCCCACGATGGACCTGCTCATGAATGCGCTGACTCTGCCGGATATCGCCGCGCAGGCCTCACGCCAAGCCCTGCCACTGGAGTGGGTGGGCATGTGCGGCATTGCTCTTCCCGTTTTGTTTGATGGCCAACGACTGAATGCAAAGGCCGATGCCGGCGTGAGCCTCGACGATGGCAATGCCCGCGGCATTCACATGTCACGGCTCTATCTGGCGCTTGAATTGCTGGCGCAGGAAAATCTCTCACCGGCTCTATTGCGGCGGGTTTTGCAGCGTTTTCTTGAGAGTCATGAAGGACTATCCAGCAGCGCACATCTAACCATTCACGCCGATTTGTTGCTGAAAAGGCCGGCGCTGATCAGTCCATTGGCTGGCTGGAAAAGCTATTCAGTCACCATCGAAGCGCAACTGAAAAACGCAATGTTCCACGTGGAACTAAAAATCGATGTGCCTTATTCCTCAACCTGTCCATGTTCCGCCGCCCTTTCTCGACAGTTGATTCAGCAGCAGTTCGTCGATGATTTCGCGAACAAGGCACTGCAACACGCCGACGTTTTAGCGTGGCTCGGCTCCACGAACGGCATAGTCGCCACACCTCACAGCCAACGCAGCAGCGCAAAGTTGCGCGTGCGTCTGGCTGATTTTTTGGACGAGTTACCTCTGATCGCCGTCATCAACGACGCCGAAGCCGCACTCGGCACCGCCGTTCAAACAGCGGTAAAACGCGCCGACGAACAGGCCTTCGCCCTGGCCAATGGTCAGAACCTGATGTTCTGCGAGGACGCCGCACGCCGTTTGAATCTGGCCCTGAAGCGCTCCACAGGCATCAATGCCTTCCACATTCGTGTCACCCATGCCGAAAGCCTGCACGCCCATGACGCTGTCGCCGAAAGCCGTTTCAACTGGGAGCTCGCATGATTGCTTGCCACGCTTTACGTTGGGGCGCGCCGGGGCAGCCACTCACACCCGCGCTGGACTTCGAACTCTCGAAGGGCAGCCTGACCGCCATCATCGGTGCGAACGGCTCCGGGAAAAGCAGCCTGTTGAAGGTCATCGCCGGATTGCAAAAACCGTTGGCCGGAAAGGTTCGACTGAGTGTTCCACTCAAGGGCGGTGTGTCGTTCCAGCCCCAGCAACAACACCTGGACAGGCAATTTCCGATCAGCCTTCAGGCATTGGTCGCCGCCGGTTTCTGGGGCAACAAACAGTCACCACAGATCCGTAGCCAACGCCTGAAAACCGTCCTCGAGAACTGGCGCCTGAACGGCCTGGAAGATCGCCCCTTGATGGCCCTCTCCGGCGGCGAGTTGCAACGCGCCCTGCTTGCCCGATTGAGCCTGACTGACGCGCCCCTGCTGTTGCTCGATGAACCCCATGCGGCCCTTGATGAACTCGGCCAGGCATTGCTCTGGAAGCACATACACGATTGGCACCTCGAAGGCCGGACACTGGTGGTTGTGTGCCATGACCTCGCTGCCGTCCGCGCGCACATCCCACACACCTTGCTGATCAAAAGCAGTGGATGCACATTCGGCCCGAGTACCGAACTGATCCGCCAACCACCACATGCGCAGGTGGCCTGATGATCGCTGCCGCGCATCTTTGGCAACCGTTCCACGAGTTCGTGTTCATGCGTCGGGCGCTGCTCGGTGGTTTGCTCCTGGCGTGCAGTACGGCGCCCCTTGGGGTGTTTCTGATCCTCCGGCGCATGAGCCTGATCGGCGATGCCGTCGCCCACGGCATCCTTCCCGGTGCGGCCCTGGGTTTCTGGTTTGCCGGGTTGAGCCTCCCGGCCTTGACCATCGGCGGTCTCGGCGCCGGCTTGAGCATGGCCGGCCTCGCGGCCTGGATTACGCGGCGCACCGGCCTGCGAGAGGACGCCAGTCTCGCGGCGATCTACCCGATTTCCCTGGCCGGCGGCGTGCTGATTCTCGGCATCGCCGGCAAACGCCTGGACCTGTTGCACCTATTGTTTGGCTCGGCGCTGGCGGTCGACGGCTCGACCTTGACCGGCATGCTTTGGGTCTCGGGCCTGAGCCTGATTGCCATGGCATTGATCTACAAACCACTGCTGCTCGACACCCTCGACCCGCTTTTTCTGCAAACCGTCAGCCGACTTGGTCCACTGGCCCACGGCGTGTTCCTGACGCTGGTGGTGTTGAATCTGGTCATCGGTTTCCAGGCGATCGGCGCGTTGATGGTGGTCGGGTTGATGATGTTGCCTGCCGCCGCGGCGCGTTTCTGGAGTCGCCGCTTGCCGGTGCTGATCGTCGTCGCCGCCTTGCTCGGCAGTCTCTCGGTGTGGCTCGGTTTATTGATCTCGTTCTATTACTCGCTGCCCAGTGGCCCGGCAATCGTACTGGTGGCCGGCGCCGGGTATCTGTTGTCCGTGGTGTTCGGGCCGGTGCACGGCTTGCTGCGCCGCCCGCCTTTGCTCACATCCCAATGAGGTGTTGCCCGATGCGCGCTTTACTCGTGCTGTTCAGCTTGATGGTGTCGATGTCGCTGTCTGCCGCCGAAAAACTCCAGGTGGTCACCAGCTTCAGCATCCTTGCCGACATGACCCGCCAGGTCGGCAAGGAGCATATCCAGATCACCAATATGGTCGGCCCGGACGCGGATGCCCACACCTACGAGCCGACACCGGACGACGCCAAAGCGCTGCTCAATGCCAGACTCATCATCAAAAACGGCCTGGGTTTCGAGCCCTGGCTGGATCGCCTGGTGACGAGTACCGAGACCCGGGCGCCGGTCATCAGCGCGAGCCACGGCGTCATCCCGCGTAGCCTGGATGAAGACGGCGAATCCGTTCCCGACCCGCATGCCTGGCATAACCTGGCGAACACCGAGTTGTACATCGCCAACATCACCAAGGCGCTGATCGCCGCCGACCCGGCGAATACCGCCGACTATGAGCGCAACAGCCAGGTGTACCTGAAACAGGTCTACGCCCTGCTCGCCGAAGCCAAGGCCAAACTCGGCTCACTGCCACCGGGCAACCGCAAGATCGTGACGTCCCACGACGCCTTCGGTTATCTCGGCCAGGCCTACGGCATTGAGTTCATGGCGCCTCAAGGCCTGTCCACCGAGCGCGAACCTTCAGCGGCCGAAGTGGCCGCACTGATCACCCAGATTCGTCAGGCCAAGGTCAAGGCGGTGTTCATGGAAAACATCAAGGACGCGCGCCTGCTCAAGCAGATTGCGGATGAAAGCGGCGCGCAGATCGGCGGCACGCTGTACTCCGATGCCCTGGCGGCGAGCGGCCCGGCCAGCACCTTCACCGGGTTGTTCGAGCACAACCTCAACACCCTGTACAACGCATTGAGCAAGCCATGATCCGCAAGAACCCTTCCGGAGATTTACCGCTGATTGCCGAGTCGGCCTACGTCGACAAGACGGCGATCATCTGCGGCAAAGTGGTGATCGGCGAGTTCAGTTCCATCGCCCACCGCTCGATCGTGCATGGCCCCTGCACCGTGGGCAATCGAGTATTCATCGGCTTCAACAGCGTGCTGTTCAACTGTGTGGTCGGTGACGGTTGCGTGGTGCGGCATAACTCGGTGGTCGATGGTCGTGACCTGCCTGAAGCTTTCTACGTGCCTTCCACCACGCGGATCGGCCCCAACACCGACCTCTCGCAATACCCACCGGTGAGCGTCAGTGCTTCCGAGTTTTCCGAAGACGTGGCGCGCACCAACGTCGACCTGGTGCGCGGCTACAAAGCCCTGCAAAACGAGTTCTGACGCGGGTGGCTAAAAACAGCCATCGTGTCAGGACAAATTGCCTGGCACGACAAACGTCTTAATGTTTGCCCCTGCGGTTTATGCGATAACGCTCGTTAGAAGCACGTGAGTACGCCGACCATGATCCAGATCACCCTGCCCGATGGTTCATTGCGTGAATACGACCAGCCACTGTCCGTGCATGAGGTGGCCGCCAGCATCGGCCCCGAACTGGCCAGCGCGGCCGTAGCAGGAAGGGTCAATGGTGTACTGGTGGACTGTGAATACCTGATCGAAGCGCACGCCCGGGTCAGCATTGTCACCCCACGGGAGCCGGACGGCCTGGAGATCCTGCGCCGCTCCTGTGCATTGATGCTGGCCATGGCGGTCAAGCAACTCCACCCTCATGCGCAATTGCGCGCGGGAAAGGAATTGGGTGACGGTTTCTTTTACGAGTTTGCAGTCGAGCAACCGCTGACCCCGGCAGACCTGCCCCTCATCGAAGCACGCATGCAGTCACTGGCAGCGACCAATCACTCGATCCGTCGTCGGCCGGCGCGCGAAGCCGTGCCGCTGTACCGTCTGGGGGACACCGAGTACCAGAGCCATGGACCACACGTCCCCACCACCAAGGTCTTGCAGGCGTTTGTCCTGGATCACATCAGCGGCACGTTACAGCAACGGATCTACGGCACCTGCTGGTCCAGCCATCAGGAACTGCAACACTGGCGCGTTCCACCCCACGTGGTCGTCGTGAGCATGGATGACCGCCAGGTGACTTATGCACAGGCGGTGACCGAATCCTTGCGCCAAAAAGGCGTGCGTGCCAAGGCCGACCTGCGAAACGAAAAAGTCCACTACAAGATTCGCCAGCACAGCCAGACCGTGCCGTACCTGGTGGTGGTTGGCGAAAAAGAACAGGCCGGGGGGTTTGTCAGTGTGCGCAGCCGCACGGGGGAGGATTTTGGCCGGATGGCTGTCGAGGCGGCGTGTGAGTGGTTGAGCCGGCCGGGGATCTAGGGAGACTGGATGGACGCCTTCGTCGGATCGCCGCCCGGAGCAAGCCCGCTCCCACATTGGTTTCGTGAACACCACAGATCAAATGTGGGAGCGGGCTTGCTCGCGAAGCTCTTAAGCTCTTGGCTTCACCGTGCCGCAATCCTGCCCCAACCAGACGGCGCGGGATTCGAGGCTGCCCTTCTGCTGAATGCCGGTGGCGTTGAACGTCCCGTTGACCTTGGTGGTGAATTCGCGATCACTGAGGAACGTCGCCACACCGGCACCCTGGGCTCTCGGGCAGCTGAAACGGAATTTCCACTGATTGCCGGAGCGGTCGGTGATTTCCTGTTTGCAGCCCGATTGCGGATCCGTCAGCGGAATGTTGTCGGTCTTGACCTGTTCCGGGGTCAGGCACGCCCGGATCCCTTTGCCGCCCATGGTGATGCCCTGCTTTTCCAGCTGTGCACGCTGCTCAGGGGTCATCTGGTTCTGGATCTGGCCGAGGATCAATTGCAGGTCCGGCATGTTCTGCTCATCGACCTTCATGTTGCTCGTGGTCAGCTCCCACAATCCTGGTTGCAGCATTTGCGCGTGAGCCGCCACAGGAAGTGCCAAACCCAGTGCCATGGCCAAACCCAGCAGACGAACGTTCATCGAGTAACTCCTGATCAGTAGTGGCCGTTAGACGTCAGCCGCGGGCTTCGGTTCATGGGCCAATTAATTAGCGACATTCTGCACGGAACATGGTCTGTTAAGCACTGAATCTTCAGGAGCAAGGCAGCCCCCATGGATTATTTCGGACCGCATATTTTCGGTTATACCATCGCCCTGCTGCACTCGCTGGGCATGATTGCGGCCATACACGCCGTGTTGACCGTCCGTACCGCCCAAGGCTCGATCGCCTGGGCCCTGTCGCTGTTTTTCATCCCTTACCTCACGCTGATCCCGTACCTGATGTTCGGCCGCAGCACCTTTGATGGCTACATCAAGGCCCGCCGGCAGGCCAACGATGAGATGCGCAAGGCCGTTTCCGAACTGAACTGGCGGCCCTGGGTAGAAGAAGCCCTCACCGCCCGCGCTTCTTCTGCCTACGCCTCACTCAGAGCGATGCCCAGGCTCGGACACATGCCCTGCCTGGCCAATAACCAGACGCGGTTGTTGATCAACGGCCAGTCGACATTCGACGCCATTTTCGATGCCATCAGCCAGGCCAGGGAAGCCGTGCTGATCCAGTTTTTCATCGTCCACGACGACCGTCTCGGCCAACGCCTGCAAACTTTGCTATTGAAGAAAGCCGCCGAAGGCGTGGCGATCTACCTGCTGTATGACCGAGTCGGCAGCCACTCCCTGCCCCAGGGTTACGTACAGGCCTTGCGTGATGGCGGGGTCGAGGTGAAGGCTTTTGGCCCTCGTAGTGGCTGGTTCAATCGCTTTCAGGTGAACTTTCGCAACCATCGCAAGATAGTGGTGGTGGACGGCATTCTCGGCTTCGTTGGCGGGCACAACGTCGGCGACGAATACATGGGCGAGAAACCGCCCCTGGCCCCCTGGCGCGATACCCACGTGCAAGTGCGCGGGCCAGTGGTGGCGTGCATGCAGGAGTCATTCGCCGAAGACTGGTTCTGGGTGGCGCGCGCCCTGCCGCCGCTGATCCTGCCCGAGGTTTATCCGGAAGACGGTGTGCTGTGCCAGTTGCTCGCCAGCGGCCCGGCAGACGCCTGCGAAACCTGTTCTCTGTTCTTTGTCGAAGCGATCCATGCAGCGACGGATCGGGTCTGGATCACCAGCCCGTACTTCATCCCCGATGAAGCCGTGTTCGCGGCGTTGCGCCTGGCGGTACTGCGGGGTGTGGATGTACGCCTGCTGTTGCCGTCTCGGCCCGACCATAGAATCGTCTACGCCGCCTCCAGCCTCTACGCTTTCGAAGCCGTGCGCGCCGGTGTGCGGGTATTCCGTTACGAGCCCGGATTCCTGCACCAGAAAGTGGTGTTGATCGACAGCGAAATCAGCGCCATCGGCAGCGCCAACCTGGACAACCGTTCGTTCCGGCTGAATTTCGAAGTGATGTTGCTGACCGTCGACAGCGCCTTTGCCGCCGAGGTGGAACAGATGCTCAACGACGACTTCGCCAACGCCCACGAAGTCGCCAAAGAAGAAGGCCGGGAGACCCACCGCCTGCAGCAGGTCGGCATGCGGGTCGCCCGGCTTATTTCACCGATTCTCTAGAGGTAGATATCGTCACGGGTCCATGGCAGTTCATGACTGCCATCGGCGTGGGCCTTAACCGCGAGAATCTGGTGCAGGTTGATCCAGCCCCGGGCAAACGCATAGGCGCAACCGGCCAGGTACAGCCGCCAGATGCGCAGGACTTGTTCCGGTACCAGCCTTGACGCCGCTTCGAGGTTGTCCTCCAGGCGTTCGCTCCAGTGATCGAGCGTACGAGCGTAGTGCAGGCGCAAACTCTCGACGTCGACGATTTCAAGCCCCGCCTCACTGATCTCGGCAGAGATCATCGACAGGTGCGGCAGCTCGCCATTGGGGAACACATATTTCCCGATGAAATCTCCGGCACCACGTCCTACCGGACGGCCATCGGTGTATTTGGCGGTGATCCCGTGATTCATCACCAGGCCGCCTTCTTTGACCGCGCCGAACAAGGTATTGCAGTACTCGGCCAGATTGGCGTGGCCAACGTGTTCGAACATGCCGACACTGACCACTTTGTCGAAACGGCCATCCTGGGGCAGATCGCGATAGTCGAGCAGTTGCAGTTCGACCAGGTCCTCCAGGCCCTCCTCTTTTACGCGTTCCCGGGCCAGGGCCAACTGCTCCTTGCTGAGGGTGATACCGAACACTTTCGCGCCAAACTCCCGCGCCGCATAACGCGCCAGCCCTCCCCACCCGCAACCCACATCCAGCAGATATTCGCCGGGCTGCAGACGCAGCTTGCGGCACAAATGACGGAACTTGGCTTGCTGGGCCTGCTCGAGGCTTTCACTGCCGGTCTCGAAATAAGCGCAGGAATACGCCATGTCGCTGTCGAGCCACAGTTGATAGAACGCGTTGGAAAGGTCGTAGTGGTAGGAAATCGCCTTGGCGTCTGTCTCTTTGTCGTGGACGCTGCGCACAGGCAGATTGTCGTCGTCTTCGTCCAGCAACGCCTGACTCCATTCATCGCAGACGCGGATCACGTCGCTGATGGAGCCTTCGAGTTCCAGCTTGCCTTCGACAAAAGCAGCACCGAGGGCGTCCAGGCTTGGATGGGTAAACTGGGTGACCATTTGTGGGTCCTTGACCACAATCGTGACGCTGGGCGCCGGTCCCAGATTGAGTTCATGGCCGTCCCAGAGTCTCAGGCGAAGCGGTAATTGCAGATTCTGTAAGGCCGGTGGAAGTTGCGCGAGCATGGAGAATTCCCCTTGTTTCAGACGTCTGAACAGAGGGTAGACCATCTTTGAAAAATAGCTGGCTATCGAAATAATAGCCGTTTTCAATGATTCGCGACGCCTACACCTGCCACCGCGAACGCTCAAAATGATGTGCCCTCATCTCCAATGACTACGAACCGGGCGCACAGTTCTAAAAAAGTTTTAGCCCCGTGATTACCCGGTTTAGAGCATTCGCCTTCAGGTTTCGTCCTTGAACTTGAACAGCGGGTCCTGGAACCGCAGCAAACGACCGGCATTGCCCAACACCAGCAAGGTGCTGAGGTTATGCAGCAACGCCGCAATCATCGCCCCGGCAGCGCCAAGCCAATCGAACGCGGCGAAGGCCACGATCGCCAGGGTCCAGCCCAGTCCGATGATCACATTAACCTGCAACGTCTGGCGGCACTGACGGCTCAGGCGCACACAGGTGCCGAGGCGGCGCAGGTCACTGCCGATCAGCACGATGTCCGCCGATGCCAGGGCGATGTCCGCACCGCCCGCGCCCATCGCTACCCCCACCACCCCAGCTTTGAGGGCCAAGGAGTCGTTGATGCCATCGCCGACCACCATCGGCCGGAAGCCGCTGTCGATTTCCTTGAGTACGCGGTTGAGTTTGTCTTCGGGCAAGGCTTGCGCTTCGACGTCACTGATCCCGACATCCCGGGCTAACGTCTGCGCGACGCTGTGACGGTCACCGGTGAGCAACAACTGGCGACCCAATCCGAGGTCGCGCAACTCACTCAGGGCAAACTGCGCCTCGGGTTTGACGCTGTCGGCCAACAACAGCCAGGCGAGGAATTCACCATTGAGCGCCAGTCCGGCAATCGGACCGTCATGATCGGGAACCGCCGTTGTGCTGATGCCGAGCTGCGTAAACAACTCCGGCCGGCCGAGCGCCGCTTCGCCCTGCTCGGTCATTGCCACCACGCCCAGGCCCTGGCGTTCGTGAATGTCAGAGAGCAACAGGAAATGCTCTTGGGTCACCAACCCCGCGAGCGCACGGCTGACCGGGTGACTGCTGGCCGAGCCGAGGCTGGCGGCGAGCTTGAGGACATGACTGTGATCCTCCAGCGGACTGTCGATGGATTGCAGGCGCAAGGTGCCGAAGGTCAGCGTCCCGGTCTTGTCGACCACCAACGAAGTCAGGTCCGCCAACTCCTCAAGGAACGCAGAACTGCGGATCAGAATCCCGTGGCGTGCCGCTACCGCCACCCCGGCAATAGCCGTCGCCGGTGCCGACAACACCAACGCACAAGGACAGGCCGCCACCAACACCGCGAGCATCGCTTGAGCGTTGTTGGTGATGAACCAAGTCACGGCGGCCAGCAACAACACCAGCACCATATAGCTGCCAGCGTAACGTTCCAGCAGACGCGTGATCGGTGGTTTCGAGCGCTCGGCGTTTTGCATCAGGGCGATGACTTTGCCGAGGGTCGATTCGTGGCCGGTGCGGGTCACTTCGATTCGCAGCAGACCATCGAGGTTGATCGCCCCGCCGAACACCGACATGCCGGCGCCTGCTTCCATCGGTACCGATTCGCCGGTAATGGAGGCAGTGTCCAGACTGGCCTGACCGGACAACACCCGACCATCCGCCGGCACCCGGTCCCCGGCGCGGACCTCGACCAGGTCGCCCGCCTTGAGCGTGCCGTTGTCGACTTCGATGATGGAGCCGTCCGCCTGAATTTTACGCGCGTGGCTGCGGGTCAGTTTGCCGAGGGCATGAATCGCCTCCTGGGAACCGATCACGCTACGCTCTTCCAGTACGTGGCCGAAGATCATGATGATCGGCAACAGGGCCGCCGTCAGCAGATCCCCGGTGGCCCAGGCACCCAGCATGGCCAGGGCGATCAATTGATCGGTGATGCCGTGCAGACTTGGATAACGCAGGCTGTACCAGGCCGAGCGCATGACCGGCACGGCGACCAGCAGCGAGGCAAAACCCAGCAGCAACTGACTGACGCCAGTCTGCTCCGGTGCCAGCCAACGCCAGATCAGGCCCAGCGCGAGAAGGCCCAACGCGAGCATGGCCAGGGTCAACTGGCGCGCAGCGCGGCGCTGTTCGGCCGAAGACAACAGGCTCGGTGCGACGGCGGTTTGAGCGGTCATTGTGCAACTCCATGAATGATCAGGCGGGAATCGTCTTTGGGGTCGACCGTGGTGACCGAACCGGCTTTTCCGAGAATTTTCGGCATCCGCTCGCGATAGATGCGCAGCAGCATTTGCGGGTCAGTGCCCTGTTGTTGCGCCTTGGCCAGGCTCAACACCGTGGCCGTGTCGGTGGATGCTTTGGCCAGTCGTTCACTGGCCTGGGCATGGGCAACTTGCAGTGTTCTGTCGGCTTGCTCGTTGGCGGTCTGCGTCAGCTTTTCGGCTTCGGTACGCGCATTGGCCACGGCTTTGTCGGCCTGCTGACTGGCTGTCAGAACCGCATTGAAGGCATTCACTGCTGGGCTTGGCAGACTCGATTGCACATCGACCCGCGCCACCTCGATCCCCAATCCCTGCCCCGTCGCCGTGAGTTCGGCAAGACGCTGGTTGATGCCCTGCACCAGATCGCCTCGCAAGCGCTCGCGTCGTTCCGCCGCCTGACTGTCAGCGCCGATCAGCTCTGGCCGGGCGACCAGAATCGTGTCCAGATCCCGTGCAGCGGTGAGCGCCACAGCGCTGCGGGTGACTAACCGATCCAGTGCGGGCAACACGTGTTCGCCTTGAAGCACGAACGCATAAGGTTCGGTGACTTTATAGAAAACCCGGACATCCAGTTGCACCACTCCGGCATCACCGGTCAGCAGATAACCTGAGCCTGCCAATGCATCACTGATTGGCGTAGCAAAGCTGGCCACGCGATCTGCCTGGATCGCGGCACCACTGCGCAACAGACTATCCACTCGACGCTCGATCACCCGATCCGCCGCCGGCAACAAAATCACCTGCTCAAACGGTTGCGGCCAGGCCAACAACAGCCCGGCATTCTGAATGCGATCCAGCGCACCGAAATGCAAAACCACCGCGCGATTTTGTGGATCGATCTGCCGCACATTGGAAAACGCCCACGCCAAAGCCGCCAACACCGTCACCGCGTACAGGGCGAGAAACGCCAAGCGCCCGGCCTGAATCCAGGGGCTGCTCAACTCATTTGTTCCACGTGGAACCAAATTCATGGCTGCGATCCGGACTTGTTGTCGAGGCTCGGCGGACCGTCAACCAACACCCGGAACGGTGCGGCATCGGTGCGCAGAATCAGCTTGGTCCCGGGCGTTACCACCGTGCCCAAGGTGTCGAGCGAGCGCAGCAGGTTGTAGAGTTGCGGCGATCCTGCGTAGGCGCGACCGTAAATCTGCGCGGCTTCCACCCGCGATTGCGCTTCGATATCTGCCGCTTTCACTGTGGCATCGGCCTGCACAATTCGCGCATCGCGCTCGGCAGCGGAACGAATTTGCGCGGCTTCACGCTTGCCGATAGCTGTGCGCTCAGTGGCGATGGTTTCACGCTCGGCGCGCATCCGGTCGACCGTCGCGGTGAGTGTCACCGAAGGCAGCGTCAATCGTTCGATGCCGATCTGCAACACACGCACGCCATAAGTGGTGAGCAGTTGCTGATCGATTTGCTTGCGCAGTTGGGCTTCGAAATCGGCAATGCGCACCTGGCTGGCATCGGTATTGACCAGGTTCGCCAGATCAAAACTGCTGGCGGTGGTTTCCAGTGCAGAGCCGACAAAAGTGCGAATCTGCCGCGCGGCTTCATCGGGCTGGTTCTGCACCGCGCGCATGAAACGTTGCACATTGTCCGGATCGCCCTGCACCTGCCACGCTACGTAGGCCTGAACGATGATGCGCAAACCGTCCCGGGTGCCGACATCTTGCAAACCGCTGGACGTGGTGCGCAGTCGCAGATCCACCGGGATCGCCGCCTCGAACGGTGCCGGCCAGCGCCAACCCAGCCCCGGGTCCAGCAAGACTCGGGATGGATTTCCGAAGCGCGTGATTACCGTGGCTTCCCCCGAGCGTACCTGCACCAGGCTTGCGGCGGCCACCGCAAACGCCACCAGCAATGCAGCCCAACCCATGCGGCGCCATGGGAATGGACCGGCCTGTTGCGGATCGCCGTGATGATGGTGATGACCGTGGTGGTGATGCCCGCCATGGCCGTGATCGTGGCCGGCGTGGTCATCGTGATCGTGGGTATGGGACTGGCTCAATTGGCAGCTCCTGGCTGAGCGGTTTTACGCGATGACGCAGGGTCAACCGGCAGCGTGAACGTACGGAGGTCGATGGTCGGCGCATTGCTGCTGCCGCCCAGACGATGATCGATCACCAGCAATCTGGCGTTGGCTAAACCCTGGGACAACTGACTGAAATACTGCTCCAGTACGAAAGCTTGGCCAGCACTGGCATAGGCTTTCTGTTCAGCGTTGAATTTCAGGTCCGCAGCTTGCGCGCCAGCGTTGATTTCACGGGCGCTGGCCGTCGCCTGATCACGGGAGATGCTGGCCTGCAACTGCGCCTGGTTGGTAGCCTCGGCAGCGGCGCCGCGTTCTCGGGCGATCAAGGCTTGCACACCAATCTGCGCCGCTTGCACGCCGTGATAGGCATTGGCTGCACCGGCCGGAGGGTGAATGGCCTCGACCACCGTGGCGAGAATTTCCACGCCGCTGTCGAGCTTTTGCAGGTCCGCCTGGACGGCGCGGCCGATCTCTTCGGCCAGCCCTACCCTGTCCTCGCCAAGCAAACCGTCGAGGGTGCGCGAGGCGAAGTCGTGAACCAGGATTCGGCTGGCGGTGCTGCGAATCAACATCGGCACATCGGTGCTGTTATAGGTCGCAGCCAGCGCTGCCTCATCGCTCAGACCGATGCGATAGACGAAGCGCACGTCCATGTTGACGATCTGAAAGCTCTGCTTGTCGGCTCGGCTGCTGGCGATCACCTGGGATTTGTCGTTCACATGGCTAGCGTCCCACAGGCGATTGGCAATCGCCGGGGCCGGGCCTTCGGCGAGGTCGGCCTGAGCGGGGGGCGAGGTTTCTCCAACACTGGTGGCCAACTCGTGAACCACGCCATTCTCGACGCTCAACACCCGGCCCAATGGCCAAGGCAAACCCATATGCAAACCTGGGCCGAACACCTCCACCGGCTTGCCGAATCGCTCGTAGATGCCACGCCCTTGCAGGGCAATTTCGTGAATGCCGGTCAGCGACCAGCCAACGAGCGACACCACCGCCAGCACTGGCAGGAACGCCCGACGCATGTAAGTGAAGGCCCAAATCTGCCGCAGATCGATGCCGAAGCGGTTATGCAATTCGTGCTGCAACGCCAGCAATGGCTGTGGTGGCCAGCGCAGCATGTCGGCGACAACACTGCGCGCCAACAACTCCGGTTCGAGACGTTCACGGCGCGGGCTGAACAATGACAACACCGCGCGCAGCAACAGTTCTGCCGCCACCAGCCCCGGCAGCAGCCCGATCAATACCGCCAGGCGCACAGGCCATACCGAGGTTTCATCGGCAAACAACAGACAAAAAGCACCGAGCACCAGACTGATGATCGCCACACGGATCAATTGCGCCAACGTAGCGGCTTCAGGCCATTGCGCAGTGTTTTCCTGCGCCAGATGGCGTTCCATCACCAACAGGCCGAACGCCAACAGCAGGAAACACGTCGCCCCGACAGTAGCCGAAAGGCCTGGCGCTGCCGGGGGCAACGTGAGGTTCCAGGCCTGTTCCACGCCCAATATCGCCAACAATGCCCAGCTGCCAAGCCACAACGTCGGCGCGCCGATTTGCCCGAGCAGATGCTGCGATTGTCGGCTGATCCGGTCCAGCAATTGCTCATACCACCCCGATGGCGCGGCAGACTCGTCGACAACAATCACCGGCACTACGGGATTCATGGCGCGGACACGCCATTGGGTTACCCACCAGGCCGATTGCAAACCGGCCATCAACACCACAGACGCCGCGCTCAGGTTCAGCAGCAACGCCGACCACAGTGTTTGCGAGGCAAACAGCCCGGCAAACAGCGCCAGCAGCACACCCACCACCGCGAACAAGCCTGCACCGATGGCGAACTGGCGCAAACGCCGCCCTTGAATGAACGCCTGCTGAAAGCGCGGCAGCCCTGCTAACGGTGCTTCATCAACATCGAGATCGACTTGCATACCACCCCGGAGTGTCTTCGCTTACAGGACATTTCGTTACGATATAACGAAAATGGTGAAATTTTCGTATTCAAGCTCGCTATCTAAAGATGCCCAACCTGTCGCTTAGCTGAAGCCTTGACCGAAATACGGCAGAACGCACATATTACGATCGTAATTTTATCCAGGAACTACTTTTACCCATCCCTCCCCCTTTCGATCCAGGAGTACATCCATGAGCACTTATGACGTCGTGATACTTGGCGGTGGCCCCGGTGGTTACAACGCGGCGATCCGCGCCGGACAACTGGGTCTGAAAGCCGCCTGCGTGGAAGGACGCGCCACACTCGGCGGCACCTGCCTGAACGTCGGCTGTATGCCATCCAAGGCGTTGCTGCATGCCTCAGAACTGTACGACGCGGCCATGGGTGCGGAATTCGCCAACCTGGGGATCGACGTCAAACCCAGCCTCAACCTCGCCCAGATGATGAAACAAAAGAATGAAAGCGTTACCGGGCTGACCAAGGGCATCGAGTTTCTGTTCCGCAAGAACAAGGTCGACTGGATCAGAGGCTGGGGCCACATCGACGGGCCGGGAAAAGTCACGGTGACCGATAACGCCGGTGGCAAGACCGTACTGAGCGCCAAGGACATCATCATCGCCACCGGTTCCGAGCCCACGCCCCTGCCCGGCGTGGACATCGATAACAAACGCATCCTCGATTCCACAGGCGCCCTGGCACTGACCGAAGTGCCCAAGCATCTGGTGGTGATCGGCGCTGGCGTGATCGGACTGGAGCTGGGTTCGGTCTGGCGACGCCTGGGGGCACAAGTGACGGTGGTCGAATTCCTCGACCGGATCTGCCCCGGCGTAGACATCGAGGCCGGCAAAACCCTGCAGCGTTCCCTCAGCAAACAAGGCTTGAGTTTCAAGTTGAGTTCGAAAGTGACCAGCGCCACCACCTCCGCCAACGGCGTGCAGCTCAGCATCGAGCCTGCCGCTGGCGGTGCAGCCGAGTTGCTGGAAGCGGATTACGTATTGGTGGCCATCGGGCGCCGACCTTATACACAGGGCCTGGGCCTGGAGAACGTCGGCCTCGCCACGGACAAGCGCGGCATGCTCGCCAACAAAGGGCATCGCACCGAAGCCGCCGGGGTCTGGGTGATTGGTGACGTGACCTCGGGTCCCATGCTCGCCCACAAGGCCGAGGACGAAGCCATGGCCTGCGTCGAGCAGATCGTCGGCAAGGCGGGCGAGGTCAATTACAACCTGATCCCCAGTGTGGTCTACACCAAACCGGAACTGGCGAGCGTCGGCAAGACCGAAGAGCAACTCAAGGCGCAGGGCCGGGCGTACAAGGTCGGCAAGTTTCCCTTCACCGCCAACAGCCGGGCGAAGATCAACCACGAAACCGAAGGCTTCGCCAAAGTGCTGGCCGATGAGCACACGGACGAGGTCCTGGGCGTGCATCTGGTCGGCCCGAGCGTCAGTGAAATGATTGGCGAATATTGCGTGGCCATGGAGTTCAGCGCCTCGGCCGAAGACATCGCCCTGACCTGCCACCCACACCCGACCCGCTCCGAGGCCTTGCGTCAGGCGGCGATGAATGTGGAGGGGATGGCGACGCAGATGTAAGACCCGGAGGGCTTGGGTGGCAGGTCTATCGCCTTCGCGAGCAAGCCCGCTCCCACATGGATTGCGCTGTACCTGTGGGAGCGGGCTTGCTCGCGAATCAGGCGACTCGGTTCAGAGCGGCAAATGCTCCAGCGGTAACGACCCCGGCGCCTTCACTGTATGAATCGCAAAGTTGCTACGGATGTCGCTCACACCCGGCAGTTTAAGCAAACGCCCGGTGAGAAAGCGGTCATAGGCACGCAAGTCCGGTACCACCACCTGCAACAGAAAATCCGACTCCCCTGACACCAGAAACGCCGAAATTACCTCGGGCAATGCCGTTACCGCCAGGCGAAAGGCTTCGGCTTGTTCATCGTTATGGCGCTCGACCTTGACCCCGACAAACACCGTCAGCCCCAACCCCACTTCGTCGCGGTCCAGATTGGCCTGGTAACCGCGAATCACCCCCGCCTCTTCCAGCATCCGCACCCGGCGCAAGCAAGGCGATGCCGACAGGCCGATCTCGTCTGCCAGTTGCACATTGCTCAGGCGGCCATCCCGTTGCAGTGCGGCGAGAATCTTGCGGTCGTAAGCGTCGAGTTTCATGGTTTGGCAGATCCTGATGGTTCAAGCTTGAATAAGTGGCAGATTATGCCAATACATGACCCGAGAGAAGCTGACAACGCAAGCACCTGCCCCGCCCTTCAGCCCTAGACTGGCACGACCAAATCGACAACGAACGGGGTGCGACATGCAAGCTCTCTGGCTGTTTTTCATGGCACTGGCAGTGGTCTACCTGTTGCCGGGGCCCGACATGATCCTGCTGTTGCAGACCGGCGCCCGCCAGGGCAAAGGCGCCGCGCTGGCCACGGCCGTGGGCCTGGGCATCGCCCGTGGTTGCCATGTGGCATTGGCAGCGCTGGGGCTGGCGGCACTGTTCAAGGCCGCGCCCTGGACCTTCGACATGGTGCGCCTGGCCGGCGCCGCGTATCTGCTGTGGATCGGCATTCAGTGCCTGCGAACCACGATGCTGCCGAGCCTCACCAGCGCCGACGCAACCGGCGAAAAACCACGCTGGGGCGCAGCCATCCGACGCGGGCTGCTGACCAACCTGCTCAACCCCAAGGCACTGTTGTTCTGCTCGGTGCTGCTGCCGCAATTCATCGACCCACAGGCCGGGCCGGTGCTCGGGCAATTTGCGACATTGGGCGTGGTGCTGGTCGGCGTCGGTTTGCTGTTCGACAGCGCTTACGCCCTGGTCGGCGCGGCACTGGGCCGTTGGCTGCAACGCAGCCCCTCTGCCCAGCGCCTGCAACAATGGTTGTTCGGCAGCCTGTTGATCGGTTTCGCCGTGCGGCTGACCTTTGTGCAACAGGCTTGAACCTCACTGCGCCTTGCGGCGGCGACGCTTGAACATCAAAAGCGCGGCTGCCGCGAACACCACTACGCTACCGATCTGTAAGGGTGTCTTATACGGCCGCAAGGCCGAACGCGCAGCGTCGGTGGCCTGGGTCACATAGCGTTTGTCGGCGTTCACGAAGTCGGGATACGGGCACTGGTGGCCAAAGTCGGCGGCCCATTCCACGTAAGGCCCTTCTTTGACATAACGCTGATAAATCGCACTTTGCTCCTCGAGACTGCTGTTCCACCCAGACGCCTCGCACAGTACCGCCGCGAACGCCTGACTCGTGTGAGGCAAGTTATCCGCCGCCTTGCTCGCCAGCGCCGTGGCCACGAAGCGATAGTGGTAACGCTGATCAGGCTGGGCAGCGCTGGCCTGCTGACGCTTCACTTCGTCCTCGGCCACCAATGGACCTACCTTCAGATCGGCACTTTCAAGCATGTAGTTACCGCCGAACGTGGCGTAATCCGGCGCCATTTCGTAGCCCAGAATGTCCATGCCCCACTCGCGGGCCGTCCAGGCCGCATTGAACAGCGCAGCGGCGCGACGGGTCGGCCACCAGGCTGAATCAGCCGCCAGGCGTTGCTCGCCATACAGCCTGGCTTTGTGCCGCAAGCCGTCATTGTCGAAGTACGCCGGCGCCTCCTCGTAATGCCCCTCGCGCAACAAGCGCCGCCCAAGCAGATTGCGCAGACTTGCCGCCACCGGCAAGGGCACGTAGTTGTCGCGGTCCTGCTGACTGAGCGGCGGCGGTGCCGGCACTTGAGTGTCGACATAGTGCTTGAGTTCTTCGAGGGTCAACACGCGCTCGGCAACGGTGGCGGCGTCGAACCAGTAAATGCTTTGGCTGCGATACAGCTGATCGAAAGCTTGCAGGTAATCCCCGCGTTGCAAGGCCAGGATCGCGCTTTCACCCTCGACCCGGCATTTGGGCTGAAGCGTTTCGTAATCGTAGTCCGGGGTCCGTCGCTCGCCCCATGATTCATTCTGCGGAAAAGCCTGGGCTGCTTTGGCATAGGCTGCGGCAGCCGCGCTCTTATCGCCCTCGCGCACCGCCAGTTTCGCCCGCAGCCACCAGGCCAACCCGCCATCGCCAGCATGTTCGAGGAAAGCCTTGGCGCTGGCGTAATCACCCTGTTGATAATTCATCGCCGCCAGGCGGTCGGCGTTTTCGAGACTGCCGCGAGTGCTGTTTTGCAGCAGTTTGATCATTTTTTGTTCGCTGGGCGGTTGATCGCCGAATGACCAACCCAATCGGCTGATCAGCGATGCGGTCACCAATTGCTGAACGGGCTGGCCCTTGAACAACTCGACCACTTGATCCTCCGGCAGCTTCATCAAGTCCGCCATCAACAGTTTCAGCGATGTGTAGCCCACCGCGGAGCCGTGCAGATTCTGCGTGGCGTACAGCTCGATGGCGCGGTTCCAGTCGCCGGCGGTGCGCACCACCCGGGCTTCTTCGCCGAGGCTGGCGACGCCCAGTTCCAGTGGATCGCTGAAGCCGTCGATGCTCAGTTGCCGGGCTTGCTCGAAGGCCTTGGCGGATTGTTCGAGCAGACCAGGAGCCGCATTGGCTTCAACGCTCATGGCAAACAACGCACGCCCCAGCGAGTAAGCCGCCCAAGTGCTGCGCGAAGCCCGTTGCTCTGCGGGCAGGGCCAGCACTTTCTTGAAATATCCGGCGGCAAGGGCAGGATCACCCGCGGCAAACGCCACAGCGCCCGCCAGGTACAACCTGAGCTCAGGCGGCAGTTGCGCCCCTTCGGTTTCAACCTGACGGGCATCCGTCAGGCCGCGCAAGTGTTTCACCAACACCTGTTGCTCAGCGGAAAGTCCCGCCTGCTCGGCTTGATCACGCAGCGCTACAGCGTCAGTTTCATCGCTGTAGTCGGCGCCAGCAGTGACGTTCTTCAAGCCTTTGATGGCGTGGCCGAGGCGGCTGATTTCGAAGCTGAAGTTGCCTTCCGGCAGCTCCGCCAGCGACTGGCCCCGGTTATCCAGCAGGCGCATGGGGAAGTCCGGGCCGCAGGCCAGCGCCGAACCCAGCGGCAGACTGAGGCTCAGGCAAAGCAAATGACGCGGCCAGTTACGGGTGAACATTCGAACCTCCTTGATCAATGTGTGCGCAGCGAGCCCAACCAATGGCACGCTGTCCGCCGGCCGGTATTCGGCCATCGCGCAGGCGGGTGAAGGTAAGCAGATCCGGACGCTGTTGCAACGCGTAGCCGGCCAAGGCATCGGCCCCTTCACAGCCGCTGACCGCGAGTGTCAGGCGTTCGGGCCAGGCGCTGTCGAGGTTGCCCTGGTTGCTGAGACCGATGTCATAGAGGCCATTGTCGGCCGATAGTTTCAGCGCCAACTGACTGTCGAGGACATCACCACGTGCCACGGCGCGCAAGGTAGTCAGGCTCCAGGCCCGACGGTCGTTGGCCAACGGCAGGCGAAACCAGATCAGACCCGCCAGATGTTTCGGTGGATCGGCCCGCAGCTCGGTACCGAGGGTGCGCAACGACTGTGGATCGGCAAGTAATTCCCGACGCAGTCCTTCACGCTCCACCATCACTTCGCTTTCCACAACAGGTGCACCACCCGCCGACGGCAGCAACGCCACGCCATAGGCCGGCAGCGCCAGATAGAAAGGTTTCGGCGTGATACGGCTCCAGGCCTTCGCCCATTGTCGGGCCAGATCGGCATCGAACAAACCACGACGCGGATCGCTCACTGCGTGCACCTGCAACACACTGCTGTCGACTGTGGATAACAGCGCTGGCAGTTCGCGACTGTCGAGCCAGGACGGCAACGCGGTGATGCTCAGCGGCAGCGACGTCGGCAATGCCCCCCGCAAATTCGCGAGAAACTTGCGGTAGGCCGGTAGCCGAGCGTTACCGGCGTCGTGGTCGATTTCCACCCCGGCGAGGTTCAATCCCTGTCCCTGCCAGTCGCTGATCACCTGGTGGATCTGCGCTGTGATCTCATCCTGATCCAGCGCCTTGAGTTGCCCATCCAGGCGAATCACTGCAATCACCGGCCGACCATCACGCTTGAGCAGTGCCGGGTCAATCCGCGCCCGACTCCAGCCAGCGTTGGGGAAAGCCTGCAAGGCCAGCACCCGCAAAGTCGAAAAATCGGCGCGGCTGTCCCGGAGGGCGGCGTCGTGGGCCGGCGTCCACTGCCGCTGCCAGACGTAAAGCTGTTGATCCAGCAGCGGTGCATCCTGCCTTTCGCATCCGGCGGTGAGCGCCAGCGCCATCAGCAAGACCATCGAGCGAGTGAAAAAAACCATTGAAACGCCTGTTCCTGAAATGCAGAAAGGGCCTCTGCGGCTAATACCGATCCTGTAGCAGCTGGCGTAGCCTGCGTCCGGCTCGGTCCGCGCTCGGGCGCAGCAGTCGTAAAATCAGAGTTCGCGGTACCTCAAAGAGATCGTGCAAGCCGGATTTACGACTGCTGCGCAGCCGAACGCAGCCTTCGGCAGCTGCTACAAGGAAGGCGTAGCCTCTGCGGCCCTTTTTCGTTCTGCTCACTACCCTACCCAGCCATCGACCGGCGGGCAATGTTCGCCTGCAATGATCTTCAGATATCCAGTACCAACGGCTGCGCCCCCTGCGCCGGAATCGCACAGCAAATCAGTACCTGTCCGTCATCCGGCACCTCGGCTGGCGGCAGTGGGTAATGCACCTGACCGCTGATCAGGCGTGTGCTGCAGGTGCCGCAGGAACCACCGCGACAACTGAATTCCGGACGCAGGCCACGGCTTTCCGCCAACTCCAACAAGCTGCCGCCCTCCGGCTGCCAGCGCGCCTCCTTGGCCGAACGCTGGAACACCACGGGCACGGACGTGGTGGCGGCTGGCGGTTGTTCGATCACCACCGCATCGGGGTCCGGTCGCCGGCGCAAGGTGGACGGGCCGAAGGTTTCGGCATGAATCCGCGAATCGCGAATGTCCAATTCGCGCAAGCCGTCGTACAGCGACTGAGTAAAATTCCCGGGACCACAGACGACAAAATCCAGCTGATCGTAGTCCTCGACTGTCAGCAGATCCTTGAGCAGCGCGACGTCGATCCGTCCACTGAGGTCGAAGTCCTCTCCTTGTATCGCCTCGGCTTCGGGCTGACTGAGCAGGCGCACCACCCGCACCGCGTCACCGGCATCCACGAGCAAGCGATCCAGTTCCCGGCGAAACGGCTGGTCGGCCAGCGTGCGCGAACTCTGGATGAACCATGTCGGCCGTATACGGCGGGTGCGCAATCCCTGATAAACCACCTCCCGCAGCATCGATAACAGCGGCGTGATGCCGACCCCGGCCGCCAGCAACACCAAAGGCCGACGCTCATGGGGCGCTACGGTGAAATGCCCTTGTGGCGCCCGCGCCTCCAATACATCGCCAACACGAATCTGCTCATGCAAATGCGTAGACACCCGCCCGTCACGCTTCACGCTGATGCGGAAAAAATCATCGGACGGAGCGCTCGATAAACTGTACGTGCGGATGTGTACATCACCGTCAATATTGAAGCGCAAGGGCAAATGCTGCCCGGCCTGAAACAGTGGCAACCCGGCTCCGTCGACGGGCTCCAGGTAAATCGAGCGAATGCTGTGGCTTTGCGCTTCAATGCGCGTCACCCGCAACGGCCGCCATTGATCGCCCAAAGCCTTGGCCTGCAAACGTGCCTCGGCCTGCGCCCATGTACCGGTGAGCAAACTGGTGGGTGAAACGCCGTCGAAACGCCAGCGCAACGCCAGTGCGGCGGGGCGGCGTACGACTTGCTCGACATCGATTGTCCACAGGCGCTCGGCCCCTTGGAACGCCTCGACCTGAGGACCTTCCAGAAGGATTTCAGTACGCCCGCTGAGCTGCAGCAAATCACCGGTATTGAAATCGATGAACAACAATCCGGCCCGGGGATTGAGCAACAGGTTGCCCAAGGTATTGAAATGCAGGTTGCCGGCGAAATCCGGAATGGTCAGGCGATTCCCATCCACGTGTACGAAACCGCTCTGACCGCCACGGTGGGAAACATCCACCGAGCGCTCGCCATCGACCTCCACATAACTGGCAACGAAGAACGTGTCCGCCCCGACAATCATGGCTCTGGCCGCATCATCCAGCCCGCTGAAATGCTGGGCGACACGCGTCGAGGGGTCGGCCAGCGGCACCGAGTGAAACTGGCGCAACTGAATGTACTGCGGGCAATTGCCGAAGGACTGATCCACCGTCACCGCGAAACCGCTCGTGGTCATGGCGCGGACATGCCCGTTGATGCGGTTGCGACGGCGGGTGTGCAACTCGATGCCCAACAGGCCGATGGCCGAGCCGTCGCTCAACTGCGCGGGATCATCAAAGGTCGGCAGGCTGCGAAATTGCAGCAGGCCAGGTTCTGGCGAGTGTGCGAAACCGGGCTGGCCTTCAAGGATACTGGCCCAGGGATGACCGTCGGCATCCACCGTTCCGTACAGCATGAACGGCAATTGGTGATAAAACGTGCGGTGCTGGTCCGGCATCTCGCTACGAATCACCTTACGACCGAAAGTTTCCATTCGTTCGGCAACGCCTACATGCGCCTGCAATTGTTTCTCGCCGGCATGCCAGGGTGAACGGTCCATATGGCTTCTCCCTTGCGCCGCTGGCGCAAATCGGGGCGGCCCGGCAACTCCGGGCCGCCAGCATCAGGCAGTTTTTTGCAGGCCGGCGACGGTGCGCGGCATGCCGACAAAACCCGGCAAGGCTTCGATGCGGGCCAGCCAGGCGCGAATATTGGCGTACTCGTCCAGCGACACATTGCCCTCGGGCGCGTGGGCGATGTAGCTGTAGGCGGCAACGTCGGCAACCGTCGGCTCAGTACCAACCAGATACGGTGTATTGGCCAGTTCGTGATCGATCACTTTGAGCACGGTGTGGGCGTAGGCAATCACTTCTTCAGCGTTATAAGGCGCGCCAAACACGGTGATCAATCTAGCCCGGGCAGGGCCGAAGGCAATCGGACCGGCAGCCACCGATAACCAGCGCTGGACCTTGGCGGCCTCCACCGGATCCGTCGGCAGCCAGCGACCATTGCCGTACTTTTGCGCCAGATAAACCAGAATCGCATTGGAATCGGCCAGCACTACGCCCTGGTCATCAATCACCGGCACCTGACCGAATGCATTGAGCGCAAGGAACGCCGGTTGCTTGTGTTCGCCCTTGGCGAGATCAACGAAGATCAATTCGGTCGGCAATTGCAGCAGGGACAGCATCAACTCGACACGATGAGCATGGCCGGAACGTGGGAAGTTGTAGAGTTTGATCGCTTGCATGGTCAACACCTCGGGTCAGTGGTGCTGTTCAGGAGAGAGCAGCGCCGATGGGGTGTATCTTCCACTCACATCCAAAACAACAGAATCACCAGCAAACGCAATCCATTATTTCAGTGGATGAAATAACTCAGTGGTTGAGCGCCGGATGCTCGCGCAGTGTCTTTACCGCGAAATCCACAAAACTGCGCACCCGGGCCGGGGCTTTGCGTCCGCCCTGATAGAACACGTGGATGGGCAATGGCGGCAGTTCGAAGTCGGCCAGAACAATCTCCAGCTCACCGGCGGCCACCTTGCTCGCCACTTGATAAGACAGCACCCGCGTGAACCCCAACCCCAAACTGGCTGCCGTGATGGCCGCCTGATTCGCCGTCACCACCAGCCGCGGTTCTGCCCGCACACTCAAGGTTTCGCCATCTTCAATGAATGGCCAACTCCTGAGTTGGCCAATGGCCGATGTCGCAATGATCGGCGCCTGGGCCAGTTCCTGTGGATGCCTGGGTCGACCATGGCTGGCCAGAAACTGTGGAGAAGCGCAGATCACCCGCCGCACCTCGCCCACGCGGATCGCATGTTGATTGCTGTCAGGGAGTTCGCCGATGCGGATGGCCACATCAACGCCCTCCTCGACCACGCTCACTACCCGGTCCACCAGCATCGCGTTGATGCAGACCTCGGGGAACTGCGTCAGGTAGCTCACCATCAGCGGCGTGACAAACAAATCTCCAAACAAAACCGGTGCGGTGATGGTCAGCTGCCCACGGGGATGGATATGGCTACCCGCTGCCGAGTCCTCCGCTTCCTGCACCTCAGCGAGAATTCTCCGACAGTCCTCCAGATATCGCTGGCCGGCCTCACTCAAATACACGCTGCGCGTGGTACGTGTGAGCAGTTGCGTACCAATTCGCTTCTCCAGCGCCGCTACCGCTCGGGTGACGCTGGCCGCCGACAGACCCAAGCCCCGCGCCGCCGCCGAAAAACCCTGTTCCTTGGCGACAGCAGCGAAGACCTGCATTTCCTGGAAGCGGTCCATGGGCATGTCCTCATTTCAAATAGATAAATCGCAACCGAAGGCCGGAATGTTAAGCACAGGCGCTCAACAACATAGTTGGGCACCCGACCATCAACTAAATCAACGGGCTACTGCACTCTAGCGCCTCCACCGTAAAAACGAAGCGTGGCACACACCTCAAAGAGCAAAGCGGGGATTATTGATAATTAATGAGGGTTATTTTCTTGCGACGGATGCGACTGTTCGCAATGATCCGGCCCCGCCCGCTGAAGCGGCTAATGCCAGACCGGGAACAAGTGCCTTCGGCTCCATCCCCCACTCGCTTCCGGCATGGGTTCGTCAGCGGACACTATCCACAGCGGCAGAATTCCAGCCTGCGTCATCAGGCGGAATATTCGACTGCTCCTATACTACAAGCCACCCTGTTACCTATTGAGTTTTAGTAGGTACCTCGTTGAATTTTCCCTACCTGAAAGAAGGCGTTAGTTGTTAACGCCTGGACGACGGACCATCGATCCTGCGTTCAAGATTTACGGGTAGGGAAGAGTGAACTTCAACTGGCTGGCTAACCTGGTGACACCGCAAGGAGTTCGAAAATGTTGCGCACTAACATTTCCGCTAGAGCACTGTCCGGTGGTTTGCTCGATGTACTGATACGCGCCGGGCTCATTACGGTGCTGGTACTGTTCTGCTTCCAGATCTTCCACCCCTTCCTCAACCTCATGCTCTGGGCACTGATTCTGGCCATCACGCTGTATCCCCTGCATGCGCTGATCAAGCGCAAGGTGGTCAACAAGGACGGTCGTGCCGCCACCCTGATCGTGGTAGTCGCCCTGGCCTTGCTGATGGTGCCGATCTACCTGCTGGGCACCTCGATCAGTGAGTCGATCCAGGGCACCCTGGCTATCCTCAAGTCCGATTCGCTGCAGATTCCGCTACCCAGCGAAAAAATCGCGTCCCTGCCGCTTATTGGCCAGCCGCTCTATGACTACTGGATGCAGGCCGCCACCAACATGAGCAGCGTGTTCATGAAGCTGATGCCCTATATCAAGTCAATCGGCCTGACCTTGTTGGGCAAAATGGCTGACGTTGGTGTGGGTTTTCTGTTGTTCATCGGCGCCCTGATCATTGCCGGCGTGTTCATGGCCTATGGCGAAAACGGCGAAAGAAGCGCCCTGGCCATCACCTCGCGCCTTTCCGGACCGGAGCGTGGCCCACGTATCACCGAGCTCTGCACCGCAACCATCCGCGCGGTGGCCCAGGGCGTGGTAGGCATCGCGTTCATTCAGATGTTGCTGGTTGGTGTGGGTTTCGTGCTCATGGGTGTCCCCGGTGCCGGCTTGCTGGCGATGGTTGCGCTGCTGATGGGGATCATGCAATTGCCGGTGCTGCTGGTGACCCTTCCGGTGATCGCTTATGTCTTCGCCACCGAAGGGACGAGCCTGGCCACTGTTGTGTTTGGCATCTATAGCCTAATCGCCGGGATGGCCGACAACGTCCTCAAACCGTTGATGCTTGGCCGCGGCGTCGATGTCCCCATGCCGGTGATTCTGATAGGCGCCCTAGGTGGCATGGTCAGTGGCGGCTTCATCGGTTTGTTCATCGGTCCGGTTGCACTGGCGGTGGGCTACCAACTGTTCTGGCAGTGGGTCCAGGACCAACCGACTGTCGAGGCAATGAACGAGACACCCGAGATCGAGGCTGTGAACGAGACACCGAAGATAGAGGCAATGAACGACCAGCGTCCTGTTTGAGGAGTTTGCGCTTGATGCCACGCCCTGCTCGCATCAGCCGGCTTCTGCTCTGTGGCACCGTCGTTCTGGGGGGCTGTGTGCAACTGGGCCCGGATTTCCAGTCGCCGGCCCAGCCCTGGGTCGACCACTGGAACACCCCTGCCCTGGAAATCGCCGGCCAACAACACGCACAACCTGACAGCCGCCAATGGTGGCGCGTGTTCAACGACCCGGTGCTGGACCATTTGATGGCCGAAGCCGATGCCCACAACCCCGACCTGCACGTCGCTGGCCTGCGGGTCATGGAGTCCCGGGCACAATTGGGTATCGCCCTGAGTGGACGCTACCCGCAATTGCAGCAGGCCAGTGCCGACAGCCTGTACCTGAACCGTCGACAGTCGGGCGGTACTAACCCCCAGGACACGCATTTCTGGCAACACAGCGTCGGCTTCGATATCGGCTGGGAGCTGGATTTCTGGGGGCGTTTCAGCCGTGCCATCGAGTCGGCCGACGCCTCCTGGTTTGCCGCCCAGGCCAACTATGAAAATGCCTTGGTGCTGTTGCACGCGCAGCTGGCGCAAAACTACTACGCCTTGCGCACCGCCGAGGCGCGCCTGGCCATTGCCCGCAGCAACGCCAAATTGCAAAAACGCAGCTACGAGATCACCGAGCGCCTGTTCAACAGCGGAGCCGAAGCCGAACTCGATCTGCAACAAGCCAAAACCCAGTACCTGGGCACCCTCAGTACCATCCCTGATTTCGAAAGCCAGGTGGCGAGCTTGCGCAATGCGTTGTCCACCCTGATCGGCCAGCCTCCCGGCACAATCCCTGATCTTGATCGCTACACCGGGGTGGTGCCTCTGCTCGATACCGCGGTCTTGCAGGATGTGCCTGCCAACCTGTTGGTGCGGCGCCCCGATGTTCGCGCTGCCGAGCTGCAAGTGGCGGCGCAGTCGGCATTGATCGGCGTGGCCGAGACCGACCTCTATCCCTCCATCAGTCTGCTGGGCAGCATCGTCTGGTCCGCCAGCTCGCTCAATGGTGCGTCCAATACCCTCGACCTGGTGGCCGGCCCCAGTCTGCGCTGGGATATCTTCGACCATGGCCGGATCACCAACAACGTCCGCGTGCAGGATGCCCGCTTGCAGCAATTGATCGTTATCTACCAGGACAGCGTGCGCCAGGCTGCACGCGAGGCCGACGATGCCGCGACCGGCTTGATCAAGGCGCTGGAGCGCGACCAGATCCTCAGCGATGCATCGGTGGCCGCCGAACGATCGGTGACCCTGGCCAACGCCCAATACCGCGAGGGCTATTCGGATTTCCAACGTGTACTGGATGCCCAGCGGGCCCTGTTTGCCCAACAGGATATCTACCTGGTCAACCGTGGCACCGCCGTCAACAGCCTGATCGCCCTGTACAAGGCCTTGGGCGGAGGCTGGTACAGCGACCAGCCGATGGTCGACCCGGCCACACGCAAACAAATGCAAGAACGGACCGATTGGGGCGATTTGCTCGACGAACCGAAGGAAAGTGCCCATGACTGACAGCCAACAACCGGTCGACGAGAAAGCCCCGGCACCCGCCGCCGACCCTGCGAAAAAAGCGATCAATTGGGTGGTGCTGCTGATCATCCTGAGCCTGGTCTGGTACCTGATGGCCGACCGTTACACGCCCTACACGCAACAGGCACGGGTGCAGGCCTTCATTGTGCCGGTGGCCGCCGAGGTATCCGGCCGGGTGACCAAGGTGCATGTGCGCAACAACCAGGACGTGAAGGCCGGCGAATTGCTGTTTGAAGTCAACCCGGAGCAGTACCAGATCGCCGTCGATCGCGCCCGCGCCGACCTTGAATCGACCCGTCGCCAGGTGGGCGCCAACACCGCCGGCGTCGACTCCAAGCAAGCGTCCCTGCGTGCATCCCAGGCCAACGAGCTCAAGGCCCGCCAGGACATCCAGCGACTGGAACGCCTGTACCGCGAAGACCCGGGCACCATCTCGCTGCGACGCCTGGAGATTTCCCGCGCCACCCTCGAAGAGTCCATCAGCCAGGTCGCTGCAGCCAAGGCCGAAGTGCAACGGGCACGGGAACAACAGGGCGGTAACGAATCAGAAAACGCCCAGTTGCTCAGCGCCGCCAGCAACCTTGAAAAAGCCGAGCTGGACTTGAGCAATACCAAAGTCCACGCGCGCTCGGCCGGCCTGATCACCGATTTGCGCACGGATGTCGGCCAGTTCGCCGCCGCCGGTGCGCCGGTGATGACCCTGATCGCCATCCACGACGTGTGGATCAGCGCCGACATGACCGAAAACAACCTGGGAAGCGTCCAGCCCGGGACGCCGGTGTCCATCGTCCTCGACGCCCTGCCGGGGAGAATCTTCAAAGGCCATGTGCGCAGCGTCGGCTATGGCGTTGATGTCGGCCAGACCACCCAGCCGGGCAGCCTGCCGAAAGTGGAGAACAGTCGGGATTGGCTGCGCCCTGCCCAGCGATTTCCGGTCATCATCGAGTTCGAGCCCGGTGAGTTGACCAGCCCGCAAGGCATCCGGGCCGGCGGGCAGGCCGAAGTCATGGCGTTCCCGGGTGAAGGTAATCCGCTGAATATTCCCGGTCGCCTGTTCCTGCGCCTGATGAGCTGGATGTCCTATGCGTATTGAGCGCCCGGCCCGGGTTCAGCGCGCCCTGCGCCTGAGCTTCGGCACGGCGCTGTGCCTGGCGGCGAGCTTTGGTCTGGCCCTGCCCATCCCGTTCCTCGCGCCGATGCTGGCGCTGATGATGCTGGCGGCGATGAACCGACCGTTGCCGTTCAAGGCCAGCCTGGGTCTGATCCTGATCCTTATGCTGACCACCGGGACCGGCCTGCTGCTCATTCCCCTGCTGCGTTACTACCCGTTCAGTGGCGTGTTGCTGGTCGGACTGTGTCTGTTCCTGGCCTTTGGTTATGGCCTGCGCGGCGGCAACCCGCTGGTGGCGACCTTCCTGGTGGTGGGCCTGACCTTGATCAGCTCGGCGGGAACCGCTGAATTCGCCCTGGCGCTTGAGGTGATCGTGGCCCTGGTCAAGGGCCTGTTCCTGGCCGTCACCACGCTGACCATCAGCCATTGGCTGTTTCCCGACCCCGCCAACGCCCCTGCGGCCAAACCCGGCCCGAGCCTTACCCCAACCGAAAGCAGTTGGCTGGCGCTCCGGGCCACGCTGGTGGTGCTGCCAACTTTCCTGCTGGCCATGATCGACCCGGCCAGCTACCTCCCGATCATCATGAAAGCCGTCAGCCTCGGCCAACAGAGCTGCGCAACCAGCGCCCGCAGCGCCGGCCAGGAATTGCTCGGCTCGACCCTGCTCGGCGGCCTGATGGCGATTTTTTTCTGGTGCGCGCTGAGCCTGTTCGTCAACCTGTGGATGTTCTTTCTGTGGATGTTGCTGTTCGGTTTGCTGGTGGCCAGAAAACTCTATGGCCTGGCCCGGACCCGACAACCACCGAGTTTCTGGCTCAACAGCCTGGCGACCCTGATCATTCTGCTCGGCCAATCCGTGCAGGACAGTGCCGCGGGCAAAGATGTCTACACAGCCTTCGCCATCCGCATGGGCCTGTTCATCCTGGTGACCTTGTACGCCTGCGCCATGGTCCATCTGCTGGACACGCGGCGCCAGCGTCGAATGACGACCGCCTAGAAACAGAAAAACCCCCTGAGAAGGGGGTTTTTCATCTGTGGATAACTTATTCCACAGTGACCGATTTCGCCAGGTTGCGCGGCTGGTCAACGTCGGTGCCCTTGAGTACGGCGACGTAGTACGACAGCAGTTGCAGCGGGATGGTATAGAGAATCGGCGACAGGATGTCGTGGATGTGCGGCATGTGCACCACGTGAGTGCCTTCGCCGTTGGTCATGCCGGCCTTCTCGTCAGCGAAAACGATTAACTGGCCACCACGGGCGCGGACTTCCTGGAGGTTGGACTTCAACTTCTCCAGCAGCTCGTTATTCGGCGCCACGGTCACCACTGGCATGTCGTTATCCACAAGCGCCAACGGGCCGTGTTTCAGCTCGCCGGCTGGATAGGCTTCGGCGTGGATGTAGGAGATTTCCTTGAGCTTGAGCGCCCCTTCCATCGCCACCGGGAACTGCGCGCCACGGCCGAGGAACAGCGTGTGGTGTTTCTCGGCGAACAGCTCGGAGATTTTTTCCACGGTGCTGTCCATGGCCAGCGCTTCGCCCAGACGGGTCGGCAAACGACGCAGTTCTTCGACCAGCGTTGCTTCGACACCTTCGGCCAAGCTGCCACGAACCTGCCCCAGGGAAAGCGTCAGCAACAACAGGCCAACCAACTGCGTGGTGAAGGCCTTGGTCGAAGCCACACCGATTTCGCGACCGGCCTGGGTCAACAGGGTCAGATCGGACTCACGCACCAGCGAGCTGATACCGACGTTGCAGATCGCCAGGCTGGCGAGGTAGCCCAGTTCCTTGGCGTTGCGCAGCGCGGCCAGGGTGTCGGCGGTTTCGCCGGACTGGGAAATGCTCACGAACAAGGTGTCCGGCTGCACCACCACCTTGCGGTAGCGGAATTCACTGGCAACTTCGACCTGGCAAGGAATGCCGGCCAGTTCTTCGAGCCAGTAACGCGCGACCATGCCGGCGTGGTAGCTGGTGCCGCACGCAACGATCTGTACGTTACGCACTTTGGCGAACAGCTCGGCAGCCTGTGGGCCGAATGCCTGTACCAGTACCTGGTTCTGGCTCAGGCGACCTTCCAGGGTGCGCTGCACCACGGACGGTTGCTCGTGGATTTCCTTGAGCATGAAGTGGCGGAACTCGCCCTTTTCAGCGGCTTCGGCACCGTCGCGATACTGCACGGCTTCGCGCTCGACGGCCTTGCCGTCAACGTCCCAGATCTGCACGCTGTCGCGGCGGATTTCGGCGATATCGCCTTCTTCCAGGTACATGAAGCGATCGGTGACCTGACGCAGGGCCAACTGGTCGGACGCCAGGAAGTTTTCCCCCAGGCCCAGGCCGATCACCAGCGGGCTACCGCTGCGGGCTGCGACCAGGCGATCAGGTTGCTTCATGCTGATCACTGCCAGGCCATAAGCGCCGTGCAGTTCTTTGACGGTTGCCTTGAGGGCCACGGTCAGGTCGCTCAGATCCTTGAGTTTGTGGTTCAGCAGGTGAGCGATGACTTCAGTGTCGGTGTCCGAGGTGAACACATAACCCAGGGCCTTGAGTTGTTCACGCAGGGCCTCGTGGTTCTCGATGATGCCGTTATGCACCACCGCCAGGTCGCCGGAGAAATGCGGGTGGGCATTGCGCTCGCACGGCGCACCGTGAGTAGCCCAGCGGGTGTGGGCAATGCCCAGACGCCCGAGCAGTGGCTCGGCGGCCAGTGCTTGTTCCAGCTCACTGACTTTGCCCGGACGACGCACACGCTCGAGTTTTTCGTCGTTGGTGTAGACCGCCACGCCGGCACTGTCATACCCACGGTATTCCAGACGCTTCAGGCCTTCGACCAGGATGGCGGTGATGTTACGTTCTGCGACTGCGCCGACAATTCCACACATGCTATTTCTCCTGACTGACAGCCGCGCAGATCAAAGTGATGCCGCGGGCCTGAATCTGATCGCGAGCCTCTGATGGCAGGCGTTCATCGGTAATAAGGGTATGGACACTGCTCCAGGGCAGCTCCAGGTTGGGAATCTTGCGGCCGATCTTGTCAGCCTCCACCATCACGATCACTTCACGGGCGACTTCGGCCATGACCCGGCTCAGCCCGAGCAGTTCGTTGAAGGTGGTTGTACCGCGAACCAGATCGATGCCATCGGCACCGATGAACAGCTGGTCGAAGTCGTAGGAGCGAAGTACCTGCTCGGCGACCTGCCCCTGAAAGGACTCGGAATGCGGATCCCAGGTGCCACCGGTCATCAACAGAACCGGCTCGTGCTCAAGTTCGCTCAGGGCATTGGCGACATGCAGCGAGTTGGTCATCACCACCAGGCCGGGTTGTTGGCCGAGTTCAGGGATCATGGAGGCGGTGGTACTGCCACTGTCGATAATGATCCGCGCATGCTCGCGAATCCGCGCGACGGCGGCACGGGCGATGGCTTTCTTGTACTTGGAAACCGGCTGACCCAGGTCCGCGACCAGTTCCTGAGGCATGGTGATCGCTCCGCCGTAACGACGCAGCAACAGACCATTGCTTTCAAGCGCCGCCAGATCCTTGCGAATCGTAACTTCCGACGTTTCGAAGCGCTTGGCCAACTCATCCACACTGACTTCGCCCTGCTCATTGAGCAAGGCGAGGATGTTGTGACGACGCTGAGGTGTATTACGCTTCGACATGAGTTGATAAGTTTCGTTTCGAAAGATAACGGAAGCAATCAAAACCTATCAGCGAAACTTCGTCAAGCGCCAAGCGATAAAAAGAGCTGTGGATAAAGCAACGCGGGCAAGTCGGATCGCCGCTCCGGCTTGCCCGCGAATACAAAAGATCAGCCTGTGAATAACTTCAGACGATCACTCACCTGTGGACAACTCAGCCCTTCTTGATTTTCTCAGGCCGCTTCCAGCCATCGATGTTCTTCTGACGAGCACGCCCGATGGCCAGCTGGGATTTATCCACAGTCGAGGTAATGGTCGAACCGGCCGCCGTGGTCGCACCGTCCAGGATATCCACAGGCGCTACCAACGAGTTGTTGGAACCGATGAACACGTCTTCACCCAGCACGGTTTTCCATTTGTTGGCACCGTCGTAGTTGCAGGTGATGGTGCCAGCACCGATGTTGGTGCGCGCGCCCACTTCGGCATCACCCAGATAAGTCAGGTGACCGGCCTTGGCACCTTCGCCCAGGTGAGCGTTTTTCAACTCGACGAAGTTACCCACATGGGCTCGCGCTTCCAGCACGGAGCCTGGACGCAGACGTGCAAACGGGCCGGCATCGCTGCCTTCACCCAGAATGGCACCTTCGATATGGCTGTTGGCCTTGATGACCACGCCTTTGCGCAGGGTGCTGTCCTTGATTACGCAGTTCGGACCGATCACCACGTCGTCTTCGATGACGACTTTGCCTTCGAGGATGACGTTGATATCGATCAGCACATCGCGGCCTACGGTGACTTCACCGCGCACATCGAAACGCGCCGGGTCGCGCAGTGTTACACCTTGGGCCATCAAGCGGCGACCAGCGCGTAATTGAAAGTGACGCTCAAGCTCGGAAAGTTGCTTGCGGTCGTTTGCGCCCTGCACTTCCATCGCGTCGTGCGGTTGCTCAGTGGCCACCACCAGACCGTCCTTGACCGCCATTTCGATCACGTCGGTCAGATAATACTCACCCTGAACGTTGTTGTTTGACAGGCGACCGGTCCAGTCAGCCAGGCGATCCGCCGGGACTGCAAGAATACCGGTGTTGCCTTCGTTGATGGCGCGTTGAGCTTCGGTGGCGTCCTTGTGCTCGACGATGGCAGAGACCTTGCCATCAGTGCCGCGAACAATTCGACCGTAACCGGTCGCGTCGTCCAGTTCGACAGTGAGCAGACCCATTTGCCCTGGCACGACAAGCTTGAGCAGGCGCTGCAGGGTTTCGATTTCAATCAACGGCACGTCACCGTAGAGCACCAGCACGGTGTCGGCCTGAATGAACGGCACTGCTTGAGCAACGGCGTGACCGGTACCCAGCTGTTTATCCTGCAGGACGAAGTTCAGGTCATCCGCCGCCAGGCGTTCGCGCACGGCATCGGCGCCGTGACCGATCACGACGTGGATGCGCTGTGGATCAAGTTGCCGGGCGCTGTGGATAACATGGCCGAGCATGGAGTTACCGGCAATCGGGTGCAAGACTTTCGGCAAAGCGGAACGCATGCGCGTACCTTGGCCGGCAGCGAGAATTACGATTTCAAGAGACATGACTGGCTACCAATCCTGGGTGGTCAGCGGCTGCGACCAGGTTGTAAAAGTCGGAAAAGAAAAAAGGGTAGCCGAGGCTACCCTTTTTAATCAATCACACAACAAGTGCTGCCTTAGTGGCCGAACTTCTTGCGGATCTGCTGGACGGTGCGCAGCTGAGCTGCAGCCTCGGCCAGACGTGCGGCAGCAGAACCGTAATCGAATTCCGCGCCCCGCTCATGCAGTGCCTTCTCGGCAGCCTTGACGGCTTCCTGAGCGGAGGCTTCGTCCAGGTCGGCAGCACGTTGCACGGTGTCGGCAAGAACCTTGACCATGTTCGGCTGCACTTCGAGGAAACCACCGGAGATGTAATACACCTCCTCTTCCCCGCCCTGCTTGACCAGGCGGATCGGACCTGGCTTCAGATTAGTGATCAGCGGCGCGTGACCCAGAGCGATACCAAGATCACCCAGTGCACCGTGCGCAATCACCATCTCGACCAGACCGGAAAAGATTTCTCCTTCCGCGCTGACGATATCGCAATGGACTGTCATAGCCATCTGATTGCCTCAACCTAAATTAGCGCCCGTTGCCGGGCGCCGGGATTACAGTTTCTTGGCTTTCTCGATCGCTTCTTCGATGCCGCCAACCATGTAGAACGCTTGTTCTGGCAGGTGGTCGTAGTCACCGTTGAGGATGCCTTTGAAGCCAGCAATGGTGTCTTTCAGGGAAACGTATTTACCCGATGCACCGGTGAAGACTTCAGCCACGAAGAACGGCTGCGACAAGAAGCGCTGGATCTTACGAGCACGGTTTACCAACTGCTTGTCGGCTTCCGACAGCTCGTCCATACCCAGGATCGCAATGATGTCCTTCAGTTCTTTGTAACGCTGCAGAACGTACTGAACGCCGCGAGCGGTGTCGTAGTGGTCCTGGCCGATCACGTTCGGGTCCAGCTGGCGCGAAGTCGAGTCGAGTGGATCGACCGCCGGGTAGATACCCAGGGAAGCGATGTCACGGGACAGAACGACGGTAGCGTCCAAGTGGGCGAAGGTGGTCGCTGGCGACGGGTCGGTCAAGTCATCCGCAGGTACGTATACCGCCTGGATCGAAGTGATCGAACCTTCCTTGGTCGAAGTGATACGTTCTTGCAGAACGCCCATCTCTTCAGCCAGGGTCGGCTGGTAGCCTACTGCGGAAGGCATACGGCCCAGCAGTGCGGATACTTCAGTACCGGCCAGGGTGTAACGGTAGATGTTGTCGACGAACAGCAGAACGTCGTTACCTTCGTCACGGAACTTCTCGGCCATGGTCAGGCCAGTCAGTGCTACGCGCAGACGGTTTCCCGGCGGCTCGTTCATCTGACCGTAAACCAGTGCCACTTTGTCCAGAACGTTGGAGTCCTTCATCTCGTGGTAGAAGTCGTTACCCTCACGAGTACGCTCACCCACACCGGCGAACACGGAATAACCGCTGTGTTCGATGGCGATGTTACGGATCAGTTCCATCATGTTTACGGTCTTGCCTACACCGGCACCACCGAACAGACCGACTTTACCGCCTTTGGCGAACGGGCAAACCAGGTCGATAACCTTGATGCCGGTTTCCAGCAGGTCGTTGCCGCCTGCCTGTTCAGCGAACGAAGGCGCTGGACGGTGAATGCCCCAACGCTCTTCAGTGGCGATAGGACCAGCTTCGTCGATCGGGTTGCCCAGAACGTCCATGATCCGGCCCAGAGTCGCTTTACCGACCGGTACGGAGATGGCTGCGCCAGAGTCGACAACGTCCAGACCGCGCTTCAAGCCTTCGGTGGAACCCATCGCAATGGTACGAACCACGCCGTCGCCCAGCTGCTGCTGAACTTCCAGGGTGGTCCCGGCCGCGCTTTGTACAGTCAGCGCGTTGTAGATGCTCGGTACGCTGTCGCGTGGAAATTCCACGTCGATAACGGCGCCGATGATTTGAACGATACGTCCGCTACTCATAGCTGGATCCTCTGAATATTTGAACCGTTAAACCGCGGCAGCGCCGCCGACGATTTCCGAGATCTCTTGGGTGATCGCAGCCTGACGCGCCTTGTTGTAGACCAGCTGCAAATCGCTGATCAAATCACCGGCGTTGTCGGTAGCGTTCTTCATCGCGATCATCCGCGCAGCTTGTTCAGCCGCGTTGTTCTCGACCACCGCCTGGTAGACCTGCGACTCCACGTAACGGACCATCAAGCCGTCCAGCAGCTCCTTGGCATCCGGTTCGTAGAGATAGTCCCAGTGGTGCTTGAGGTCTTGATCCGGGGTTGCCACCAGTGGAATCAACTGCTCCACGGTAGGCTGTTGCGTCATGGTGTTGATGAACTTGTTGGACACCACGGACAGGCGGTCAATACGGCCGTCCAGGTAGGCATCCAGCATCACCTTGACGCTGCCGATCAGATCATTGATCGACGGCTCTTCACCCAGGTGGCTGATAGCTGCAACGACGTTACCGCCGAAGTTACGGAAAAAGGCCGCACCCTTGCTACCAACGACACACAGATCGATCTCGACGCCGTTTTCGCGGTTTACCGCCATGTCCTTGACCAGGGCCTTGAACAGGTTGGTGTTCAAGCCGCCGCACAGACCACGGTCACTGCTCACTACGACATAACCGACACGCTTGATTTCGCGGTCGATCATGAACGGGTGGCGGTATTCCGGGTTGGCGTTGGCCAGATGCCCAATTACCTGGCGGATACGCTCCGCATAAGGACGGCTAGCAGCCATGCGCATTTGTGCCTTGCGCATTTTGCTGACCGCCACTTTTTCCATGGCGCTGGTAATCTTTTGCGTGCTTTTGATGCTCGCAATCTTACTGCGAATCTCTTTTGCGCCTGCCATGTAACACCTATCAGGTTAGCAAGCGGGAGCCTTGCGGCTCCCGCTGCGGCTTACCAGGTTTGGGTGGCCTTGAACTTCTCGATACCGGCTTTCATGCCAGCGTCGATTTCGTCATTGAAGTCACCTTTCACGTTGATCTTCGCCATCAAATCGGCGTGATCGCGGTTGAAGAAAGCAATCAGCGCTTGCTCGAAGCTGCCGATCTTGGCGATTTCAACGTCAGTCAGGAACCCACGCTCAGCGGCATACAGCGACAGCGCCATGTCAGCGATCGACATTGGTGCGTATTGCTTCTGCTTCATCAGCTCGGTAACGCGCTGACCATGCTCAAGTTGCTTACGGGTCGCTTCGTCCAGGTCAGAAGCGAACTGGGCGAATGCCGCCAGTTCACGGTACTGAGCCAGAGCGGTACGGATACCACCGGACAGCTTCTTGATGATCTTGGTCTGAGCGGCACCACCCACACGGGATACCGAAACACCGGCGTTCACTGCAGGGCGGATGCCCGAGTTGAACATGGCCGATTCCAGGAAGATCTGACCGTCGGTGATGGAAATCACGTTGGTCGGAACGAACGCGGAAACGTCGCCAGCCTGGGTTTCGATGATCGGCAGTGCGGTCAGGGAACCGGTTTTGCCGGTCACTGCGCCGTTGGTGAACTTCTCTACGTATTCTTCCGAAACGCGGGATGCGCGCTCCAGCAGACGGGAGTGGAGATAGAACACGTCGCCTGGGTAAGCTTCACGGCCTGGTGGACGGCGCAGCAGCAGGGAAATCTGGCGGTAAGCCACTGCTTGCTTGGACAGATCGTCATAAACGATCAGCGCGTCTTCACCGCGGTCGCGGAAGAATTCACCCATGGTGCAACCGGAGTACGGTGCCAGGAATTGCAGCGCAGGAGATTCCGAAGCACTGGCAGCCACGATGATCGTGTTGGCCAGGGCGCCGTTTTCTTCCAGCTTGCGAACCACGTTGGCGATGGTCGATTGTTTCTGACCGATCGCTACGTAGACGCAGTAGATGCCGCTGTTCTTCTGGTTGATGATCGCGTCGATCGCCAGAGCGGTTTTACCGATCTGACGGTCACCGATGATCAGCTCACGCTGGCCACGGCCGACAGGGATCATGGCATCGACAGCCTTGTAGCCAGTCTGTACAGGCTGGTCTACCGACTTACGCCAGATCACGCCCGGAGCAACTTTCTCGACCGCGTCGGTCTCGGTGTTGCCCAGTGGACCTTTGCCGTCAACAGGGTTACCCAGTGCGTCGACTACGCGACCCAGCAGTTCCTTACCAACCGGAACTTCCAGGATGCGGCCGGTGCACTTGGCGCTCATGCCTTCAGCCAGAGACTGGTATGCGCCCAATACAACGGCACCTACGGAGTCTTGCTCCAGGTTGAGGGCCATACCGAAGACGCCGCCCGGAAACTCGATCATCTCGCCGTACATTACGTCGGCCAGACCGTGAATCCGCACGATACCGTCAGATACGCTGACGACAGTGCCTTCGTTACGGGCTTGGGAGGTCACATCGAGCTTGTCGATGCGGCCCTTGATAATTTCACTTATTTCGGAAGGATTGAGTTGCTGCATTGCTCTGCTGCCCCTTCAAACTCAAGATTTCAATGCTTCGGCAAGTTTCGCGATTTTGCCGCGAATCGAGCCATCGATAACCAGGTCGCCGGCGCGGATGACGACACCACCAATAAGGGCAGCGTCCTCCGCAACTTGCAGGCGCACTTCCCGGTTGAGTCGTGCACTGAGAACCTTGGCGAGTTTGTCTTGCTGTTCTTGGTTCAATGCGAAAGCACTGGTGACTTCAACGTCTACCGACTTCTCTTGTTCGGCCTTGTACAGGTCGAACAGAGCGGCGATCTCCGGCAACAGCGGGAGACGGTCGTTTTCGGCAACGACGTGGATGAAGTTCTGTGCCTTGGCATCAAACTTGTCGCCGCACACGTCAATGAACGTGGCGGCCTTTTCTGCGCTCGTCAGTCGCGGGGCCTTGAGCACGCGCTGCATGGTGTCGTCTTCCGACACCGCTGCAGCCAGGCCGAGCATGGCTGACCAATTGGCCAGTTGCTGGTGGGCCTGAGCGTGCTCGAAGGCCGCCTTAGCGTAAGGTCGGGCCAACGTGGTCAGTTCTGCCATGATCGCCCTCGCTTAGATTTCAGCAGCCAGTTGGTTAACCAGCTCTGCGTGCGCGTTTTGATCGATTGTGGCACCCAGGATCTTCTCGGCGCCGCCGACTGCCAGCAAGCCCACTTGGGCACGCAGCGCGTCTTTGACACTGTTCAGTTCCTGTTCGATCTCGGCCTGAGCCTGAACCTTCACACGGTCAGCGTCGACACGGGCTTTTTCAACAGCCTCTTCGACAATCTGGTTACCGCGTTTCTTGGCTTGCTCGATGATTTCAGCTGCCTGAGCTTTCGCTTCGCGCAGTTGGTGACCCGCTTTCTCTTGGGCCAACTCCAGGTCGCGAGCTGCACGGCTGGCAGCGTCCAGACCATCAGCGATCTTCTTTTGACGTTCGTGCAGTGCCGCAATGACCGGAGGCCATACGAACTTCATGCAGAACAGTACAAAAATCAGGAACGCAACGGACTGGCCAATCAGGGTCGCATTAATGTTCACGCCAACACCTCGCAGTTACGTTGTCCATCACACCAAATTACCCGGAAGATCCGAGTAATTAGCCAGCGATTTGACCAACGAACGGGTTCGCAAAGGTGAAGAACAGAGCGATACCAACACCGATCATGGTTACGGCGTCGAGCAGACCGGCAACGATGAACATTTTAACTTGCAGCATTGGAACCATTTCTGGCTGACGCGCTGCGCCTTCCAGGAACTTGCCGCCCAACAGGCCGAAACCAATTGCGGTACCCAGTGCGCCCAGGCCGATCAACAGTGCAACAGCGATAGCGGTTAGACCAACTACAGTTTCCATCTTTCCTCCCGACTTTTACGTCGTATGGTTTAGGTTTTTTAGATTAAAGCGGTAAAACAAATCGTTTCAGATGCCCCGTAAAGAGCACCTTCCCGTTTTACCGGGAAGGACATCAGACTAGTCGAGACTGGTCTTAATGGTTTTCTTCGTGCGCCATCGACAGGTAGACGATGGTCAACATCATGAAGATGAACGCCTGCAGGGTGATGATCAGGATGTGGAACACAGCCCACGCCCACTGCAGAACAACGCCCAGGCCACTAAGCCAGAGCAGACCGCTGCCGAACATCACAGCAATCAGAATGAAGACCAGCTCGCCGGCATACATGTTGCCGAACAGACGCAGAGCCAGGGAGATCGGCTTGGCGATCAGGGTCACGAATTCCAGCAGGAAGTTCACCGGGATCAGCAGGGCCTGAACGAAGATGTTCTTGCTGCCGAACGGGTGCAGGGTCAGTTCGCCGATGAAACCGCCGAGGCCCTTGATCTTGATGCTGTAGAAAATGATCAGCGCAAACACCGTGAAGGCCATGGCCAGAGTAGCGTTCGGGTCGGTGGTCGACACGGCGCGGAACGGGATGTGGTGGTCGCCGGAGATCAGGATGGCCAATTGAGGAATCCAGTCGACCGGTACCAGGTCGACGGCGTTCATCAGGAACACCCAGACGAAGATGGTCAGTGCCAACGGTGCAATCACCGGGCTACGGCCATGGAAGCTGTCTTTCACGCTGCCATCGACGAATTCGACCAATACTTCAACGAAGTTCTGCAAAGCACCAGGCTGACCCGAGGTCGCTTTCTTTGCCGCCATGCGGAAAAGAAGAACGAAGATCAGACCCAATGCGACCGACCAGCCGAGAGTATCGACGTGGAAAGCCCAAAAGCCCATTTCCTTGGCTTCTGCTGCGGAGTGGGCAAAGCCCCAGCCGCCGGTAGGGAGCTGACCGAAGGTCAGGTTCTGCAAGTGGTGCTGGATATAGCCCGAAGCGGTTGTTTCTGCCATGGTTGCCTCAAACGCCCTAAGGTCTCGAAAGTCTTGTTCTCATCAGCAGGGGAGCGAACCAGCTGACCGACTGAGTCAGCACGAAGGCACCGAATACTGCAATCGGCGCCAGTGGCTTCACACCTGCAAACACCAGTGCAAACAGCACTGCCGTCAAAATCAGTTTGCCTGCCTCGCCGGCATAAAAAGACCGGACGATGGACTGGGCTGCTCGGGCGCCGGAAAACCGAAATGCCCTGTGAGCGAAATAAACATTGGGTAGCAAGGCTATCAGGCCTCCGCAGAGTCCCGAGTACCCGGCAACGACTCCATATCGGTACCAGAGCGCCAAAGCGGCGATCAGCAACACGACAAATTGAGCCATTAACACCGGAAAAACTGCCAGGCGATGGAAGGGCAGGCGGTTTGGCGTGCGGGTTTCCATCACTTTTACTCTCCAATGGTCGGCTGCCGAAATTCAATAACTTGGCATAATTTGTGCCGACAAAATGCGCGCAGAGTATAGGGGCGGTTCTGCCCCTATTCAACTGTCAGGTAGTGATTTCCGACTGCACGCTACATGAGGAAATGTTTCAGCGGATATGTGCAAGTACGCCTTGAAGCTCATCCAGTGAGTTGTAGCCAATCACCAACTGCCCTTTACCCTTCTTACCGTGGCGGATCTGCACCGCAGAGCCTAGGCGCTCGGCCAGGCGCTGTTCGAGACGGGCGATATCCGGGTCCGGTTTTGCCGGTTCAACAGGCTCCGGTTTGCCACTCAACCACTGGCGAACCAGTGCCTCGGTTTGGCGCACGGTCAGCCCGCGTGCGACAACATGTCGCGCCCCTTCAACCTGTTGAATTTCCGGCAAACCGAGCAAAGCACGGGCATGACCCATTTCCAGGTCGCCGTGGGACAGCATGGTCTTGATGACTTCCGGCAAGGAAATCAGGCGCAACAGGTTGGCCACGGTCACCCGGGACTTGCCCACGGCTTCGGCCACCTGTTGCTGGGTCAGCTGGAACTCCTGCTGCAAACGCTGCAGGGCCACCGCTTCTTCGATCGGATTCAGGTCTTCGCGCTGGATGTTCTCGATCAGCGCGATGGCGATCGCGGTTTCATCGGGTACATCGCGAACCATCGCCGGGATCGTTTCCTGCCCGGCTTGCTGGCTGGCGCGCCAGCGACGTTCGCCGGCAATGATCTCGAAGCGGCCGCTGCCGATCGGGCGAACCACGATGGGCTGCATGACGCCCTGGGCCTTGATCGACTGCGCCAGCTCTTCGAGCGCCTGCGGATCCATGTCACGACGCGGCTGGTACTTGCCGCGCTGGAGCAGATCCAGGGGAAGGTGTTGCAGCTCACGCTGGTCGGCTTGCGCCGCTTGTTCTTCCAGCGAGCTGACAGTCGGACCACTCAACAGAGCATCCAGTCCACGTCCGAGACCTCGTTTCTTGACGGCCATGGGGATTCCTTAAGTTGCCTGAGCAGCGGCGATGCGTGAGTTTTTGCGTTGACGACGAACCATTTCGCCCGCCAATGCCAGGTAGGCAACGGCGCCTCGCGATGCTTTGTCGTACGCCAGCGCCGGCATGCCGTAGCTTGGCGCTTCGGCCAGACGGATGTTTCGTGGAATAACGGTGTCGTAGAGCTGCTCGCCGAAGTGTTCCTTGAGCTGCGCCGAGACATCGTTCATCAGGCTCAGGCGCGGATCGTACATCGTACGCAGCAAGCCTTCGACCTTGAGGTTCGGGTTCAGCAGTTCAGCGATACGCTTGATGTTATCCACAAGGTCGCTCAAGCCTTCGAGTGCGAAGTACTCGCACTGCATGGGGATAATCACCCCGTCGGCGGCAACCAGTGCGTTCAAGGTCAGCATCGACAGCGACGGCGGGCAGTCGATCAAAATGTAATCGTAGTTTTCCCGGATCGGCGCCAGCGCGCTGCGCAGACGGCTTTCCTTCATCTGCATTTCCAGCAGAACCACTTCGGCCGCGGTGAGGTCGCGGTTAGCCGGCAACAACTGGTAACCACCGTGTTCGGAGAAGTGCATGGCCTGGGCCAGATCACATTCGCCGATCAGCAGGTCGTAGACCGAATTTTCCAGGCCATGTTTATCCACACCGCTACCCATGGTGGCGTTGCCCTGTGGATCGAGATCGATCAACAGCACCCGGCGCTTGGTCGCGACCAGGGATGCTGCGAGGTTGATGCAGGTGGTGGTTTTGCCCACGCCACCCTTTTGGTTCGCAATCGCGAATACCTTAGCCATTCTTGCTTGTGTTCCCAATCATGCCGTGCGGCGCAGTATCAGCAGATGGCGTTGGCCTTGGCAACCAGGTACGGCCAGGGCGTGTTCGCTATCGAGGTGGAAGTCTGCCGGCAATGCTACCAGCTCATCGGCCGGATGAACGCCCTTCATTGCCAGCCAGCGTGTTTCGCTATCGCCGAGGTGGCGAGTCCAGTTGCTGAAGTTTTCCATGCTGCTGAACGCCCGGGAAATGATCCCGTTGAACGGCTGGGCAGGCTGGAATGCTTCGACGCGACTGTGGATAACTTGCAGGTTATCCAGTTTGAGTTCGAGTTTGACCTGGGTCAGGAAGCGGGTTTTCTTGCCGTTGCTGTCCAGGCAGGTCACCTGGGACTCGGGAAACAGGATCGCCAGCGGAATGCCAGGCATGCCGCCGCCACTGCCGACGTCGAGCCAGCGACCGTTTTCGATGAACGACATCACGCTCAGGCTATCGAGCAAGTGACGGGAAACCATTTCGTCCGGATCACGCACGGCGGTGAGGTTGTAAGCCTTGTTCCATTTGATCAACAGGGCCAGGTAACCCAGCAACTGTGCGTGCTGGGTTTCTGTCAGCGTGACACCGAGTTGGCGAGCACCTGTGGATAACTCTTCTGCGTGTTGCGAAGTGACCAACGAACTCAAGCGCTTTGCTCCAACTGACGGCCCGCGCCGCGTTTTTTCAAATGAATCATCAACAGCGAAATGGCTGCCGGCGTAACGCCCGGGATACGCGAAGCCTGGCCCAAGGTTTCAGGGCGGGTCGTACCGAGCTTGCTCTGGATCTCTTTGGAGAGACCGGAAATATTCGTGTAATCGATATCCACAGGCAATTTGGTGTCTTCGCTGGCGCGCAAGCGGGCGATTTCATCCTGTTGACGATCGATGTAGCCGGCGTACTTGGTCTTGATTTCGACCTGTTCGGCGACTTGTGGATCTTCCGCGCCCCCACCGGTCACGGCGATCAGACCAGCGTAGTCGATTTCCGGACGGCTCAAGAGATTCAGCAGGTTGTATTCGTGAGTCAGTGGCGTGCCGAATTTTTCGGCAATGGCATCGCCCTGTTCGGTGCCCGGGCGAACCCAGGTGCTTTTCAGGCGCTGCTCTTCCAGTTCGATGCTTTCACGTTTTTTGCAGAAAGCCGCCCAGCGCACATCATCCACCAGGCCCAGTTCGCGACCTTTTTCGGTCAGGCGCAGGTCGGCGTTGTCTTCGCGCAGGATCAGACGGTATTCGGCGCGGGATGTGAACATCCGGTAAGGCTCCTGGGTACCAAGGGTAATCAGGTCATCGACCAACACACCGATATAGGCCTCGTCGCGACGCGGGCACCAGGCCTCTTTGCCTTGTGCACGCAGTGCGGCGTTGGTCCCGGCGAGCAAACCCTGGGCACCGGCTTCTTCGTAACCGGTTGTGCCGTTGATTTGCCCGGCGAAGAACAGGCCGCCGATGACTTTGGTTTCCAGGCTGTATTTCAGATCTCGTGGATCGAAGTAGTCGTATTCGATGGCATAGCCCGGACGCACGATGTGCGCGTTTTCCATGCCGCGGATCGATTGCACGATCTGCAATTGCACGTCGAACGGCAAGCTTGTGGATATCCCGTTCGGATACAGCTCATGGGTGGTCAAACCTTCCGGTTCGATGAACACCTGATGGCTTTCCTTGTCGGCAAAGCGATGGATCTTGTCTTCGATCGACGGGCAATAGCGCGGGCCGATGCCTTCGATCTCACCGGCAGCGGAATACATCGGCGAACGGTCGAGGTTCGCGGCAATGATTTCGTGGGTCCGCGCATTCGTATGGGTAATCCAGCAACTGACCTGCTGTGGATGCTGTTCCTTGTTGCCCATGAACGACATCACCGGGATCGGCGTATCGCCCGGTTGTTCGGACATCACCGAGAAATCCACAGACCGGCCGTCGATACGCGGCGGAGTACCGGTTTTCAAACGACCCACACGCAATGGCAGTTCACGCAGACGGTGAGCCAGCGCGATCGATGGCGGATCACCGGCGCGACCGCCGGAAAAATTCTGCAACCCGATGTGGATAAGTCCACCGAGGAACGTACCGGTGGTCAACACCACGGAATCGGCGAGGAAACGCAGACCCATTTGCGTGACAACACCACGGACTTGTTCCTGCTCGACGATCAGGTCGTCAGCGGCCTGTTGAAATATCCACAGGTTCGGCTGGTTCTCCAGGATTTCGCGGACAGCGGCCTTGTACAGAACCCTGTCTGCCTGCGCGCGGGTTGCTCGCACGGCCGGGCCTTTGCGGCTGTTCAACACGCGAAACTGGATTCCGCCTTTATCGGTGGCCATGGCCATAGCGCCGCCGAGGGCGTCGATTTCCTTGACCAGGTGGCTTTTGCCGATCCCGCCAATGGCCGGGTTGCAACTCATGGCACCGAGGGTTTCCACGTTATGCGTCAGCAACAGGGTTTTAACCCCCATACGTGCTGAGGCCAGTGCTGCCTCGGTACCGGCATGACCGCCGCCGATGACGATCACTTCAAAACGGGAAGGGAAATCCACCACGCACCTCGTGCCTGCTTAAGTAGGTAATTCAGGAATAGTTTGAGCTCAGGTTTTTGGACCTGGTCGACAAGTATAGGGACTTCGCCCTTCCTAAAGAACCCTTTGCACAAAATTTAACCAGCTGTGGAAAAGTCGGAGTTATAGAAATTAAAAAGAAAGAAATTTATTAAATCTTTGTTTTTATGTTTATTTCTATGCACCTTCCTTTCTGTGGATAGATTGATACAGCCCTTTGTATTCAATGTGTACAGAGATTCAAAACCCTGTGGTCATGTGCCTATGAGGCCCTTGGATAACCGGTGTAAGCCTGTGGATGAAAGGGGTGGTTATCCACAGAGGCGGTTATGTTCAGTTTTCGAGCCCTGTTATCAACTGACCTTAGCTGCGGTTATTCACAGGGCTTAATCCACAGAAAAGCGCCGTTTGCTCGAAATTCGGGCACAGGATTTGCGCTCAAGCAGACGAAGTCCGCTCGGCACTGGAGGTTTTTTTCATAAAAGGAGGGAGCAGACAGGCACGAATGGCCTGTCTGTTAATAACAGGAGGGCTATTTACCGATACAGAAGCTGGAGAAAATTCGCCCCAGCAGATCGTCAGAGCTGAAAGCACCAGTGATTTCCCCCAGTGACTGCTGAGCCTGGCGCAAATCTTCGGCCAACAACTCTCCAGCACCGGCCAGGGTCAATTGGGCACGGCCATGCTCGAGGGCGGCACTGGCATGACGTAGCGCCTCAAGGTGTCGCCGGCGAGCGCTGAAGCTGCTTTCGGAGGTTTGTTCATAGCCCATGCAAGCCTTGAGGTGTTCACGCAGCAGGTCCAGCCCGGCACCGCCGGACTTGGCGCTCAAACTCAAGGTGACATGGCCGTCCTCGCTGACTTCCAGGGCAATGGCTTCGCCCGTAAGGTCGGCCTTGTTGCGGATCAGGGTGACTTTCGCGGGATCGGGACGGATCTCCAGAAACTCCGGCCAGAGTGCGAAAGGATCGAGGGCTTCCGGTGCCGTGGCATCGACCACCAGCAATACCCGATCCGCTTCGCCGATGGCTTTCAAGGCACGCTCGACGCCGATTTTTTCAACATGATCATCGGTATCGCGCAGGCCGGCGGTATCCACCGCGTGCAGAGGCATGCCATCGATGTGGATATGTTCACGAAGCACGTCACGGGTGGTGCCGGCAATTTCGGTCACGATCGCCGCTTCACGCCCGGCCAGGGCATTGAGCAGGCTGGATTTACCGGCATTCGGACGACCGGCAATGACCACGGTCATGCCGTCACGCAGCAAGGCGCCCTGCCCGGCTTCGCGGATGACGGTGGATAACTCGTCGCGCACCTTGTCGAGCATGCTCAGGACGTGGCCATCGGCGAGGAAGTCGATTTCCTCTTCCGGAAAATCGATGGCCGCTTCGACATAGATCCGCAGGCCGATCAATTGTTCGGTGAGGTTATGCACACGTGTCGAGAAAGCGCCCTGCAGGGAGCGCAACGCGTTTCGCGCAGCCTGGGCAGAACTGGCTTCAATCAGGTCGGCGATGGCTTCGGCTTGGGCGAGGTCGAGTTTGTCATTGAGGAAGGCACGCTCACTGAATTCCCCCGGCCTGGCGAGACGGCAACCCAGTTCCAGGCAGCGCTTGAGCAGCATATCCAGAACGATTGGACCGCCATGGCCTTGCAGTTCCAGCACATCTTCGCCTGTGAACGAGTTCGGGCCGGGGAAATACAAGGCAATGCCCTGATCCAGCACCTCGTCGTTTTCACTGAAAAACGGACCGTAGTGAGCAAATCGCGGCTTGAGCTCGCGACCGCTGAAGGCCTTGGCCGCAACGCTGGCCAACGGCCCGGAAATACGCACGATGCCTACACCGCCGCGACCTTGAGCGGTGGCGACGGCTGCGATGGTTTCACGAGGAACGCTCATAAACCGGTATCCAGACAAAAGTGACAGATAGCAAAACGCCCCACTAGGGGGCGTTTTGAGTGGTTATCCACAGTGTAAATCAGGCAGCTGCTTTAGCGGCCGCTTCGATTTTACGTGTGATGTACCACTGTTGGGCGATCGACAGGCAGTTGTTCACTACCCAGTACAGCACCAGACCCGCCGGGAACCACAGGAAGAAGAAGGTGAAGATGATCGGCATCAGCTTCATCACCTTGGCCTGCATCGGATCCGGAGGAGTCGGGTTCAACTGCTGCTGGATGAACATGGTTGCACCCATGATGATCGGCAGAATGAAGAACGGATCCTTGATCGACAGGTCAGTAATCCACAGCATGAACGGCGCCTGACGCATCTCGACGCTTTCCAGCAGAACCCAGTACAGCGAGAGGAAAACCGGCATCTGCACGAGGATTGGCAAGCAACCACCCAGCGGATTGATCTTCTCTTTCTTGTACAGCTCCATCATGGCTTGCGACATTTTCTGCCGGTCATCGCCATGTTGCTCTTTCAGCGCGGCCAGTTTTGGTGCCACTGCACGCATGCGCGCCATGGATTTGTAGCTGGCAGCCGACAGCGGGAAGAAGATCCCTTTGATCAGCATGGTCAGGAAGATGATCGACCAGCCCCAGTTACCCACAATGGCGTGGATGTGTTGCAGCAACCAGAAGATCGGTTGGGCGATGAACCACAGAATGCCGTAGTCGACGGTCAGTTCCAGACCTGGGGACAACTCTTTGAGCACGGCCTGGCTTTTAGGACCGGCGTACAGAACGGCGCTGGTCTCAGCCTTGGCACCTGGCGCAACACTCATCGATGGACCGGTGTAGCCGATGATGTAGTTGCCTTTGCTGTCTTTACGGGTCTGGACGACGTTGTTTTCGCCCTTGGCCGGAATCCATGCGGTCACGAAGTAGTGCTGCAACCAGGCAACCCAACCGCCAGTGACGGTTTCTTTAACCGGCGCCTTGTCCATGTCCTTCATGGACACTTTCTTGTACGGCTCGGAACTTGTCCACAGGGCGGCGCCCAGGTAAGTCGCGGTGCCGGTAGCCGTGGTCGACGAAGGATCGGCGCTGGCGTCGCGCTTCAACTGGGCGAACATCGCACCGGTCCAGGGCTGGGCGCTCTGGTTGTCGATCAGGTAGGAAACGGTTACGTCGTACAAGCCGCGTTTCAGGGTGAAACGCTTGATGTAGTTGACGCCGTCCTTGCTGAACTTCAGGTCCACGACCAATTGGTCTTGACCGTCAGCCAGCTGATAAACCTTCTTCTCCGAGGAATAAACCGGACGACCGGCCGGATTTGCATCCGGACCGTTGGTGCCGATCAGACCGCTTTGCGCCAGATAAGTACGTTCACCGCCGTTATCGAACAACTGGAACGGAATTTCCGGGTGATCCTGACGACGCGGATACAGCGGCAGGGTCAGCTGGGCAACATCGCCACCTTGTGGGTCGACAGCCAGGTCCAGTACATCCGTTTTGATCTGGATGAGGTCCTTGCTCGCAGCCACCGGAGTTTCGGCAGGTGCGCTGGTGTCGCTTGCAGCACGTGGAATGTCGTCACTGGCGGAAGCGTTGGAGCCAGATGCCGTATCCGGCAGGCCCGATGCAGTCGTATTGGTGGCAACATTCTGAGTCGGCAGGGCAGCCTGGCCATAGTCCTGGTTCCATTTAAGAACCATAACGTAGGACACGATTGCCAGGGCGACGATCAGGATCGTGCGTTTGATATCCATGATTACTCGGCCATCGAAGAAGAACGGGAGGTAGGGATAGGTGGAACCGGGTCATAACCACCGGGATTCCACGGATGACAGCGACCTAAACGACGAAAGGTCAGCCAGCCACCGCGAAGAAGGCCATGATTTTCGATGGCTTCTAACGCGTAGCAGGAACAACTGGGGTAGAAACGACAGTGATCGGCCATCAGGGGACTAATGGCATAGCGATAAAACTGGATCGGAACGAGTGCCAGTTTACGCATCCGGACTGTCTACCCCTACAGGTTCGGTTTTGACTGCTGGTACCGGCGAACTGCGAGCCAGTCGTTTCCAGAGTTTGCCGAAATGCTGAATCAATTCGGGGTTTTCTACGTCACCCAAACCTTTGCGCGCGACGATAACAATGTCCCAGCCGACCAGAGAATCCTGGTTCAGGCGAAACGATTCGCGCATCAGACGTTTGAGGCGATTGCGCTCGACGGAGAGCTTTACGCTCTTTTTCCCGATAACCAACCCGAGACGGGGGTGATCAAGATCGTTGTTGCGCGCAAGGAGCAGGAGATTTTTCCCCGGAACCTTGCCGGTAGGGGAGTCAAAGACTGCCTTGAAATGCCGGGGGGTAAGCAGACGCTTTTCCCGACTGAAGTCCTGACTCACCTCCAGTGCCGGATTATCAAACTGCCAGACGCGCACGACCTTTGGCGCGACGACGCGACAGGACGGCACGACCGTTCTTGGTAGCCATGCGAGCACGGAAACCGTGGGTACGAGCGCGTTTGATAGTGCTTGGTTGGAAAGTACGTTTCATTGTCGTGTTACCTGGTTCGTCCACAACGGGCCGGAATGGCCCCCGTTTTAAGAGACCGGGGATTCTAGAGAAAGCAAGCCTTCAGGTCAATTTCCAACCAGCGTTTCCTTATAAATAGATCTCCAGAGGTTTTTCGGTGTTCGCACCTTGCGTAGATATAAAAATAAGAAAGGAAAGTATTTAAAGCTTTTCTGTAAAGCTTATAAAAGCTAGGTATGCACCCTGCTGTGGATAAGTCGATCAAGACCTTGTTTTACCTGCTGTACAGAGAATGACAACTACGGTGGAAAACAGTGTTCAGCCTGTGCTGCGCTGTCGGATAACCTGTGTGTGAAAGGTCGCCTTATCCACAGGCCGGTTATCCACCGAGTTTCGCCCCCACTTGTACAATGACCTTAACCCCGGTTATCCACAGAGCTTATGCACAGACCACTGGTCACCTTTTTTGCGTATGAAACGGTGATTCTTCTTGGTCGATGAACCACCTTCGTGTGGATAAGTCGGCGTCTGGTCGCTACAATGGCCGCTTGTTTTTGCCTCACCGGCTTTCAACTTAGGGGATATCCGTGTCAGTGGAACTTTGGCAGCAGTGCGTGGAGCTTCTGCGCGATGAGCTGCCTGCCCAACAATTCAACACTTGGATCCGTCCACTACAGGTCGAAGCCGAAGGCGACGAGTTGCGTGTCTATGCGCCCAATCGTTTTGTTCTGGACTGGGTCAACGAAAAATACCTGGGGCGTGTTCTCGAATTGCTCGATGAACACGGCAATGGCATGGCACCCGCGCTTTCTCTATTAATAGGCAGCAAACGCAGTTCGGCACCCCGTGCCGCGCCCAATGCTCCCCTGGCTGCCGCGGCCTCTCAGGCCCAGGCTGCTCAAGCGCCCGCCAGTCCGGCGTCGGCACCTGCCGCCGCGTCGACCAAGCGTGCGACGCAAAAAGTGGCTGAGGTCACAGAGGAAGAACCTTCCCGTGACAGCTTCGACCCAATGGCCGGCGCCAGTTCGCAACAGGCACCTGTGCGCGCCGAGCAACGTACCGTGCAGGTCGAAGGTGCGCTCAAGCACACCAGTTACCTGAACCGCACCTTTACCTTTGAGAATTTCGTTGAAGGTAAATCCAACCAGCTGGCGCGCGCCGCTGCCTGGCAGGTGGCTGACAACCCCAAGCACGGTTACAACCCGCTCTTCCTTTATGGTGGCGTCGGCCTGGGTAAAACCCACTTGATGCATGCTGTGGGTAACCATCTATTAAAGAAGAACCCGAACGCCAAGGTGGTGTACCTGCATTCCGAGCGTTTCGTGGCGGACATGGTCAAGGCTCTGCAACTGAACGCGATCAACGAGTTCAAACGTTTCTACCGTTCGGTGGATGCGTTGCTGATCGATGACATTCAGTTCTTCGCCCGCAAGGAGCGCTCCCAGGAAGAGTTTTTCCACACCTTCAACGCGCTGCTCGAAGGTGGCCAGCAGGTCATTCTCACCAGTGACCGCTACCCGAAGGAAATCGAAGGCCTTGAAGAACGCCTCAAATCCCGCTTTGGCTGGGGCCTGACCGTAGCGGTCGAGCCACCGGAGCTGGAAACCCGCGTGGCGATCCTGATGAAGAAGGCCGATCAGGCCAAAGTCGAGTTGCCTCACGACGCCGCGTTCTTCATTGCCCAGCGCATTCGCTCCAACGTCCGTGAGCTGGAAGGCGCGCTCAAGCGCGTGATCGCCCACTCGCACTTCATGGGCCGCGATATCACCATCGAGCTGATTCGCGAATCCTTGAAGGACTTGTTGGCGTTGCAAGATAAACTGGTCTCTGTGGATAACATTCAGCGCACGGTCGCCGAGTACTACAAGATCAAGATCTCAGACTTGCTGTCCAAACGCCGTTCGCGTTCGGTGGCTCGTCCGCGTCAGGTCGCCATGGCGTTGTCCAAGGAACTGACCAACCACAGCTTGCCGGAAATCGGCGATGTGTTTGGCGGTCGCGACCATACAACGGTCTTGCACGCGTGTCGCAAGATCAACGAACTTAAGGAATCCGACGCGGACATCCGCGAGGACTACAAGAACCTGCTGCGTACGCTGACCACTTGATGAACACCAGCGCAGCTTATTAAGGCAAGGGACTAGACCATGCATTTCACCATTCAACGCGAAGCCCTGTTGAAACCCCTGCAACTGGTCGCAGGCGTCGTCGAACGCCGACAGACCTTGCCGGTACTTTCCAACGTGCTGCTGGTTGTCGAAGGCCAGCAATTGTCGCTGACCGGTACCGACCTGGAAGTCGAGCTGGTTGGTCGTGTTCAACTCGAAGAGCCGGCGGATCCGGGTTCCATCACCGTGCCGGCGCGCAAGCTGATGGACATCTGCAAAAGCCTGCCGAACGATGCGCTGATCGACATCAAGGTCGACGAGCAGAAGCTTGTGGTCAAGGCTGGCCGTAGCCGCTTCACCCTGTCGACACTGCCGGCCAACGATTTCCCCACCGTGGAAGAAGGCCCGGGTTCGCTGACCTGCAGCCTTGAGCAAAGCAAGCTGCGTCGTCTGATCGAACGCACCAGCTTCGCCATGGCTCAACAGGACGTGCGTTACTACCTCAACGGCATGCTGCTGGAAGTTTCCGCTGGCGTGATCCGCGCCGTGGCCACCGACGGTCACCGTCTGGCCATGTGCTCGATGCAGGCCGATATCGGTCAGCCGGATCGTCACCAGGTCATCGTGCCGCGCAAAGGTATCCTCGAACTGGCACGCCTGCTCACCGAGCCGGACGGCAATGTCAGTATCGTGCTGGGTCAGCACCACATCCGCGCCACCACCGGTGAGTTCACCTTCACCTCGAAGCTGGTCGACGGCAAATTCCCGGACTACGAGCGTGTTCTGCCTAAGGGCGGCGACAAGCTGGTACTTGGCGATCGCCAGGCTCTGCGCGAAGCGTTCAGCCGTACCGCGATTCTGTCCAACGAGAAGTACCGTGGTATCCGTCTGCAACTGGCCAGCGGTCAGCTGAAGATCCAGGCGAACAACCCGGAGCAGGAGGAAGCGGAAGAAGAAGTGGGCGTTGAATACAACGGCGGCTCTCTGGAAATCGGCTTCAACGTGAGCTACCTGCTCGACGTATTGGGCGTGATGACCACCGAGCAGGTTCGTCTGATCCTGTCCGACTCCAACAGCAGTGCGCTGGTGCAGGAATCGGATAACGACGACTCGGCCTACGTTGTCATGCCGATGCGTCTGTAATCATGCTCAGCAGAAGCTAGATGTCCTTAAGTCGCGTCTCGGTCACCGCGGTGCGCAATCTGCACCCGGTGACCTTCTCCCCCTCCCCCCGCATCAATATTCTTTACGGCGCCAACGGCAGCGGCAAAACCAGTGTTCTGGAAGCCATCCATCTGCTGGGGCTTGCCCGTTCGTTTCGTAGCACCCGTCTGTTGCCGGTCATTCAATACGAACAGCTTGCCTGTACGGTATTTGGCCAGGTTGAACTGGCGGAGGGTGGGCATAGCGCCTTGGGCATCTCACGGGATCGACAAGGCGAATTCCAGATCCGTATCGATGGGCAGAACGCGCGCAGCGCCGCGCAACTGGCCGAAATCCTGCCTCTGCAACTGATCAATCCCGACAGCTTCCGCTTGCTGGAAGGCGCGCCGAAGATTCGCCGACAGTTTCTCGACTGGGGTGTGTTCCACGTGGAACCGCGCTTTATGTCAACCTGGCAGCGCTTGCAGAAGGCCCTGCGCCAGAGAAACTCTTGGCTGCGGCATGGTACACTTGACGCCGTTTCGCAAGCGGTTTGGGACAGGGAACTGTGCCAGGCCAGCGCTGAAATTGATGAATACCGCCGCGCTTATATCAAAGCCTTGAAACCAGTCTTTGAACAAACCTTGAGCGAACTGGTTGAGCTTGAAGGCTTGACGCTCAGCTATTACCGCGGCTGGGACAAGGACCGTGAACTGAGTGCTGTGCTCGCCGGGTCTTTGCAGCGGGACCAGCAAATGGGGCATACCCAGGCCGGACCACAACGTGCTGATTTGCGTCTCAGACTGGGTGCGCACAACGCCGCGGACATCTTGTCCCGTGGCCAGCAAAAGTTGGTGGTTTGCGCATTACGGATTGCCCAAGGGCACCTGGTCAGCCAGGCTCGACGCGGTCAGTGTATTTATCTGGTGGATGACTTGCCGTCCGAACTGGACGAGCACCACCGTCGCGCCCTTTGCCGCTTGTTGGAAGACTTACGCTGCCAGGTATTTATCACCTGTGTAGATCACGAATTATTGAGGGAAGGCTGGCAGACGGAAACGCCAGTCGCTCTGTTCCACGTGGAACAGGGCCGTATCACCCAGACCCACGACCATCGGGAGTGAAGGCATTGAGCGAAGAAAATACGTACGACTCAACGAGCATTAAAGTGCTGAAAGGCCTGGATGCCGTACGCAAACGTCCCGGTATGTATATTGGCGACACCGACGATGGCAGCGGTCTGCACCACATGGTGTTCGAGGTGGTCGATAACTCGATCGACGAAGCGCTCGCCGGCTACTGCGACGACATCAGCATCATCATCCACCCGGATGAGTCCATCACCGTTCGCGACAACGGCCGTGGCATCCCGGTAGACGTGCACAAGGAAGAAGGCGTTTCGGCAGCCGAGGTCATCATGACCGTGCTGCACGCCGGCGGTAAGTTCGACGACAACTCCTACAAAGTATCCGGCGGTCTGCACGGCGTGGGTGTGTCGGTCGTTAACGCCCTGTCGGAACAGCTTGTTCTCACTGTGCGCCGTAGCGGCAAGATCTGGGAGCAGACTTACGTCCACGGTGTTCCGCAAGAGCCGATGAAAATCGTTGGCGACTCCGAAACCACCGGTACGCAGATCCACTTCAAGGCTTCCAGCGAAACCTTCAAGAACATCCACTTCAGCTGGGACATCCTGGCCAAGCGGATTCGTGAACTGTCCTTCCTCAACTCCGGTGTCGGCATCGTCCTCAAGGACGAGCGCAGCGGCAAGGAAGAGCTGTTCAAGTACGAAGGCGGCCTGCGCGCGTTCGTTGAATACCTGAACACCAACAAGACTCCGGTCAACCAGGTGTTCCACTTCAACATCCAGCGTGAAGACGGCATCGGCGTGGAAATCGCCCTGCAGTGGAACGACAGCTTCAACGAGAACCTGTTGTGCTTCACCAACAACATTCCACAGCGCGACGGCGGTACTCACCTGGTGGGTTTCCGTTCCGCACTGACGCGTAACCTGAACACCTACATCGAAGCAGAAGGCCTGGCGAAGAAGCACAAGGTCGCCACTACCGGTGACGATGCCCGTGAAGGTCTGACCGCGATCATTTCGGTGAAGGTGCCGGATCCGAAGTTCAGCTCCCAGACCAAAGACAAGCTGGTGTCTTCCGAAGTGAAGACCGCGGTCGAACAGGAAATGGGCAAATACTTCTCCGACTTCCTGCTGGAAAACCCGAACGAAGCCAAACTGGTCGTCGGCAAGATGATCGACGCGGCCCGTGCCCGTGAAGCGGCACGTAAAGCCCGTGAGATGACCCGCCGCAAAGGCGCGCTGGACATCGCCGGCCTGCCGGGCAAACTGGCCGACTGCCAGGAAAAAGACCCTGCCCTGTCCGAACTGTACCTCGTGGAAGGTGACTCCGCGGGCGGCTCTGCCAAGCAGGGACGTAACCGCAAGACCCAGGCGATTCTGCCCCTCAAGGGTAAAATCCTGAACGTCGAGAAGGCACGCTTCGACAAGATGATCTCTTCCCAGGAAGTGGGCACCTTAATCACCGCGTTGGGCTGTGGCATCGGTCGCGAAGAGTACAACATCGACAAGTTGCGCTATCACAACATCATCATCATGACCGATGCTGACGTCGACGGTTCGCACATCCGTACCCTGCTGCTGACCTTCTTCTTCCGTCAGCTGCCGGAGCTGATCGAGCGTGGTTACATCTACATCGCTCAGCCGCCGCTGTACAAAGTGAAGAAAGGCAAGCAAGAGCAATACATCAAAGACGACGACGCCATGGAAGAGTACATGACGCAGTCGGCCCTGGAAGATGCGAGCCTGCACCTGAACGAGGATGCACCGGGTATTTCCGGCGAAGCCCTCGAGCGTCTGGTGAATGACTTCCGCCTGGTGATGAAAACCCTCAAGCGCCTGTCGCGCCTGTACCCACAGGAACTGACCGAGCACTTCATCTACCTGCCGGCTGTCAGCATGGACCAGCTGTCCGATCACGCAGCGATGCAGGATTGGCTGGCTCAGTACGAAGTGCGTCTGCGCACAGTCGAGAAGTCGGGTCTGGTCTACAAGGCCAGCCTGCGTGAAGACCGTGAGCGTGGCGTGTGGCTGCCAGAGGTCGAATTGATCTCCCACGGCCTGTCCAACTACGTCACCTTCAACCGCGACTTCTTCGGCAGCAATGACTACAAGACCGTTGTTTCCCTGGGCGCTCAACTGAGCACACTGCTGGATGACGGCGCGTACATCCAGCGTGGCGAACGTCGTAAGTCGGTCACCGAGTTCAAGGAAGCCCTGGATTGGCTGATGGCCGAAAGCACCAAGCGCCATACTATCCAGCGATACAAAGGTCTGGGCGAGATGAACCCGGATCAGCTGTGGGAAACCACCATGGACCCAAGCGTGCGTCGCATGCTGAAAGTGACCATCGAAGACGCCATTGGCGCGGACCAGATCTTCAACACCCTGATGGGTGATGCGGTCGAGCCTCGTCGTGACTTCATCGAGAGCAACGCATTGGCAGTGTCCAACCTGGACTTTTGATCCCGGTCGATGCCAACGAAAAGGCCAACGCATTGCGTTGGCCTTTTTTTTATTGTCCGCGTTTCACTCGCTCGTCGACGCCACACTCTCCAACCGATACCCATACCCGTAAATCGTCAGCAACTGCCAACCGCGATCCGCTGTCAGGCCAAGCTTGTTGCGCAGGCGATAGATGTGGGTGTCCAGCGGTCGGGACGATGACATTTGTTCATGGGGCCAGAATCGCTCGTACAGGTAATCCCGCGACAGCGGTCGGCCGAGGTTGCTGAACAGGCAATGCGCCAGGCGGTATTCGCGTTCGGTCATGACGATGGCTTTGCCGTCACGAGTGACGGTCAGTTCGGCGTCGTCGAAAACCAGATCATTGAAGCTCAACCCTTCGGCAGCCGCGCGCTGTTGGCCATGTCGGCGCAGGACTGCACCAACACGGGCTTTCAGTTCATTGGGGCGGAAGGGTTTGCTGACGTAGTCATCGGCACCGGCATTCAGGGCCTGAACGATATCGCTTTCGCCGTCGCGACTGGTCAGCATGATTGCCGCAGGCGGCGCCTCCATGTGTTCGCGGGTCCAGCGCAGCAATGACAAGCCCGTGAGGTCGGGCAGTTGCCAGTCGAGGATCAGCAGGTCGAATGTTTCCCTACGCAATTGACGCAACAGGTCTTCGCCCCGTTCGAAGCTGAACAGCGACCACGGCTGCTCTCCGGCTTCGGCCATCTGTTGCAGGGTTTGTTCGACCCGGCGCAGTTCGGCGGGCTCATCATCCAGAATCGCTACGCGCATACAGAGTGATTCCTTGTCGCTTGGACAGCTCTTTATCGACCATAGCGGCTCAATCGAAACAGTGAAAGCAAGCGGCCCGCCGTTGGTCGCGACGTCCGCTATGATTCTTTGAGTCGAAACCTCAGACGTAGGAATCATGAAACCTTTCACCCCGCCCTGCCCTGTTGGCCATGTTTGACCAACGCCGCCGTGAAAGCCGAGGTCCCAGCCAGGTACAGCGATTGTTTCGGCAATTGGTGCGCGAGTGGTTGTGGATAAGTCTCGTGCTGTTGCCGCTGACGACGTTGCTGTCCTATCGCGCGCAAATCAACTTGGGTGATGTATCCCCAGGCTTGAGCGCAGGGCTTTCCCTTGGTCTGGTGACGTGTGTGCTCGGGCTGCTGCTGTGGCGTCCGCGCCTGGCGCTCTGGTTGACGCTCACGGGGATGGCTTGTGCGTTGCTGACCAGTGCCGGCCTTGCGGAGTTCAAGCGCTGGTGGTGGTCACCGACGCCTGCGGTGCTGGGAATGCTGTTTGGTTATCTGATCTGGAACTGGCGGCGTCTCAGTGTGGTGCTGACCTATTTCGGTTGGGAATTGGCGCGGCTGGACAGCGAGCCGAAAGTGTTTCCGGAGCGCCGTCGTGCCCAGTATCCTGGCGACGACAGTTTGCAGAAACAAATCATGGCGCTGGAACAAGCCATGAGCCTGACCCGCGATACTCACAGATTCATCGCCGATGGCCTGGAGTACTTGCCGGTGGCCACGTTGATCACCGATCCCCTGGGGCAGATTCTGCTCGGCAATCGCAAGGCCCGTGACCTGTTTGGTGGGAATCTGGTCGGCGATGATGTACTCAAGCGACTTCAACAGCTAGGTTATCCGGACATTAACCGTGGCCTGGACTCGTCTTTATCTATACTGCCGCAGCTGGAGTTTCGCGACATCAAGGAGCGCAGCCTGCGCCTGGAGCGTGCCGGGTTGTTGCCGGTGGACGGTGATGTTCCGGTCGGCTGGCTATGGAACCTGACTGATTTGAGTGTGGAGCGTGATGCTGAGGGGCAGCGTGCGCTCCTGTTGCGGTTTCTGTCTCACGACCTGCGGGCGCCTCACTCGGCCATCCTCGCGTTGCTCGACGTCCACCGTCATCAGGTGGGCGGTGATTCGCAGCTCTTCGATCAAATCGAGTTGCAGGTACGCCGGGCTCTGGAACTGACTGACGGTTTCGTTCACCTGGCGAGGGCCGAGTCCGAGGCTTATCAGTTCCAGCCGAGCCTGTTTGCGATGCTGGTGCTGGATGTGTTCGACCAGGCGCTGCCCATCGCCCAGCTGAAACAGATCGAACTGGTTCATCAAGTGGAAGAGCAAGCCCAGGAAAGTCTGGTTCTGGCGGATCAGGCGCTGCTGACCCGGGCGTTGTTCAATCTGCTGGAAAATGCCATCAAGTACAGTGTTTCAGGTACTCGTATCCGTTTGTGCGTCAGCCAACGGGACGGCTGGCTGATCTGTGAACTCATCGATCAAGGCAAAGGCATCGCCGCTGAGGAGTTACCCGAACTGTTCAGCCAATACCGACGCTTTTCTTCCGCCCAGGGTATCGATGGCGTGGGGTTGGGATTGTCGATGGTCAAAGCCGTTGTGGATCGGCACGGCGGGCGAATCGAGTGCCGGAGCGAGGTGGGTCGGGGCACGACATTCAGTCTGCAATTTCCGCTGCTTGCCGAATGAAAGCGAGTGATTCGGATTGACCTGTCATGACGACAGCCAGCGTTTGCTCCGGGCATAAAAAAACCGGCTATATCAGTCGGTTTTTTTACGTCCGAAAAAAACTTATGCACGTTTTTATGGGTTTTATCATCCTAAGAAATATGTAAAAAAATCAAAAACTTAGGAGCAAAAAAAGACGTTTTTCGATGAAACGGTACACAGGTTATCCACAGAATCTCAGACAGCCACCTGATCGTTTGAAACCGGCGCTTGCGGAGCCGGTGGCAGCGAGCCCATTTCCCGTTGCATCTGCTCGTTCCACGCCTGGACCCGGTCGTTCAATTCAGCGATGGCTCGCGGTCCGGTGCCTGCGGCATACATCGGCTCGCCAATGATCACAGTGATGACGCCCTGCTTCTTCGCCCAACCGGTTTTCGGCCAGAATTTGCCTGCGTTGTGCGCAATCGGCAGCACCGGCAATTCGGCGTTGACCGCCAAGGCGCTACCACCGCGCGAGAACTTTCCGACGGTGCCGAAAGGAACGCGAGTGCCTTCGGGGAAGATCAGCACCCAGACATTGTCCTTGAGCAACTCATCGCCTTTTTGCGCCACATGCTTGAGTGCGGCTTTCGGGTTGTCGCGATCGATGGCGATCGGTCGCAGCATGGCCATGGCCCAACCGAAGAACGGCACATAGAGCAATTCACGTTTGAGCACCTGGCTCAGCGGTGAGAAGTAGGCCGAGAGAAAGAACGTCTCCCAGGTGCTCTGGTGGTTTGACTGAATGACGCAAGGCCGTTCAGGTACGTTCTCGGCACCCTTCACTTCGTAGCGAATGCCCAGAAACACTTTGCTCAGCCACAAGGCGCAGCGGCACCAGTACACGTTGATGAAGCGATAACGTGCCTTGAAGGGCAGAAACGGCGCGATAAAAAAACTCAGGCTGCACCACAGCAAGGAGCTGGTGCCCAGCAGCAGGTAAAAGAGGAAGGTTCTGATGGCCTGCAGTATCGACATGGTGACGTTTACCGTTGCGGGCATTGCCCACCTATGTAAAGCGCACTTCCCTATCATCCTTTGCCAGGAAATTCAGAAGCGCACACTTGGTTAAGTGCATTTGTGCACAAGTTCTGCGGCAATCGCCGCCAGATCGTCAAAAATCAATGTGCCAACCGGAAGGGTCTTACCCAACGTCTTTTCGCCTTTCCCGGTCTTTACCAAAACTGGCTGTGAATCGACGGCTTTGGCGGCTTCCAGGTCACCAAGGCTGTCGCCGACGAACCAGAGATTGGTCAGCGACACGTTGTAATGAGCGGCGATGGTTTTCAACATCCCGGGTTTCGGCTTGCGGCAATTGCAGCCTTCGTCCGGCCCGTGGGGGCAGTAGACGATCAGCCCGACTTCACCGCCCTGCTCCGCCACCAGCGCGCGCAAGCGCTCGTGCATGGCATCCAGGGTGGCGAGGTCGTAATAGCCGCGAGCGATGCCCGACTGGTTGGTAGCGACCGCTACCGTCCAGCCGGCCTTGCTCAACTGCGCGATGGCTTCGATCGAACCGGGGAGTGGAATCCACTCCTCCACCGACTTGATGTAAGCGTCGGAGTCGTAATTGATCACTCCGTCCCGATCGAGAATCAGCAGTTTCAACAGCAATCCCTCAACCCAGCAGCGAAATGTCGGCGACGCCGAGGAACAACCCACGCAGACGCGCCAGCAACGCATAACGGTTGGCGCGGACTTTTGCGTCCTCCGCGTTGACCATCACGGCTTCGAAGAACGCATCCACCGGCTCGCGCAGTGCAGCCAGGCGTGCCAGGGATTCGCTGTACTGACGCGAGGCGGCCATTGGCTGTACAGCCTGGTCAGCCTGCTGGATCGCCGAGTACAGGGAGAACTCGTTGGCGTTGTCGAAGTATTTGGCTTCCACGACTGTCGGAACAGAGCCTTCGACCTTGCTCAGCAAGTTCGACACGCGCTTGTTCACGGCGGCCAGGGCGGCAGCCTCCGGCAGTTTGCGGAAAGCCTGTACCGCTTGCACGCGCTGGTCGAAGTCCAGGGCCGAACCCGGCTTCAGGGCACGTACCGACAGGTAGGTCGCGACATCGACACCTTCGTCTTCGTAACGGGCACGCAGGCGGTCGAAGATGAACTCCAGCACCGATTCGTTCAGACCGGCAGCCTTGACCTTGGTCCCGAACGCATTCACAGCGAAGGCCACGGCGTCGTTCAGGTCCAGATCCAGTTGCTTCTCGATCAGGATACGCAACACGCCCAGTGCGGCACGGCGCAGGGCGTACGGGTCTTTGCTGCCGGTCGGCAGCATGCCGATGCCGAAGATACCCACGAGGGTGTCGAGCTTGTCGGCAATGGCCACGGCCGCACCGGTCAGGGTGCTTGGCAGTTCAGCGCCGGCACCGCGCGGCATGTACTGCTCGTTCAACGCCAGTGCGACATCTTCCGGCTCGCCGTCGTTGAGGGCGTAGTAGTAACCGGCGACACCTTGCATCTCCGGGAACTCGCCGACCATCTCGGTCGACAGGTCGCACTTGGACAGCAGGCCTGCACGAGCAGCCCACGAAGCGTTGCCGCCAATACGCGCCGCGATGTAGGCGGCGAGTTTGGAAACACGCTCGGCCTTGTCGTAGACGCTGCCGAGTTTTTCCTGGAACACCACGTTTTGCAGGCGCAGGTTGAAGTCTTCGAGCTTCTGCTTCTTGTCTTGCTTGAAGAAGAACTCGGCGTCGGTCAGGCGTGGGCGAACCACTTTCTCGTTACCGGCGATGATCTGCTGCGGGTCTTTGCTTTCGATGTTGGCCACGGTAATGAAACGTGGCAGCAACTTGCCGTCGGCATCCAGCAGGCAGAAGTACTTCTGGTTGTCCTGCATGGTGGTGATCAGGGCTTCCTGCGGCACATCGAGGAAGCGTTCCTCGAACGAGCACACCAGCGGCACTGGCCATTCAACCAGCGCGGTCACTTCATCGAGCAGCGCTGGCGGAACGATTGCCGTGCCTTCCTGACGGGTGGCCAGCTCTTCGGTGCGCTTGCTGATGATCTCGCGACGCTCGTTGGCGTCGGCCAGCACGTAGGCGGCACGCAGGTCGGCCAGGTAGCTGGACGGCGAACCGATGCGCACGTTTTCCGGGTGATGGAAGCGGTGACCACGGGAGTCGCGGCCGGCCTTCTGAGCGAGGATGGTGCAGTCGATGACCTGGTCACCGAGCAACATCACCAGCCACTGGGTCGGACGAACGAACTCTTCCTTGCGGGCGCCCCAACGCATGCGTTTCGGGATCGGCAGGTCGTTCAGGGAATCTTCGACGATGGTCGGCAGCAGGCTCGCGGTCGCCTTGCCGGCGATGCTCTGGCTGTAGCGCAGTTTCGGGCCGCTCTGATCGATTTCGCTCAGGTCGACGCCGCACTTCTTGGCGAAGCCCAGTGCTGCTTGGGTCGGGTTGCCTTCGGCATCGAACGCGGCCTGACGTGGCGGGCCGTCGAGGTTGATGCTGCGATCCGGCTGCTGGGTGGCCAGTGCGGTGATCAGCACGGCCAGGCGGCGCGGGGCGGCATAAACGGTTTTGCTCTCATAGTTCAGGCCGGCAGCTTGCAGGCCCTTGTCGATACCGGCGAGGAACGCCTCGGCCAGGGTGTTCAGGGCTTTGGGTGGCAGTTCTTCAGTGCCCAGTTCAACCAGAAAATCCAGAGCACTCATTGTGCAGCCTCCAGCTTGGCCAGTACTTCGTCACGCAGGTCCGGGGTCGCCATCGGGAAGCCCAGCTTGGCGCGAGCCAGCAGGTAGGCTTGCGCAACGGAACGCGCCAGGGTGCGTACACGCAGGATGTATTGCTGACGCGCGGTCACCGAGATTGCCCGGCGCGCATCCAGCAGGTTGAAGGTGTGGGAAGCCTTCAACACCATTTCGTAGCTCGGCAATGGCAGCGGCTGGTCGAGTTCGATCAGGCGCTTGGCTTCGCTTTCGTAGAAATCGAACAGTTCGAACAGCTTGTCGACATTGGCGTGTTCGAAGTTGTAAGTGGACTGCTCCACTTCGTTCTGGTGGAACACGTCGCCGTAGGTCACTTTGCCGAACGGACCGTCAGCCCAGACCAGGTCGTAGACCGAGTCCACGCCTTGCAGGTACATGGCCAGACGCTCGAGACCGTAGGTGATCTCGCCGGTCACCGGGTAGCACTCGATGCCGCCCGCTTGCTGGAAGTAGGTGAACTGGGTCACTTCCATGCCGTTGAGCCAGACCTCCCAGCCCAGACCCCAGGCGCCGAGGGTCGGCGATTCCCAGTTGTCTTCGACGAAGCGGATGTCGTGGACCAGCGGGTCCAGGCCGACGTGCTTGAGGGAGCCCAGGTACAGTTCCTGGAAGTTGTCCGGGTTCGGCTTCAGGACCACCTGGAACTGGTAGTAGTGCTGCAGACGGTTCGGGTTTTCGCCGTAGCGGCCGTCAGTCGGACGGCGGCTTGGCTGCACGTAGGCCGCGTTCCAGGTTTCCGGGCCGATGGCGCGCAGGAACGTTGCGGTGTGGAAAGTGCCGGCGCCTACTTCCATATCGTAGGGCTGAAGTACCACACAACCTTGCTCGGCCCAGTATTGCTGGAGGGCGAGGATCAAGTCTTGGAAGGTACGCACGGCTGGCGTAGGCTGGCTCACGAAATTCACCTGTTTCTTGGGCTGCGATTTAAAGAGCGGGAGTATACCCGATTCATTGCTGCGCACGCCCCCTGGAGCCTTATGCCACGCTGCTTTTGGTGTTCCGAAGATCCGCTGTACATGGCTTATCACGATCAGGAGTGGGGCACGCCGCTACGCGATGCGCAGGGTTTGTTCGAGTTGCTTTTGCTCGAAGGGTTCCAGGCCGGGCTTTCCTGGATCACTGTGCTGCGCAAACGCGAGCATTATCGTCAGGTGATGTTCGGTTTTGATGTCCAGCGCGTGGCGCAGATGAGCGATGCCGAAATCGACGAGTTGATGCTCGATCCGGGGATCATCCGCAACCGCCTCAAGCTCAACGCGGCCCGGCGCAATGCCCAGGCCTGGCTGGCGTTGGAGGACCCGGTGGCGTTTCTCTGGTCGTTCGTTGGTGGCACGCCTGTGATCAATCATTTCAAGGATCGTAGCGAAGTCCCGGCCGTGACGCCGACCGCCGTGGAGATGAGCAAAGGCCTGAAAAAAGCCGGATTCACGTTCGTCGGGCCGACCATTTGTTACGCGCTGATGCAGGCCTCGGGCATGGTCATGGATCACACCCGGGACTGCGACCGCTACGCGCAGTTGGCGAACGGCGGTTAGAATGGCCGCCTCGCGCACAGCACAAAATCAGGAGTGACCTGTGGATAAGTTGAAAGGCGCCTTGCTGGTAGGCGCTCTGCGGCTGTTTGCCCTGCTTCCGTGGCGGGCCGTGCAGGCCGTGGGCTCGGCGATTGGCTGGGTCATGTGGAAAACCCCGAACCGTTCCCGCGACGTGGTACGGATCAATCTGTCCAAGTGCTTTCCGGACATGGACCCCGCCGAGCGTGAACGCCTGGTGGGCCAGAGCCTGAAGGACATCGGCAAGTCCCTGACCGAAAGCGCCTGCGCCTGGATCTGGCCAGCCCAGCGCTCCATTGATCTGGTGCGCGAAGTCGAAGGCCTCGACATATTGAAGGACGCCCTCGCCTCCGGCAAAGGCGTGGTCGGCATCACCAGCCACTTGGGCAACTGGGAAGTGCTGAACCACTTCTATTGCAGTCAGTGCAAGCCAATCATTTTCTACCGCCCACCGAAGTTGAAGGCGGTGGATGAATTGCTGCAAAAGCAGCGGGTGCAACTGGGTAACAAGGTCGCCGCTTCCACAAAAGAAGGCATCCTCAGCGTCATCAAGGAAGTGCGCAAAGGTGGTGCGGTGGGCATTCCCGCTGACCCGGAACCGTCCGAATCCGCCGGGATCTTCGTGCCGTTCTTCGCCACCCAGGCGCTGACCAGCAAGTTCGTGCCCAACATGCTCGCTGGCGGCAAAGCGGTCGGCGTGTTCCTGCACGCCCTGCGCCTGCCGGACGGCTCAGGCTACAAAGTGATCCTTGAAGCCGCGCCAGAGGCCATGTACAGCACCGATACAGCGCAATCCTGTGCGGCCATGAGCCAGGTAGTCGAGCGCTATGTGCGAGCGTACCCGAGCCAGTACATGTGGAGCATGAAGCGCTTCAAGAAGCGCCCGCCGGGTGAAGAGCGTTGGTATTGATTCAATTGGCATGATCTGTGGATAACCCTGGACTTGGGGTTATCCACAACCGTTCACTCAAGGGCGCAGAAGATGTCCGAACACCGCAAGTCGTTCCGCATCAAGATCAGTCACGAAAGCATCGGTGATTGCCTGGGGCAGACGCGTAACCTGTCGACCACCGGCGTTTACGTCAAGCATCCGCAACTGTCGGCGCTGCCCCGAGGGGCGGTGGTCTACGGGCAGGTGCAGGACTTACCCACAGGCGCGCCGCGGGTGCGCATGGAAGTGGTGCTGGTGGACGCCGACGGCATCGGTTTGCGTTACCTCTGATCAGTGCGACTGACGCTCGAGCTTCTTCAGGAACACTGTCATTTCTTTCTCGGCCTGCTTGTCGCCATGGCCGCGAGCGGCTTCCAGGCCTTGCTCCCAGGCTTGGCGCGCGGCTGTAAAATCCGCCAGTGCCAGGTGGGCCTTGCCCAGTAGTTTCCACGCCGCCGAATATTTCGGATCGAATTCGACGCAGCGTTGGAAATGCTCCGCAGCCTTGGCGTTTTCCCCCAGATCCAGATAGCCCTTGCCCAGGCCGAAGCGCAGCAAAGCGTTATCCACACCCTTGGCGAGCATTTTTTCCAGGGATTCGATCATCTTTTGTGCCTTGGCTTATGTGGTGGTTGTGAGATTGCCTTCGCGGGCAAGCCCGCTCCCACAGTAATTGAAGTGAACATACATCTTGTGTACGACCAAAACCCCTGTGGGAGCGGGCTTGCCCGCGAAGAGGCCAGTCTGATCAACGCAAAGTCCGGATCAGAAGAAGCTCAACCCCACATGGAACAACTTCTCCACATCGCGAATATGCTTTTTATCCACAAGGAACAGGATCACATGGTCGCCCGCTTCGATCACGGTGTCGTCGTGGGCGATGATTACTTCTTCGTCGCGGATGATCGCACCGATGGTGGTGCCCGGTGGCAGTCCGATGTTCTCGATGGCCTTGCCGATCACCTTGCTCGATTTCGCATCACCATGGGCAATCGCTTCGATGGCCTCCGCCGCGCCCCGGCGCAGTGAGTGCACGCTGACGATGTCGCCACGGCGTACGTGGGCCAGCAAGGTGCCGATGGTTGCCAGTTGCGGGCTGATGGCGATGTCGATGTCGCCGCCCTGGATCAGATCGACATAGGCCGGGTTGTTGATGATGGTCATCACCTTCTTCGCGCCCAGGCGTTTGGCCAGCAGCGAAGACATGATGTTGGCTTCGTCGTCGTTGGTCAGGGCCAGGAAAAGGTCGGCGTCGGCAATGTTCTCTTCCATCAGCAGGTCGCGGTCCGAAGCACTGCCCTGCAACACCACCGTGCTGTCCAGCGTGTCGGAGAGATGACGGCAGCGTGCCGGGTTCATCTCGATGATTTTCACCTGATAACGGCTTTCGATGGCCTCGGCCAGACGTTCGCCGATCTGCCCGCCACCGGCGATGACGATGCGTTTGTAGGTTTCGTCGAGACGGCGCATTTCGCTCATCACCGCACGAATGTTTGCCTTGGCAGCGATGAAAAACACCTCGTCGTCGGCCTCTATCACCGTGTCGCCCTGAGGCAGGATCGGCCGGTCACGACGGAAAATCGCCGCGACGCGGGTTTCCACGTTCGGCATGTGCTCGCGCAACTGCCGCAGTTGCTGACCCACCAGCGGCCCGCCGTAGTACGCCCGCACCGCCACCAGTTGCGCCTTGCCTTCGGCGAAGTCGATTACCTGCAGGGCGCCGGGATGCTGGATCAGGCGCTTGATGTAGTTGGTCACCACTTGTTCCGGGCTGATCAGCACGTCCACCGGAATCGCTTCGTTCTGGAACAACTGCTCTTCGCGGGTCAGGTAGGCGGCTTCGCGAACCCGGGCGATCTTGGTCGGGGTGTGGAACAGGGTGTGGGCGACCTGGCAGGCGACCATGTTGGTTTCGTCGCTGTTGGTTACGGCGACCAGCATGTCGGCGTCATCGGCACCGGCCTGACGCAGCACGGTCGGGAATGAACCGCGACCCTGCACCGTGCGAATGTCCAGGCGATCACCAAGGTCGCGCAGGCGTTCGCCATCGGTGTCGACCACAGTAATATCGTTGGCTTCACTGGCCAGGTGTTCCGCCAGCGAACCGCCGACCTGCCCTGCACCGAGGATGATGATTTTCATCCAGTCACTCCATTGAATCCATTTAACCGCGCGCGGCGGCGATCTTGATCAGCTTGGCGTAGTAGAACCCGTCGTGGCCACCTTCCTGGGCCAGCAACTGGCGACCATGGGGCTGCTTGATGCCGGCCGCCGTGGCGAGGTCCAGTTCACGAGCACCCGGCGTGCGGGCGAGGAAGGCTTCGATGACTTCGGTGTTCTCGGTCGGCAGCGTAGAACAGGTGGCGTACAGCAGGATGCCGCCCACCTCCAATGTGGTCCACATGGCATCGAGCAACTCGCCTTGCAGAACCGCCAGCGCGGCGATGTCGTCGGGTTGGCGGGTCAGCTTGATGTCCGGGTGGCGACGAATCACGCCGGTGGCCGAGCATGGCGCGTCCAGCAGGATGCGCTGGAACGGTTTGCCGTCCCACCACGCCTGCGTGTCGCGGCCGTCGGCGGCAATCAGTTCAGCGCTCAGTTTCAGGCGTTCGAGGTTTTCCCGCACCCGCACCAGCCGCTTGGCCTCCAGGTCTACCGCCACGACACCGGCCAGTTTTGGCTCGGCTTCGAGAATATGGCAGGTCTTGCCGCCCGGTGCGCAGCAGGCGTCCAACACCCGTTGGCCCGGCGCGAGGTCGAGCAGATCGGCAGCCAGTTGCGCGGCTTCGTCCTGTACGCTGATCCAGCCCTCGGCGAAACCCGGCAGGCTGCGCACATCGGCGGCGGCGTCCAGCACGATGCCGTCGCGGCTGTACACACACGGCGTGGCGGCAATACCGGCCTCAGTCAGCAAACCGAGGTAGGCATCACGGCTGTGGTGGCGACGGTTGACCCGCAGGATCATTGGCGGATGCGCATTGTTCGCCGCGCAAATGGCTTCCCATTGCTCTGGCCAGAACGCCTTCAGGGATTTCTGCAGCCAGCGTGGGTGGGCGGTGCGCACCACCGGATCACGTTCCAGCTCGGCGAAAATCGTTTCGCTATCGCGCTGAGCATTACGCAGCACAGCGTTGAGCAACGCCTTGGCCCAGGGCTTTTTCAGCTTGTCAGCACAACCGACGGTTTCACCAATGGCGGCATGGACCGGGACGCGGGTGTAGAGCAACTGATAGAGACCGACCAGCAACAGCGCTTCGACATCGGCGTCGGCGGTCTTGAACGGTTTCTGCAGCAGCTTGGCCGCCAGGGCCGACAAGCGCGGCTGCCAGCGTGCGGTGCCGAACGCCAGGTCCTGGGTGAAGCCGCGATCACGGTCTTCGACCTTGTCCATTTGCGTTGGCAGCGAACTGTTGAGCGAGGCTTTTCCGCTCAGGACAGCGGCGAGTGCCTTGGCGGCGGCCAGACGCGGGTTCATTGAGCGTCCGCCGCTTGACCGAGGACAGTGCCGGTGGCGAATTTCTCACGGCGACTGTTGAACAGGTCGCTGAAGTTCAGCGCCTTGCCGCCGGGCAATTGCAGACGGGTCAGGCACAACGCCTGCTCGCCGCAGGCGACGATCAGACCATCCTTGCTGGCGCCGAGGATTTCACCCGGGGCACCTTTGCCATCAGCCAGATTTGCGGCCAGCACTTTCAGGGCTTCGCCGTTCAAGGTGCTGTGGGTGATCGGCCACGGGTTGAAGGCGCGGACCAGGCGCTCCAGCTCAGCCGCCGGGCGAGTCCAGTCGATGCGAGCTTCGTCCTTGTTCAACTTGTGCGCGTAGGTAGCGAGGCTGTCGTCCTGCACTTCGCCCTCCAGGGTTCCGGCGACGAGGCCGGCAATCGCCTGGACCACGGCCGGCGGGCCCATTTCGGCCAGACGATCGTGCAGGCTGCCGCCGGTGTCATCGGCGCTGATCGGCGTAGCTACCTTGAGCAGCATCGGCCCGGTGTCGAGGCCGGCTTCCATGCGCATCACGGTCACACCGCTTTCGGCGTCACCTGCCTCCACGGCGCGCTGGATCGGCGCCGCACCACGCCAGCGTGGCAACAGCGAAGCGTGGCTGTTAATGCAACCCAGGCGCGGAATATCCAACACCACTTGCGGCAGGATCAGTCCGTAGGCGACGACCACCATCAAGTCCGGCTTCAGTGCAGCCAGTTCGGCCTGAGCATCTTCGTTGCGCAAGGTGGGCGGTTGCAGCACCGGGATGCTGTTTTCCAGCGCCAGCTGCTTGACCGGGCTCGGCATCAGTTTTTGCCCGCGACCGGCCGGACGATCCGGTTGGGTGTAGACCGCGACGATCTCGTAAGGGCTGTCGAGCAGGGCCTTGAGGTGTTCGGCGGCGAATTCCGGGGTGCCGGCAAAGACAATGCGCAGTGGCTCAGTCATGGGTGACGTCTCTTGAAAAGAAAAAGGCTTGCCGCGGCAAGCCTTTGAAGATGGGCATCAGGCGTTCTGGCGATGAAGCTTTTCCAGTTTCTTCTTGATGCGGTCGCGTTTGAGCGTCGACAGGTAATCGACGAACAATTTACCGTTGAGGTGGTCGCATTCATGCTGGATGCACACGGCGAGCAAATCTTCGGCGATCAGTTCGTAAGGCTGGCCGTCGCGGTCCAGTGCCTTGACCTTGACCCGTTGCGGGCGATCGACGTTTTCGTAGAAGCCGGGCACCGACAGGCAGCCTTCCTGATACTGGCCCATCTCGTCGGTCAGGGGTTCGAACTCTGGGTTGATGAACACTCGTGGTTCGCTGCGGTCTTCGGAGAGGTCCATCACGACGATACGTTTGTGCACGTTGACCTGGGTAGCGGCGAGGCCGATGCCAGGCGCTTCATACATTGTTTCAAACATGTCGTCGACCAACTGACGCACTTCGTCGTCCACTACGGCCACTGGTTTGGCGATAGTGCGCAGACGCGGATCAGGGAATTCGAGGATGTTTAAAATGGCCATAAGCTTGATTAGTGCACGTGTGAAGTAAGGTCGGGTCGATGGCCTGGCGGTCCGAAGATGCAGGCTACCGTTGTAAAACGTAGCTCCCTTTTGTTGACAAGCAAGTCTTGATAAGCAAGCAGGGAGCGAGCCTCTGACGGCTCTGGCGTTTCACGCGAATGCACATAATAAAGGGATTCACCGCATGAGGAAATCACTACTCGCCCTGCTGCTACTGGCCTCGGCCGGTCTGGCGTACGGGCAAGTGCAAATTCGGGAAAATATTCCCACCATAAAGCTCTCGCCTCAGGTGCGCAGCAGCCCGGTAACCGAGGCTATCCCCGGCATTGCGCTGAAATCGATCAACAGCTTTCTGCTGAGCAACCGCATCGTCGACAAGGCCGAAGATTTCGACAAGGCACCCTACATCGTCGCTGGCGATGCCGAACGGGTGCTCAGCGGCGCGGGTGACCGCATCTTTGCGCGAGGCCATTTCGATCCGGCGCAACCAGCATACGGCATCTTCCGCCAAGGCAAGGTCTACACCGATCCGCAGAGCAAGGAGATTCTTGGGATCAACGCCGACGACATTGGCGGCGGCGAGGTCGTGGCCATCGAAGGTGACGTCGCCACCCTGGAGTTGCAACGCACGACCCAGGAGGTTCGCCTGGGCGATCGCTTGTTCAGCGGTGAAGAGCACGCGATCAACTCGACCTTCACTCCGAGCGCACCGAGCCACGATATCAACGGTTTGATCATCGATGTGCCGCGCGGGGTCACGCAGATCGGCGAGTTGGACGTGGTCACGCTGAACAAGGGGCAGCGCGATGGCCTGGCCGAAGGCAACCTGCTGGCGGTAATGAAAACCGGCGAAACCGTGCGCGACCGGATCACCGGTCAGCCGTTGAAAATTCCCGATGAGCGCGCCGGTCTGCTGATGGTTTTCCGTACTTACGACAAACTCAGTTATGGGCTGGTGCTTAGTGCTTCACGCTCGCTGTCGGTGATGGACAAGGTGCGAAATCCGTAAGCGTGCTTCACAAGTTACCAACAGAGTTATCCACAGCTTATTCCCGTTTGTACGGGGGCTTATTTCGATCAAGGATGATCCATGTCGCTGCCTGCTGTTACACCGGTTTCCCCCGCGGAACTGGAAGCTCGATTACGTCTGCACCGTTTGCCGGAACTCGGTCCGGCACGGTTCAAGAAACTGCTTGAAGCCTTCGGCTCGGCGTCCAAAGCGATCAGCGCACCGGCCAGTGCCTGGCGCGCGCTGGGTTTGCCATTGGCCTGTTCCGAGGTCAGGCGTAGCCCCGAGATCCGTGACGGCGCCAGCCATGCATTGGCCTGGCTAGAGCATCCGGCCCAGCATTTACTGATGTGGGACCAACCGGACTACCCGGCCCTGCTGGCACAAATCAGCGATGCACCACCGCTGTTATTTGTCGCGGGCGATCCGGGCATTCTGGAAAAACCACAACTGGCGATGGTCGGCAGCCGTCGTGCATCCCGGCCGGGGATGGACACTGCTGCTGCGTTTTCCCGCAGCCTGGCAGGTGCCGGTTTTGTCATTACCAGCGGCCTGGCCCTGGGCATTGACGCCGCCGCGCACCAGGCCGCGCTGGATGTTGGCGGGCAAACGGTCGGCGTGCTCGGTACGGGGCTCGAGAAGTTTTATCCACAGCGCAATAGACGCCTGGCGGACGCCATGATCGCTTCGGGCAGCGCAGTGCTTTCGGAGTTTCCGCTGGATGCAGGCCCCAGCGCCGGCAACTTCCCCCGGCGCAACCGGATCATCAGTGGTTTGTCTCTCGGGGTGCTGGTGGTCGAAGCCAGTGTTGCCAGCGGTTCATTGATCACCGCGAGGCTGGCGGCGGAACAGGGGCGCGAGGTGTTTGCGATGCCAGGGTCGATCCATCACCCCGGCGCCCGCGGTTGTCATCAGTTGATTCGGGACGGTGCGGTGCTGGTGGAAACCATCGAACATATCCTCGAAGCCTTGCGCGGCTGGCAACGACTGCCGTTATCCACAGAAATCTGCACCCCGGCAACGACCCACCCATTGCTGAAACTGCTGCATGCCGCGCCTCACACCAGTGAAGCGCTGGCCGACGCAAGCGGCTGGACCTTGCCGAAGGTGCTGGCGGCGCTGACGGAACTGGAAATGGATGGCCGCGCCGTGTGCGAAAGCGGGCGCTGGTTTGCGCGGGTGAGCTAGGTTTTATAAACAAGATCGGTAAACTGCGCAGAGCCTTATTCTGGAGTGTTTTTTCATGGTCAACAGTTGGCGTGTGCAACAAGCCGCGCAAGCAATTCGCGCCGGGGCGGTGATTGCCTACCCAACCGAAGCAGTCTGGGGGCTGGGTTGCGATCCGTGGGATGAGGAAGCGGTGGAGCGTCTGCTGCTGATCAAGGGCCGTTCTGTGGACAAGGGGCTGATTCTGGTCGCCGACAACATCCGTCAGTTCGATTTCCTCTTCGAAGACTTCCCCGAGTTGTGGATGGACCGCATGGCCAGCACCTGGCCGGGTCCGAACACCTGGCTGGTGCCGCACCAGAACCTGCTGCCGGAGTGGATTACCGGCATGCATGAAACCGTGGCGCTGCGGGTCAGCGATCACCCTCTGGTGCGGGACTTGTGCGCGCTGGTCGGGCCGTTGGTGTCGACGTCGGCCAACCCGCAGGGGCGCCCGGCGGCACGTACGCGGCTTCGCGTAGAACAGTATTTCCGTGGCCAGGTGGATCTGGTGCTGGGTGGCAATCTGGGCGGGCGCAAGAACCCGAGCGTGATTCGTGATCTGGCGACCGGCAAGGTTGTGCGCCCGGATTGAGACCGGGTTGACCTCATTCGCGAGCAAGCCCGCTCCCACACTGGATCTGTGAACGACACAGATCCAGTGTGGGAGCGGGCTTGCTCGCGAAGGGGCCCTACCAGTCAACTACCCATTCAGGGCAACAGAACAACCGAACCCGTCGTACGCCGCGCCGACAACTCGGTCTGCGCCTTCGCCGCGTCAGCCAGTGGATAACGCTGGCTGATGTCCACGGTCAACTTGCCGCTGATGATCATTTCGAACAACTCGTCGGCCATGCGTTGCAGGTTCTCGGCGTTGTTCGCATAAGTGCCCAGGGTTGGCCGGGTCACGTACAGCGAGCCTTTCCCTGCCAGGATCCCCAGGTTCACGCCGTCGACCGCGCCGGACGCATTGCCGAAACTCACCACCAGCCCGCGCGGCGCGACGCTGTCGAGTGAAGTGAGCCAAGTGTCCTTGCCCACGCCGTCGTACACCACCGGGACTTTTTTGCCGTCGGTCAATTCCAGCACGCGTTGCGCGACATTTTCATGGCTGTAGTCGATGGTCGCCCAGGCACCGTTGGCCTTGGCCAGCGCTGCTTTCTCCGCCGAACTGACAGTGCCGATCAGCTTTACGCCCAAGGCTCTGGCCCATTGGCAGGCCAGAGAGCCGACCCCACCGGCCGCGGCATGGAACAGGATGGTTTCGCCACCCTTGAGTTCATAAGTCTGACGCAGCAGGTACTGCACGGTCAGGCCCTTGAGCATCACGCCGGCGGCCTGTTCGAAGCTGATGGCGTCCGGCAGTTTCACCAGATTGGCCTCGGGCAAGACGTGAACATCGCTGTAGGCGCCCAGAGGGCCGCTACCATAGGCCACGCGATCGCCGATCTTGAAGCGGGTCACGTCGCTGCCCACCGCCTCGACCACGCCTGCCCCCTCTGAACCGACACCGGACGGCAGAGATGGCGGTGGATACAAACCGCTACGGTAATAAGTATCGATGAAGTTCAGGCCGATGGCCTTGTTGGTCACGCGCACTTCCTTCGGACCTGGCTCGGCGGGTTGGTAATCCACATATTCGAGCACTTCGGGGCCGCCATGGGCGCGGAACTGGATACGCTTTGCCATCAGAACTCTCCATAGGTCGTTTTACCAAGCTCCCTATCGGACTCCTAAGCTTGATCTTCGTCAACTGCGACGGGGTGACTTGCGATGGTATGCTACGGGCCCATTTGCGCAGGCTGAGCTCCAATGGAGCGCCGCGTTGTTTTGCCCGATTCAAGGTGATGACATGACGACCCGCACCGAGGCCGTAAAAGCCTACCTGCTCGACCTGCAAGACCGTATTTGCGCCGCCCTGGAAGCCGAAGACGGTGGCACGCAATTCGTCGAAGACGCCTGGACCAGGCCGGCGGGTGGTGGCGGTCGCACCCGTGTGATAGAAAACGGCGCGGTGATTGAAAAGGGTGGCGTCAACTTTTCCCATGTATTCGGCAGCGGTCTTCCACCGTCTGCCAGTGCTCATCGACCGGAACTGGCCGGCCGTGGCTTCGAAGCCCTCGGCGTGTCGCTGGTCATTCACCCGCATAACCCGCACGTACCGACTTCCCACGCCAACGTGCGCTTTTTCATCGCTGAAAAAGAAGGTGAAGAACCGGTCTGGTGGTTTGGCGGCGGCTTCGACCTGACCCCGTATTACGGCAACGAAGAAGACTGCATCCACTGGCATCGCATCGCCGAGCAGGCCTGCGCGCCGTTCGGCCCGGACGTCTACCCGCGTTACAAGGCCTGGTGCGACAGCTACTTCCACATCAAGCATCGTCACGAGCCGCGTGGTATCGGCGGCCTGTTTTTCGACGACCTGAACGAGTGGGACTTCGACACCAGCTTCGCCTTCATGCGCGCCATCGGTGATGCGTATATCGACGCCTATCTGCCGATCGTGCAGCGCCGCAAGAACGATGCGTTTACCGAAAAGCAGCGGGAATTCCAGGAGTTCCGCCGTGGGCGCTACGTTGAATTCAACCTGGTCTACGACCGCGGCACGCTGTTCGGCCTGCAATCGGGTGGGCGTACCGAGTCGATCTTGATGTCGCTGCCTCCGCAAGTGCGCTGGGGTTACGACTGGAAGGCCGAGCCTGGCAGCGAAGAAGCGCGTTTGACCGAGTACTTCCTGCAAGACCGCGATTGGTTGGCCGAAGCCTGAACGAGGAATACTGATGGACCGTTATGTCGTATTCGGTAACCCGATTGGCCACAGCAAGTCGCCGTTGATCCATCGCCTGTTCGCCGAACAGACCGCGCAAAAGCTGGACTACAACACGCTGCTGGCGCCACTCGACGACTTCTCCACCTGTGCCCGGACGTTTTTCCTCGAAGGACGCGGCGCCAATGTGACAGTGCCGTTCAAGGAAGAAGCCTATAGGCTGGCGAACAGCCTGACGGCGCGGGCGCAGCGGGCGGGCGCGATCAATACCTTGAGCAAACTGGCCGATGGCAGTCTGCTGGGTGACAACACCGACGGTGCCGGGCTGGTGCGCGACCTGACGGTCAACGCCGGGTTTAGCCTCAAGGGCAAACGCATCCTGCTGCTCGGCGCTGGTGGCGCGGTGCGCGGTGCTTTGGAGCCCTTGCTGGCCGAGCAACCGGCATCGGTGATCATCGCCAACCGCACGGTGGAAAAGGCCGAGTTGCTGGCGGAACTGTTCTGCGATCTGGGGCCGGTCTCGGCCAGCGGCTATGACTGGTTGCGGGAGTCGGTGGACCTGATCATCAACGCGACCTCCGCGAGCCTGACCGGCGATGTACCGCCGATTGCTGCCAGCCTGATCGAGCCGGGCAAAACGGTGTGCTACGACATGATGTACGGCAAGGAACCGACCTCGTTCTGCCGCTGGGCCAGCGAACACGGGGCTGCGGTGGCGATGGATGGCTTGGGCATGCTGGCCGAGCAAGCGGCGGAGGCGTTTTTCCTGTGGCGCGGTGTGCGACCGGATACAGCGCCGGTGCTGGCTGAGTTGCGTCGGCAGTTGGCTCTTTAAAAGCTTCGCGAGCAAGCCCGCTCCCACACTGGATCTGTGTCATGCACAAAACCAATGTGGGAGTGAAGTCGGATCAGTCTTCAAACCGGATCGGGCATTTCTCCGCCCCTTCCAGCTTCCTCAGCTCTTCCACCACCTGCGGCCGGGCTCGACGCAACGTCAGGCTGCGGTTCTGGCGAAGCAGCCGTCGCGCTTCCTGATGCAGCATTTCCACTCCTGAATAGTCGATGAAGTTGATCTGCTGCGCCTCGATCACCACGCGTGCACCGTTCATGCGTTGCAGGCGCACTTGCAGGTAATGGCTGGCGCCGAAAAAGATCGAGCCCCCCACTCGCAGAATGTCCTCTTCGCCATCTCGCATATGCTGCACCCGTGGTTGCGATGTGCGCTTGAGGTAGAAAAAAAGCGAGGCCAACACGCCAGCGTAGATCGCCGTTTGCAATTCCAGCAGCAGGGTGGCGACGCAGGTCAGCGCCATGACCACGAATTCAGCACGGCTGACCCGCAACAACGCGCGAATGCCGCGATGGTCCACCAGTCCCCAGGCGATCAACAGAATGCTGCCGGCCATGGCCGGAATCGGGATGTGTGCGATCAGGCTCGCGCCGAAGATCGCAAACAGTGCCACCCACAATGCCGAAAAAATCCCGGCCAGTGGCGAACAGGCCCCCGCTTCAAAGCTCAGGCCTGAGCGAGTGAAAGAGCCGGCCGACAGCGATCCGGAAAAAAGCGCACCGACGATATTCGACAAGCCCTGGGCACGGACTTCCTGGTTGGCATCGAGCAGTTGCTGGGAACGTGCCGAGATCGAGCGGGCAATCGACAGGCTGGTCACCAGTCCGAGCATACCGACCGCCACTGCGCTGGGCAGCAGGCGCAGGATCAGATCGAGATCCAGCGGCAACGGACTGAAAGGCGGCAGTTTGCCGGTGAAGGCGCTGACCAGTTGCACATGGCCGAACATTGATGGCCAGAGCCAAACCAGCAAGCCGCCGAGGATCAGGGTGATCAAGAGCGTCGGCCAGCGTGGCAGCAGCGGCTTGAGGATCACGCCCACCACCACTGTCGCCAGCCCCAGTGCCAGCGAAGGTTTGTCCATCTCGCCGAAATGACGCAACAACGAGATGAAACTATCCAGCGCGGTGGCCTGGCTGGGCAAATCCAGCCCCAGCAGGTTAGGCAATTGACCGATGGCAATCACTACGGCAGCACCCAGGGTGAAGCCGAGCACCACCGAGTGCGAGACGAAATTCACCAGTGCGCCAAACCGCAGCAAACCCAGCAGCCACTGAAAGAGGCCTGCAAGAAACGTCAGCAACAGGATCAACATGACGTAGTCCTGCGACGCTGGAACGGCCAGAGGACTGACGCTGGCGTACAGGACAATGGAGATGGCCGCCGTAGGACCGCAAATCAGATGCCACGACGAGCCCCAGAGGCAAGCGATCAATACCGGGATGATTGCCGCGTACAGGCCGTATTCCGGCGGCAGGCCGGCAATCAGTGCGTAGGCAATGGATTGCGGCAACGCCAGAATCGCGCCGCTGAGGCCGACGATCAGGTCACGACCGACGCTGGCGCGGGTTTGCCGGGGTAGCCAGGTGAGGAAGGGGAACAATGAATGGCGGCTTGGCAGGGCCATGGGGCCTCTCGGTGAATAAACGGCGAAAATGTCAGGGTGGTGGGTCAGAACAAGTTGTGCAAGGGCGACCATCGAATCGCGGGCAAGCCCGCTCCCACAAGGATCTCCGAAAACCTGTGGGAGCGGGCTTGCCCGCGATGGCGTCCTTGAACGTTACAACTTGGCTTTGACCGCCGGCAACGCATCCTGCCCATCCACGGTCTTCACTCCATCAAGCCACTTGTCCAGCACGGCCGGGTTGGCCTTGATCCATGCCTTGGCCGCCTCGGTATTGCTGACTTTCTTGTTCACCACCTCGGCCATGATGCTGTTCTCCATGTCCTGGGTGAAGCTCAGGTTGGTCAGCAGTTTGCCAACGTTCGGGCAGGCCTGTGCATAACCTTTGCGGGTCAGGGTGTGCACGCTGCCGGTGTCACCGAAGTATTTCTCGCCACCCTTCAGATAGTGCATTTTCAGCTGCACGTTCATCGGGTGCGGGGTCCAGCCGAGGAAGGTCACGAACTTCTGTTTTTTCACTGCGCGGGACACTTCCGCCAGCATCGCCTGCTCGCTGGATTCGACCAGTTTCCACTGGCCCATGTCGAAATCGTTTTTCTTGATGATCTCTTGCAGCGAGATGTTCGCTGGCGCGCCGGAGCCGATGCCGTAGATCTTGCGGTCGAACTTGTCGGCGTATTTGTTCAGGTCGGCAAAGTTATGCACACCCGCCTCCCACACGTAATCCGGAACGGCGAGGGTGAATTCGGTGCCGTCGAGGTTCTTCGCCAATTGCGTGACATCGCCGTTGGCGACGAACTTGTCATAGAAGCCCTGCTGCGCCGGCATCCAGTTACCCAGGAACACATCGACCTGGCCATCCTTGAGCCCGCCAAAGGTTATCGGCACCGCCAGGGTGTCGACCTTAGCCTTGTAGCCCATGCCGTCCAGCAGAAACCCGGTGATGGCATTGGTCGCGGCGATGTCGCTCCAGCCAGGGTCGGCCATTTTCACGGTCTCGCAACTCTGATCGGCAAACGCTGATGCACTGCCCAGAGCCAGGAGCCCGACCGTCAGTACTGTGGATAACCTTTGCATGGACTTCCCCTTAACATTATTGGTTTTGGCAGGGTTGTGGATAACGTGCTTTACGCTCCAGATCGTCGAGGTCGATGTGGTTGCGCATGTACTGCTGACTGGCGTCCACCAGCGGCTGGTGATCCCAGCTCTTGAGCTTGCCGAGGGTCAGCGCCTCGGCCACGAAGCGTCGGCGCCGCTGGCTGGTGAGCACCTGTTGGTGAATCGCCGGGATGTTCCATTTGGCCCGCGCTTCGGCGAGAAAATCGTCGAAAATATGGCGAAGTTGCGGCGAATGGCTTAGTTCTTTCAGTTCGTTAGGGTCATTCTGTACGTCGAAGAGCAGGCAAGGGTCGTCTTCGCTGTAGATGAATTTGTAGGCGCCGCGGCGGATCATCATCAACGGGCTGATGGTGCCTTCGGCCATGTATTCGCCGAATACCTCGTCGTGACCGCCCTGCCCTTGCAGATGCGGGACCAGCGACCGGCCGTCCAGCGGCAAGCCCGGTTCCAGCGAGCCACCGGCCAATTCAACAAACGTTGGTAACAGGTCCGCCGTGGAAACACTGGCGCTGACCCGGCCGGCACAGAACTGCCCCGGTGCGCTGATCAGCAGCGGCACCCGTGCGGCCATTTCATACCAGTGCATTTTGTACCAGAGGCCGCGCTCACCGAGCATGTCGCCGTGGTCACCGGAAAACACGATGATGGTGTCATCGATCAGCCCGGTATCTTCGAGGGTTTGCAGGAGTTTGCCGACGTTGCTGTCGATATAGCTGCATGCCCCGAAATAGGCACGGCGGGCATCGCGGATCTTATCCACAGGCAGTGGCTTGTCCCACAGGTCGTAGACCTTGAGCAGACGTTGCGAGTGCGGATCGAGGTCATGCGGGTCCGGGGTTGCAGGCAGCGGAATGTCGGCATCGTCGTACAAATCCCAGAAAGCCTTGGGAATCGTGTACGGATCGTGTGGGTGAGTCATGGAAACGGTCAGGCAGAACGGCTGGTCGCCGTCCTCGCGGATATGGTCGAACAGGTACTGCTGGGCCTTGAACACCACCTCTTCGTCGAAATCCAGCTGATTGGTGCGCACGCACGGGCCGGCTTGCAGCACCGACGACATGTTGTGATACCAGGTAGGGCGCACGTCCGGTTCATCCCAGTTCACCGCCCATCCGTAGTCAGCTGGATAGATGTCACTGGTCAGGCGTTCTTCGTAGCCATGCAGCTGGTCTGGCCCGCAGAAATGCATCTTGCCCGACAGGGCCGTGCGATACCCGAGGCGGCGCAGGTAGTGGGCGTAGGTCGGCACATCGGCGGGGAAATCGGCGGCGTTGTCGTAGGCGCCGATCTTGCTCGGCAACTGGCCGCTGACCAGGGTGAAACGCGATGGCGCGCACAATGGGCTGTTGCAATAAGCCGAGTCGAACACCACGCCTTGTGCGGCGAGGCGGGTCAGATGAGGCAGTTTGATGGGCGATGGGCCGTAGAACGGCAACATTGGCGCGGCCATTTGATCGGCCATGATGAAAAGAATGTTCTTGCGCTTCATGTGATCGCGGCATTCCATAGTGGATGTTTATGCGAGAGTGCTGGCTTCGAGAATGAAACCCCGGCAACTTGTGGTAAAGCCCATGCGCGGCAATGACTAGGATAAGCACAGCTTATGTATGAAGCCCTTGGTGACCTGTCACTGGACCTGCTTCGCGCCTTCGAAGCCGCGGCCCGTCAGCGCAGTTTTACCGCCGCGGCGGTTGAACTGGGCACCACACAACCGGCCATCAGCCAGCAGATCAAGCGCCTGGAAGAACAACTGGCGACACGCCTGTTCGACCGTATTTATCGTGGAATCGAACTGACCGAGGCCGGGCAGATACTTTTTGAGCAGGTTAAGCTCGGATTGCAGAATATCGATGCAGGATTGAGCGCGATCAGCGCACAGCAACAGCATGAAGTGCTGCAGGTGGCCACGGATTTTGCCTTCGCCGCCTATTGGTTGATGCCGCGTCTGCACCGCTTTCACGCGGCCAACCCGCAGGTGGATGTCAGCCTGGTCACCAGTGAACGCAGCCATAACATGCTACGTACCGATATCGATGTGGCGGTATTGTTCGGCGATGGCCGCTTCAAGCAGGGTGAAAGCCATTGGCTGTTCAGCGAGGAAGTGTTTCCGGTGTGCAGCCCGCAGTTGTTGAGAGAGCGTCCCCTGCCCTTGCCGGCCAAGGCATTGCTGGAGTTTCCGTTGCTGCACCTGCGTGGGGAGCACAGCAGTAACTGGTTCGACTGGAGTGGTGTGTTCCGCGAGCTGGGCATCACCTCGCCTCCGGCGCCCGGGCAGTTGCGCTTCGACAACTACACCCTGCTGATTCAGGCGGCGATTGGTGGCCAGGGCGTAGCCATTGGCTGGCGGCACCTTGTGGATAACTTGCTGGCGCAAGGGTTGTTGTGTCGACCGATCGGCGAAACGGTGATGTCGAGGCTGGGTTATTACGTGGTCTTGCCCCAGCGCAAACGACGCGGAGCATTGATCCAGCAGTTTGTGGATTGGTTGATGGCCGAGCAGGCCTGCAGTGCGCAATCGCTCAACGGCCTGACGCTGCCGTCCATTGCGGTTTAGCTGTCGGTTGCGATGAAGTTGACGTGCTGGCCGATGTGCAGGTTCAGCTGTAATTCATCGGCAATGCCCACGGCGGTGCGGGCCAGCCGTCCGAGCGGTTCGGCCAACCCCGGCTCGAGGTTGCCACCGATGTTGGCAAAATGTTCGATGGTCAGCCCCGGCACCCCGCGCGGTTCGTTAACCAGCGTCCACTTCAAAGGACTGCTTTGCAGTGCCTCACGGATTTCCTCGGCGGCATGACGTTGCAAGCTGTTCTCGGTTTCCGGATCGTCCAGCACGTCGAAATCACCCACCAGAAACAATCGGGCGATGTTTGCTGCCTGCATGCCATCGATTAGCGCATCCACTGCCAGCACCTGCTCGACCGGGCCCGGCACGATGTTTTTTTCCACGTGTTCGCTGCTGAACGGTAAACCTGGAGCGTCCAGTAAGCAGATGACCACGGAGCTGCCGGCCACACTCTGCTTGACCCGTTGCGCGTCGAACAGGTCGCCAGTCTTGGTGCGCAGCCCCGGACGGGGTGCCAGCGCATTGAGGTCATCGAGAATCGCGATGACCTCATGCTGGCGCCGCAGCATTTCAGCCATCAGCGCACTGCCCAGGCTACTCATGGCACCATAAAGCACCACTTTCACGACGGGGGTTTCAGCATTTTTCATGGCTGGGCTTCCTGTTATCCAGCGCCTATATGATGTTTGACCTACAGGGAACGGCGAGGGTTCGAACAGCTCTCAGGGGGAGTCAGATGCAGCAGATAACGGGCTATCACGCCCACGTTTATTTCGATGCCAACACGATCGGGCAGGCGCGGGTCTTGTGCGAACAGGCGGCGCAGTTGTTTCCGCTGAAAATGGGCCGTGTGCACGAACGCCCGGTCGGTCCGCATCCGGACTGGAGCTGCCAGTTGGCGTTCGAGCCGCAGGTGCTGGGTGACGTGCTGCCGTGGCTGGCGCTGAACCGCAAGGGCCTGGTGGTGTTCCTGCACCCGAACACCGGCGACGATCTGCTCGACCACACCGAGCACGCGATCTGGATGGGCGCTATTCGTCCGCTGGACCTGACTGTTTTTTGATCAGAGTGTTTCTTCAGCCTCACCGGGCAAGTGTTCGTCCAGATGCAGCCACGGCAAACGGCTGTCGGTCCAGATGTGCCGCTCGGCCGGCGCTTGCTCGGGATGGTCGAGGGTGGCGATGGTCAGGTCGATGCTGTCCGGGCTCAGTTGCGTCACCAGCGCCAGTTGCGCCCCACAGCGGCCGCAGAAATATCGCGCGCAGGTGGATGAAGAGTCGTACCGCGACGGTGTCCCGGCCAGCCATTGAAAGTCAGATGCCGGCACGGTGATCCAGGTGGTCACGATGCCGCCGCTGACCCGTCGGCAAATCGAACAATGGCAGTGGGCGATATCGTGCAGCGGCCCGCTGAATTGATAGCGCAGTTGCCCGCAGTGGCAGCCGCCGGTGTGAATTTTGTTCATGGCATTCCTCCTGATGCGTCATTACTGACGCCTTCGCGAGCAAGCCCGCTCCCACATTGGCTTTGTGTACGACACAGATCCAGTGTGGGAGCGGGCTTGCTCGCGAAGGCCGTAACTCGGTTCACCTTCATGCCCCAGTCCGACGACCGGTTGTACTTCCGGTCAACGCGTTCATCGCCGAAAGCTGGCTGAAAGCTTCCCCGATTAGGATCGCCCCCACTACCGGCAACAGACCGGTTGGCCAATGCCAGCGTTTTATCGCTCGCACAGCCCATTTAACAACAACAATGGTGATTCTGATGTCCTCTTCTATCCGCCGCTTCGCTGCAACTCCGCCCGTACGTCTCGTGCTTCCCGTTCTGCGCTGATCCCACCCGATCCGCCCATTCCCTAGCCGCGCTACGCCTGGAGTATTCCCATGCTGACTTTCCTTGGCTTCGCCATGGTCATCACGTTCATGTTCCTGATCATGACCAAGCGCCTGTCCGCGCTGATCGCCCTGATCATCATCCCGATCATCTTTGCCCTGTTCGGCGGTTTTTCGCCGAAGATCGGCCCGATGATGCTCGAAGGCATCACCAAGCTTGCGCCAACCGGCGTGATGCTGATGTTCGCAATCCTGTACTTCGCCCTGATGATCGACTCCGGCCTGTTCGACCCGGCCGTGCGCAAGATCCTCAAACTGGTCAAGGGCGACCCGCTGAAGGTTTCGGTCGGCACCGCCGTTCTGGCGCTCGTTGTCTCCCTCGATGGTGACGGCGCGACCACTTACATGATCTGCGTGGCCGCCATGCTGCCGCTCTACAGCCGTATCGGCATGAGCCCGCGGATCATGGCCGGCCTGATCATCCTCGCCGGTGGCGTGATGAACATGACCCCATGGGGCGGCCCGACCGCTCGGGCGGCCAGTGCGTTGCATGTGGACCCGTCCGACATCTTCGTACCGATGATTCCTGCGATGCTGGCCGGTGTGGTGGCGATCCTGGTCATTGCCTACTTCTACGGCAAGCGTGAGCGTGCACGCTTGGGTGAACTGCACCTGGTGGGCGATGAAATCGACCACAGTGAAATCAGCGTTTCGCAGTTCCCGGATGCCCGTCGTCCGAAGCTGATCTGGTTCAACGGCGCCCTGACCCTGGCCCTGATGTGTACCCTGATCGCCGGCCTGCTGCCGTTGCCGGTACTGTTCATGGTGGCGTTCAGTATCGCCATGATCGTCAACTATCCTTGCCTGCAACAGCAGAAGGATCGCGTCGCGGCTCACGCCGGTAGCGTGCTGGCCGTGGTCGGGCTGATCTTTGCGGCCGGCATCTTCACCGGTATCCTGACCGGCACCGGGATGGTCGACGCCATGTCGAAAAGCCTGTTGGCAGTGATTCCGGACTTCCTCGGCCCGTACCTGGCGGTGATCACGGCACTGGTAAGCATGCCGTTCACTTTCTTCATGTCGAACGATGCATTTTATTACGGCGTGTTACCGGTTCTTGCCGAAGCCGCCAGCCATTACGGTATAACCGCAGTGGAAATGGCACGTGCCTCGATCGTCGGTCAGCCCGTCCACCTGTTGAGCCCGCTGGTTCCATCGACCTATCTGTTGGTGGCCCTGGCCGGCATCGATTTCGGTGACCACCAGCGCTTCACCCTGAAGTGGGCAGTGCTGGTTTGTATCTGCATACTGATTGCTGCACTGCTGTTGGGGACTTTCCCGGTGTTCAGTACTCTATAAGCCCAAGACTCACCACTTCGGGTCCAGGCTTCGCTGTTCGAAGCCCGGGCCCTTTGTGGTTTAACAATCGCTCAAAGGAATACACATGGAATGGCTGACCAACCCTGAAATCTGGGTTGCCTTCTTCACCCTGACCGCCCTGGAAATCGTCCTGGGTATCGATAACATCATCATGATTTCGATCCTGGTCAGCCGCATGCCCAAACACATGCAGGCGCGCACGCGGATTTTCGGTCTGGCGCTGGCCATGATCACGCGAATCCTGCTTCTGCTGTCGATCACCTGGGTCATGCGCCTGACGGCAGACCTGTTCGTAGTATTCGACCAGGGCATTTCCGGACGCGACCTGATCCTGTTCTTCGGTGGTCTGTTCCTGCTGTGGAAAAGCTCGCAAGAGATGTACCACGCACTGGAAGGTGAAGACGAAAGCAACGAAGAACCTTCGGGCAAGGGCGGCAACTTCCTCTACACCATCGTCCAGATCGCGATCATCGACATCGTGTTCTCCCTGGACTCGGTGATCACCGCAGTCGGCATGGTCTCCCACGTACCGGTCATGGTCGCGGCGATCATCGTGGCGGTACTGGTGATGATGTGGGCATCCGGCACCATCAGTGAGTTCATCGACAAGCACCCATCGCTGAAGATGCTGGCGCTGTCGTTCCTGTTGATCGTCGGTACGGTGCTGATTGCCGAATCCCTGGACGTGCACGTGCCAAAAGGCTACGTCTACTTCGCCATGGCGTTCTCGCTGGCGGTGGAAGCGATCAACATCAAGATGCGCACTGCCATTGCGAAAAAGAAGAAACAGCAGGATCCGGTAAAGCTGCGCAAGGACATTCCGGGCCAGTAACCCGGTAGCACGCAATACCCTGTGGGAGCGGGCTTGCTCGCGAAGGCGTCGTGTCAGACAACATTAATGTCGACTGACACGACGCCTTCGCGAGCAAGCCCGCTCCCACTTTGTTTTTGCGGGTTGCATGAACCGGATTTCATGACAGTTTTGTTTCAATCCCTTTTTTGGCTATGCGATGCTGGCGCGCAGACCGTTAGCCAACTACAGCTTAAGTACAGAACGTAGAACGTCGCGCGGTACCGTCAACTTGCTCCTTTGGGGCGCTACACCACAGGGGGTCTTTATGCTCACCCTGCTCAATTTGCTTTCTGCCGTGGCCCTGTTGATCTGGGGCACGCACATCGTCCGAACCGGCATCCTGCGGGTCTACGGCACCAACTTGCGCCATGTCATCAGCCATAACATGTCCAACCGCTGGCTGGCTTTCCTCTCCGGGATCGCCGTGACGGCGATGGTCCAGAGCAGCAACGCCACCGCCATGCTGGTCACATCCTTTGTCGGCCAGGGCCTGATGGCGCTTACGCCGGCGTTGGTCACCATGCTCGGTGCCGATGTCGGTACGGCCCTGATGGCGCGGGTGCTGACGTTCGATCTGTCGTGGTTGTCGCCCCTGCTGATTTTTGCCGGGGTGATTTTCTTTCTGTCGCGCAAGCAGACCCGACTCGGGCAGATGGGCCGTGTCGCCATTGGCTTGGGGTTGATCATTCTGGCGCTGCAACTGATTGTCGAGGCCGCGCACCCGATTACCCATGCCAAAGGGGTAAAGGTGATTTTCGCCTCGCTCACCGGCGACATCCTGCTCGACGCCCTGGTCGGTGCGCTGTTCGCGATGGTTTCCTATTCCAGCCTGGCCGCTGTGCTGCTGACCGCGACCCTGGCGGGCGCTAATGTAATCAGCCTGCCGGTGGCCATCGGGCTGGTGATCGGTGCCAATATCGGCAGTGGCGTACTCGCCTTCCTCAGCACCAGCATGCAGAACGCCGCCGGGCGCCAAGTGGCGCTGGGCAGCCTGCTGTACAAGCTGATTGGTCTTTTATTGATCATTCCGGTGCTTGATCCGCTGGTGCACTGGCTCGATGGCCTGGATTTCAGTCCTCAGGAAATGGTCATTGGCTTTCACCTGCTCTACAACACCGCGCGTTGCCTGATCCTGCTGCCCAGCGTTGGGCCGATGGCCAGGTTTTGTGCCTGGGTGCTGCCGGAGCGCCCGCTGGCTAACGGTACGGCCAAGCCCCGGCACCTTGACCCCACGGCGTTGGTCACCCCCGGTCTGGCGCTGGCCAACGCGGCCCGGGAAACCCTGCGCATGGGCGACCTGATCGACAACATGCTCGAAGCCATGCTTGACGTGTTGCACGGCAAGCAAACCGCCATCACCCAGGAAATGCGGCGCCTGACCGATGATGTCGAAGCGCTATACAGCGCGATCAAATTGTATCTGGCACAAATGCCCCGGGAAGATCTCAGCGATCAGGACAGCCGACGCTGGGCGGAAATCATCGAACTGGCGATCAACCTGAAACTGGCCAGCGACTTGATTGAACGCATGTTGCGCAAGGTCCAGCAGCAGAAAACCTCGCAGCGTCGGTCGTTTTCCGAAGTCGGGCTGGACGAATTGACCGGGCTGCAAACTCAGTTGATTTCCAACCTGCGGCTCGGGATGTCGGTGTTTCTCAGTGGCGATCCGGAAAGTGCCCGCCAGCTGGTGCGTGAAAAACGTCGTTTCCGTGCACAGGAACGGCGCCTGGCCCACGCTCATGTCAGCCGCTTGCAACTTAAAATCGTGCAAAGTATCGAAACCAGTTCGTTGCACCTGGAGCTGATCGCCGACATGAAGCGTCTCAATTCGTTGTTTTGCAGCAGTGCCTACGTGGTGCTGGAAACATCGGAGACCGGTGCGCTGGTGGTCGACGATTTGAGCGACATCACTCATTCACCCTGAACGTCCACAGTTGCCTGAAGTCTGTTGAACTTACGCTGGTCGTACGGAAGCTTGTTATGCGTTGTCTGTTGTTCGCCTGCCTGTTGCTTGGTTCACTCCCGTCATTCGCCCTGGATCGCTTCCAGGTCGAGGGCTACACGCTGCGCAACGGCTTGCAGTTGCTGCTCAAGCCCGGCACTGACCGCGGGCATGTGGCGATCCGGCTGGTGGTCGGCGTTGGCCTGGACGATTTCAAGTGCGAAGAAAAGGAGCTACCGCATCTGCTGGAACACCTGTTGTTCAGCGGTATCGACGCCAGCGGCGAAGGTGGCCTGGAAGAACGCATGCAGGCTCTGGGTGGTGAGTGGAACGCGTTCACCAGCAATGCCGATACGACGTTCGTCATCGAGGCCCCGGCGAAAAACCAGCGCAAGGTGCTTGACCTGCTGCTGGCGTTGCTGACCCAGACCCGCTTCGACGACAACGCCATCAACGCGGCCAAGCAAGTGGTCGAGCGTGAAGACGGTGGCCACTACTCGCACCTGCAACGCTGGCTCGATCGTCAGGACCTCGGTCACACGGCCAGCAAACAACTGGCCGTGGAGCTGGGCCTCAAATGCCCGGAGCGTGCGCAAGTCGATGACCTGACCCGAGAACAACTGGAGCAGGTGCGCAAGGACTGGTATGCGCCGAACAACATGACCCTGATTGTGGTCGGCGACCTCGACAAGTTGCTGCCGGGCTATCTGGAGCGGGAGTTTGGCGCACTGGAAGCGATCACCCCCGGCGAGCACCCGCCGCTGCCGCAAATCCAGGCCAGCGCCGCCCATGAACGCACCTTGCCCCACGGTCTGGTCGGCAATGGCGCCAAGTTGCACTGGCTGGTGCCGGAGCCGGTACTGGAGGATGGGCACGATGAAACCTTCGATTTGCTCAAGGACTATCTGGATTGGGCGCTCTATCGCCAGTTACGCCTGGCTCACGGTTTGTCCTACGGCCCGTGGGCCGAACGCGAGGTGTTCGGCGGCGTGGGTTTCATGAGCCTCAATGCCGACCTTGAGCGCGACGACGTGGCCGATGCCGAACAAGTACTCGAGGACCTGAAGGCCGGACTGCTCAAGGACGGCCTCAATGCCGACACCTTCAACCGCCTCAAGCAGGCTGCGATTGCCCGCCAGGCCTGGGCCGTACAAGGCAACAGCGCGTTGGCCGACTACTACTGGAGCGCCATCGGCAACTACGAGGACGGTCGCTTCACCAACCCGGTCCGGGAGCTGCAAGGGGTGACCCTGGAAGAGGCGAACAAGGCCGTGCTTGAATTGCTCCTGCAACCGGGGTATTTGCGGGTCGAGAAGCCGTTGTTCAGTTATGACCAGTTGATGTGGTTGGTGGTCGGGGTGCTGGGTTTACTGGTGTTAAGTCTGGTGGCGTGGCGTTTTGTTCGCGCAAGGTAAGCATTCCTTGTAGGAGCGTGGTGTAACTGATCGTGAGCCCTCGCCACAAGGCCGCACCAGCGGTACCCTGTCGAGGTTTTTTTCCTATGAAGACTGTGAAACCGCCGAATGCAAAACCTGACCCTTTTCGTACAGCGCATCCTCGAATTGATGAAGCGCTACCCTGGGGTCATTGCGCTCTGTGGTTTCATCTCCGGGGTGGGCAGTTTCATTCTGGTCGATCGCCAGCAAGGCCTGGCGAGCTGGATTACCACCATCATGCTGATCAGCTGGATCTGGCTGATGCTGGAAAACAGCCTGACCAAGCTGTTCACGCGCATCTTCAAGCGCGAAATTCCGGAACCGTTGCTGCGTTACGCAACGCAGATGATCCATCAGGAAAGCCTGTTCTTTGTCCTGCCGTTCTTTTTCATCACCACGACCTGGAACAGCGGCCAGCTGATTTTCACCGGGCTGCTGGGTGTCGCGGCGCTGATTTCGATCATCGACCCGCTTTACTACAAGTGGCTGGCTCCCCGGCGCTGGGCGTTTCTGGCCCTGCACACCCTGACCCTGTTCGCCGCGCTGCTCACTGCATTGCCGGTGATCATGCACCTGACCACCGCGCAAAGTTTCAAATGGGCACTGGGTATCTCGGTGCTGTTGTCGTTCCCGAGCCTGGCGTCGATCTTCCCGATTCGTACCCTGCGCAGTGCGCTGGCGATCTTGAGTATCACCCTGGGCATCGGCACCTTTGGCTGGGCGCTGCGCTCGTGGGTGCCGCCGGCGACGCTGTGGATGACCGATGTGGCCATCAGCACGCAGATGCAGGACCGCACGCCAGGTGCCAGCCTCGACGAAGTCAGCGCCGAGCAGATTCGCAATGGCGGGCTCTACGCCTACACCGCGATCAATGCCCCGCGTGGCCTGGACGAACGGATTTATCACGTCTGGCAGTTCAACGGTAAAGAGGTCGACCGCATCCCCCTGGATATTCGTGGCGGGCGCAAGGAAGGTTACCGGGCCTGGACCCACAAGCAGAACTTCCCGGGCAATCCGGCCGGCAAATGGCAGGTTCGGGTGCTGACCGAAGATGGTCAGGTGATCGGCGTGCTGCGTTTCAAAGTCACGGACAGCACAGCGATCAAAGAAAAGTAATCCGGTTCGTGCTATTACGTAAATCTGCGTAATCACTGAACAAGCACGGAGCTTATGATCAGCAGCACGATAGCCGGCAACGCCCGATTGGACACGTCGATTGCCCCTGCGCGGTTGCGGGTGACGGGCGACTGGACGCTTGCCCATTACGCTGACCTCAAGCTGTTGAGCGAAAAACTCCACGGCCAGTACGACGCCAACACCCCCATCGACCTCAATGGCCTCGGTGCCCTCGACACCGCCGGCGCCTCGCTGTTGGTCGAGCTGCTCGGCTCCGAGCGCCTCGGCCGCTCCGCCGAACACCCGGATTGCACACTCTCCGCCGCCGATCGGGCGTTACTGCAAACCGTCTACTGCTCGTTGACCGATTTCTGTGTACCGATCAAGGAACCGGAAGTCAGCGTTGCCATTCAGTTGCTGACCCGCATTGGCCGCGCGGTGGACACCGTCTGGCAGGACACCCTGCAACTGCTGGGTTTCGTTGGCCTGATCATCGAAACCATCGTCCGCGGCCTGTTCCGTCCCAAGCGCTGGCGCGTCACGCCCATGATTGCCCACATCGAACAGACCGGTCTCGACGCCGCCCCCATCGTTGCGTTGCTGACTTTTCTGGTGGGCGCCGTGGTGGCGTTCCTCGGGTCGACGGTGCTGGCCACTTTCGGCGCCACGGTCTTCACCGTGGACCTGGTGGGATTTGCCTTCCTGCGCGAATTCGGTGTGTTGCTGACCGCGATCCTGATGGCCGGGCGCACCGCCAGTGCGTTCACGGCGCAAATCGGTTCGATGAAGGCCAACGAGGAAATCGACGCCATCCGCACCCTGGGCCTCGACCCCGTGGAGTTGCTGGTGGTGCCGCGGGTCCTGGCGTTGCTGATCGCCCTGCCGATGCTGACCTTCCTGGCGATGCTGTCGGGGATTATCGGCGGTGCCGTGGTCTGCGCGGTGGCACTGGATATCTCGCCGGCGATGTTCCTGTCGCTGCTGCAAACGGACATCGGCGTTCAGCACTTTCTGGTAGGGATCGTCAAAGCGCCGGTGTTCGCCTTCCTCATTGCCGCCATCGGTTGTCTTGAAGGCTTCAAGGTCAGTGGCAGCGCTGAGTCTGTGGGCGCGCACACCACGTCGAGTGTGGTGCAGTCGATTTTCGTGGTGATCGTGATGGATGCGATCGCCGCGATGTTTTTCATGGAGATGGGTTGGTGAGTCGTATCCCCCGAGCGCCCTCCGAGGCGGTGATTGAAGTCCGAGGGTTGTGCAACCGCTTTGGAAGCCAGAGCGTGCACGAGAACCTCGACCTGGATTTGTACAAGGGTGAAATCCTTGCCGTGGTTGGGGGCTCCGGCAGCGGCAAATCGGTGCTGCTGCGCAGCATTGTCGGGTTGCGTCAGCCCAGCGAAGGGGTGGTGAAAGTCTTCGGCAAGAACCTGCCAACCTTGCCGGAGCACGAGCGCTCGCTGGTGGAGCGGCGATTCGGCGTGCTGTTCCAGAAAGGCGCGCTGTTCTCTTCGCTGACCGTGACCGAGAACGTCGCCCTGCCGCTGATCGAACATGCCGGCTTGAGCCGCAGCGACGCCGAGCACCTCGCGGCAGTGAAAATGGCCCTGGCCGGGTTGCCGTTGTCGGCGGCGGAGAAGTACCCCGCGTCGCTGTCCGGCGGCATGATCAAGCGCGCCGCCCTGGCCCGGGCATTGGCGCTGGACCCGGACATCCTGTTTCTTGACGAGCCCACCGCCGGTCTCGACCCGATCGGCGCTGCTGCGTTCGACCAACTGATCCTGACCCTGCGCGATGCTTTAGGCCTGAGTGTCTTTCTGGTGACCCACGACCTCGACACGCTCTACACCATCACCGACCGGGTGGCGGTGCTGGCGCAGAAAAAAGTGCTGGTGGCAGACGCCATCGACAAGGTGTCGGAGACCAACGACGCGTGGATTCACGAATACTTCCATGGCCCTCGCGGCCGCGCGGCATTGACGGCCGCCCAACAGCTCAAAGAGGTCTGACATGGAAACCCGAGCCCATCATGTATTGATCGGCCTGTTCACCGTGATTGTGGTGACGGCTGCGCTGTTGTTCGGCCTGTGGCTGGCCAAGTCCAGTGTCGACACCGAGTTCAAGGACTACGAAGTCGTGTTCAACGAGGCGGTCAGCGGATTGTCCAAGGGCAGTTCGGTGCAGTACAGCGGGATCAAGGTCGGCGACGTGATTTCGCTGCGCCTGGACCCGAAAGACCCGCGCCGGGTGCTGGCGCGAATTCGCCTGGCCGGCGATACCCCGGTCAAGGAAGACACCCAGGCCAAACTGGCCCTGACCGGTGTCACCGGGACCTCGATCATCCAGCTCAGCGGCGGCACGCCACAGAGCCCGACGCTCAAGGGCAAGGACGGCAACCTGCCGACCATTGTCGCCTCGCCCTCGCCCATCGCCCGCCTGCTCAATGACAGCGAAGATCTGATGGCCGGGGTGACCACGCTGATGCATAACGCCAACCTGATGTTCTCTACGGAAAACATCGAACGCATCAGCAATACCCTGGAGCACCTGGAGCAAACCACCGGGACCATTGCCGAGCAGCGCGGCGATATTCGCCAGGCCATGCAGCAACTGACCTCGGTCGGCAAGCAGGCCAACACCATGCTGGAGCAGACCACGGCGCTGATGCGCAATGCCAACGGGCTGCTCAATGAGCATGGCAAGGAAGCGCTGGGCAGCGCCGAGCAAGCGATGAAGTCGCTGCAGGAAAGCAGCGCCACCCTCAACAAACTGATCACCGCCAATCAGGATTCGCTCAACAGCGGCATGCAAGGCCTCAGTGGCCTGGGCCCGGCCGTACACGAGATGCGCGAAACCCTGTCCTCGCTGCGCGCAATTACCAAACGCCTGGAGGCCAACCCCAGCGGTTACCTGCTGGGCGGTGACAAGACCAAGGAATTCACACCATGAAGCTGATTCGGATTGCCCTTTTCACTGGCTTCACGTTGATCAGTTCGTGCTCGATCCTGCCCAAGCCAGAGCCCTTCGAGGTCTATCGATTGCCGTCGGCCCAGAGCGCATCGACCAGCCATGGCATGCCGCAGCGCTGGTCGCTGCGCCTGAGCAAATTCCAGTCCAGCGAAGCGTTGAACAGTCCGAACATTGCAGTGATTCCTCAAGGCGATGTGCTCAGTCACTACAAGGGTTCACGCTGGAGCGACCCGGCGCCGGTACTGGTACGCAATCGCCTGCTGGAAGGTTTCCAGCATGACGGACGGGTGCCGTTGTTGAGCACCGATGACAGCATTTTCCAGACCGATCTTGAATTGGGCGGCAGCCTGCAGGCGTTCCAGACTGAATACCAGGGCACGAGTGCCAGCGCGGTCGTGCGTCTGGATGCATTGCTGGTGCGCAGTTACGACCAGCGCATCCTCGCCAGCCGCCGCTTTGAAGTGCGCCAGCCTTTGAGCAATGTGCAGGTTCCGGCGGTGGTGGTCGGGTTCGGTCAGGCGAATGATCAGTTGACCGCGCAGGTGGTGAACTGGGCGGTGGAGCAAGGACAGAAATTGGCGCCACCACCAAGACCTTAAGGTAAGAACACAGCCCCCCTGTGGGAGCGGGCTTGCTCGCGAAGGCGGCGTATCAGGCAACATTAATGTCGACTGACACTCCCTCTTCGCGAGCAAGCCCGCTCCCACAGTTGATTTGTGTCGGCTGTATCAGCGCTGCAAAAACGCCTGATGCAACTCAGCCAGCGTTTCAAAGTGATACGCCGGCGCTTCGGCGCTCAACTCTTCATGGCTGCCGAACCCGTAACCCACCGCCGCCGCGTCCAGGCCGTTGCTGCGTGCCCCGATCAAATCGTGCTTGCGGTCGCCGATCATCAGGGTGGTGGCCGGGTCCAGGTTTTCTTCGGCCATCAGGTGAGCGATCAGCTCGACCTTGTTGGTTCGGGTGCCATCCAGTTCGCTGCCGTAAATCACCTTGAAGTGTTTGGCAAAGTCGAAATGCCGGGCGATTTCACGGGCGAACACCCAGGGTTTCGAGGTGGCAATGTACAGCTGCCGCCCTTGTCCGCCCAGGGTTTCCAGCAGCGGTGTGACACCATCGAACACGCGGTTTTCGTAGAGGCCGGTGACCTTGAAGCGCTCGCGATAGAAATTCACCGCCTCCCAGGCCCTGGCTTCATCGAAGTCATAGAACTGCATGAACGCCTGCAACAGCGGCGGGCCGATGAAGTGTTCGAGTTTGGCCAGGTTCGGCTCATCGATACCCAGTTTGCCCAGGGCGAACTGGATCGAACGGGTGATGCCCTCACGTGGATCGGTGAGGGTGCCATCGAGGTCGAACAAAACGGTTTGGTAATGCATGTCGAATCCTGAATAAGGGGGCCGGGTCAAAGCTGGTCGTAGCCTTCGGCCAGATGCAGGTCCTTGAGCTTCACGTAATTCGCCGCGCTGTAGGTGAAAAAGGCCCGTTCCTTGTCCGTCAGCGGGCGGATCTGCTTCACCGGGCTGCCCACATACAGGAAGCCACTTTGCAGATGCTTGCCCGGCGGCACCAGGCTGCCGGCGCCGATGATCACGTCATCGTCGACCACCGCACCGTCCATGACGATGCTGCCCATGCCGATCAACACCCGGCTGCCTATCGAACAACCATGCAGCATGACCTTGTGGGCGATGGTCACGTCATCGCCGATCAGCAGTGGAAAACCGTCGGAGTTGAACGGCCCTGCGTGGGTGATGTGCAACACGCAGCCATCCTGCACGCTGGTGCGCGCGCCAATGCGGATTCGGTGCATGTCGCCACGGATCACGGTCAGCGGCCAGACCGAGCTGTCTTCGCCAATTTCAACATCGCCGATCACCACTGCCGAGCCGTCGACAAAAGCGCCTTTACCCAACAGCGGCGTGTGGTTCTGATAGTTGCGAAGGTTCACGATAGGGTTTCTCTCTGTTGCTGATAGCTGCGGTGAACGTCGATTGTAATTAAGATGGCTACATGTTTCTCCAGCCAAGGTATCAACCGTGAGCGTGAACAACCCTCTTTTGCAGTCCTATGACCTGCCGCCGTTCTCCGCCATCCGCGCCGAACACGTACAACCGGCCATTGAACAGATCCTGGCTGACAACCGTGCCGCTATCGTCGAGATCCTCAAGACCCAGGTCAAACAGCCAACGTGGGCTGGCCTGGTACTGGCGATGGACGAACTCAACGACCGCCTGGGCGCCGCCTGGAGCCCGGTCAGCCACCTCAATGCCGTGTGCAACAGCGCTGAACTGCGTGAAGCCTACGAGTCGTGCCTGCCGGCCTTGAGCGCCTATTCCACCGAGATGGGCCAGAACCGCGAACTGTTCCAGGCCTTCGAAGCCCTGGCCAGCAGCCCGGAAGCGGCCGGTTTCGACGTCGCGCAGAAAACTATCCTGGAACACTCCCTGCGTGACTTCCGTCTGTCGGGTATCGACCTGCCGGAAGCCGAACAGAAGCGTTATGCCGAAGTGCAGAGCAAACTGTCCGAACTGGGCAGCCGTTTTTCCAACCAGTTGCTCGACGCCACTCAGGCGTGGACCAAGCACATCACCGATGAAGCTGCCCTCACCGGCCTGACCGACTCGGCCAAGGCGCAAATGGCCGCCGCAGCTCAAGCCAAGGATCTGGACGGCTGGCTGATCACCCTGGAATTCCCGAGCTATTACGCGGTGATGACCTACGCCCAGGACCGCGCACTGCGTGAAGAAGTCTACGCGGCCTACTGCACCCGTGCGTCGGACCAGGGCCCGAATGCCGGCCAGAACGACAATGGCCCGGTCATGGAAGAAATCCTCGATCTGCGTCAGGAGCTGGCCAAGCTCCTGGGTTTCAGCAGTTTCTCCGAACTGAGCCTGGCGACCAAAATGGCTGAGTCCAGCGATCAGGTGCTGAGTTTCCTGCGCGACCTGGCCAAGCGCAGCAAGCCGTTCGCCGCCCAGGATCTGGAACAGCTCAAGGCTTATGCCGCCGAACAAGGCTGCCCGGACCTGCAAAGCTGGGACAGCGGTTTCTACGGTGAAAAACTCCGTGAACAGCGTTACAGCGTTGCCCAGGAAGCCCTGCGCGCCTACTTCCCGATCGACAAGGTGCTCAGCGGCCTGTTCGCCATCGTCCAGCGCCTGTACGGCATCGAGATTGCCGAGCAGAAAGGCTTCGACACCTGGCACCCGGATGTCCGCCTGTTTGAAATCAAGGAAAACGGCCAGCACGTCGGACGCTTCTTCTTCGACCTCTACGCCCGTGCCAACAAGCGTGGCGGTGCCTGGATGGACGGCGCACGCGACCGTCGTCGCACCGCTGGCGGTGTATTGCAAAGCCCGGTGGCCAACCTTGTGTGCAATTTCACCCCGGCCGACAGCGGCAAGCCTGCTCTGCTGACCCACGACGAAGTCACCACCTTGTTCCACGAGTTCGGTCACGGCCTGCATCACCTGCTGACCCGCGTCGAGCATGCTGGCGTGTCCGGCATCAACGGCGTGGCCTGGGATGCGGTCGAGCTGCCGAGCCAGTTCATGGAGAACTGGTGCTGGGAGCCTGAAGGCCTGGCGCTGATTTCCGGTCACTATGAATCCGGCGAACCGCTGCCTCAGGACTTGCTCGGGAAAATGCTCGCGGCGAAAAACTTCCAGTCCGGCCTGATGATGGTTCGCCAACTGGAGTTCTCCCTGTTCGACTTCGAACTGCACGCCACCCACGGCGATGGCCGCAGCGTGCTGCAAGTGCTCGAAGGCGTGCGGGACGAGGTTTCGGTGATGCGTCCGCCGGCCTACAACCGTTTCCCTAATAGCTTTGCGCACATCTTCGCCGGTGGTTACGCCGCGGGTTACTACAGCTACAAATGGGCTGAAGTGCTGTCCGCCGATGCGTTCTCGAAGTTCGAAGAAGAGGGAGTGCTCAACGCCGACACCGGTCGTGCGTTCCGCGAAGCAATCCTGGCCCGTGGCGGCTCCCAGGAGCCGATGGTGCTGTTCGTCGACTTCCGTGGTCGTGAGCCATCAATTGACGCACTCTTGCGCCACAGCGGCCTGAGTGAGGACGCAGCAGCATGAGTGAGGGGCCTGTGATTACGAAAAAACGCTTTATCGCCGGGGCGGTCTGCCCGGCATGCAGCGAACCGGACAAATTGATGATGTGGAACGAAGATCAGGTCCCGCACAGAGAGTGCGTAGCCTGCGGTTACTCCGACACACTCAATGAGCAAGGGCTGTCGGTGCCCAAGGAGTTGGGCACGCGAGTTAATACCAGCGCACTCAAACCCGCTGACACCAAGGTTCAGGCGGTTCAGTTCTTCCCTAATCCGAAACTGAAAAAAAAGCCTGACGAACAAACCTGAGTGAAAAAAGCCCCCGTTGCGCAATGCCGTGGGGGCTTTCTTTATTCGATATGAGCGGACTTGAACCAGCTCTTCATCGAGCACGCGGCGAACGGGCTGGTGCTGCAATCGCCATTGGCCAGGGCCGTGCGCAGTTTTTCCACGTCGGCCTGCATCATGTAGCGAATGCCGTCCTTGAAGTGGGTGCTGTCGCCGAAGCCACCCTGAGTCATTTCGTTCAGGGCCTCCTCCTTGGTCCAGCCCTGGATGACAACCCGGTACATGGCAGCCATCAGGCCGGTACGGTCGGAACCGTGTTTACAGTGCATCAGCACCGGGCCTTTGGCTTCGGCAGACTGAATGGCGCGCAAGGCCTTTAGCACATCGGCGTCGTCCACATGGTTGGTGCGATAAGGCAACTGTACTTGCGTGATGCCTGGCATAGACAACCAACTGGAGTCTGCTTCAGGCAGGAAGTTGATCACCGTGCCCACCTTGAGTTTCTCCAGCAGCGGCACCGCGCCCTTGTCCGGCAAGGCACTGCGATAGAGCGTCGGTGACATTTGAAAGAGGTTGTATTGCTTCTCGATCGGTTGAGCCCAGTCTGCCGGACGGTGCATCGTGCTGTCGTCAGCAAATGCCGGTGTCAGGTTAACGAGTGCAACGAGCGACAGGCAGATTGCAGATATGAATCGTGGTAAGGACATGCTTGAGCGACCGTTCTGAAAGGGACGGGAGATGCTGGCAAGGATCAGCCACGCCCGGTCAAAGGCCTGTGAGAGGGCTGTCAAAGAATCGTGAAGCTGACGGGATGATGAATTCATCAAGGATCGAGCCTCGTTCATTGAAAGAGCATTGTTGTAGGCGAAAAAAATCAACCCCGTTCGATTATTAACTTCGACCGGGACTGATTAATAAAAATATATTTGCCTGGACCTTTGGTTCAAGGTTTCGCAATGCCGGCGTACGCTTTGGCCAGAGCCAGCAGTTTTTCCTTATCATCGGAGTTGATGGTCCCGTTACCATCAATATCTTTGTCGACACGGCCGATACTAAAAGACTGGCCGCCGTCGTATGAGGACGCAATCAGCGTGGTGGAGTCCAGCAAAGAGGTGGTCACGACCGAGTTTTTTTCATCCCAGCCTTCTTCCTTGAGTGCGAACTGCATCGATACCAGTACTTCATCTGGGTCGACTACAGACGGTCCAAGTTTTTGCAAAAATATACCGCGGCGATTAAAAAACGACATAAATAAATCCTTTTATAGAATATCGGTGTTTATGTTTTGCAGCGAAAAAATGGTACATGTAGTTTTGTCGCAACAGCCAGGCTTTATATGTTTCTCCCGGTTGCTTCACGCAAGCGTGCATAACAAATAATTAGAAAGTGCCGAACGGCGCTGGTCGAGTGGTTTTGATCGATGTACTGTATGCGCATACAGTCATTGGGTGTTTTTTCATGCGCACGCCATTTCCTCCCCGTGGCCGCGGCACCGCGACCAACCCGCACAACCGCTTCGCCCCCAGCCATTCGGTGGCAGAGGACGACGGCTGGTACCAGGAAGTACCGCTCACCCAGGGCACCGAGGTGCGCATTGAAACGGCGAAAACCATCATTACCCGTAACACATCGCCGGATTTGCCCTTCGACCGTTCGATCAATCCCTATCGCGGCTGCGAGCACGGTTGTATTTATTGCTATGCACGCCCCAGTCACGCCTATTGGGATATGTCACCAGGGCTGGATTTCGAAACAAAACTGATCGCCAAGACCAACGCCACGGATGTGCTGGAGGAGCAGCTGTCCAAGCGTGGCTATCAATGTGCACCGATCAACCTCGGTTCCAACACCGATCCGTATCAGCCGATCGAGCGTGAATACAAGATCACCCGGCAAACCCTCGAGGTACTCCTGCGATACCGGCACCCGGTGACAATCGTCACCAAGGGCTCGCTGATTCTTCGTGACCTTGACCTGTTGACCGAGCTTGCCAGCCAAAGACTGGTGGCGGTAATGATCAGCCTGACCACACTGGACGACGAACTCAAACGCGTCCTTGAACCCCGCGCCGCAGCGCCCAAGGCCCGGTTGCGGGCGATCAGGGTCATGCGCGAGGCGGGCATTCCGGTGGGCGTGCTGTGTTCACCGATGATTCCGATGATCAACGACAGTGAACTTGAAGGTTTGCTCACCGAGGCCCATGCGGCCGGGGCGCAAAGTGCTGCTTACATGATGTTGCGTCTGCCGCTGGAAGTGGCGCCGCTGTTCGAAGAATGGCTGGGCGCCCACTATCCGCAACGGGCGGCGCATGTGTTGAGCCTGATTCGCCAGAGCCGTGGCGGTGAACTCTACGACAGCCGCTTTGGTGCTCGAATGCGCGGTGAAGGCCCCTTCGCCGACCTGCTGGCACAGCGCTTTGCCAAAACCATCAAGCGACTGGGGCTCAATCGCCGGGAAGGCTTTGACCTGGACTGCAATGCCTTTTGTCCGCCCGGTCGCCAAATGTCGTTGATTTGAGGACAATTGGCCTATGGTTGAGTACTGAAGATCGCGCTCACGCCTTTGGCTGGTCACGTTTTTTGTGACCTGGAACACGCATTCTAGAGCGTTTTATTCAGTTTCAATTAAGATTCGGCCGCTACCTTGTTCATCGAGTGACTGATGGGTCGAAATGTTTGGCCTGGATGTTTTTTACCAGCCACTGGCTTCACACCGGACCACACGGGAAGATTCCCTGAGCCCGCCAATGAGGATGAATTGATGAGTGACAAGGATAAACAGCCGTTGGCTGCGTCGGCTTCAGCCCAACCCGAGGCCGAAACCGCCGATGCAGCGTTGCAGCATATCGTTGACGGCTTTTTGCATTTTCATCATGAGATCTTTCCTCAACAGGAAGAACTCTTCAAGAAACTCGCCACGGCCCAGCGGCCACGCGCGATGTTCATCGCCTGCGCCGATTCGCGCATCGTTCCCGAGTTGATTACCCAGAGCTCCCCCGGCGACCTGTTCGTGACCCGTAACGTCGGCAACGTCGTGCCGCCTTACGGGCAAATGAACGGCGGTGTTTCAACGGCCATCGAGTACGCCGTACTGGCTCTGGGGGTGCATCACATCATCATTTGCGGGCATTCCGACTGCGGCGCCATGCGCGCGGTGCTCAATCCGGACAGTCTGGAAAAAATGCCCACGGTCAAAGCCTGGCTGCGTCATGCCGAAGTGGCCAAGACCATGGTGCAGGAGAACTGCAACTGCTCTAGCGAAAGCGAAAGCATGCACATCCTCACCGAAGAGAATGTGATCGCCCAATTGCAGCATCTGCGCACCCATCCATCGGTGGCTTCGCGCATGGCCAACGGTCAGCTATTTATTCACGGCTGGGTCTACAACATCGAAACCAGCGAAATCAAAGCGTACGACGCCGATCAAGGTTGTTTCCTGCCGCTCAATGGCAGCCTGCCAATTCCAGTGGCGACGCCCAAAGCGCGCTTCTAAACCCTCCTAAAACGTTGTGTGGTTCAGCCGAGGCTGCCGTTCAGGCAGCCTTGCTTTGCCATGCCTGAAGAAAACTTCGGGAGATTCACCATGCGTGCTGCTCGACTCAAAGCTGTTCTGCCACGGGAGCTGCTGGCTTCGGTGGTTGTGTTTCTGGTCGCCTTGCCCCTGTGCATGGGCATCGCGATTGCCTCGGGGCTGCCGCCGGCCAAAGGTCTGATCACCGGCATCATCGGTGGTCTGGTGGTCGGCTGGTTGGCCGGCTCGCCGCTACAAGTCAGCGGCCCGGCGGCGGGCCTGGCCGTTCTGGTATTCGAGTTGGTCCGCCAGCACGGTATCGCCATGCTTGGCCCCATTCTGTTGCTGGCGGGATTGCTGCAACTGGTGGCTGGTCGTTTGAAGCTGGGTTGCTGGTTTCGGGTGACGGCACCTGCGGTGGTGTACGGCATGCTGGCCGGGATTGGTGTGCTGATCATCCTGTCTCAGGTGCATGTGATGCTCGATGCCGTGCCCAAGCCCTCGGGCCTGGATAACCTGGCGGCCTTCCCGGCGGCGCTGGCCCAAGCGTTGCCCACGTTTGGCTGGCAGGCCGGATTGCTCGGTTTGTCGACGATCGCTGTCATGTGGCTGTGGGAGAAATTCCGTCCGCAATCCCTGCGCTTCGTTCCTGGCGCGCTACTCGGCGTCGGTCTGGCCACGCTTGCCAGCCTGGTGCTGGCGTTGCCGGTCAAACGGGTCGAGGTTCCGGCCAACCTGACGGAGGCCATCGACTGGCTGAAGCCCGCGGATCTGCTCAACCTGGCTGATCCGACCCTGCTGATCGCGGCGTTTGCCGTGGCCTTCATCGCCAGCGCCGAAACCCTGCTCTCAGCCGCTGCGGTTGATCGCATGCACAGTGGCCAGCGCTCGGACTTCGACCGGGAATTGTCGGCGCAAGGTATCGGCAACATGCTGTGTGGCCTGCTTGGGGCGTTGCCGATGACTGGCGTTATCGTACGCAGTTCAGCGAATGTTCAGGCCGGTGCAACGACGCGGTTTTCGACCATTTTCCACGGCCTGTGGCTGTTGGCGTTCGTACTGTTGCTGTCCAGCGTGCTGCAAAGCATTCCGGTAGCTAGCCTGGCGGGAGTGCTGGTTTATACCGGTTTCAAGCTGGTGGATCTCAAGGTCTTCCGTGGCTTGGGACGGTATGGTCGGGCGCCGATGTTCACCTACGCGGCAACCGCGCTCGCCATCGTTTTCACGGATCTGCTGACTGGCGTACTGATTGGCTTCGGCCTGACGCTGGTGAAACTGGCGCTGAAAGCTTCTCGGTTGAAAATCAGCCTGATTGACCTGCCCCGGGAAGGGGAAATGGAATTGCGTCTGGTGGGCGCTGCGACCTTCCTCAAAGTACCGGCGCTGACCCAGGTGCTGGGCAGCATTCCACATGGCGCGACGGTGCATGTGCCGCTCAACAACCTGAGTTATATCGATCACTCGTGTCTGGAACTGCTGGAGGAATGGGGGCGGGCGAATGCAGCCAAGGGGTCGAAGCTGTTGATTGAATCGCGGGGATTGAAGCGTCGGCTTGAGGGACGGGTGCGGACGAATACCGGCGTCGGTGTGGCTGGCTGAGGTACCTGTGTGGGAGCGGGCTTGCTCGCGAAAGCGGCGTGTCAGTCGATATAAACGTTGAATGATTGACCGCATTCGCGAGCAAGCCCGCTCCCACAGGTTTCAGGGATCAAGCCGCCGGCTGATCCAGTTCCAGGCCTACGCCCAAACGGCGGGACATGCACGGCCAGCGTTTCCACGCGACACCCGTGTCCGGGCTGTTGAGCTTCTCGCGGTAGGCTTCCACCGACTCCAGTGCGAAGCTTTCGTCGTTGAGCATCTCGTCGATGGCGTGATGCACCACTTCGTCCAGTTGGTTGGCGAACGACTCACCGATCAATTGGTGAGCAATCAGGTTGGCGACAGTCATGTCCAAGGGGATCAGTGGCTGGCCGAAATGTTTGATGTACAGGTCGTTGACCTCTTCGACAAACCGGTGCGCCAGATAGGCTTCATCCAGCAGGCTGTCGAGCCCGACATGGCCGGCCATGATGGCTGGCGGCTGGAGGAAGTACTGCTCGGCGATATTCAACACCGGTTTGATCTGTGACTCAATGCCCGCTTCCCTGGCGACTTCATTGGCTGCATCCAGCAGATCGGGCACTTCTTCGATGTAGGCGGCGACAAATCGTGTCAGTACGCCGTTGGTATCGGCCTCCGGCAACTGGATCGCCGGGTGCAGATGAGGCAATTTACTTTCCAGCTGACGCGTCAGCAGACCGGTCTCGGCTTCGTGTTGTTGGGCTTTTTGGATCTGCTCGCGCAATGCGGCGGTGTTCATGAAAACTCCAGGAAACAAGGCAATGAAATAGGGAAGACATAACTTAGCTGGCTTACGAAAAATGCTAAGACGCATTTGTCATAATTATTTCATCCTTGAGACGGCTCCGTTATATCGGTTTGCCACCACTCGTCTGCATCCTTCTCCATTCGTGCCCTGCAACGCAAGTTAATGCTGTTTCAGATCATTTACGCCTTCGCATTGCGAGGTGAGAGTCGCTGTCTATACTCGGGTTGGAATGGAGTTAGCTGATGACGCCCGACTGCATATGCAGCAAGGCCCGGTGCTCAAGTTCGTAGTCTGATGCAGCCGCTCCCTTGCCGCAGGTGAAAGCCGGCGGGATAACAAGAACGATAAGGGGAACCCGCAATGATGCGACATCCACATGTCTGGATGGGCCTCCTGTTGTGGTCGATTTTCAGTCAGGCACAAGCGGCCTGGACTGTGAATATGGCGCCTGGAGCGACTGAAATCAGTCACGCAGTATTCGACCTGCACATGATCATTTTCTGGATCTGTGTGGTGATCGGCATCATCGTATTTGGTGCCATGTTCTGGTCGATGATTCTCCACCGCCGCTCGACCGGGCAGGTGGCCGCCAAATTTCATGAAAGCACCACCGTCGAAATCCTCTGGACCATCGTGCCCTTCCTGATCCTGGTGGCCATGGCGATTCCCGCTACCGCGACCCTGATCAAGATGTACGACGCCAGCGAGCCGGAAATCGATATCCAGATCACCGGCTATCAGTGGAAGTGGCACTACAAATACCTGGGCCAGGACGTCGAGTTCTTCAGCAACCTGACCACCCCCCAGGATCAGATCCACAACAAGGAAGCCAAGGGCGAGCACTACCTGCTCGAAGTCGACAAGCCTTTGGTGCTGCCGGTCGGCGCCAAAGTGCGCTTTCTGGTGACCTCCGCCGACGTGATCCACTCCTGGTGGGTGCCGGCTTTCGCGGTCAAGCGCGATGCGATTCCCGGGTTCGTCAATGAAGCCTGGGCCCGCGTCGACAAGCCCGGCATCTACCGTGGTCAGTGCGCCGAGTTGTGCGGCAAGGATCACGGCTTCATGCCGACCGTGGTCGAGGTCAAGGAAAAGGCCGATTACGAAAAATGGCTGGCCGATCGCAAGGTCGAGGCCGCGCAACTCAAAGAGCTGACCAGCAAGGAATGGACCCTGGACGAGCTCAAGGATCGCGGCGAAAAGGTCTATCACACCACCTGCGTGGCCTGTCACCAGGCCGAAGGCCAGGGCCTGCCGCCGATGTTCCCGGCGCTCAAGGGCTCGAAGATCGCCACCGGGCCAAAAGACGCTCACCTGAGCATTGTCTTCCACGGCAAGCCTGGCACCGCCATGGCCGCGTTCGGCAAACAACTCTCGGAAGTCGATATCGCGGCAGTCGTGACCTATGAACGTAATGCCTGGGGCAACAACAAGGGCGACATGGTCACGCCTAAAGAAGTGCTGGAGCTGAAACAGGCGGAAAGCAAATGACCCGGTCTATTGCGCACGTAAGGAACCGGTCGGGGCTACGCACCCCGGCCTGCCCAGCCCATCTGTTTGCAGGAGACAGGACATGACTGCTGTAATCGATGAACATGTTCATACCGCCACCGACCACGCCCACGGCCCCGCCAAAGGCCTGATGCGCTGGGTGCTGACCACCAACCACAAGGACATCGGTACGCTGTACCTGTGGTTTGCATTCTCCATGTTCCTGCTTGGCGGTTCGTTCGCGATGGTGATTCGCGCCGAGCTGTTCCAGCCGGGGCTGCAGATCGTCCAGCCGGAATTTTTCAACCAGATGACCACCATGCACGGTCTGGTGATGGTCTTCGGTGCGGTGATGCCGGCCTTCGTCGGCCTCGCCAACTGGATGATCCCGCTGATGATCGGCGCGCCGGACATGGCCCTGCCGCGGATGAACAACTTCAGCTTCTGGCTGTTGCCAGCGGCGTTCCTGCTGCTGGTGTCGACCCTGTTCACCCCCGGTGGCGGGCCGAACTTCGGCTGGACGTTCTATGCACCGCTGTCGACGACCTACGCGCCGGAAAGCGTGACCTTCTTCATCTTCGCGATCCACTTGATGGGGATCAGTTCGATCATGGGCGCGATCAACGTGATCGCCACCATCCTCAACCTGCGCGCCCCCGGCATGACGCTGATGAAAATGCCGCTGTTCGTCTGGACCTGGCTGATCACCGCGTTCCTGCTGATCGCGGTGATGCCGGTACTGGCCGGTTGCGTGACGATGATGCTGATGGACATCCACTTCGGCACCAGTTTCTTCAGTGCCGCCGGTGGCGGAGACCCGGTACTGTTCCAGCATGTGTTCTGGTTCTTCGGTCACCCCGAGGTGTACATCATGATCCTGCCGGCGTTCGGCGCCGTCAGCTCGATCATTCCGGCCTTTTCGCGCAAGCCACTGTTCGGCTACACCTCAATGGTCTACGCCACGGCGAGTATCGCGTTCCTGTCGTTCATCGTCTGGGCGCACCACATGTTCGTGGTCGGCATTCCGCTGGTGGGCGAGCTGTTCTTCATGTACGCCACGCTGCTGATTGCGGTGCCGACGGGCGTGAAGGTGTTCAACTGGGCCAGCACCATGTGGCAGGGCTCGCTGACGTTCGAGACGCCGATGCTGTTTGCCGTGGCGTTCGTGATCCTGTTCTCCATTGGCGGTTTCTCCGGGTTGATGCTGGCCATCGCCCCGGCGGACTTCCAGTACCAGGACACCTACTTCGTGGTCGCGCACTTCCATTACGTGCTGGTGCCGGGGGCGATCTTCGGGATCTTCGCCTCGGCCTATTACTGGATGCCGAAATGGACCGGCCACATGTACGACGAAACCCTCGGCAAGCTGCATTTCTGGCTGTCGTTCATCGGCATGAACCTGGCCTTCTTCCCAATGCACTTTGTGGGGCTGGCGGGCATGCCGCGACGGATTCCGGACTACAACCTGCAGTTCGCCGACTTCAACATGGTGTCGTCGATCGGCGCATTCATGTTCGGCGCCACGCAGATCTTCTTCCTGTTCATCGTGATCAAGACCATTCGCGGTGGCGCGCCGGCACCGGCCAAGCCGTGGGATGGGGCTGAAGGTCTGGAGTGGAGTATTCCGTCGCCGGCGCCGTATCACACCTTCACCACGCCGCCGGAAGTGAAATGAACACTCTAGCCTTTGTGGGAGCGGGCTTGCTCGCGAAGAACGATGACGCGGTGTTTCTGTTAAACCGCAGCGCCTGCTTCGCGAGCAAGCCCGCTCCCACAGGGTTCTCGGTGGAGGTTCGAAGTCATGGCTGATTCGATTTCGATGAAGAAACTGGTCACGCGCCTGCTGACCGTGGTGGTGGCAATGTTTGTGTTCGGCTTTGCCCTGGTGCCGATCTACGACGTGATGTGCAAGGCCTTCGGTATCAATGGCAAGACCGGCGGGCAGTACGAGGGTGAGCAAACGGTCGACACCTCGCGGCAGGTGCGCGTGCAGTTTCTGTCAACCAACTCCGCCGACATGACCTGGGATTTCTATCCCAAGAGTGATGAGCTGACCGCTCACCCGGGGGCGGTGAACGAGATGATCTTCATCGCTCACAACCCCACCGATAAGCCGATGAGTGCCCAGGCCGTGCCGAGCATCGCGCCCAGCGCAGCCGCGGCGTACTTCCACAAGACCGAATGTTTCTGCTTCACCCAGCAAGTGCTGCAGCCCGGTCAGCGGATCGAGATGCCGGTACGTTTCATCGTTGACCGTGACATGCCCAAGGATGTGAAGCACCTGACGCTGTCCTACACGCTGTTCGATATCACTGCCCGACATCCACCGGTAGCTGTAAACACTGGCGGTTGAGCGTGCCCGATAAGGAGAACAATAAATGGCAACTCATGAACATTATTACGTTCCGGCCCAGAGCAAATGGCCGATCATCGCCACGGTCGGGATGTTCGTCACGGTGTTTGGCCTGGCCACCTGGTTCAATGATCTGAAAGCAGCGCGTCCGGAATCCCACGGGCCGCTGATCTTTTTCGTCGGCGGGCTGATGGTGGCCTACATGCTGTTCGGCTGGTTCGGCACGGTGATCAAGGAAAGTCGCGGCGGCTTGTACAGCGCACAGATGGATCGCTCGTTCCGCTGGGGCATGAGCTGGTTCATTTTTTCGGAGGTGATGTTCTTCATCGCCTTTTTTGGCGCGCTGTTTTATGTCCGTCATATCTCCGGGCCGGCGCTCGGCGGTGAAGGCGCCAAAGGCATTGCGCACATGCTGTGGCCGAACTTCCAGTTCACCTGGCCACTGCTGAGCAATCCCGACTCGAAACTGTTTCCGCCGCCCAAGGAGGTCATCAGCCCCTGGGGTCTGCCGTTGCTCAACACCGTGTTGCTGGTGAGTTCCAGCGTGACCGTGACCATCGCCCACCATGCCTTGAAAAAGGGGCATCGCGGCGCACTGAAACTCTGGCTGTTGCTCACCGTATTACTCGGCTGTGCGTTCCTCACCTTCCAGGCCGAAGAGTACATTCACGCCTACCACGAACTGGGCCTTACCCTGGGTTCGGGCATCTACGGCGCGACTTTCTTCATGCTCACCGGGTTCCACGGCGCCCACGTCACCATCGGCACCATCATCCTGTTCGTGATGCTGGTGCGGATCATGCGCGGACACTTCGACAACGAGCACCAGTTCGCTTTCGAAGCGGCGAGCTGGTACTGGCACTTCGTGGATGTGGTGTGGATCGGGCTGTTTGTCTTCGTCTACGTGCTCTAAAGCAGCAGCTACCAGGGGACATGGGAAACCAGCTGGCCGCTGAAAAAACCCCAGGTGATCAGACCCAGGGTAATGGCGGCCAGAGTGACACGCACACTCAAGGCAATGACGAGGCGGTTTGAGCGGCTGTCGTCCTTGACCAGAAAAAACAGGCCGCTGAACAGGCTGACAACCGTGGCAATCAGCATCAGGACGATGGCTGCTTTGAGCATGGTGAGACTCCGGGGGGATAAGCGATGCACTTGAGTATAGCTATCGCGATGACCGACTTTCTGGCGATGCCATGAAGCGTTTTCGGCCGGGTATCGTGCCAACGCTGGTGGTGGCGCTGTTGCTGCCGCTACTGGTGTTCCTGGGGTTCTGGCAATTGAGCCGGGGCGCGGAGAAAAGCGCGCTGCTGCAAACCTACGCCGAGCGCCGGGCCGCTGAGCCGATGGCCAGCACCGAACTGCAACACACGACAGACCCGGCCTTCCGTCGGGTTCACCTGTACGGCCAGTTCGATGCCGAACACAGCCTGCTGCTGGATAACAGTCAACGCAACGGCAGGGTCGGCGTCGAGCTCTTACAACCCTTTCACGATCAGGCCAGCGGGCTTTGGCTGCTGGTCAATCGCGGCTGGTTGCCTTGGCCGGAGCGCCGAACACCACCGCAATTCAAGACGCCCACCGAGGCTGTAAGCCTCGACGCGTGGGTCTACGTCTCCCCCGGGGCAACGTTCCAATTGCACGCAGATCCCGCAACGTTGACATGGCCGAAGCTGATTACGGCCGTTGAGCCAGACAAGCTCTGGACAGCACTGAATCGCGAAGGCTTTGCCTATGAACTGCGCGCCAAAACCGGCCCCGTCACCTATCAGGCCGACTGGCCCGTAGTCGCCATGGGGCCGGAAAAACACATCGCTTATGCCGTGCAGTGGTTCGCCATGGCGATCGCCCTGTTCGGTCTTTATCTCTATCTCGGCTGGCACAACGCAAAGGAGAAACACCATGGGAGCGGCCATGAATCCACCCAGCATGTCTGAGGCGAAACCTTCGGTGAACCGGCGCAAGGGCCGTATGCAATTGCTGCTGATCCTGCTCGGGGTGATCGGTCCAATGATCCTCGCCACCGGCATGTACAAGCTGAATTTCTGGGTGCCCGAGGGCCGCAGTTATCACGGCGAACTGATCGGCAACGGCCAGACCCGCGCGGACATCGGCGTGCAGGCCCAGGAAGAGCGTTGGCAGATACTGGTGACCGCGCCCAAGGATTGCGCGGTGGACTGCCAGCAACTGGTGTATCTGGCGCGGCAAATTCAGATCGGCCTGGGCCGCGATGCGTCCCGCGCCAGCCATGCATTGGCCGCCGCGCAGACGCTGAACAGCGATTACGAGACTAAACTTCAACGCGAGTACCCGCAGTTGCAACGCTATTCACTGGACTTGCCTGCCTACACGAAAGGCGCTCAGAGCAATGACGCGCCGCATCTGTGGATCATCGACCCCCACGGCAATCTGGTGCTGCGCTACGACCCGTCGGTGAAGGGCAAGGACCTGCTCAATGATCTGCGCCACCTGCTGAAACTGTCGAACATCGGATAAGGGCATCGTCATGGCCAAGCCTGGATTTCGCCTCGCGTTGTTTGCCACCTTGCTGGCACTGATTGTGGTGTTGCTCGGCGCCTACACCCGCCTGACCCACGCCGGCCTCGGCTGTCCGGACTGGCCGGGCTGCTATGGCTTCATCAGCGTGCCGAAAAGCGAAGCCCAGCTGGCCCATGCCGAATTGCATTTCCCGGACGCTCCGGTCGAGGCCCACAAGGGCTGGAACGAGATGGTCCACCGCTACTTCGCCGGTACGCTTGGGCTGTTGATCGCGGTGTTGGCCGGTCGTGCGTGGGTGCATCGCCGCCATCCCGGGCAGCCGGTGAAGTTGCCGTTGTTTCTGTTGGCGGTAGTTTTTGGACAGGCCGCGTTCGGCATGTGGACGGTAACGCTCAAGCTCTGGCCGCAGGTGGTCACCGGGCATTTGCTTGGCGGCTTCGCGACCTTGAGCCTGTTGTTTCTGTTGACCTTACGCCTGTCCGGCGTACTGCCGGCGCTGACCGTGCCACGACGTTTGCAGCACTGGGCGACGGCGGGGCTGCTGCTGGTGATCGGGCAAATCGCCCTCGGGGGCTGGGTCAGTTCCAACTATGCCGCGGTGGCCTGTATCGACTTCCCGACCTGTCACGGCCAGTGGTTGCCACCGGCGGACTTCGCCAACGGCTTTCACCTGACCCAGCACATCGGCCCGAACTACCTCGGCGGGCAACTGGACAGCGATGCCCGTACTGCGATTCACCTGACTCACCGTATCGGCGCCCTGCTGGTGACCCTGGTGCTGCTCGGTCTGGCCTGGCAACTGAAAGCAGTCGGCATGACGCGCCTGGCAGGCCTGGTGTTGATCGCCCTCGGCGCACAAATCACCCTGGGCATCAGCAACGTGCTGTTCCATCTGCCGCTGCCGGTGGCCGTCGCGCATAACGCGGGCGGCGCGGCGCTGTTGCTGACCATGGTGCTGGTCAATTACCACGCCCGAACCAGTCTGGTCCGGGTCAAGCAAGCGCGCTGGCACTTCAGCCCGCGTAAACACTCAGCCGGGCCTATAACAATAAAAGGAGAGATGCCATGGCGATTCTGATCGGCGAACGTCCCAGTCAGGCGATCTGGCGTGACTACCTGGAACTGACCAAGCCCAAAGTCGTGGTGCTGATGCTCATCACTTCACTGGTGGGGATGTTCCTCGCGACCCGCGCCGGAGTGCCGTGGACGGTGCTGATTTTCGGCAACCTGGGCATCGCCCTGTGTGCCGGTGGCGCGGCGGCGGTCAATCATGTGGTGGACCGGCGCATCGACGCGGTGATGGCGCGCACCCACAAACGGCCGCTCGCCGAAGGCCGGGTTTCGCCGACCGCCGCGCTGACGTTCGCGCTGGTATTGGCGGTCCTGGGGCAAGCCATGCTGCTGGCGTTCACCAACCCGTTGACTGCGTGGCTGACCCTCGCCTCGTTGCTCGGTTACGCAGTGGTCTACACAGGATTCCTCAAGCGCGCGACACCGCAGAACATCGTCATCGGTGGTCTGGCCGGTGCCGCGCCGCCGTTGCTCGGCTGGACCGCCGCCACCGGTCACGTCAGCGCCGAACCCCTGCTGCTGGTGCTGATCATCTTCGCCTGGACCCCGCCACACTTCTGGGCGCTGGCGATCCATCGCAAAGAAGAATACGCCAAGGCCGACATTCCGATGCTGCCGGTCACCCATGGCGAGCACTACACCAAGATTCACATCCTGCTTTATACCTTTGCATTGCTTGCCGTCAGCCTGATGCCTTATGTGATCCACATGAGCGGCACGCTCTACCTGGTCTGCGCGCTCGGGCTGGGTGCGCGGTTTCTGCAATGGGCCGTGGTGCTGTACCGTGGCACTCGGCCGCACGCGGCGATCAATACGTTCAAGTACTCTATTTACTACTTGTTCCTGCTGTTTATCGCCCTGCTCGTAGACCACTACTTACTGTTGAACCTATGACTCGAACCCAGAAAACCGTTTTCATACTCGTCGCCCTCGTCGCACTGATCCTGGGCCTGACTGTCAACAAGGTGCTGTCCGGGAAGAACCAGGGCGATCCAACGGCGCTGATCGACGCCGGCATCATCTTGCTGCCGCAGAGCCGTAATCTGCCGGACGTGACGATGACCAACCAGGACGGCCAACCGGTCGCGATCAATGAATTGAAAGGCAAGTGGAGCCTGCTGTTCTTCGGCTACACCTTCTGCCCGGACATCTGCCCGACCACCCTTGCCCAGCTGCGACAGATCAAGAGCGAGTTGCCGCCCGAGGCTGTGGATAAATTGCAGATCGTGCTGGTCAGCATCGACCCCAATCGCGATACGCCCAAGCAGCTCAAGCAGTACCTGGGCTACTTCGATCCGCAGTTTGTTGGCCTGACCCCGGCGTCGACCGATGAGCTGCAAACGATCGCCAACGCGGTGAGCATTCCATTCATTCCTGCGGACACCAGCAAGCCGAACTACACCGTCGACCACAGCGGCAACCTCGCGGTGATCGGGCCGGATGGCACCCAGCGCGGGTTTATTCGGGCGCCGTTGAACAATGCGAAGCTGGTGGCGCAGTTGCCGGTGATGCTCAAGCGCGACTAAGTGACACAAAACCCTGTGGGAGCGGGCTTGCTCGCGAAGGCGGTGGTTCAGCCGACATTGATAGTGGCTGACACACCGCCTTCGCGAGCAAGCCCGCTCCCACAGGGGTCTATAATTCAAGGCACAAAAAAGGGGACGCACCTGGCGTCCCCTGTTTCGTTGCAGCAGTTCAATCAGAACGCCGGCACGACTGCGCCTTTGTACTTCTCGAGAATGAACGCTTTCACTTCCGGGCTGTGCAGGGCAGCAACCAGTTTCTTCATCGCGTCGCTGTCCTTGTCATCCGGGCGAGCCACCAGAATGTTCACGTAAGGCGAATCGCTGCCTTCGATGAACAGCGCGTCCTTGGCCGGATCGAGCTTGGCTTCCAGCGCGTAGTTGGTGTTGATCAGCGCCAGGTCGACCTGGGTCAGTACGCGCGGGATGGTCGCGGCTTCCAGTTCACGGATTTTCAGGTCCTTGGTGTTCTCGGTGATGTCCTTGACGGTCGACAGGATGTTGTTCGAATCCTTCAACTTGATCAGGCCGGCCTTGGCCATCAGCAACAGTGCGCGGCCGCCGTTGGTGGCGTCGTTCGGGATCACCACGTTGGCACCGCCAGGCAGTTCGGCAATGGTCTTGTACTTGCTGGAGTAAGCGCCCAGGGGCTCCAGGTGCACGCCGGCCACGGAAGTCAGGTGGGTGCCCTTGGCCTTGTTGAACTCATCCAGGTACGGCTGGTGCTGGAAGAAGTTGGCGTCGAGGCGTTTTTCCGCGACCTGCACGTTCGGCTGGATGTAGTCGGTGAATACCTTGACCTTCAGGTCCACGCCTTCTTTGGCCAGGGTCGGCTTCACGAATTCGAGGATCTCGGCGTGCGGAACCGGAGTGGCCGCGACGGTCAGGGTTTCAGCGTGGGCAGAGAATGCCGCAACGGCCGCGAAGGCCACGAGTAGTTTTTTCATTCAGCTAACTCCTTGTGCGGCGCCGATTACCGGCGCCTGCCAGCGAATGGCCGGCTCATGTCTTTATTTACGGGAGAAATGCACAACCAATTTGTCGCCAACGGTTTGCAGTACCTGGACCAGTACCAGCAGCAACACCACGGTCACCACCATCACATCGGTCTGGAAACGCTGGTAGCCGAAGCGGATCGCCAAGTCACCCAGACCACCGGCGCCGACGACACCGGCCATCGCCGTGTAGGACACCAGTGTAATGGCTGTCACCGTAATCGCCGCGAAGATGCCCGGACGAGCCTCCGGCAGCAAGGCGTTGGTGATGATCTGTCGCGTGGTCGCGCCCATGGCCTGGGTCGCTTCGATGATGCCGCGATCCACTTCACGCAGGGCGGTTTCCACCAGGCGGGCGAAGAATGGCGTGGCACCCACCACCAGCGGCGGGATCGCACCGGCGACACCCAGGGACGTGCCGGTGATCAACACGGTGAACGGAATCATCACGATCAACAGGATGATGAACGGCAGCGAACGCAGGATGTTCACCACCAGCGACAACATCGCGTAGACGCCTTTGGCTTCCAGCAACTGGCGCGGGCTGCACAGGAACAACAACACCCCCAAGGGTAAGCCGAGCAGCACGGTGAACAGCAGCGAACCGCCGAGCATCAGCAGGGTGTCGCCGGTGGCCAGCCAGATTTCGAACCAGTCGATATTGGCGAAGAAACTTGTCAGGGCTTCCATTAGCGCAGCACCTCCATGTGGACGTCGGCTGCGGTGAAGCGGGCAAAGGCCGCCTCCATGTCGCCGCCGGTCACGGCCAGGGTCAGTTGCCCGTAGGGAATGTCTTTGATGCGGTCGATACGACCGGCCAGGATGCTGTAGTCCACACCGGTTTCCCGGGCGACAGTGCCCAGCAGAGGCGCGTAGGTTGCTTCTCCCTGGAAGGTCAGACGCAAGATGCGCCCCGGCACGTGAGCGAAGTCGTCACGCTGTTCGCTTTCGTCGATCTGCTCGTCTTCCTGCACGAAGCGTTTGGTGGTCGGGTGCTTCGGATGCAGGAACACTTCGGTCACCGAGCCTTGCTCGACGATCACGCCGGCGTCCATCACGGCTACCTGGTCGCAGACCCGGCGAATTACGTCCATCTCGTGGGTGATCAAGACGATGGTCAGTTTCAGCTCGCGGTTGATCTCGGCCAGCAATTGCAGGACCGATGCGGTGGTTTGCGGGTCGAGGGCGCTGGTGGCTTCGTCGCACAGCAGGATTTTCGGCTTGGTCGCCAGGGCGCGGGCAATGCCGACACGCTGCTTCTGCCCGCCGGACAATTGCGCCGGGTATTTCCTGGCGTGGTCGGACAAACCGACTCGCGCCAGCAACTCGGCCACGCGCGCATCGATCTCGCTACGCGACAATTCGCCGGCCAGGGTCAGCGGCAGCGCCACGTTGTCGGCGACAGTCTTGGAAGCCAGCAGGTTGAAGTGCTGGAAAATCATCCCGACCTGCTGACGGAAGCGACGCAGGCCGTTGGCGTCGAGAGCGGTGACTTCTTCACCGTCGACGATGATCTTGCCGCCGCTGGCGTTTTCCAGGCGATTGATCAGACGCAGCAGGGTACTTTTTCCTGCGCCGGAATGACCGATCAAGCCGTAAACCTGCCCGTTCTCAATCGTCAGACTGGTCGGATGCAGGGCGGGGATTTCCTTACCGGCGACGCGGTAGGTTTTATGGACGTTTTGAAACTCGATCACGTAGCGAACCTTGTGGGGCGCGTTAGAAAAGGATCAGCGGTTAGCCGGGCGCGCATTTTAGCCTGTCCGTATAGAGGTTCTTAGCATTTATTTCGCATTTGTCCTGTCATTTGGCAATAACGCGATCAAAGGTCAGGAAAAAGGAACGGCTTAATTTGGGGAAGGGAGGCGAAGGCCAAGGCGATTCCGGCCTGAGAGTTTTACTGCCAGACAGGACGCCTTCGCGGGCAAGCCCGCTCCCACAGGATTCCAGGTTGGTCACATACTTTGTGGCTAACTCGGACATTGTGGGAGCGGGCTTGCCCGCGAAGGCGTTCCGACGAAGCTTTTCAGGGTTTACGCGGACTCAGAACCATCTGCGCCGGAACACTGCGCAAAATCTGCCGCTCCAGCTTCAGATCAAACTCGGGATCGAGCTTGTTCACCCGTTTGGTCAGCAAGTTAGCCAGCCAAGGGTAATCGTTGGTGCGTGGAGCCTGAATGCTCACGTCGCACTGAAAATTCACCACATCGGCGGCGATGGCGTCCAGTTGGCGACGTAGTTTTCCCATATCGTTGATATTCAGCACGACCGTGGTGCTCTCTGCCGTCAGGTCGATAACCTTGGCTTTTGGCTTGGCTTCGGCAGCCTTGAGGGCGGCTTCGGCTTTTTCCAGCTCGGCCTTGCGCGCCTGGGCAATCGAGCCGTTGACTCCGCCGGTCAGTGCCGGAGCCTTGGGCATCAGAGCGCGGGCACGGCTCAGGGCAGTCGCGGCAGCATCCACGTCACCCTTTTGCAGTACGGTCTGGCTGCGGCGCAGATAGGCCTCGGCCAGTTGCCGCTGGTATTGCTCAAGGGAAGCATCGTTGGGCGATTCGGCCTGCAAGGCTGCCAATTGGTCTTCGGCAATGGCCAGCTCGTCGCTGGCGATGTTTTGCTCCAGCTGCACGATGGCCATGGCCCGTGCATCGGCGGCCTTGGTGGCTTGCGATGGCGTGCTTTGGCAGGCTCCCAGCAGCAAAGAAAATGCGACAAGGAGCAGATAACGGGAGGCGAACGACTTCATTCCTGCGACTCTCTATTTGCGCAAAAAACGAGCAAGTCTACACCCCTCGACGGGGCAGAACAAAACTCAGCAGAAATAGCACGGCGGCCGTCACTACAATCGACGGGCCGGCCGGGGTGTCCTTGAACCAGGACAACGCCAGCCCGCCACACACGGCAAGTATGCCCAGCAGGCTCGCGCCCAGTGCCATCTGCTCCGGCGAGCGGGCGTGACGTTGTGCCGCAGCCGCCGGGATGATCAGCAGCGACGTGATCAGCAATACCCCGACGATTTTCATCGCCACGGCGATCACTACGGCGATCAACAGCATCAGGGCCAGGCGCAATCCCGCCACCGGCAGGCCTTCGACCCTGGCCAGTTCTTCGTGCACCGTGATCGCCAGCAATGGGCGCCACAACGCAACCAGCAAGAGCAGTACCGCAGCGCTGCCGCCAAGGATCCAGGCCAGATCGGTCGGGCTGATCGCCAGCAGGTCACCGAACAGGTAAGCCATCAGGTCGATCCGCACTTCGTGCATGAAGCTTAGTACCACCAGGCCTAGAGAGAGCGTGCTGGGTGCGAGAATTCCCAAAAGCGTGTCGGACGCCAGTGGCTGGCGTTGTTGCAAGGTCACCAGCATCACCGCCAACAGCAAGCAGCCTACGGTGACGGCAACGGTCGGGCTGACATCCAGCAGGAAGCCCAAGGCCACACCGAGCAATGCCGCGTGGGACAAGGTGTCGCCGAAATAGGCCATGCGCCGCCAGACCACGAAAGACCCCAGCGGGCCTGCGACGACGGCCAGGGCCAGGCCTGCAAGCAGGGCGTAGAGCAGAAAATCAGCCATGCTTGCAGCTATCTCCGTGAACATGGGGTTGGCCCGACGCGGACGCCTTGACCACCGAACCATGCAAGTCGTGGGCGTGGTCGTGATGGTGGTGATAAATCGCCAGGCTTTGTGCGTTCTTTCCAAACAACTCGACGAACGCCGGATCGCCGCTGACCTGCTCGGGATGGCCGGAACAGCAGACGTGACGATTGAGGCAAACCACCTGGTCCGTGGTACTCATCACCAGATGCAAATCGTGGGAGACCATCAGCACGCCGCAACCGTGACGGTCGCGCAGGCGAGTGATCAGGCTGTATAGCTCAGCCTGGCCGGCCACGTCGACACCCTGTACCGGCTCGTCGAGTACCAGCAGTTCCGGCTCGCGTAACAAGGCCCGGGCCAGCAACACGCGTTGCATTTCGCCGCCGGAAACGCTTTGCACCGGGCTGTCGATCACCTGTTCGGCGCCGACTTCCTTGAGTGCCGCCAAGGCCATCGCACGGTCCACGCCCGGCACCAGGCGCAAGAATCGCAGGACCGATAGCGGGAGGGTCGGGTCGACATGAAGTTTTTGCGGCATGTAACCGACCCGCAGTTTCGGCTTGCGCCAGACGCTGCCGCTGTCTGGTTTCAACAGGCCGAGCACGGCACGAACCAAGGTGGTTTTGCCGGCGCCGTTGGGGCCGATCAGGGTAACGATCTGCCCCGGCTCGACGCTCAGCTCAATGTTGTCCAGCACCGGTTGCCCGGCGAACGTGACGGCAACCTGCTCAAGACGGATCAGCGCGTTGCTCATCAAGCCCCCTGACAACCCGAGCAGAGACCGACCACTTCGACGGTCTGGCCTTCGACGACAAACCCGACATCCCGAGCGCTGGCGATGATCGCGTCGCTGATGGATTTTTGCTCAAGCTCGATCGCGGCGTGGCACACACGGCAGATCAGGAACTGACCCTGGTGAGCATGTTCCGGGTGATTGCAGCCAATGAAGGCGTTGAGCGAGGAAATCCGATGGACCAGGCCGTTTTCCAGCAGGAAATCCAGCGCGCGGTACACCGTCGGCGGCGCGGCGCGGCGACCGTCCTGCTCGCTGAGGACGGCGAGAATGTCGTAGGCACCCAGCGGCTTGTGGCTTTGCCACACCAGTTCCAGCACCCGCCGGCGCAACGCGGTCAGGCGCAGGCCTTGACGTGCGCACAGGGCATCGGCCTCGGACAAAGCGCTGTGAACGCAATGTGAGTGGTCGTGGGGACGGCTGGCGATCGGTGTTTTTAGCATGAGCGGCGACGAGGTTTGTGAGAGACGTTATTATGTTACCCGTTCTCGCCTCTTCGAGTGGTCATCGTGTCCCGACTTTTTTCTGTTTTTGTCGCATTTATCGCAAGTTTTCTGCTGATCGGTTCGGCGCAGGCCGAGGTCAAGGTCCTTACCAGCATCAAGCCTCTGCAATTGATCGCCGCGGCGGTGCAGGACGGCGTGGCGATCCCCGAGGTTTTGCTGCCACCGGGTGCCTCGCCGCATAACTATGCGTTGCGCCCTTCCGACGTGCGCAAGGTGCAATCGGTGGACCTGTTGTACTGGATCAGTCCGGACATGGAAGGCTTCCTGCCACGGGTGCTCAATGGTCGTACGTTGCCCAACGTCGCCGTGCAGGATTTGCCGGGCATGAAACTTCGCCGCTTTGCCGAAGATAGCCACTCCCACGCTGAAGAAGCCGACGAACATGACCACGATCACCGTCCGGGCAGCCTGGATGCGCACCTGTGGCTGTCGCCGGTCAACGCCCGGGTCATCGCCACGAAAATGGCGGCTGACCTGAGTGCCGCCGATCCTGACAATGCCGCGCGCTATCAGAGCAATCTGAAAGCCTTCGACGAGCGTCTCGATGCACTGGATGCGCGTCTGAAGAAACGCCTGGCCGATGTTCAAGGCAAGCCCTACTTCGTGTTCCACGAAGCTTTCGACTACTTCGAAGACGCCTACGGCCTCAAGCACGTGGGTGTGTTCAGCGTCGCGGCCGAAGTCCAACCCGGTGCGCAGCATGTCGCGGCAATGCGCGCGCGATTGCAGGAAGTCGGCAAGACCTGCGTGTTCAGCGAACCGCCGCTGCGGCCGCGCCTGGCGGAAACCCTGGTGGCGGGTTTACCGGTGAAGCTGGCTGAGCTGGATGCGCTGGGCGGGTATACGCCAGCGACCGCTCAGGGCTATGAGCAGGTGTTGGAGAAACTGGGGAATGATCTGGCGGGGTGTCTGGAGTCGTTGTAATCGACACCAGACCTGTGGTGAGGGGGCAAGCCCCCTCACCACAATTTAAAGGGCGAAAGGCAACGGCGTATTGACCGTCTGCCGCTGCGCCAGGCGCAACTGGAACTCCATCGGATCGTGAATCAACACATCCTGCCCGGCGAACGCCTGCGCCGCGATCAGACGTGACAACCAGAACCGTACGCAAGCCACCCGCAGCATGGTCGGCCACAGCTCGGCTTCGGCAGCGGTGAACGGTCGCAAGGCCGCGTAAGCGCCCAACAAGGCCCGCGCTCGCGGTCCATCGATCACGCCATCGTCGTCCGAGCACCAGTCGTTCAAGGCAATCGCCACGTCGTAGAGCATCGGCCCGGAGCAGGCGTTGTAGAAATCGATCAGCCCGGTCAGGTGCGTGCCTTCGAACATTGCGTTGTCGCGGAACAGGTCGGCGTGAATGTTCGCTCGCGGCAGTGCCAGGATTTTTTCTTTCTGCCGGGTGATTTCTTCAAGCGCCCGTTGCAGCAAGTCTTTCTGTTCGGCACCGAGGTGCGACAAAAACTGCGTACCCTCTTCCAGCATCCAGTCCAGGCCACGATCGGTTTTGCGTTTGATCATATTGGCCTGGGTCGCCAGGTGCAGATGGCCGAGCAACTCGCCCACCTGCGCGCAATGTTGCGCGTTGGCTTGCTTGATGTGCTTGCCGGCCAGGCGCGGTTGCAGCAACGCAGGTTTTCCCGCCAGTTCGCGCAAGGCCACGCCGTCGGTGGTGCGCAAGGCGTACGGCACCGGCAGGTCGGCGCCGTGCAGCACGTCGAGCAGTTCGATGAAGAACGGCATTTCCTGAACCGGGCCGCGCTCGACAAGGGTCAGGACAAACTCGCCCTGCTCCAGGCTGATAAAGAAGTTGGTGTTTTCGCTACCGGCGGCAATCCCCTGGAAATCAAGCAGGCGGCCGAGGCCATAAGGGGCGAGAAAAGCTTCCAGCTCGGGCCGAGCCAGGGGGGTGAACACAGACATTTTTAAACTGCCAGTACGGGCGCCGCTGTTGAGCCAGCGCCGATTAAAGTTAAGGACGACTTACCACTTAAAAATTTCCCACGCCGGAATCAGCATATCCGGGTAATCAGAGCGGATGAAGTTACCTTCTGATCCGTCGGCGCGTACCAGGAAATACGGCTTGCCGCCTTTGGGCGTGACTTTGATCGCATACAGGAAGCCGTTTTGGCGGTATTCCTGGATGAGTTTGTCCCCTTCCGTGCGGATCGTGACTTCTGGCTCCGGTGTCGGCGCATCGTCCGCCGCCATGACGGCCAATGGGGCGATTGCAAACAAGCCAGCCAGCAACAGGCGATTTAGTGTGCGCATGATAACCTTGTCCCTTTGTCGTCAACGGTCCCGCTATTCTAGCGCCGGACCCGCCGAAAAGGTTGATCCTGCTCATGAGCCAAGCCCCCCTCGTCCTGGTGGACGGTTCTTCTTACCTGTACCGCGCCTTTCACGCGCTGCCACCGCTGACCACGTCCAAAGGCCTGCCGACCGGTGCGGTCAAGGGCGTGTTGAACATGCTCAAGAGCCTGCGCAAACAATATCCGAATAGTCCGTTCGCCGTGGTGTTCGACGCCAAGGGTGGGACTTTTCGCGATGACATGTACGCCGAATACAAGGCCAACCGTCCGAGCATGCCTGACGACATGCGCGTGCAGATCGAGCCGCTGCACCAGAGCGTGATCGCCCTGGGCTTCCCGCTACTGTGCGTCGAAGGCGTCGAGGCCGATGACGTGATCGGCACCCTGGCCCGCAGCAGCGCGGCGGCGGATCGTCCGGTGATCATCTCCACCGGTGACAAGGACATGGCGCAACTGGTCGACGGTCACATTACCTTGGTCAATACCATGACCGGTAGCAGCATGGACGTGGAGGGCGTGAAGGAGAAATTCGGCGTCGCTCCGGAGCAGATCATCGATTATCTGGCGCTCATGGGCGATTCTTCCGACAACATCCCGGGCGTTCCGGGCATCGGTCCGAAGACGGCTTCCGGCCTGCTGGTCGGTGTGAACGGCGGCCTGACCGAGCTCTATGCGCAACTCGACATCGTGCCGACCCTGCCGATTCGTGGCGCCAAGACCCTGCCGGCCAAGCTCGAAGAGCACAAGGAAATGGCCTTCCTTTCCTATCAGCTGGCGACCATCAAGGTCGACGTGCCGCTGGACGTTGGGCTCGACGACTTGCAAATGGGTCCTGAAGATCCGGCAAAACTCTACGAGCTTTACAGCCTGCTGGAGTTCAAGAGCTGGCTGAACGATCTTGATCGCGATGCCAAACGCCTGGAACTGAGCGCTGCCGCCGAGCCTGCACCAGCCGTCGATCTGTTCAGCGAACCAGAGGCCGAAGCACCGGCCGCCGCTGCTGAAGCCGCCTATGAAACCATCCTCGATCAGGCGCGGTTCGATGCCTGGCTGGAAAAGCTGAACAACGCCAAGCTGTTTGCCTTCGACACCGAAACCACCGGCATCGACGCGCAGCAGGCGCAACTGGTGGGGCTGTCGTTCGCGGTTCAGGCCAACGAAGCGGCCTACATCCCGTTGACCCATTCCTACATCGGCGTGCCGCAGCAACTGGACCGCGACACGGTCCTGCGCGCGCTCAAGCCGATTCTGGAGGACCCGGACAAGCTCAAGGTCGGCCAGCACGCCAAGTTCGACATGAACATCCTGGCCAACTGCGCCATCGGCGGCGATCAGGACAACGGCATTACCGTGCGTGGCATCGCCTTCGACACCATGCTTGAGTCCTACGTGCTCAACTCCACGGCCACCCGCCATGACATGGACAGCCTGGCGCAGAAGTATCTGGACCACACCACGGTGAGTTTCCAGGACATCGCCGGCAAAGGCGTGAAGCAGCTGACGTTCGATCAGATCGCCCTGGAGCAGGCCGGGCCTTACGCCGCCGAAGATGCGGATATCACCTTGCGCTTGCACCATGCCCTGTTCGAAAAGCTCTCGGCCATTCCGAGCCTGGCCAGCGTGCTGACCGACATCGAAATCCCGTTGGTGCCGGTATTGGCGCGTATCGAGCGCCAGGGCGCATTCGTCGACGCCGCCTTGCTAGGCGTGCAAAGCATCGAACTGGGCGACAAGATGGTGGCGCTGGAGCGTGAAGCCTTCGAGATTGCCGGCGAGGAATTCAACCTCGGTTCGCCCAAGCAACTTGGCGTGATCCTCTACGAGAAGCTCGGCCTGCCGGTGTTGAAGAAAACCGCCAAGGGTCAGCCGTCCACTGCCGAAGAAGTGCTGGCCAAACTGGCAGAAGACGACTATCGGTTGCCGAAAGTGCTCATGGAATACCGTTCCATGAGCAAGCTGAAAAGCACCTACACCGACCGTCTGCCGGAACAGATCAACCCGCGTACCGGGCGGATCCATACCTCGTATCACCAGGCGGTGGCGTCCACCGGGCGGCTGTCCTCCAGTGATCCGAACCTGCAGAACATCCCGGTGCGCACCGCCGAAGGGCGTCGCATCCGCCAGGCCTTCGTGGCTCCAGCCGGTTACAAGCTGCTGGCGGCGGACTATTCGCAGATCGAACTGCGGATCATGGCGCACCTGTCCCGGGATGAAGGGCTGATGAACGCCTTCCGCCACAATCTGGACGTACACACCGCGACCGCCGCCGAAGTGTTCAAGGTCGAACTGGCCGATGTGACCTCCAACCAGCGCCGCAGTGCCAAGGCAATCAACTTCGGCCTGATCTACGGCATGGGCGCGCAGAAGCTCGGCAAGGACATCGGCGTCGACACCAAGACCGCCAAGGCCTACATCGATACCTACTTCGCCCGGTACCCCGGTGTTCGTCAGTACATGGACCGCACGCGTGCCCAGGCCGCCGAACAAGGTTATGTCGAGACGTTCTTCGGCCGTCGCCTGTACCTGCCGGACATCAACTCCAACAAGCCGCAAGAGCGCGCCGCCGCCGAACGCACGGCGATCAACGCACCGATGCAAGGCACCGCGGCGGACATCATCAAAAAAGCCATGGTCGCGGTGGATAACTGGCTGACCGCGTCGGGCCTCGACGCCAAAGTCATCTTGCAGGTGCACGATGAACTGGTGCTCGAGGTGCGTGAAGACCTGGTCGACCAGGTTCGCGATGAAATTCGCGTGCACATGAGCGAAGCAGCGAAACTTGACGTGCCGTTGCTGGTCGAAGTGGGTATTGGAAATAACTGGGATGAGGCTCACTGAGCCCCCTGAAAAGACCTTTTCTGCTGCGGCATAGTGCCGCGGCAGAAGGGCGCAAACAGCTTGGTCCGGAAGGCGATCAGAGTTATTTCAACGCTATTTGAAAAAAATCTGAACTAATCTTGCACACCACCACTCAGAGTTACTGAATGGCTGGTGAAGCCCTTCGATGCTCCTATGTTGTGTTAAGTGTTGGCAGATATCTGGACCCCGCCCTAGCGGTCTAGAGCTTGAACCCCGGAACTTCTCCCTCCCCATATGAAGTCCGGGGTTTTTTTTGCCTGCAGAAAGCTGTCTGGAGTGCCCAGACAGCTTTCGCAGCCTTACTGGGCTTCTACCTCGACACCCTTGTCCGCCAGCTCCATCCAGCCTGCCAGTACGGTATAGGCATCTTCCAGGCCCATGCGTTTGGGGGCCGAAAACAGCTGGATTGTCACCAGATCACCCCAGCCCTTGCGGATTTCCGACTGAACCTTGAGCAGCGTGTTCTTGGCCGCGCCATAAGTCAGCTTGTCCGCTTTGGTCAGCAGAATGTGCATCGGCATGCCTGCGGCCACGGCCCAGTCGAGCATCAGCAGGTCGAAATCGGTCATCGGATGGCGGATGTCCATCATCAGGATCAGACCTTTCAAACTCTCGCGACCACCCAGATATGCCTCCAGGTGACGCTGCCAGTGTTGCTTGAGCGGGATCGGTACTTTTGCATAACCGTAGCCCGGCAGGTCGACCAGACGGCGTTCATCGTCTAGCTTGAAGAAATTCAACAGTTGCGTGCGCCCCGGGGTTTTCGAGGTGCGCGCCAGGCTGGCGTGGGTCAGGGTGTTCAGGGCACTCGACTTGCCGGCGTTGGAACGCCCGGCGAAGGCGACTTCGAAGCCCTCGTCATCCGGACATTGGTCGACTTTGGCGGCGCTGAGCATGAAGGTGGACTGTTGGCACAGACCGAGGATGGGATTCTTGAGTTGCATGGGATTTCCGATGTGGGCGGCGCCAGGAATGGGTGCGGCAAGCAGTGTCGCTTCCGTTTCAGTGACGCCAGTATATAATGCCGCAGATTTTGTGTGCGCTTTGTCCCAGCGTAGGATGAAGTTCACGAGAGCGACAGACCTTGATTGCGCACTAGAACGCAGCTCGCTCTCAACCCTGAAAAGGTCGTTTTATGACGAAATGGCTGCTAGCTGCCGGTGTATTGATGCCGCTTTACAGCGCTCAGGCTACACAGGATCCGGAAGCTGTGTACAACCGTGTTTGTGGTGCCTGTCATTCCGGCCAACTCCCCATGGCGCCGAAAAAAGGCGATCAGGAAGCTTGGACGCCGAGGTTGGCGAAAGGTATGGAGACGCTGGTGCAACACGTGACCCAGGGTTTCAAGGCGATGCCGCCGCGTGGTTTGTGCATGGACTGCAGTGCCGAGGATTACCAAGCCATCATCCTTTGGATGAGCGAGTAAGCCCGGTCCATAACTCTTAACCCTTAGCCGTAGTTGGATTAGCTGATGAAGAAATTGATCGTGAGTCTGCTGTTGACCGTGGGCATCTCCGGCATGGCCCATGCTGCAGGTGAGGCAGTACAACCGGGTGATGCAAAAGCCGGCCAGGCCAAAGCCGCCGTCTGTGGCGCCTGCCACGGCCCGGATGGCAACAGCATGGCGCCAAACTTTCCAAAACTGGCGGGTCAGGGTGAACGCTACCTGACCAAGCAATTGCACGACATCAAGTCGGGCAAGCGCACCGTTCTGGAGATGACCGGCCTGCTGACCAACCTGAGCGATCAGGACCTGGCGGACATCTCCGCCTACTTCGCCAGCCAGAAAGGCAGCGTCGGAGCCGCCGATCCAAAGATCGTCGCTCGCGGTGAAGCCCTGTTCCGTGGTGGTGACCTGGCCAAGGGCCTGCCATCCTGCACCGGTTGCCACTCCCCAAATGGCGCAGGTAACGCGGCTGCCGGTTTCCCGCACCTGGGTGGCCAGCACGCTCAATACGTCGGCAAGCAACTGGTCGATTTCCGCAAGGAAGAAGGCGGCCGTACCAACGACGGCGATACCAAGCCCATGCAGACCATTGCCAAGAAGCTGAGCGACGAAGACATCGCCGCGGTGTCCAGCTACATTCAAGGCCTGCACTAAGGCTGGCGGATCGGGCGTTGAACGGGGTGCTTATCACCTGCAACGTTAACGCTCGATTAATCCGTTGCAACGAGTATAAAAAGGGTGGCTTTGGCCGCCCTTTTTTGTGGCCGCTGCCGTTACACTACAGAACTCAAGCCCGCCAGGACCTGTCTGATAACAGGTCGCGCGAGGCGAAAAAAATTGTCCAGGAGTAAAGCATGCGTAATCTGATCATCAGCGCCGTTTTTGCCGCTGCCAGCCTGTTCGGCATGACTGCCCAGGCCGCTGACGCCCCCGCCGCACCTTATGTCGAACTGAGCAACCCGGTTCCGGTTGCCGTGCCTGGCAAGATCGAAGTGGTAGAGCTGTTCTGGTACGGCTGCCCGCATTGCTACGCCTTCGAGCCAGTGATCAATCCGTGGGTCGAGAAGCTGCCTTCGGACGTGAACTTCGTGCGCATTCCAGCCATGTTCGGTGGCCCGTGGGACGCTCACGGTCAGATGTTCCTGACCCTTGAAGCCATGGGTGTCGAGCACAACGTTCACGCCGCGGTGTTCAACGCGATTCAGAAAGAACACAAGAAACTGACCGACAAGGATGACATGGCCGACTTCCTCGCTACCCAAGGCGTGGACAAGGACAAGTTCCTCGCGACTTTCGACTCTTTCGCTATCAAAGGTCAGATCGTCAAGGCTCGTGAACTGGCCAAGAAGTATGAAATCTCCGGCGTTCCAACCATGATCGTCAACGGCAAGTACCGTTTTGACGTGGGTTCCGCCGGCGGTGCCGAACAGGCCCTGCAACTGGCCGACAAACTGATCGACAAAGAGCGAGCGGCTAACAAGGCTGCCGCCAACTAAGGGCAGTCACTGCCATGCGCCGATGGGGTACTGAACGCATCGTTGGCCTGCATCATCCGCGGGTCAACGAGCATCATCTGGAGTCCACGGGCCTGCCCGCAGACAGCCGTCTGCGCTTGCTCAGTTTCAATATCCAGGTCGGCATCAGTACCGAGCGCTATCGGCATTACCTGACCCGGGGCTGGCAACATCTGTTACCGCACACCGGGCGTGCCGACAACCTGCAGAAAATCGGCAATCTGCTGGGCGACTTCGATCTGGTCGCCCTGCAGGAAGCCGATGGCGGTAGCCTGCGATCAGGCTATGTCAATCAGGTCGAACACCTGGCCCAGCTCGGCGCCTTTCCCTACTGGTATCAACAACTCAATCGCAATCTCGGTCGTCTGGCCCAGCACAGCAATGGCGTGCTCAGCCGATTGCGTCCGTGGGCAATTGAAGATCATCCGTTGCCGGGGCCAAAAGGGCGCGGAGCCATTCTGATACGGTTCGGCGAAGGCCCGGAAGCGCTGGTGGTGGTCATGATGCACCTGGCGTTGGGCGCCCGGGCGCGCAGCCTGCAACTGGCCTACATCCGCGAGTTGGTTGGCGACTACAAGCACCAGGTGCTGATGGGCGACATGAACACCCATGCCAGTGACCTGCTGCAACATTCCCCGTTGCGCGACCTCGGCCTGCTCGCGCCGCAGCTGGAAGCGACGTTTCCCAGCTGGCGCCCACAGCGCTGCCTGGACCATATCCTGCTGAGCCCGAGCCTGACCCTGGAAAAGGTCGAGGTGCTGGCGCAGCCCATTTCCGATCACCTGCCGGTCGCGGTAGAGATTCGTTTGCCGGGTTCGCTCACGGCCGATGCATTGCCCGCGTTGAGTCCTGCCCCTCGCGGAACGCCTGAATGAGCGACGAAACACAGCGCTGGAAAGAGAAGTACCTCAAAAGCATTGAACAACAGGAGAAGCTCGAACGTCGCTGGGACGCACGACTCGACTTGCTGCGTCGAGGGCTGGTGCGCAGCACCCTGGCGGCGGAAGGTACTGACCGCGCCGTTGACCAATGCATGAAGGAAATGCGCGAAGTCGTGCGCACCGACGACATGGACGCTGGTCTGGCTGCGCTGATTCCACGCCTGGAAAAAGCCGTGCTCGACTCGGAGCAGCGTCGGGAAACCCGGGTCAACCAGACCAGTGCCGCCCTGACCGCGCTGGTCACGCAACTGCAAACATTGCCGTTGCCGCGGGATGTGAGCCGGCCCCTCAAGAGTTTCGCCAAGCAGCTGGAGGCACGGGTCAGTCAGGCGCGTGAGATACCCTTGCTGCTCAGCGAGCTGAGTGGCTTGCAGGGCAAAGCCCTGAGCCAGCTGGAGACCCCGACGGAGAATGGCCGGCCGGGCTTGCTGCAGCGGTTGTTCGGCGGTCGTGAAGCGGAGGAGGTAACGGCATCAACGGCTACTTCTTCTGACCTGGCCTCTGTAGCCGAGAACCCTGCGGCAACTTTCGAGGTACCCCCTGCTGAGCGAGTTGAAGACGACTGCGCGCTGACCGAGCCAACCGTGGCTGCGCCTGCTCCGGCAGTCGTGGCTTTTGCCCCCCCGGCTGCGGAGTCTCAACCGGCCAGTGCCGCCGCGACAGAAATCGAATCGGCCGAGCAACCGATCCCGGAAACCATCACGGTGTCTCCCAAGTCGGAAACAAACCCCGACGAGCTGACCACGCAAGCATCGCCGGATAGCTTGCCGTTACCTCCGATGGCTATGGAGGACGTGGCCGCCGCCGAGCAGGCGTCATCCGAACACGACATTCTCTACGCACTCCCGGATTCCCCCGAGCCCTCCTATAGCTCGGTGGCCAGCCACATTGAAGACACGCTGCTGGGGCTGCTCGACGATCTGACCTTGCCCGAGCGTCATCGCCCGCAAGCCGAATCCATGCGCGATCGTCTGAAAAACGGTCTGAACTGGTACGAATTGCTGCCGATCCTCGACGACTTCGCCACCTTGATGCTGGCCATTACCGACAGCGGCCAGCATGAGTTCGAAGCCTATCTGCAACGACTGAACGAGCGCCTCGAATCGTTCCAGAGCAACTTGCAGGCTGCTACCGCAGGACACGCCGACAACCGTTCGGCTGCGCGGCAGATGGACACGCAGATCCGCGAACAGGTCGATGGCCTGCAAAGCAGCATGCAGGAAGCCGCGGACCTGGAAGATCTCAAGCATGTGCTGGAAAACCATCTCGAAGGCTTGCTGGGCACCATGGACCAGCACCAGAAACAGCGCGATGAACGTGAGCAGGAGGTCGCTGCGCGCCTGCACAGTCTGGCCGAGCGGGTCGCCCATATGGAGCAGGAGGCCCAGGGTTACCGCGAGCACCTTGAAGAGCAACGGCAGAAGGCATTGGTCGACCCGTTGACCGGGCTGCCCAACCGCGCGGCCTGGAGCGAGCGCCTGGATCATGAAGTCACACAATGGCAGCAACATGGCAACACGCTGCTGCTGGCCATGCTCGACCTCGATCATTTCAAGCGCATCAACGATAACTACGGGCACCTGGCCGGTGACAAAGTGCTGAAAATCATCGCCGGCGTGTTGCGCAAGCGGCTGCGCGGGACGGATTTCATTGCCCGGTTTGGCGGCGAGGAGTTTGTGCTGTTGATGCCATCCACGGTGCCGGCGGCGGGGCTGAAGTTGCTGGAAGCCTTGCGGGCCTCCATCGAGGCCTGCCCGTTCCACTTCAAGGGAGAGCCGGTGACCATCACCGTGTCTATCGGGATGACGGCATTCAGGCCGGGTGAACACGGCGATCAGGTGCTTAAAAGAGCCGATCAGGCGCTGTATCGCGCAAAAAATGCCGGACGCAACCGGGTGGAACCGAGCTGACGGTTATTTGTTCCATTTTGTTTAATTCGATGGGGTTGCCGTCCACCCGCAAGGCATTACGTTACACTGTTGCATTATTGTCTTGCGTGTACTGCCTTTCGCCATGAAATATTTCGCTCTGATCGTATCGCTGATTGTGCTTGCCGGCTGTGCCAGCGGTCCCCGTTTCGACACCAGCCACCCTTCGGCCAATTACGACAGCCGCGTGCAATTTGTGGTGGTGCATTACACCAATGCCTCGCTGGAGCGCTCATTGCAATTGCTGACCCACGGTGAAGTCAGCAGCCATTACCTGATCGGTGATGACAAGGGCGCCACCATCTACAAGCTGATGGATGAAAATGTGCGGGCCTGGCACGCCGGGGAGAGCGAGTGGGATGGCCGGACCTGGCTGAATTCCAGCTCCATCGGTATCGAAATCGTCAATCCGGGGTTCAAGGACACCCCGACCGGACGGCTGTGGTATCCCTACACCGAAGATCAGGTCCAGTCGTTGATCGTGTTGCTCAAGGACATCAGCAAGCGTCACGGCATAAAGCCTCGCGACATCATTGGCCATAGCGATATCGCACCCTTGCGCAAGCTGGACCCGGGGCCGCTGTTTCCCTGGAAGCGTCTGGCTTCCGAAGGCTTGGGCATCTGGCCGAATGAACAGTCGGTGGCACGCCAACAAATGCTGTTCGCCGAGCAGTTGCCGAGCATTAGCTGGTTTCAGGCGCAGTTGGCCCGCCTGGGTTATGCCTCGCCACAAACCGGCGAGCTCGATGTCGCGACGCGACATGTGATCGCGGCATTTCAGATGCATTTCCGTCCGGCGCGCTTCGATGGCACACCGGATGCGCAAACTGCCGCGCTATTGTTGGTGTTGAATCAGACAAAATAATGACGCCCGCCCGACGGTCAGGGCTTTTTTCCAATCAGCAGCTATAACTCATTGGTAATCCTTCGGATATTTCACAATGAACGCTGCTCAAGAGACCTTCCGTAGTTGGTTCCATCGCCCCTGGTTCCTGGGGCTGATGTCTACTGTCTTGAGCGCAACGTTATTGATGGCCGGCAGCCTGTTCGTCGCCATACACCAGGTCGAGCAAAACGAAAGCGAAGAAATGAATGCTCAGGGCGAACGCTTCCTCGCCCGTCTGGAACAGCTCTTCGGTCAACTGCGTGAAAGCCTTGACGACCTTGAAGCGCAACCGTTGCGCGGCTGCGATGCTGAAATGATCGCAACCTTGCAACAGGTTTCGTTCAATTATCGCTTCGTCTACGAAGCCGCCTACATGGACTCCTCGCGAATCTGCTCCAATCGCCCTCGCCAGGAAGGGTTGTCGCTCAGTCGATCTCCAGACATCAAAGGCCCGACTTATAGCTATTGGCTCAACACCACCACCGAACCCGATGAAAACCGCGCCGCGCTGATGCTCGGGCGCGGGAATTTCCGGGTCGCGACCTCTCGTGGGCATTTGACAGATATGGTTGACCTGTCGCCGGGCAGCAGCCTGCTGGTGGTCCTGGACCATGGCGCGCGCGCGATACCGGTGCTCGGCGCTACTCAGGCCTGGCCGCCGGCCGAGGCCTGGCCACCGAAAAACCGTGATGCGCTGCAAATCACCCAGACACGCTTGATATACCGCATGCCCACCGACAACCCGGAATATCAATTGGTGTTGATCAGCCCGCGCACCGGCATGCATATCCCGGCGGTCTGGTGGTGGTTGCTTCCGGCCAGCCTCGCGCTGGGCACATGCGTTGGGTTCCTGGTGTTTTTGCTGGTACGCCAACGGCAGTCGCTGGACGCCGAACTGACCGGTGCGATTCGTCGTGGCGAGTTGCAGGTGCTGTATCAACCGATCTTCGACCTCGATAGCCGCAACTGCGTCGGGGCTGAAGCACTGCTGCGCTGGCGCAGGCCGGACGGTACCCTGACCAGTCCCGACCTGTTCATTCCCATGGCGGAGAACACCGGGCAGATTCGCCAGATGACGGACTTCGTCCTGCAGCGCCTGCTCGAGCAACTCGGCCAGTTGCTGCGTGCCAACCCGCAACTGTACATCTCGGTCAATCTCGCGGCGTGCGATGTGATGGTTCCTCGGATCGGCCAGGTGATGGCGCGGCTGCTGACACTGCATCGCGTCGCTGCGCGGCAAATTGCCTTTGAAGTCACCGAGCGCGGGCTGGTCGACGTGGTGGTGGCCCGGGAAAACCTGCAAGCGCTGCGGGATGTCGGACACCAGGTGTTGATCGATGACTTTGGCACCGGCTATTGCAGCCTCGCCTATTTGCAAACCCTGCCGGTCGATTGCCTGAAAATCGACAAAGCGTTCATTGATGCGCTGGGCCATGACGCTGCCAGCAGCGGAGTGGCTCCGCACATCATTCACATGGCCCAGTCGCTTCACTTGAAGGTGATTGCCGAGGGCATCGAACATGAGGCCCAGGCCGCGTTCCTGTGCAGTGAAGGCGTGAGGTTCGGCCAGGGCTGGCTGTTCGCCCGCGCGCTGAGCGCAGTGCAGTTCACCGAATTGATTACCCGGGGGCGACGTCGGGGAGGCCGGCGCCTGGATGATGAAGCGTGAGGGTGACCTAAACGATCAGCGTCATATAGAACTGAGTACCCTGCCCCGGCCGAGAATAGACGCCTATCCGCCCGCCATGCAATTGCACGATTTCCTTGCACAAGGCCAGTCCGAGCCCGGCCCCGCCTTTCTTTCGTCCAACCTGCACGAAGGGCTCGAAGATCCGCCCCTGCTGACCATAGGCAATACCTTCACCGTTGTCCTCGACACTGATGATGACCCGGTCGCCGTGGCGCCTGGCTTGCAGGCGTATCCGCCCGCCGGAACCGGTGTGACGCAAGGCGTTGTCGAGCAAGTTGTCGAGTACCCGGTCCAGTTGTGGCGGGTCGGCCTGCAACCGCGGCAAAGGTCCCTGCACTTCCACCAGCAGATTGATCTCCTTTTCTTCGGCCGCCGTGGCAAAGCGTGACTGTGCCTGTTCCAGCAGCGCTTCGATGGAACACGGCGCCAGGGTGAGTTTCTGCAAACCGCTCTGGTAACGGGAGAAATTCAGCAGGTCATTGATCAGCTGCATCAGTCGCTGCATCTCTTCATTCACTGTATCGAGCAGGTCGGCTTCCCGGGAGTCCGGAGCAAAGTGCGCGCGCTCACGGAACAATCCGAAGGCCATGTGCATGCCGGTGACTGGTGTGCGCAATTCATGGGATGCACGCAATACAAATTCGCTGCGTACCCGTTCGAAGGCTCGTTGCTCCGTAACGTCATGCAGCACCATCACGGCACCCAGGATATGGCCCTGGGTATGGCTGACCGGAGTCAGGCTGTAGGTCAGCAGTCGAGACTCTCCATCGACTTCGACACTCAAGTCTTCCGGTGCCCGCTCCAGCGTACCGCCGCGCAGCACCAGCTGCAGCTGCTCATCGAGCTCGGGGCGCTCCAGCGCCGTGCCCAACCCCTGACCCAGTCGATCGGACTCCCAGCCCAACTGACGCTGGGCCACAGGGTTAAGGTGTTCCAGATGGCCCTGACGGTCGATCATCAGCAGTCCGTCGTCGATGCTGTCGAGCACGGCCTGCAAACGCTGCTGACCGGCCAGCAGCTCATCGACGTTGGTGGCCTGATGTTCACGCAGCGCCTGGGCCATGATCCCGAAACGCCGGGTCAGCTGGTTCAGTTCCACCGCCGAAGAGATCGGCAAGGTGACATCGAAATTGCCCAGACCGATTTTGTCCGCCGCATTGGCCAAGGCCTCGATGGGCTCCCCGAAACGCCGGGCGATGGCCTGGGCAGTCACGAAGCCAATGATCAGCACCGCCAGCCCCACCAGGCCAAGCAACCCGGCAATCAGCAGTGCCTGCTCCCGGGCCTGGCGCTCGGTATTGCTGATTTTGTCCAGCGCGCGCTTGTGCTCGGCGATCAGGCCATTGCGTAGCGCGTTGAATTTTTCCGTCAGGTTGTCGTGGCTGCTGAGCACGTTCGACGGGGCCGGGGAGGCTTCATAAGCCTGGATAAAGCTCTCGTAGTCGGCCTTGGCTTTTCTGAAGCCGTGCTCGCTTCCGGTTTCTGCCGGCTCCTGGGCGATGCCTTCCTCCAGCAGTTCGAAGTAATGCTGCTTCGAGGCGGCGAAAGCGGCGGAGTCAGGCTCCTCGCTGAGCATGATGATCAGTTGATCACCCAGGGTTTGACGCAGCTTGAGCCCCAGGTCCAGGGTGATGAAGTTACTGCGCAGCTGTGTTTCCTGGCTACCGGCCATCTGCATTACGCTGACCAGCCCGAGCAAGAGTCCGAGCAACGCGACGGTGATCAGTGCGGAGATGCTCAGGAAAAGCCGGGTCCGCAATTTCAGCGCCAGTTTCATCGGCTAATGCTCACAAGTTGTACTGCTTGCGTTTGCGGTACAGCGTCGAGGCGTCGATGCCCAGGGTCTTCGCCGCTTGATCCAGGGTGTCGGCGGTGGCGAGGACCGCGCCGATGTGGGCCTTTTCCAGCTCCTCCAGGCTCAACGCCGCGCCGATGTGCGGTGCATTGTTGGCCGAGGTTTCAGCCATGCCCAGATGACTGATCTCGACCCGTTCCTGTGGACAGATGATGCTCGCCCGCTCGATTACGTTGCGCAGTTCACGGATGTTGCCCGGCCAGCGATAGCCCAGCAGGGCTTCCCGGGCCTCGTCGCTCAACGCGCGCGCGGGACGGGCGTACTCCTTGACGAAGCGCGCCAGGAAACGGTCGGCCAGGTTGAGAATATCTTCGCGGCGTTCGCGTAGCGGTGGCAGGTGCAGGGTAATGACATTCAGGCGATAGAGCAGGTCTTCACGGAAGCGACCGTCGCGCACCATGTCCTCAAGGATGAGGTTGGTGGCCGCAAGGATGCGCACATCGGCACGGCGGGTCACCGGATCACCGACGCGCTCATATTCCTTGTCCTGAATAAAACGCAGTAACTTCGGCTGCAATGCGAGGGGAAAGTCGCCGATCTCGTCGAGAAACAGCGTTCCGCCGTCGGCCTGGTTGACTCGCCCCAAGGTACTTTCGCTGGCGCCGGTGAAGGCGCCGCGGCTGTGGCCGAAGAGTTCGCTTTCCATGAGTTCGGCGGTCAGCGACGGGCAGTTGATCGTGATGCAGGATTTCTTCGAGCGTTTGCTCCAACCGTGAATGGCTTGGGACAGTTCGCCCTTGCCGGTACCGGACTCACCCAGAATCAGGATATTGGCATCGGTCGTGGCAACCTGGCGGGCGGTTTCGAGTACCACTTTCATGGCCGGGCTGTGGGAGTCCAGACCATCCTTGGGCTTGCGCACCTCGCCTTCCAGGGCTTCCAGTCGCGCCGACAGTTGCCGCACTTCCAGTTGCTTGGCGGTTGCCAGCCGCAATTGATCGGGGCTGCACGGTTTGACCAGATAATCGGCGGCGCCGGCCTGAATCGCGTCCACCGCCGTGTCGACGGCCGAGTGGGCAGTGACGATCACCACCCGCATCCAGGGCGCCTGGATACGCATCTGGGCCAGCACATCGAGGCCGTTGTCTTCACCCAGACGCAAGTCGAGGAAGCACAGGTCGAAGACCTGCCGCTGCAACAAGGCTTCAGCCTGCGCGGCGCTGGTGGCGGTGGCTACGCTGTAGCCTTCGTCTTCGAGGCAGTAACGGAAAGTACGCAGGATGGCGGACTCATCATCCACCAGCAGAATGCGGCCTTGATGCTCAGTCGCGGATTCCATTTTCCTACGCTCCTTAATGAATGATCTTAATTTAGTCCCGGAGAAATCGGGCAAGTTGCATGATTGATTCTGAGCCTTTCCTGTCATGGCAGGGTAGCTCTCATCCGATGTATCGGTTAGCCACCTGATTTTGCGGGTCTTTTGATTGATACCCGGTCTTTGCCAGCGGCCAGCGTGAATTTCTGACCTGCGCACCCTCCTCTCAATTCAAAAAATTTACGCCTTCCTTCAAACCGATCGTGCAATCCGCACGACCGCACAAGGGGCATCGTGCAGGATGCGCGCGGAGTGGTTTCTTTGATGTTTATAACGTATTGATATCAAAGCGAATTAATTCGAATCAAGGCTGGCATGCGCCATGCAGTTGACTGGTTAATCAGGGCATTCAAAAACAAACGCCCACGAATACCGACCCCAGTGGTAGGAGCTCCAGGATGAACCGTCAACGTGCTGCCCACCTGCGCCTCTGGCCTGTGCATATCCAGCAAGGACTGTTTGCTGTTCTGGCGCTGTTGATCACGCTGATCGGTGGTCAGCAGTTTCTGCGCTGGGAGCAGAGCCGGCAGCCGGAAGCACCACGCCTGTCGATTCCGCATCCGACCCAAACCCATTTCAGTGCTGTCGGCAGCGGTCAGGCCGATAGCACCCCAATGCGCATGATGGATGTCGACCAGGCCGGGCCTGTAGGTGAGATACGTCATCAGGAGCGTTGGATGTTCTAGGCAAAACTTCCGCCGCACCCCATGCGCCGGGAAACGCAGCACCTCTAAACAGAAGCGTAAGGAGAATCACCATGTTGAGCTGGGCAATCACATTCCTGATCATCGCCATCATCGCCGCTGTACTGGGCTTCGGTGGTATCGCGGGCACCGCCACGGGTATCGCCAAGATTCTGTTTATCGTGTTCCTGGTGATGTTCGTTGCCTCCTTTTTCTTTGGCCGTCGTGGTCGAGGCTGACATGAGAGGGTTGTTCAAGACACTGGCAGCCGCCCTGCTGTTGGGCGGTAGTGCCATGGCATGCGGGCTGGCGTTTCCCCGACATGCCTGACCTGCGCATGCAGGGTTTGTTGACAGGACAGAATTTGTACACGAAGGAGGCCACAGCGCCTCTTTCCATCTGCGCCACCTGAGGAAGGCCGGCGCATGACCAAGGGGGCGGGACGTTCTGCCTGTTTCAGGGGCGGAGTGACCTACGGGTACAGGGAGTGCCTGCGCAAGGGCCGGGTCAGGAAAAGCTGCTGCGCAAGTTCGTCGGACCGCCAAGGCTCGACGGGCTTGCGAAGAGCTTGATCACGCAACACATTGAAATAGAGCGCTCGTCCCGTTTCATCACTGTTTTCTCGTCCTTGTCCTTGTTACGTCGGAAAATACTTTTCCCGGTGTTTCACCCGCGACCGTATATCGAGAAAAATCATCTTTCTTTGGCCGCAATTTTTCCCTTCGTCCTGTGGGATTTTGCTGAAAAATCAACGCTCGGCCACTGCTCAAAAAACATTCAATCTGCTCTGTGATGGCCGGTTCACGGCACTTATGCCTGCCGAAATGTCGTATTCGAACCGGTTGGGACGTGCGTTTCGCTAAAAAAACCTCATGCCGATTCGGCATGGGGTAGGCGTTTACGGCATTAGACGGCGCTCCCTTGCATCGGAATAGTTGCGCCTTTTTTCGCCTGCCAGAGAGCTGCAAACACGAGCTTCGGGGCACCTTATACGGGGGGCAGATGCACTGGACTTTTTCGCCATAAGCGTTCCAGTTCGCGCATCTCCCTGAGTCAAACAACAAGTAAGGGTAAAGATATGAAGAAGGCAAAGCTTAGCCTCGCCTGGCAGATCCTCATCGGTCTGGTATTGGGGATTGCAATCGGTGCGCTGCTCAACCATTTCAGTGCCGAAAAAGCCTGGTGGATCAGCAACGTCCTGCAACCGGCAGGCGATATCTTTATCCGTCTGATCAAGATGATCGTGATCCCGATCGTCATTTCCTCTTTGATCGTCGGCATTGCCGGCGTCGGTGACGCCAAGAAGCTGGGGCGCATCGGCTTCAAGACCATCATCTACTTCGAGATCGTCACCACCATCGCCATCGTGGTCGGTCTGCTGCTGGCCAACCTGTTCCATCCGGGTACCGGCATCGACATGAGCACCCTGGGTACTGTGGACATTTCCAAGTACCAGGCCACGGCGGCCGAGGTCCAGCATGAACACGCGTTCATTCAAACCATCCTCAACCTGATCCCGTCGAACATCTTTGCGGCCATGGTTCGCGGCGAAATGCTGCCGATCATCTTCTTCTCTGTGTTGTTCGGTCTCGGTTTGTCGAGCCTGCAGGCGGACCTGCGCGAGCCGCTGGTGAAGATGTTCCAGGGCGTATCGGAAAGCATGTTCAAGGTCACTCACATGATCATGAACTATGCCCCGATCGGCGTGTTCGCACTGATCGCGGTGACTGTGGCCAACTTCGGCTTCGCGTCGCTGATACCGCTGGCCAAACTGGTGATCCTGGTTTACGTCGCCATCGCCTTCTTCGCTTTCGTGATCCTGGGCCTGATCGCTCGCCTGTTCGGCTTCTCGGTGATCAAGCTGATGCGCATCTTCAAGGATGAGCTGGTACTGGCCTACTCCACCGCCAGCTCCGAAACCGTGCTGCCGCGCGTGATCGAGAAAATGGAAGCCTACGGCGCGCCGAAAGCCATTTGCAGCTTCGTGGTGCCGACCGGTTACTCGTTCAACCTCGACGGTTCGACCCTGTACCAAAGCATCGCGGCTATCTTCATTGCCCAGCTGTATGGCATCGACCTGTCGATCAGCCAGCAACTGCTGCTGGTACTGACGTTGATGGTCACCTCCAAAGGCATCGCCGGCGTGCCGGGCGTGTCCTTCGTGGTACTGCTGGCCACCCTGGGCAGCGTCGGTATTCCTCTGGAAGGCCTGGCGTTCATTGCCGGTGTCGACCGGGTCATGGACATGGCCCGTACCGCACTGAACGTGATCGGCAACGCCTTGGCTGTTCTGGTTATCGCTCGTTGGGAAGGCATGTACGACGACGCCAAGGGCCAGCGCTACTGGAACTCCCTGCCGCACTGGCGCAGCAAGGAAAAACTGCCGGCGGGTGAAATTTCCAAGGGCTGATGCAATACCCCTTGTGGGAGCGGCGGTGCGGCGATCCGACTTGCTCGCGAAGGCGTCATGTCAGCCAGTTCAATGCTCAATGACACACCGCTTTCGCGAGCAATCGAGCGTCGACCGGCCGCTCCCACAGTGATCTACGAAAGCCGCACCAGACAACCCCGGAGAAATCCGGGGTTTGTCGTTTCTGGCCACCCCGCTATCATTCGCGGATCTTTTGGGGGGATTTGACTGATGCTCAATGGCCTGTGGCTTGGCTTCTTCATCGTGGCAGCCGTATCGGCGCTGGCGCAGTGGCTGATTGGTGGCAACGCCGGAATATTCGCGGCGATGGTGGAAAGCATTTTTGCCATGGCCAAGCTGTCGGTCGAAGTCATGGTGCTGCTGTTTGGCACCCTAACCCTCTGGCTGGGTTTTCTGCGCATTGCCGAGAAAGCCGGCATCGTCGAATGGCTGGCCAGGGCCCTGGGGCCACTGTTCTTGCGCCTGATGCCCGAAGTCCCGCCGGGTCATCCGGCCATCGGCCTGATCACCCTGAACTTCGCCGCCAATGGCCTGGGGCTGGACAACGCCGCCACGCCGATCGGTCTCAAGGCCATGAAAGCGCTGCAAGAACTCAATCCCAGCGATACCGTCGCCAGCAACGCACAGATCCTGTTCCTGGTGCTTAACGCTTCCTCGCTGACCCTGCTGCCGGTGACGATCTTCATGTATCGCGCCCAGCAAGGCGCGCCGGACCCGACGCTGGTGTTCCTGCCGATCCTGCTGGCGACCAGTTGCTCGACCATTGTCGGCTTCCTGTCGGTGGCGTTCATGCAGCGCCTGCGCATCTGGGACCCCGTGGTGCTGGCCTACCTCATCCCTGGCTCCCTCGCCCTCGGCGGTTTCATGGCGTTGCTGGCGACCCTTTCGGCGACCGCGCTGGCTGGCCTGTCGTCGATCCTCGGCAACCTGACGCTGTTTGGCCTGATCATGCTGTTTTTGCTGATCGGTGCGCTGCGTAAAGTGAAGGTTTACGAGGCCTTCGTCGAAGGCGCCAAAGAGGGTTTCGACGTCGCCAAGAACCTGCTGCCCTACCTGGTGGCAATGCTCTGCGCGGTGGGTGTTCTGCGGGCATCCGGGGCGCTGGACTTCGGTCTGGACGGGATTCGTCATCTGGTGGCGTGGGCCGGTTGGGACACGCGTTTCGTCGATGCGCTGCCGACGGCGATGGTCAAACCCTTCTCGGGTAGCGCCGCCCGGGCGATGCTGATTGAAACCATGAAAACCTCGGGCGTGGACAGCTTCCCGGCGCTGGTGGCGGCAACGATCCAGGGCAGTACCGAGACGACCTTCTATGTACTGGCAGTGTACTTCGGCGCCGTGGGCATCCAGCGCGCACGCCATGCCGTCGGTTGTGCACTGTTGGCCGAGCTTGCCGGGGTGCTGGGTGCGATCGGGGTTTGCTACTGGTTCTTTGGTTGATCGGCTCCGTCAGCCAAAGCCTTCAGCGCGGCCTTGCGCTCGTCCGTCGGCAAGGCGCCAAGCTTTTCCACGGCGGCGTAAAATTTAAGCCAGTCGCCATTCTCCTGATGAAACAGCGCGGCAAATGCCGGCACCCATTGGTCGTACAAGCCAAACGGCAATAGCCGGGCGTTGTTCATGGGGGCATAGATCCAGGCGTCGTAGCGTTTGTCTGCGGCCCACTGACTGTCGCGCAATTGCCGGTATTCGCTGCGCAAGCGCTCGAATTCGGCCGCCTTGCGCTGGCGCATTTGTTCGGTTGGCAACGGCAAGGTGTAGAGCTTTTCCAGGCGGGCGCGGGTCTTGAGCACCAACTCAGTGAACTGTTCGCGCTGATGTGCCTGCGCATTGTTATCCGCCGGCAGGTGGCGGTAGGTGCGCCATTGGCGAGTACCTTCCTGCTCGACGAAGGTGGCGAAGGATTCGTTGAACTCCGTGTCGTCCTTCACATAGACGCGTTGATGGGCCAATTCGTGAAAGATCAGCGTGGCCAGTCGCTCATCCCCCCAGCCCATCATCGAACTGATGATCGGGTCGTTGAACCAGCCGAGTGTCGAATAGGCCTCGACGCCGCCAATCGACACGTCCATGCCCTGCAAGCGTTGCAAAGCCGCTGCGCCACGGGCTGCACTCTGGCTGTAGTAACCGCGATAGGCCACGCAACCGGCGATGGGGAAGCAGTGGTTTACGGGCTTGAGGGAAAACTCCGGCGTGGCGAAGACATTCCAGACGACGAAGGGACGCCCAATGTCCGCGTACAGGCGGTAACTCTGGTTTTCCGGCAGGTGCAATTGCTGGCTGGCGAAGGTTCTGGCCTTTTGGGATTGCTCCAGGTGTGTACGCAGTTTTTGATCTCGCGCCGGGTCGGCAATCACGCTGGAAACAGGCTCCCTGGCCTGCAGCAACTGCATTTGGCCGCTGGCCAGTTGGCTGTAATAGCTGGCGCTGGTGCAGCCGTTGAGCAACAAAAACAACAGGCCCGGAAACAAAACGCGAAAAACGCGATCAAGTAACCCAAGGCTAGGAAGCGGCCTGATCACAATAATTCTTCCTTGGAGAGTCTTTCCGCAAGACTATCCCGCCAGACTGGAGCTCCGCTATGCGCATGTTGATACTGACAGGAGGCCTGCTGATGCTGGCCGGCTGTGCTGGTTTCGGAATACCCCGCCATGATCCTGCGCAAGCCTGGATCGACCTGGACTCGAAGCAAGAAGATACGGCGCTGCAGGCGCTGGAGGTCGATGACAAGATTACCGACGATAAACGCTATTTCCAGGTTCATCCCGGTAGCCATGAGTTGACGGTCCGCTACCAATTCGCGGTCCAGCCCACCAATATCGGCCCAGACGCCGAGCCGTTGTGGCGCGATTGTCAGTTGAACGTGAAATTCAGCGACTTCAACGCGGGTGAGCGTTATCAGCTACAGGCGGGGAACATCGGCTTTCGGCCTTGGGCGAAGCTCTACGATCAGCAGCGAAAAGTGATTGGCCAGGGCACGCCGGCAGGCTGTCAACACACCTGATCGGCGTTATGCTGGATGCATATCCCTGGGGACATCCATCATGCGCAGGTTGATGCTATTACTCGCCGTCAGTGTCGTCGCGGGTTGCCAAAGCCCGATGCCGACACCTGATCCAAAAATGGCCTGGGTCGATTTCTCGACGCCCTTCCCTAACGACAAGTTGTTGATGGCCGAACGACTGGATAAACAACGCCTGCGCGACGGGCGTTTTTTCGAGGTCACGCCAGGCAGCCATGAACTGATCGTGCGTTTCGACTTTGAAGTACCTGGTGGCGGATTGGGCATGATGAGCGGCCCTTCGGAACGGTTGTGCTACCTGACCATCAATTACGATCATTTCGAAGCCGGTCAGCGTTATGTGCTCGAAGGCCGCTCCATCGCATTTACCCCCGGCGCCAGGCTGTACAACGCCAAGCGCGAGATCGTTGCCGAGGACCGGGAATCCTACTGCCTGATGTGAAATGTCAGCGGTCGTTCTTCTGGTAGATGATTTTTTTGGTGCCGTTTTCGCACGAGCCAACGACCATGTTCTGGTCGTGTACTTCGTCGTTGGCGACGATTTCAAGCGTGTAGGCAGTGACGCCACTGGCCTGGATCTTGGCTTCGATCTCGGCCTTGAGTTCTTCGCAGGGTTTCGGTGCCGCCAGGGCCGAAGTGGCCAGTGCGTAACAGATTACCACCAGGGCAAAACGTTTCATGGTTGAAGCTCCGTTGAGGCAGCACGCACAATCGTGGGTTTTCGCTGCTGTCATTTATTCGACCACAGTTTTAGTGGGCAAGTCTGTCGCGACAAAAAAAAGATCGCAGTCTTGAGCACCTTTTCCCGAATGATCCCGGCAGGTTGCGCAAGTCTGCGATCTTTTGTTTTCAACGAAAATCTAGCCGACCAACGTTACCTTCAGGCTGATCTTCGCATTCGGCACATTGGACACCGGAGAGCCCTCATTGGCTTTGTTGCAGAACTCTTCGAACGGCGACTTCGTGTTTTTCGCTCGCCAGGGTTGTGAGGACAGACGGCGGGGCAAAGTTCATCTCGTCCGGTCAATCCGCTTTTTTCGCGGGATTTTTTACCGGGCTATTGAAACTCGGGTATATGCCCTCATTGCATGAACACGCTTTTGGATTCGGCAGGTTTGCGTTCGCAAGAACAAACCTGCGCCCTCAATTGGAGAAGCAGGTTTATGAAACGACTGTCCGATATCAAGTTCTCGACCCTCGATCTGGTGCCGGTACGCGAGAACGGCAGCGCGGCCCAGTCGCTGCGCAACTCGCTGGACCTGGCGCAGCATGTCGAGAAGTTCGGTTACAACCGCTTCTGGGTGGCTGAGCACCACAACATGGATGGCATCGCCAGTTCCGCGACGTCGGTGCTGCTCGGTTACCTGGCCGGTGGCACGTCGACCATTCGAGTCGGTTCGGGCGGGGTGATGTTGCCCAACCACGCACCGTTGGTGATCGCCGAACAGTTCGGCACCCTGGAAAGCCTTTATCCGGGCCGGATCGATCTGGGCCTGGGGCGCGCGCCCGGTTCCGACCAGATGACCGCGCGTGCGCTGCGCCGAGAGCGCTCCGGCAGCGCCGACGATTTTCCGGAAGATGTGGCGGAACTGGTGCGCTACCTCGGGCCACGTACCCCGGACCAACGCATCATCGCGATGCCGGGAACCGGGACCAATGTGCCGGTCTGGTTGTTGGGATCGAGCCTGTTCAGCGCACAGTTGGCGGGTGAGCGCGGTTTGCCCTACGCCTTCGCCTCGCATTTCGCACCGCGCTACATGCATGAAGCGATTCGGGTCTACCGCAATCACTTCAAGCCGTCAGCCGTTTTGGACAAGCCCTACGTGATGCTCGGCGTGCCATTGGTGGCAGCCGATACCGACGAGCAGGCCGATTATCTGGCGACCTCGGTGTTCCAGCGGATTCTCGCCCTGATGCGTGGCCAAAGCCTGGTACAGCGTCCGCCGGTGAAGACCATGGACGGCCTGTGGCTGCCCCATGAGAAAGACGCCGTGCACGATTTCCTTGGCCTGGCCATGATCGGCAGCCCGCAGAAAATCCGCGCCAAACTCGAGGTCCTGATCGAACAGACCCAGGCTGACGAGCTGATTTTCACCTGTGACCTGTACGAACATGCCGATCGCGTGCATTCCTACGAACTGCTGGCGCAGGTCATGCGGGGCTGATACTCAAACGGCAGGCATAAAAAAGCCGGCGCCAGGGCGTCGGCTTTTTCATTCGGGCGAGAATCGGCCTACTTTTTATAGACGATCACTTTGGCGCCCGCTTCGCATTTTCCAACGACTTTCCCGCCGGCAGCGGCACCTTTATCGACAATCTCCAGCGAGTATCCGGAAACGCCCTTGGCATCAAGTTTCGCTGCGATTTCGGCTTTCAGCTCTTCGCATGGCTTGCCGCCCGCCAATGCGCTCCCCGCAAGGCTCAACAAACCTACCGCTAACATAAACTTCTTCATCGGTTGCATTCCCTGGTCGGATCATAGGGGTAACCAGCCGTCAGCCGGACGCACTCATGTAGTGCTTTGCCATTCCCTATGGCATTCGACCGGCGTGCAAGTTCAGAAGACTAGCCCAAAGTCAGCTGCTGGCAATCCGGAACCCGACTTTCAAGGTCACCTGAAAGTGCGCAGCCTTGCCGTCCCTGATATGTCCACGGGTCTCGGTCACTTCAAACCATTCCATGTACTTGATGCTTTTGCTGGCTTCGGCCAGCGCGTTGTTGATCGCATCTTCGATACTGCTGGTGGACGAGCCGATCAGCTCGACTTTCTTGTAGGTGTGATGGTCAGACATGGCGTTCTCCTCGGCGTGTGAATTACAGACTAGCAGTGATTTTTCCTATTTCTTCTGTTAGCCGTTCTGAGGGTGAAGTTCAGATTTTCTGCACTTTCTCGACCCCGTGAAGTCCCAACCAACACACGCCACTCATCACCAATGCAGGAGAGCCACCATGGCCAGCAACTCGTTACGCAAAGCCTCATTGCAAAGCATGGAAGCCGAGATCGAGAGTCTGCTCAAGTCTTTGGAAAGCCTGAAGGACGACGCCTCGGACGAGTCGCGTAAAACCCTCAAGACCCTGAAAAGCAACGCCGAGAATGCCTTGAAGCATTCGCGCCATCTGCTTGCCGATGCGTATGAAGAGGTCAAGGTCAAAACCCGTGAAACCGGGATTGCCACCCGGGACTACGCCCAGGAACACCCCTGGACGACAGCCGGTGTCGCCGTTGGCGCATTGGGCCTGCTGGCGGCTTATCTGTTGTGCAGGCGTGATTAATCCGCTCGACGCAGCTCGTTCTTGAGCCACTGCGCCAGTTGCCGGGCGCGCCCGTCCGCGGCGCGCTTGGGTAGCCACAACGCCAGTTGCGCCGGAGTTTCACTGAAGCCCCAGGGCGCAACCAGGCGGCCGGCCTTCAAGTCCTCCGTCACCAAGGGTTCGGGGGCAATCGCCACGCCCAGACCCGCGACGGCGGCTTCCAGCAAGTAATACAAATGTTCAAATCCCTGACCGTACTTCAGCGCCCTGGGGTCGAGCCCCCGTGGTTGCGCCCAGTTTGGCCAGGCTTGCGGGCGGGAGGTGGTGTGCAATAAGGGCTCGTCCAGTAGCACGGTCTCCGGTGCCTGCTTGAGCCGCTCATAGCTGACGAACCGAGGGCTCATGACCGGGCCGATACGTTCGCTGGCCAACTCAAAAACCTGCATGTCCGCCGGCCAGGGTGGTTCGGCAAATACCAGCAAGGCATCCAGCCCCGGTCTGCGCGGATCCAGATCGCCTTCTCCGGCCGACAGGTGCAGGCGCAGGTCCGGCAGGTCGGCATTGAGTCGCCCCAATCGCGGGATAAACCAGCGCGCCAGCAGGCTTCCCGAGCAACCGAGCACGAATGGCGCATCGGCTGTGCTTTGTGTGAGTTCGGCGCATACGCTGCGCAGACGCTTGAAGGCTTCGCTGCTGGCGTCACGCAGACGCAACCCGGCATCTGTGAGTTTCAGGCCGCGACCGTCCTTGATGAAAAGGCTTACGCCGAGGTGTTCTTCAAGCGCCTTGAGCTGCCGGCTGACCGCGCCGTGGGTGACGTGCAGCTGTTCGGCGGCCTGACTGACGCTATTCAAGCGGGCAGTGGCTTCGAAGGCGCGAAGCGCGTTCAGCGGAGGAAGGTCATGGCTCATGTGATCTGTGAGTTTTCCTGACAGGTTGTGGCGATCTTATCGGTTTTCAGGTCGAGGCGTCAGGGGTAGAGTGAAGTCCACTATCTCTTTATGCATCACTTCACGCATTCAACTGGAGCGCCCCATGACCCAGACTAATCTGCGCAACGGCCCTGATGCCAACGGCCTGTTTGGCGCGTTCGGCGGCCGCTACGTTGCCGAAACCCTGATGCCGTTGATCCTCGACCTGGCCCGCGAATATGAGTTGGCCAAGGAAGATCCTGCATTCAAGGAGGAACTGGCCTACTTCCAGCGCGACTATGTCGGACGCCCAAGCCCACTGTACTTCGCCGAGCGTCTGACCGAGTTCTGTGGCGGCGCGAAGATCTACCTCAAGCGTGAAGAGCTGAACCACACCGGCGCGCACAAGATCAACAACTGCATCGGCCAGATCCTGCTGGCGCGGCGCATGGGCAAGAAGCGCATCATCGCCGAGACCGGCGCCGGCATGCACGGTGTGGCCACCGCCACCGTCGCTGCGCGTTTCGGTCTGGATTGTGTGATCTACATGGGCACCACTGACATCGAGCGTCAGCAGGCCAACGTGTTTCGCATGAAGCTGCTGGGTGCCGAAGTGATCCCGGTGGTAGCCGGTACCGGCACGCTGAAAGACGCGATGAACGAAGCCCTGCGTGACTGGGTCACCAACGTCGACAGCACCTTCTACCTGATCGGCACTGTGGCCGGTCCGCACCCTTACCCGGCAATGGTTCGCGACTTCCAGGCCGTGATCGGCAAGGAAACCCGCGAGCAGCTGCAAGCCCAGGAAGGTCGCCTGCCGGACAGCCTGGTGGCGTGCATCGGCGGTGGTTCCAACGCCATGGGCCTGTTTCACCCGTTCCTGGACGACAAGAGTGTCGAAATCATCGGCGTTGAAGCCGCCGGTTACGGCATCGAGACCGGCAAGCATGCGGCCAGTCTGAATGGCGGCGTTCCAGGCGTCCTGCACGGCAATCGTACTTTCCTGCTGCAGGACGACGATGGTCAGATCATCGACGCCCACTCGATCTCCGCTGGCCTGGACTACCCGGGCATCGGCCCGGAACACGCCTGGTTGCATGACATCGGCCGCGTCCAGTACACCTCGGTGACCGACGACGAAGCCCTCGCTGCATTCCACCAGTGCTGCCGCCTGGAGGGGATCATCCCTGCCCTGGAAAGCGCCCATGCCCTGGCTGAAGTATTCAAGCGCGCACCGACCTTGCCAAAAGATCACCTGATGGTGGTCAACCTGTCCGGCCGTGGCGACAAAGACATGCAGACCGTGATGCACCACATGGAACACTCTCAACAAGAGCAATCGAAGCAGGAGAAACACTGATGAGCCGCCTGCAAACGCGTTTTGCCGAACTCAAGGAACAGAACCGCGCCGCCCTGGTGACCTTCGTGACCGCTGGCGACCCGGGCTACGACACGTCCCTGGCAATCCTCAAGGGGCTGCCGGCGGCTGGCGCTGACGTGATCGAGCTGGGCATGCCCTTCACCGACCCGATGGCTGACGGCCCGGCAATCCAGCTCGCCAACATCCGTGCGCTGGGAGCCAAGCAGAATCTGGCGAAAACCCTGCAAATGGTTCGCGAGTTCCGCCAGGACAACAACGAAACGCCTTTGGTGCTGATGGGGTACTTCAACCCGATCCACATGTACGGCGTACCGCGCTTCATTGCCGAAGCCAAGGAGGCCGGCGTTGACGGCCTGATCGTGGTCGACCTGCCGCCTGAACATAACGGCGAGCTCTGCGACCCGGCGCAGGCTGCGGGCCTGGACTTCATTCGCCTGACTACGCCAACCACCGACGATGTGCGCCTGCCGACCGTTCTGAACGGCAGCTCCGGCTTCGTCTACTACGTCTCGGTGGCCGGTGTGACTGGCGCCGGCGCTGCCACGCTGGAACACGTCGAGGAAGCGGTCGCCCGTCTGCGCCGCCATACCGATCTGCCGATCAGCATCGGTTTCGGTATCCGGACTCCAGAACAGGCGGCGTCCATCGCGCGTCTGGCCGACGGTGTTGTGGTGGGCTCAGCGTTGATCGATCACATCGCCAATGCCACCTCCCCGGAACAAGCCGTGGATGGCGTGCTGAGCCTGTGCTCGGCGTTGGCTGAAGGCGTGCGTAAGGCTCGCATCAGCTGAAGGTAAAGCTCCTGAACGCTGTAAACCTTGTGGGAGCAAGCTCGCTCCCACAAGGTTGCGATATCAAGGCAACTCTATCCCGCCTGATGCCTTGTGCAGTTTGCGCAGGTGCTCACCAATCTGCTTCACGTTAGCCTCGTTGGCGGCCATTTCGGCGGCGCGGCTCGGTTCAAGCAAGGCTCTCACTTCCTTGTCCAGATCCCCGGACAGCGCCAGGAGCTGCTTCTGGCGCTGGCTGCTTTCCGCTTCCAGATGCTCCCACTCGCTTGGTTGCGGCAAGCCATAACCGTTGGTGCCCAGCAGTTCCGCCGGCCGGCTGAGGAAACCACTGTTGGCGAGAATGTCCTTGAGCGTCTCGTTGGCCTTGTCCATGCCGCCATTCTTCAGTTCTCTGGCGCCCAGATAACGCTGCTTCACTTCATCCTGGGCCAGCAGCAACTGCTGACGGAAACTGGCCTGTTCCAATAGCAGTAACGCCGCGCTGGTGCGCAAGTCGGCCTGCTCGAACCATTGCCGACGCTGCGCGGCTTTCAAGTCCAGCCAGTCTTCGACGGTTTCCTGTTTGATCGGCAAGTGCTTTTTCAGGATCTCGAACATCGCCTGATAGCGCTCGCGGAAGGAGTCGAAACGATAACCCAGGCGCAAGGCTTCTCGTGGATCGTCCAGCACGCTGGTGTCCGCCAGTCCGCGGCCTTTCAGCACTTCCAGCAAACCGTTGGGCATGATGTTGTCGAGTCCCACCAATTGCGGGTTGTTGGTGCCGCCGCGCAGTAATTTCAGCTCTTCCACCGCGCAGTTGTTCGACAGGAAGAAGTAGTTGCCGTCGTAGCTCCAGTGCATCTCGGCGGCACGTCCGACCACGTCTTCAATCTCTCTGCGCGACAGGTTCAGGGGCACGGAGGCCAGGCTTCGCAGTTCGGTCTTGGTGTATTCGTCGATGACCTGGGACAGCGGCAGGATAAACAGCCGCGATGGGTATTTACCGACCAGGCCATCCCAGCTCGACAGCTGTACGTCGCCAACGAAAGCGCGGTACGACAGCACCAGATGCTGGTCCAGATCCAATCGGCAATCCGGTCCGCGTGGGCGGCCCGGCGCGCAGATCACCAGGCGCAACATGCTGTGGCCCCAGCGGCTGAACAGGTTCTGGTTGGCCTCGGCCAGCAGATAGTCAACGGCATAGACCCGCTCCGGATCGACCTGGCCCAATGGTGTCTTGGCGAAGTCGTTGCCGGCATTGAGGAACGCGAAGGTCTTGCTGCAGGTGTCTTTGGCGGCGGGCGCCCAGCCGAAATGTTCCTTGTAGTAGCGGTACAGCGCGGGGCGGCGGCAGGCGTAGCTCGGGTCGAGGAGGAAATACTCCATGTTGACCGCGACGAATTCCTTTGGACTGCTGGTCTCGTAGATGTCCGGGCTGCGGGCAATCTGGCGATTGTGCTGTTCGCGTTCACCGCGACGGCCTACGTATTGCTGCCAGCCGGCGAGGTCGAGCAGGCGCGGATCGTCACTGAGGGTAAAACGCCGATCGGATTGGCCCCGGCATTGGTCGGGAATGCCAACCAGCCCTGAGCTGTTGTTGCGCTGGGTGCAGCGCTGAATCAGCTTGCGCTCGGCATCCGGCCACAGGCGTGAGCGATCGTAGATGTGAGTCAGCTCGTGCAACACCGTGGCCAGCATTTCCCGGCGCACGGTGCCATGGGGGCGATGGGTTTTCTTGGTCGCGGCGCTGCCATCGGTGAGGCCGGCCAGCAGGTTGCGGTTCAGATCGAGTTCGGACACCAGAGTGGCCTGACCGTAGGCATTTCTCGGCATGTCATCGGTCCAGCCGATGTCGATGCGTCGATCGAGTTGCTCGATAAAGCGTGGCGGCAACGCCTGCATGGCTTCATCGAGCAACGCCTGGCTGGCTTGCTGTTGCGCGGGCGTCAGGCCTTCGGTCTTGAGTTGTAACTGAAGGCCTGCGTGGGCCGTGTTGCCGAGCAGCAACAGGGCCCCGGTCAGCAGCCAGGCGCGTGGACACCTCACAGTGCGAGGATGGCTTCGGCGAGATCCTGATCGCTGGCGTCGCGCGCTTCCGGCACGCGGGTGCGCAGCAAGTTGAAAGCGGACTCCAGGTGAGCGCCACGAATGTCGCCATTGCTGGCGACGAAACTGGCGGCGTCGTCCTGGGCTTCGCGCACGATTTTCGAATCGCGAATGGACGTGGTGGTGTCGGAGGTGAAATCGAGGGTGCGCTGGGTAGCACGGATCAGGATGTTACTGGTGGCAACCAGAGTATGTGCCTGGGCCACATCGGCCAACAGCAGCAGGCCGAGGATGGCAGCAATCAGCGGGTTACGCATGGAACGAACTCCAGAAAAACGGGGATAACTATTGGACGAGAATTGCTTGTGCCAGTTCAAGGTCACTGGCATGAAGTTTTGCCTGGGTTCGGCGCAGATACCGCAGGGCCGATTCCAGTCGTGCGCCTCTCAGTTCACCGTCACTGGCAATGAATGCCGCGGCGTCATCATGGGCAGCGAGCAGCAGTTTATGGTCGAAGGGGGCGGAGGTCACCAAACTTGTGGCGTAACCGCTGGCAACAATGCCTTGGGTGGACAGGTTAAAGGCGTCATAAGCGTCGGCCGATCCGCAGTAACCAAGGGTAAGAAAGACTGGAGCGATCAAGAAACCTGAAGGGAAACGCATGAGACTCGACAGTTGAACGTGAGTCCCAAGCCTAGCGCAAGGCCCGATCTAGAGCCAGCACCGAAACATCGGGGCACGCCGGGCGTGCCCCATGCCTGTACGGTCGGTTAGATCGTCAGGATCGCTTGCGCCAGTTGTGCGTCGCTTGCGTTCAGCTGTGGAGCCTGGTGGCGAATGTGGTCGAGTGCGCTTTCCAGCTTCACGCCGCGGATGGAACCTTCGCTGGCGACAAAGCTGGCAGCGTCGTCACGGGCCGCGAGGACGATCTTGTCATCCTTGAACGACGACGAAACGATGTTGGTGGTCGCATCGGAAGTGGCCTTGAGCGCGTTGACCACAGCATCCGTGGTCACGATGAAGCTGGAGGCTTGGGCACCGGCAGCCACGGCAAACAGGGCCGCGGCGCTAAGCAGGCGAAGACGGGACATGGGGTAACTCCTTTTGGTAGACCATTTGAAATATGGCGCAGTGTCTGAAAAGTCAGACGCCAGGCACTCGGCGTTCGCCACGTTCTGGCTTGATATTAGGCCTGAGTGTGTCAGCTCGAACAGCCCGTCATGCAAACAGGCCGTCAGCGCCAGAACGGTTTATCCAGTTCGTTGATGCGCTCAGCATGGCTGATGCCAAGGTCCGATAGCTGACGATCATCGAGTTGAGCCAGTAAACGTCGTGTTCTCGTCCTTTCCAGGCTAGCGAAGAAACCTGATAACAGAGCTCTAACCCGGTGCAAGCAAGGTCTTGATCGAATTGAGGGGGTGGAAACATCCTGTAAAGAATTCATGGCGCGGTCCCTGTCCTGATAAGTAGAGGACTTCATGCTGACATCGGTCGAATATCCGTTACAGACACACTGCGACGATATTGTACTTGTTCAGTTTGTTGTTTTTGAAAACTGTACTGGTGTTCGTGGCTCCCTACTGTAAAAGCGGATTTGACATGCCAAAACGACAAAACCCGTCGTGGTTTCCCACGACGGGTTTTGTTTTTTCAATTCGGGTTGCTGGCGGTGGACCTTCAGGTCAGGGCCAGCGACGCTAACTTAGCGCCAGAACGGCTTGCTCAGCTCTTCGTAGCGTTGTGCTTCGCTAATACCGGCGTCAGCCAGCAGACGCGAATCCAGACGAGCCAGTTGATGGCGGCTGGTGATGCGGCGCTGCCACAGCATCAGGTTGGCGATAACGCGCAGAGGCAGGGAAGCCTGGGTTTTTGCAGCAGTGTCTTCGAAGAACAGTTCGGAACTGAGTGTACGTTCCATGGTTGACATCCTTCCGCTTATGGCGGGATTAGGTAGTGGTTTAACTGGTACCCATGATCCTCTCGTTTGCCTAGTCTCTGTAGATACAGTTCATCTGTATTGTGAGAGCTCAGTTAACTGTTTATAGGGGGTGTACTGGTCTAAATTGAGGCAACTGTACCTATGCGCACCATTTAGGTGCAAATATGCTATTTTGGCTCGGTGGAGTAGGTGTTTTCCTTCAAAAATGACCAGTACAGCAGTACAGTTTTTTTCATATTACGAAGAGGCAAGGGCAAGCTGACGAAACTGTGTTTGCGCCAGCTGCTATCTGTACCAATTACTTCTTCAGCATTTGCCCGGTTTCTTCCAGGTTGATGTGCCAGCTCAGGGCGTCACGCAGGATGTGCGGGGTGTGCCCGCCGATGGCGCACGCGGCGGTGAAGTAATCATTCAGCGCCTGGCGGTAATCCGGGTGCACGCATTTGTCGATGATGACCCGGGCGCGCTCCCGGGGCGCCAGGCCACGCAAGTCTGCCAGGCCCACTTCGGTCACGAGGATGTCGACGTCATGTTCGGTGTGGTCGACATGGCTGACCATCGGCACCACGCTGGAGATCGCACCGCCCTTGGCGATCGATTTGGTCACGAACACGGACAGGTGCGCGTTGCGCGCGAAGTCGCCCGAGCCGCCGATGCCGTTCATCATCCGCGTGCCGCAGACGTGAGTGGAGTTGACGTTGCCGTAGATGTCGAACTCCAGTGCCGTGTTGATGCCGATGATGCCAAGGCGGCGCACGACTTCAGGGTGGTTGGAGATCTCCTGCGGGCGCAGAACCAGTTTGTCCTTGTAGCGCTCCAGATTGCCGAACACGTCGGCATTGCGCCGGCTCGACAGGGTGATCGAACTGCCCGAGGCAAAACTCAGCTTGCCCGCGTCGATCAGGTCGAAGGTCGAGTCCTGCAGCACCTCGGAATACATCGTCAGTTCTTCGAACGGAGAGTCGATCAGGCCACACATCACCGAGTTGGCGATGGTGCCGATACCGGCTTGTAGCGGGCCGAGCTTGTTGGTCATGCGCCCGGCTGCCACTTCCTGTTTGAAGAAGTCGATCAGGTGGTCGGCAATGGCCTGGGTCTCGGCGTCCGGTGCCAGCACAGTGGAGGGCGAGTCAGCCTGGTTGGTGACCACGATGGCGACGATTTTTTCCGGTGGAATCGGGATGGCGGTGCTGCCAATGCGATCGTCGACCTTGACCAGCGGAATCGGCGTACGGGTCGGACGGTAGGTCGGAATATAGATGTCGTGCAGACCTTCGAGATTCGGGTTGTGTGCCATGTTGATCTCGACGATCACGTGCTTGGCGAAAATCGCGAAGCTGGCCGAGTTGCCGACCGAGGTGGTTGGTACGATATGTCCTTGCTCGGTGATCGCAACGGCTTCAATCACGGCAATGTCCGGCAGCTTCAATTGCTGGTTGCGCAATTGCTCCACGGTTTCCGACAAGTGCTGGTCGATGAACATGACCTCGCCGGCATTGATCGCCTTGCGCAGGGTGCTGTCGACCTGAAACGGCATGCGTCGCGACAACACGCCGGCTTCGGTCAGCTGCTTGTCGAGGTCGTTGCCCAGGCTTGCGCCGGTCATCAGGCTGATCTTCAGCGGCGTGACCTTGGCGCGTTCGGCCAGCGCCTGGGGGACGGCCTTGGCTTCGCCGGCGCGAGTAAAGCCACTCATGCCGACGGTCATGCCGTCCTCAATCAGAGCGGCAGCGTCGGCAGCGCTCATCACTTTGTCCAACAACGAAGGCAGGCGAATACGGTCACGGTACATGGATTGTTATCTCGGGCAACAGGTAGCAGGATGTGCAGTCTAGTGAATTGCGCCGACTTCTGTCCCGCTACCAAGGTCGCAATCGAGGCGTCTATTCCGGGCCTTTCAAGCAAAACACCGTTACCGGATCGGTAACAAAAGGATAGTTTGTCCGACGATTTGCGCAAACAAAAACGCCCCGACGAATCGG
>NZ_AKJG01000004.1 GCF_000282455.1 Pseudomonas sp. GM74
CCCCGCCGTAGCGGCGGCCATGAACCGGTGCAGGTGAGCATCGCCGACCTGTGGATCGATTTGATCAGCCGCAAGGCCACCCGCGCCGGTACACGCCTGGACCTGACCGCCAAGGAGTTCTCGCTGCTCAGCGTGCTGGCCCGGCGCCAGGGCGAAATCCTTTCGAAAACCGCCATTGCCGAAATGGTCTGGGACATCAATTTCGACAGCGACGCCAACGTCGTCGAAGTCGCGATCAAACGCCTGCGGGCCAAGCTCGACGGACCGTTCGAAGAGAAACTGCTGCACACCATTCGTGGCATGGGTTATGTGCTGGAGAGCCGTGGTGTCCAGTAATTCGATCGCGCTGCGCCTCAGCGGGATGTTTACGCTGGTAGCGCTGCTGGTGTTCCTGCTGATCGGCTGGGCACTGTACCAGCAGGTCGACAAAAGTCTGGGCCTGTTGCCCGAAGCCGAACTGGATGCGCGCTACAGCGTGCTCGAATCCACGGTCGGCCGTTATGGCACCCCCGAGCACTGGGTGAAGATCAAAAACAAGCTCAACCTGCTGAGCGAAGAAGACAAACGCATCAGTTTCTGGATCATCAGCGGTGATCCGCACTACGAATACGGCAACCTGACCCCGCAGCTCCGCGCCTTTGCCCAAGGGCCGCTGGGTACGCGCGACATGCATCTGCCGGATCACCCATATCCGCTGAAAGTGCTGGTCAGCGAGTTCCCGGCCAAGGATCAGCGCCCACCGTTGCGCTTCATGATCGCCATCGATACCGAAACGTTTTTCCATACCCAGCATGACCTGCTGGTCGCGCTGATCAGCCTGGCGATTGTCGGCGTGCTGCTGGCCTCGGCACTGGGTTATTGGGTGGCGCGGATCGGCCTCAAGCCGCTGATCAAACTGTCCCAGGAAGCCCAGCGCCTGGCCCCGCCGTTACGCTCGGGGCGCTTGCGACTGTCACCGTTGCCGCCGGAGCTGGATCAATTCGTCCGTTCGTTCAACTCGACCCTGGAACGGGTTGAACAAGCCTACTCACGCCTTGAATCGTTCAATGCCGACGTCGCCCACGAACTGCGCTCGCCACTGACCAACCTGATCGGCCAGACCCAGGTCGCTCTGACCCGCGGACGCTCCGCCGAGCATTACTTCGAAGTGCTGCAATCGAACCTCGAAGAGCTTGAGCGACTGCGCTCGATCATCAACGACATGCTGTTCCTCGCCAGCGCCGATCAGGGCAGCAAGGCGACCAAACTCACCTCGACCTCGCTGGCCGATGAGGTGGCCACGACCCTGGAATATCTGGACTTCATTCTCGAAGACGCTCAGGTCCAGGTTGAGGTCAGCGGTGACGCGCAGGTGTGCATCGAGATCGCCCATCTGCGCCGGGCATTGATTAACTTGTTGAATAACGCGGTACAGCACACCGCGCCCGGGCAGGTGATTCAAGTACGGATCGAAGCCCAGGAGCATCAAGTCAGCATCGGCATCGCCAACCCCGGCTCGCCGATTGCCAGCGAACATCTGCCGCGCCTGTTCGAACGCTTCTACCGGGTCGATGCCTCACGCAGCAACAGCGGCCACAATCACGGCCTGGGGCTGGCCATCGTCAAGGCGATTGCGTTGATGCATGGCGGGGATGTGTTCGTGCGCAGCGACCATGGGATGAATACCTTCGGCATACACCTGCCCGTCTGATCCCCAACTTTTCTGAACCACTTCCCCCCCTGTGGCGAGCGAGCTTGCTCGCCACAAAAGCGCTCGACACCGCCAACTGTTGCTCAAGTCGCAACAGTCCTTTCATGAATCCGCTCTTTTTCCCCTCGCCTCATATCCTTATCTTTGCCCGCACCAAACAGCACTTGCCAAGCAAGAAGGTTTTAAAGATGTACAACCGTATGGGTATTGCCAGCGCTTTCGTTTTGTCCTCTTTGTTCCTGTCGCCATTGGCGATGGCGGAAGAATCGCAGACTTTCGTCGCGCATAACACCGCACGCGCTGCGACGTTCGAAGAGCATCAGATCGAGATGACGGCCAAGGCTTCGCAAGACTCCCAGGCCCCGCAAACATCCAGCATCCAGGCCCAGCCACTGGCCGAAAAAGACAGCTGATCTGCACCAGTCTCTCGCGTTTCCCTCGACACTTTTCATCGGCTCTTCCCTTTGAAAAGTTGTCCTCAAAGCCGCTGCTGTCAGCGGCTTTTTTTATAGCTGCGACTCGGCCTTCATTGCAATTTATGCAACGAAAGTCACTGACGCCCAGGCAATTGATCAATCGTTCCGGCAACAGGAAGGATTCACTCGGCTGCGACGTTTATGCAACTACGCTTATAGCGTCCCTTTAGCAGACGTCAGCCCTATGACCGCAAGCCGCACCGCACATTTTCAAGGCCCGACCGGGCGACCCGAGATCATGGTGATCTTCGGCAGCACCCTGACAGTCATCTCGATCCTGTGCATCGTCACTTTCCTGCTGATCCGCGAACACGCCAACGCCCAGCAGACCGCCACACGCAGCGCGACCACCATCGCGCAACTGATCGATGCCGATGTCCTGCGTACGGTCGAGCTCTATGACTTGACCTTGCAAGGCCTGATCGCCGCCGCCCAACGGGACGACCTCAAACAGGTTGCACCGCAGATCCGACATCTGGTGCTGTTCGACCGCTCCACCACCGCGCGCTACAAGGGCGACATCCTGCTGCTGGACAAACACGGCGACGTGCTGGCCGACTCTTCATTGATCGAGCCAAAACCGGGCAACTTCGCTGACCGCGATTATTTCCTGGCCCATGTCTTCAACCACGACACCGGCATGTTTATCAGCCGGCCGTTCAAACCACGCTGCGACTGCGATGACAGCGACGAATGGCGCATCAGTTTCAGCCGGCGCATTTCTTCGCCCACGGGCGAGTTTCTGGGTGTCGCGGTGGCGTCGATGCGCATCAGCTACTTCGATCAACTGTTCAACAGCCTCGACATCGGCAACGGCAGTACGCTGGGCATCATCAACGATGACGGGATCCTCCTGGCGCAGAAACCGTACCGGGAACAAAACGCCATCGGCAAAAACTTCTCCAGCCGTCCCAACGTCGTACGCATGCTACGCGAGCGCAGTGGCACCTTTGAAAGCGTGTCGAGTGTCGACCATCAACGGCGCCTGTACACCTTTACCCGGGTCGGCAACCTGCCACTGACTGTCATCGTGGCCCTGTCCATCGACGAAGTGTTCGCCACCTGGAACCGCACGGCCTATGTGATCAGCGGTGCGACAGGGGTTTTGTGCATCGGCCTGTTGTGGCTGACCTGGATGCTCTGCCGCGAGCTGCGACGGCGCCAAAGTGCCGAGCAGGAACTGGCGCAACTGGCGGCCACCGATGCCTTGACCGGCGTGGCCAACCGTCGCTCCCTTGATCTGACCCTGCGCCATGAATGGTTTCGCGCGCAACGCAGCGGCAAGCCGTTGTCGTTGCTGATGATCGATGCCGATCACTTCAAGGCCTTCAACGACCGGCACGGGCATCAGGCCGGCGACGACGCCTTGCGGGCGTTGGCCGAAGTCATCCGCGCCAATGTCCATCGCCCGGCGGATCTGGTGGCTCGTTATGGCGGCGAAGAGTTTTCGGTGGTCCTGGCCGAAACTGAGAGTGAAGGCGCGAAGCAGATCGCCGAGCACATCCGCGAGGCGGTGCAGAAACTGCCGCTGGTAGACCCCGGTGAGCCGCCGATGAGCGTAAGTATCGGCATTGCCACCTGGACGGCGGCCAGCGAGATCAACCTGGAACAGTTGCTGTTCAGCGCGGACAAGGCGTTGTATCAAGCCAAGGAAGGGGGGCGTAACCGGGTGGTGTATGCCAGCTGAATTTTATGCTGAACCGACCGGCCTCTTCGCGAGCAAGCCCGCTCCGGGCGGCGTTCCGACGAAGGGGCCTTCATTGCCACCATCAAAATCAGGGCATAAAAAAAGGCCACCCGAAGGCAGCCTTTAAAAAACTAGAGAGGTTTTTTGCTTACACCGCCGCAACCGGACGCATGTAAGAGATCGGTGCAGTACTGGCGTCTTCGAACGTCACGACTTCCCAGGCATCTGTCTGCTCAATCAACTTGCGCAGCAGCTGGTTGTTCAGTGCGTGGCCGGACTTGAAGCCCTTGAACTCACCAATCAGGCTATTGCCCAGCAGGTAGAGGTCACCGATTGCATCGAGAATCTTGTGCTTCACGAATTCGTCTTCATAGCGAAGGCCGTCTTCGTTCAGTACGCCATCGGCATCGACCACGATTGCGTTTTCAACGCTGCCGCCGAGTGCGAGGTTGTGCTTGCGCAGGTACTCGATGTCACTCATGAAACCGAAAGTACGGGCGCGGCTGACTTCTTTTACGAACGAAGTGCTGGAAAAATCCACGCTTGCACTTTGGGTGCGGTCCCGGAAAACCGGGTGATCGAAATCGATCTCGAAGCTCACCTTGAACCCTTCGAAAGGGACGAAAGTGGCGCGCTTGTCGCCGTCTTCCACTGTCACTTCACGCAGGATGCGGATGAATTTCTTGGCGGCGTCCTGTTCTTCCAGGCCTGCCGATTGAATCAGGAATACGAAAGGTCCAGCGCTGCCATCCATGATCGGGACTTCGGACGCGGAGAGCTCGACGTAGGCGTTATCGATGCCCAGGCCAGCCATGGCCGAGAGCAAGTGCTCTACCGTGTCCACTTTGACGTCGCCATTGATCAGCGTGGTCGACATAGTGGTTTCACCGACGTTTTCCGCGCGGGCAGGAATCTGCACCACAGGGTCGAGGTCAGCGCGACAAAACACAATGCCAGTGTCGACAGGCGCAGGCTTGAGGGTCAGGTAGACCTTCTCCCCGGAGTGCAGGCCTACACCTGTGGCACGGATAATATTTTTCAGTGTGCGTTGTTTAATCATGGCTTGGGCCGCTTCAGCGCAAATTGCGAACTGGTATCAACAAAGGCTGGCGATGATAGCAGACCGAGCCTTTGCTGAACACCAATCACCTTCATAGCCCTGATACATTCCATCAATCGGCCTGACGACGCAGGAAAGCCGGGATGTCCAGGTAGTCCAGGTCATCTTGCGGATTCATCTTCGCGGCAGTCGCAGCACCGGCCTGGGCCTGGTTGCGCATGACGGTCGGACGGTCCAGGTCACGGTAGTTCACCGCTGGAGCTTCCTGACGAACAGGGGCCTGTTGTTGTGGCTGTGCAGCCATCGAAGTGTGGACGGTGTTGTCGATGACCTTCACAGGCTTCTCGATTTTAGCGCCAAGACCTGTGGCAACGACAGTCACGTGCAGCTCGTCGCGCATGTCCGGATCGATAACGGTACCGACCTTGACCATCGCGTGCTCGGAAGCGAAGGCTTCGATGATGCTACCCACGTCGGAGTACTCACCCAGGGACAGGTCAGGACCGGCGGTGATGTTCACCAGGATGCCGCGTGCGCCTTGCAGGTTCACGTCTTCGAGCAGCGGGTTGCGGATGGCCGCTTCGGTCGCTTCACGTGCACGGTTCGGACCGCTGGCGCAGCCAGTGCCCATCATCGCCATGCCCATTTCGCTCATCACGGTACGCACGTCGGCGAAGTCGACGTTGATCATGCCCGGACGCTTGATGATGTCGGAGATACCGCGGACGGCACCGGCCAGTACATCGTCAGCCTTGGCGAAAGCCGACAGCAGGCTTGCGTCTTTACCGAGGATGGTCAGTAGCTTCTCGTTGGGAATAGTGATCAACGAGTCGACGCTTTCGGAGAGCATGCGGATGCCTTCGTCGGCGATCTGCATACGCTTGCGGCCTTCGAACGGGAACGGACGGGTCACGACCGCAACGGTCAGGATGCCCATTTCCTTGGCCACTTCGGCGATGATCGGCGCAGCACCGGTACCGGTACCGCCGCCCATGCCAGTGGTGATGAACACCATGTTGGTGCCCTGCAGGACTTCGGCAATACGCTCACGATCTTCCAGAGCGGCCTGACGGCCGACTTCAGGGTTGGCGCCAGCGCCCAGGCCCTTGGTCACGCCCGTGCCCAGTTGCAGGATGGTCCGCGCGCCGATGTTTTTCAGCGCTTGAGCATCGGTGTTGGCGCAGATGAACTCGACGCCTTCGATGTTGCTCTTGACCATGTGGTTGACAGCGTTGCCGCCGCCACCGCCGACACCGATAACTTTGATTACCGGGCTTGCGGGGATGTTGTCTACGAGTTCGAACATTTTCCCTCTCCTTTACATTCTCTAGTTTTTTCGCCTACTGCGTGCTTCGGTATAACGGTATTGCGGTAAATCTTCAGAAATTGCCCTGGACCCACTTCTTCAGGCGGTCCAGCAGCGGAGCCTGTGGCTCTTCGTTGCTGTAGCTGTCGCGGCTGCCGATGCCCGAGAACGAGATGCCGTCGGACTGTTTCTGCAGGCCGTACATCAACAGGCCGACGCCGGTGGAATAGATCGGGTTGCGCACCACGTCATCCAGACCTTTCACGCCGTGAGGCACGCCCAGGCGCACCGGCATGTGGAAGATTTCCTCGGCCAGTTCGGTAGCGCCTTCCATCTTCGACGTACCGCCGGTCAGCACGATGCCGGCCGGGATCAGGTCTTCGTAGCCACTGCGGCGCAGTTCGGCCTGGATCAGCGTGAACAGTTCGTCGTAGCGCGGCTCGACCACTTCGGCCAGGGCCTGGCGGGACAGCTCGCGCGGCGGACGGTCGCCGACGCTTGGCACCTTGATGGTTTCACCGGCACCGGCCAGCTTGGCCAGGGCGCAGGCGTAACGGATCTTGATTTCTTCGGCGTACTGGGTCGGAGTGCGCAACGCCATGGCAATGTCGTTGGTCACCTGGTCACCTGCAATCGGGATCACCGCAGTGTGACGGATCGCGCCTTCGGTGAAGATCGCGATGTCGGTGGTGCCACCGCCAATGTCCACCAGGCACACGCCCAGCTCTTTCTCGTCATCGGTCAGTACCGAGTACGCGGAAGCCAGTTGCTCGAGAATGATGTCGTCGATTTCCAGACCGCAGCGACGCACGCATTTTTCAATGTTCTGTGCTGCGTTGACGGCGCAGGTGACCACGTGGACCTTGGCTTCCAGACGCACGCCGGACATGCCCAGCGGTTCGCGGACGCCTTCCTGGTTATCGATCACGTAATCCTGCGGAAGGGTGTGCAGCACGCGCTGGTCAGCCGGGATCGCCACGGCCTGGGCGGCGTCGAGCACACGCTCAAGGTCGGCAGAGCTGACTTCGCGATCACGAATCGCCACGATGCCGTGGGAGTTCAGGCTGCGGATGTGATTGCCGGCCACGCCGACGAACGCCGAGTGAATGCGGCAACCAGCCATCAGCTGCGCTTCTTCGATGGCGCGCTGGATCGATTGCACGGTGGATTCGATGTTCACCACCACGCCTTTTTTCAGGCCACGGGACGGATGGGTACCGATCCCGACGATTTCCAGCGTGCCGTCGTCCGCGACCTCGCCCACCAGCGCCACCACCTTGGAGGTGCCGATATCGAGACCGACGATCATTTTGCCGCTTTGCACGTTTGCCATGGGTCCTGCCTCTTCTTAATTCTTCGCGACAGCGGGTTGGGCTGCCGTGGGCGCTACAGGTTCCCGCCAGCCAACAGCGAGGCCGTTGGCGTAGCGCAGATCGATGCGCGCAATGTTCGTAATCTGTTCTTTGAGCGTCTTGTCATAGATGGCGATGAAACGGCGCATCTTTTCCACCTGGTTGCCGCGTCCCAGCAGCAGTTCAATCCCGGGACCCGCGCTGCCGGGACCGGTGGTCAGGAACCAGCTGCCGCGATCACGCAGCTCGAGGCGTGCAATCGAGAAGCCCAGCGGCCTGAGCATCTGACTCAGCACCTGATATTGCTGCATCACTTGCTGCTGGGCCCGCTGTGGGCCGAACAGCTGTGGCAAGTGTTCATAGTTCGCCAGCTCGCGCGGGGTGAAGGCCTGGCCCTGATTGTTCAACAGCGACTCGTCGCCCCAACGGGCCACGGGCAGTTGTTCTTCCAGGCGGATCACCACTTGATCCGGCCACACCCGGCGCACTTCGGCGTGGGCAATCCATGGCATCGTTTCCAGCTCGGTGCGCATGCTCGCCAGGTCGATGGTGAAGAAGCTCGACGCCACGTACGGGGCGATCCGCTGCTGCACCGCTTGCTGGCTGATGTAACTCAGGTCGCCCTGCACGTTGATTTTGGTGATCGGCCGGTCGGCATACGGCAACAACCGTGTCGCGCCTTCGTAAGTACCGAACCCCAACGCCACCAGCAGTACCGGCCAGAACAACGCTTTGAGAAAACCGAAGTTGGCTTTCGGCAGGCGCGCGGACATCGGCTCTTTGGCCACCATTCGGCTGGCACCCCGCGGTACCGGCTTGCGGCCGGTCGGTGCGGTGGGCTGATGTCTGAGTTGAGCGCCTTGCATGGCCTTAACCTCTCATCGACTCTTGGTTACCGGCAGTGTTGCCGACAACGCTCTCGGCCAAAATGGCCAGAACCAGTTGCTGGAAATCCAGACCGGCGGCACGGGCCGCCATCGGCACCAGGCTGTGATCGGTCATGCCAGGTGCGGTGTTGACTTCCAGGAACCAGAACTGCCCGTCGGCGTCCTGCATCACGTCTGCCCTGCCCCAACCGGCGATACCCAGCGCTTCACAGGCTTTCACCGTGAGGTCCATGAGTTCCTTTTCCTTGGTGCTGTCCAGGCCGCACGGAATGCGGTACTGGGTATCGTTGGCGATGTACTTGGCGTCGTAGTCGTAGAAGCTGTGCGTCGTGCCCAGGGCAATCGGTGGCAACACCTGGTCACGCAGGGTGGCGATGGTGAACTCCGGACCGTGAATCCATTGCTCGACCAACACTTGCGAATCGTAGGTACTGGCCGCTTTCCATGCGTCGATCAACTCGGACGCAGAACTCACTTTGGCCATCCCGATACTTGAACCTTCATGGGCCGGTTTGACGATCAAAGGGAAGCCCAGTTCCGTCGCCGCCGAAATACAATCGGCCTCGCTGCAAAGGACCGCGTGACGTGGGGTCGGAATGCCCAGACTGTGCCAGACCTGCTTGGTACGCAGCTTGTCCATGGCCAGGGCCGACGCCAGGATGCCGCTGCCGGTGTACGGAATGCCCAGGCATTCGAGCAGGCCCTGCATGCTGCCGTCTTCACCGCCACGACCGTGGAGGATGATGAAGGCGCGGTCGATCTTTTCGCTCTGCAGACGCTGCAGCAGGTCATCGCCCACATCGAGGCCGAACGCGTCCACACCGGCGGTTTGCAGTGCATCCAGAACGGCGTTGCCGGATTTCAGGGACACTTCGCGCTCGGCGCTCTTGCCGCCGAACAGCACGGCGACGCGGCCGAAGTTTTTCGGCGCGATCGTGGAGACCAGGTTGGCGTAGGCAGCACTCATTTCAACTTCCCCTTCTCCGGCGCGGCAACGGCACCGGCGAACAACTCACTTTTCAACAGTTTTGGTGCGAGACCGCCGATATCGCCGGCGCCCTGGCACAGCAGGATGTCGCCCGCGCGCAGCAGCGGCTTGACCACTGGGGCCAGGTCGACACCACGCTCGATGTAGATCGGGTCAAGCTGGCCACGCTGACGGATGCTGTTGCACAGCTTGCGGCTGTCGGCGCCCGGAATCGGCTCTTCGCCGGCCGGATAGACTTCCATCAGCAGCAGTACGTTGGCGTCGGCCAGCACATTGACGAAATCGTCGTACAGGTCACGGGTGCGGCTGTAACGGTGCGGCTGGTAGACCATCACCAGGCGGCGCTCCGGCCAGCCACCGCGTACGGCCTTGATCACGGCCGCGACTTCCGTCGGGTGGTGACCGTAGTCATCGACCAGCATCACATTGCCACCATCCACCGGCAGTTCGCCGTAGACCTGGAAGCGTCGGCCGACACCCTGGAACCCGGACAGGCCCTGGACGATGGCTTCATCGCTGACGCCTTCGTCGGTGGCGATGCAGATGGTCGCCAGTGCATTCAATACGTTGTGGTTGCCCGGCATGTTCACCGAAACATCCAGCGGCTCGCGGTCAGGGCGCAGCACGGTGAAGAAGGTCTGCATGCCTTGCTGGCGCACGTTGATGGCGCGCACGTCGCAGTCTTCGCCGAAGCCATAGGTGACCGTCGGGCGTTTGACCTGCGGGAGGATTTCACGCACCACCGGATCGTCCAGGCACACCACCGCCAGACCATAGAACGGCAGGTTGTGGAGGAATTCGACGAAGGTTTTCTTCAGCTTGTTGAAGTCACCGTCGTAGGTCGCCATGTGATCGGCGTCGATGTTGGTGACCACGGCCACCAGCGGCTGCAAGTGCAGGAAGCTGGCGTCGCTTTCGTCGGCTTCGGCGATCAGGTAACGACTGGTGCCGAGCTGGGCATTGGTGCCCGCGGCGTTCAGGCGTCCACCAATCACGAATGTCGGGTCCAGGCCACCAGCGGCGAACACCGAAGCGATCAGGCTGGTGGTGGTGGTTTTGCCATGGGTACCGGCAACGGCAATGCCGTGGCGATAACGCATCAGTTCAGCCAGCATTTCAGCACGCGGCACCACCGGGATACGGCGTTCCAGGGCGGTGGCGACTTCCGGGTTGGACGTGTTCACGGCGCTCGATACGACCAGCACATCAGCGGCCGCGGCGTTCTCGGCGCGATGGCCGATGAAGATCTGCGCCCCGAAAGACTCCAGGCGCTCGGTCACCGGCGAAGCCTTCAGGTCGGAACCGGACACGGCATAACCCAGGTTCAGCAACACTTCGGCGATCCCGCACATGCCCACACCGCCGATACCGACGAAGTGGATGCGACGGATGCGGCGCATTTCCGGTTGCGGCATGGCTTTCTGACTCTCAACCATGGGCCACCTCCAGGCAGCTATCGACCACGTTACGGGTGGCATCGGGTTTGGCCAGGCGGCGTGCCGCGGTAGCCATTTCGTTGAGTCGTTGTGGTTGCATCAGGACCTCTGTCAGGCGAGCGGCAAGATCCGCTGCGCCAGTCGTTCTTTGTGGCATCAGGAAGGCTGCGCCTTCACGGGCCAAATATTCGGCGTTGCGGGTCTGGTGATCGTCGATGGCATGGGGCAAAGGCACCAGCATCGAGGGCAGACCGGCGGCGGCCAGTTCACTGATGGTCAGCGCGCCTGCGCGACAGACCACCAGGTCGGCCCAGCCGTAGGCTTGGGCCATGTCTTTTATGAAGGGCTGCACCTGCGCCTCGACGCCAGCCGCGCGATAGCGCTCTGCAGTCACTTCATCGTGGTTTTTGCCGGCCTGATGGAACACTTCCGGACGCAAGTCGGCAGCGACTTGCGACAGGGCTTCAGGCAGCAACTTGTTCAACGGCTCTGCGCCCAGGCTTCCGCCCAGGATCAGCAAACGCGCCTTGCGACCGGCCAGGGCAGGTCGCGATGTCTCGAGGAACAGCTCTGTGCGCACCGGATTACCGGTGGTCCGGCGGCTGTCCGACAGGGTAAAGGTGTCGGGGAACGCTTCACAGACTCGGGCGGCAAACGGCACCAGCAACCGATTGGCGGTACCGGCCACGGCGTTCTGTTCGTGAACGATCACCGGCACGCCGGCCAGTTTGGCCGCGACACCGCCAGGACCGGTCACAAAGCCACCAAAGCCCACGACACAGACCGGTTGCAGACGACGAATGATCGCCCGCGCCTGCCAGACCGACTTGAGCAACATGAACGGCGCCTTGAGCAGGGACAATTTGCCCTTGCCCCGCAGACCGCTGGCGTTGATCCGATGCAACTCGATACCGGCCATCGGCACCAGATCGTTCTCGATGCCACGCGGAGTACCGAGCCAGTGCACGGTATATCCGCGTGCCTGGAATTCGCGGGCACAGGCCAGCGCCGGGAACACATGTCCACCGGTGCCACCGGCCATGATCATGACGTTAGCGCCCATGGTTCGGCTCCTCGGCGAAGTCGCTTTCATGGAACTCCATCTCTTCACTGCCCAGGTGGGTACGACTTTCCCACTCGATGCGCAGCAACAAGCCGAGACAGGCACAGCAGATCACCAACGAACTGCCGCCATAACTGAGGAACGGCAGGGTCAGCCCCTTGGTCGGCAGCAGACCGACGTTCACGCCGATGTTGATCAGGAATTGACCGATCCACAGAAACGACAGACCGTATGCCACGTAAGCAGCAAAAAACTGCTTGGCCTTTTCAGCCCACAATCCGATGTACATGCCGCGAATACACACGAAGACGAACAGTGCCACGGTGCACAACGAACCCACCGCACCCAGCTCTTCGGCCAGGACCGAGAACACGAAGTCAGTGTGGGCTTCCGGCAGGTAGAACTGTTTCTGCACGCTGTTGCCCAGGCCGACACCCAGCCATTCGCCACGACCGAAGGCGATCAATGCCTGGGACAACTGATAGCCGGCGCCGAACTGGTCGGCCCACGGGTCGGCAAAGTTGGTCAGACGCGCCATTCGATACGGCTGCATTTGAATCAACAGCACCACCGCGCCGACGGCCAGCACCACCATCAGGGAAAAACGGAACAGCCCGACGCCGCCAAGGAACAGCATCGCCGCCGCCGCGCCCATCATCACGACGGTGGCACCGAAGTCCGGCTCCATCAGCAGCAGACCCGCCATCGGCAGCAGCACGATGAACGGCTTGAAGAAGCCCATCCAGCTTTCACGCACTTCTTTCTGGCGACGCACCAGATAACCGGCGAGGTAGATCACCACGAAGACCTTGGCGATCTCGGAAGGCTGGACGTTGAAGAAACTGAAGCCGATCCAGCGCATCGAACCGTTAACCTCGCGGCCGATCCCCGGAATGATCACCATCACCAGCAAGCCGAACGCCCCCAACAGCATCAACCAGCCCAGGCGTTGCCAGGTGGCAATCGGGATCATCATGGTGACGATGCAGGCACCCAGGCCCAGCACCACGTAAATAAGGTGGCGAATCATGTAGTACAGGGCGCTGCCCGACTGCACGGCCGCCACTTCGGTCGATGCCGAGGCGATCATGATCAGCCCCAGGCCGAGCAGCGTCAGGCAACCGGCGAGCATCGGGAAGTCGAGGTCGATCCCGCGCCCGGTGATGAGCGGCGATGGAAACGGCTTGATGATGCCTTTGAGGCTCATGCCAGATCCTCCACGGCTTGGACGAACTGGTGACCACGGTCTTCGTAGTTCTTGAACATGTCGAAGCTGGCGCAGGCTGGCGACAGCAGCACCACGTCGCCCGGCTGGGCGGCGGCGCGGCATTGTTCGACGGCTTCGACCAGGGAAGCGACGCGGATCAGCGGAACGGCGTCGCCAATGGCCTCGCCGATCTTGTCGGAGTCGCGGCCCATCAGCACCACGGCGCGGCAGTTGGCCGCCACCGGATCGCGCAGGTCCTTGAACTCGGCACCCTTGCCGTCACCGCCGGCGATCAGCACGACCTTGCCGTCGATGTCCGCGCCCAGGCCCTCGATGGCCGCCAGTGCGGCACCGACGTTGGTGGCCTTGGAATCGTTGTAGTAGCCCACGCCTTCGAGGTCGCGGACCCACTGGCAGCGGTGCTCGAGACCGGCGAAGGTGCGCAGGCTCGACAGCATGGCATCGAACGGCAGGCCGACCGCATGGCCGAGGGCCAGGGCCGCCAGGGCGTTGGACTGGTTGTGGGCGCCGCGAATCTTCAATTCGCGCACTGGCATCAGGTTCTGGAATTCGAAGGCCAGGTATTTCTCGCCGTCTTCTTCACGGATGCCAAAGGCCTTGAAATCGGGTTTGCTCAGGCCGAAGGTCCAGCACGGCTGGCCCTCGCCCATCAACGGACGGCTCAGGGCATCCTGACGATTGACCACGAACTGCCTGGCGCCCCGGAAGATCCGGTGCTTGGCCAGGTGATAGGCCGGCAGACCGCTGTAACGGTCCATGTGGTCTTCGCTGACGTTGAGCACGGTCGCCACTTCGGCGTTGAGCTGATCGGTGGTTTCCAGCTGGAAACTCGACAGTTCCATCACGTACAACTCGATGTCGTCGCTGAGCAAGTCCAACGCCGGGGTACCGAGGTTGCCACCGACGGCAACACGTTTGCCGGCCGCCGCCGCCATTTCGCCGACCAGCGTGGTGACGGTACTTTTCGCGTTGGAGCCGCTGATGGCCACGATCGGTGCCTTCGCGTTACGCGCGAACAGCTCGATGTCACCGGACAACTTCACGCCACGGGCGGCGGCAGCCTGCAGGGCCGGGGTCGCCAGCGCCAGGCCGGGGCTCACGTAGAGCTCATCGGCACGGCACAGGAATTCGACGTCCAGCTCGCCACAACGCACTTCCACGTGGGGGTAGTCACGCTTGAGCGTGGCCAGTTCCGGTGGATTTTCCCGCGTATCGGCCACTGCAAACGCCACGCCCCGGTTCGCCAGGAAGCGAACCAGGGACATGCCGCTCTTGCCGAGGCCGACAACGATGCGGAAGTGGTCAGAAGCGATCAGAGACACGTGTTTCTACCTCAGCTTCAGGGTGGCAAGGCCGACCAGCACGAGAATCACGGTGATGATCCAGAAACGGACGATCACGCGCGGCTCGGGCCAGCCCTTGAGTTCAAAGTGGTGGTGAATGGGCGCCATGCGAAATACACGGCGACCGGTCAGTTTAAAAGAGGCAACCTGAATGACGACTGACAGGGTTTCCATCACGAACACGCCGCCCATGATGAACAGGACGATTTCCTGACGGACGATCACCGCGATGGTGCCCAGGGCCGCGCCCAGCGCCAGTGCGCCGACGTCACCCATGAAGACCTGTGCCGGATAGGTGTTGAACCAGAGGAAGCCCAGGCCGGCTCCGATCAACGCGCCACAGAACACGATCAACTCACCGGCGCCCGGTACATAAGGAATCAGCAGGTATTCGGCGAATTTCACGTTACCCGACAGGTAGCAGAAAATGCCCAGGCCACCACCGACCATCACGGTCGGCATGATCGCCAGGCCGTCGAGGCCGTCAGTCAGGTTGACCGCGTTGCTTGAACCGACGATCACGAAATAGGTCAGGACGATGAAGCCTGCTCCCAGCGGAATGCTGTAGTCCTTGAGCATCGGCAGGATCAGCGTGGTTTCCACCGGCGTGGCGGCAGTCATATAAAGAAAGACCGCCGCGCCCAGACCGAACACCGACTGCCAGAAATACTTCCAGCGGCTCGGCAAGCCACGGGAGTTCTTCTCGATGACCTTGCGGTAGTCGTCGACCCAGCCGATGGCGCCGAACAGCAAGGTCACCAGCAGTACGACCCAGACGTAACGGTTGCTCAGGTCAGCCCACAGCAGGGTGCTGACACCGATGGACGACAGAATCAGCGCGCCACCCATGGTCGGTGTACCCGACTTGGACAGGTGCGACTGCGGGCCGTCGTTACGAACGGACTGGCCGATCTGACGGTTCTGCAACGTGCGGATCATCCATGGGCCATAGCACAGCGACAAGACCAGCGCGGTCAGTACACCGAGAATCCCGCGCAGGGTCAGGTACTGGAAGACCGCGAAGCCTTTGTAGAACTGTTGCAGATACTCCGCTAGCAGCAGCAGCATTAATGTTTCTCCAGACTGGACCCGCACAAGGCGGCGACGATGTTTTCCATCGCAGCGCTGCGCGACCCCTTGATCAAAATGGTGGTATTTGTGTCTTGCTCGGCACCCAGGGCCTTGATCAGTTCAGCCTGAGTGCTGAAGTGAAAAGCCTGCGGACCGAATGCGTTCACGGCGTGAGCCATCATTGGCCCGACGGCGTACAGCGCAGAAACCTTGCCACGGGCGTACTCGCCCACGTCGCGGTGCCCCTGCTCCGCCCATTCGCCCAACTCGCCGATATCCCCGAGCACCAGGACGGTGCGACCGGAAAAGCCGGCCAGTATATCAATGGCAGCGCACATGGAGGTGGGGTTGGCGTTGTAAGTGTCATCGATCACGCGCATGCCGTTGGTGGCCAGTTGCGCGACGGTGCGCCCCTTGACCGGTTGCACCGCGCCAAGGCCGGTGGCGATACCGAACAGCGACACACCCAGGGCATGGGCGGCAGCGGCGGCGGCCATGGCATTGGCGACGTTATGGGTGCCGAGCAGGTTCAGTTGAACGCGCTCCACACCTTCAGGGCTGTGCAGGTTGAACGCCGGGCAGCCGCGGGCATCGGTGGCCGGGTCACTGCCATGAAAATCGGCGCTGGAATTGCTCAACGCAAACGTCAGCACTTTGCGATCACCGGCGCGTGCCTTCCAGATACCGAATGCCTTGTCGTCGAGATTGAGAACGGCGACGCCATCGGCATCCAGCCCTTCGATGATCTCGCCCTTGGCTTCGACGATTTTGTCCGGCCCGCCGAACTCGCCGACGTGGGCGGTCCCGGCATTGTTGAGAATGGCCACGTGCGGCCTGGTCAGGCCGACGGTGTAGGCAATTTCACCCAGGCGCGAAGCGCCCAGTTCGATCACGGCAGCGGTGTGTTCCGGCGCCAGTTCGAGCAAGGTCAGCGGCACGCCGAGGTCGTTGTTCAGGTTGCCACGGGTGGCCAGCACCGGACCGCGAGTACGCAGGATGCTCGCAAGCATTTCCTTGACCGTGGTCTTGCCACTGGAACCGGTGACGGCCGCGACAGGATGGGTGTAGGCGGCGCGATTCAGCGCGCCCAACTGGCCCAGGGCCTGGCGGGTGTCGCTGACCAGTAACTGCGGCAGCGTGCTGCCGGCGACCTCACGCTCGACCAGCGCGGCCACGGCGCCCTTGGCGGCGACTTCATTCAGATAATCATGACCGTCAAAACGCGGACCGGTCAGGGCAATAAACAACTGACCCGGCCTGATTGCACGACTGTCGATGCTGACGCCGTCAAAACCGGCATCGGCGGACACCAGGCGAGCATTCAACGCACCGGTCAGTTCACTCAGTTTCAAGGCCTTAAGCATGGGCCACCTCCCACGCGGTCAAGGCATGATCGGCCTCGACCAGATCGGAAAAGGCATGGCGTTCGCCGTTGATTTCCTGATAGTCCTCGTGACCTTTACCGGCCAGGACAATCACGTCATCCACCGAGGCACTGGCGATCAGCCGGGCAATCGCCTGACCACGACCGGCAACGAACTCCACTTTATCCACAGCCGTGAAACCGGCGCGGATGTCATCGAAAATCACTGCTGGGTCTTCAGTACGCGGGTTGTCGTCGGTGACCAACACTCCATCGGCCAGGCGCTCGACCACTTCGGCCATCAACGGACGCTTGCCGCGATCGCGGTCGCCGCCACAGCCGAACAGGCACAACAGCCGGCCCTTGGCGTGCGGACGCAGTGCCAGCAGTACTTTTTCCAGGGCATCCGGGGTGTGGGCGTAATCGACCACGACCAGCGGCTGCGAGCCTCCACCCAGACGCTGCATGCGACCGGCAGGGCCTTCAAGCTTCGGCAGGACCTTGAGGATTTCGTCCAGGGCATAATCCAGACCGAGCAACGCGCCGACCGCCGCCAGGACATTGCTCAGGTTGAAGCGACCGAGCAAGGTGCTGCGCAGGTGGTGCTCGCCCTGTGGCGTGACCAGCGTGGCGCGCACGCCTTCGTCGTCGAATTGCGCCTGGCGGCAATACAGGTAGGCTCTGGAATCTTCCAGGCTGTAGGTGATCAATCGCGATTCGAGCTTGTCGGCGGCCAGTTGCCGACCAAACTCGTCGTCGAGATTGACCACACGGCATTTCAAGTCATTCCAGGCAAACAGCCTGCCCTTGGCTTCGCCGTAAGCCTGCATGGTGCCGTGGTAATCCAGGTGATCGCGGGACAGGTTGGTCATCACTGCCACATCGAACGCCAATGCAGTCACGCGGCCCTGGTCCAGGCCATGGGAAGACACTTCCATCGCCACGGCTTTGGCCCCGGCCTTTTTCAGGTCCGCCAGGGTCGCTTGCACGGCAATCGGATTCGGCGTGGTGTGCAGGCCGCTTTCCAGCGCGCCGTAGAAACCGGAACCGAGCGTGCCGACCAGGCCGCAGTGCTGGCCGAGCAGGTCTAGTGCCTGGGCAACCAATTGAGTCACGCTGGTCTTGCCGTTGGTGCCGGTCACGCCCACCAGGTTCAGGTGATGGCTTGGCTCGCCATAAAAACGCCCGGCGATGTCCGACAGCTGTGCCGCCAGGCCTTTGACCGGAATCAACGGCACTTCAGTGATCGGCAGGACCGTGGCGCCTTCTACTTCATAGGCCACCGCGGCAGCACCGCGCTGCAAGGCGTCGGCAATATGCGCGCGGCCATCGAATTTCCCGCCCGGCACGGCGAGGAACAGATCGCCCGCGCGCACATTGCGGCTGTCCAGGGCGAGCTCGCGAATCAGCAGATCGTGGCCGGCGTGAGGGAAAATCTTGTTCAGGCTCAGAGACATCAGCCGCGCCCTCCATTGGCTTTCAGCGGAACGACCGGTGTTGCGTTCGCTTGTTGAGTGGGTGGCAGGTTGTCCGGCGTAATGTTCATCAGGCGCAGGGTGCCCGACATCACGCGACTGAACACCGGCGCGGAAACCAGGCCGCCGAAGTAACCGGCCTTGGTCGGCTCGTCGATTACCACCACGATGGCGTAACGCGGATCGCTCATCGGGCCGAAGCCGGCGAACAGCGAACGGTAGGAGTTTTCGGCGTAACCCTTGGTGCCGACCGAGGTTTTACGCGCAGTACCCGACTTGCCGCCCACGTGATACGCCGGCACCTGCGCACGGAACACACCGCGAGGGGCCTCGATCACTTGCTGCAGCATGCCTTGCATGGTTTTCGCGACCGCCTCCGGCAGCACCTGAGTGGTTTGCGGCGCCTTGTCGGTCTTGATCAGGGTCAGCGGTGCGAGGCGACCGTTGTTGGCCAGGGCCGAGAAGGCGTGGACCAGCTGGATCGCGGTCACGGAGATACCGTAGCCGTAGGACAGCGTGGCGGTTTCTGCCTTGCGCCATTCGCGGTAGTTCGGCAGGTTGCCGACGCGCTCGCCCGGGAAGCCCAGGCCGGTGTCCTGGCCGAGGCCGACTTTCTGCGCCAGACGGAAAATGGTTTCGCCGCCGATATCGAACGCGACCTTGCTCATGCCGACGTTACTGGAGTTGATCAGGATGCCGGTCAGGTCGAGCACCGGACCTTCGGTCTTGGAAACGTCCTTGATGGTGTACTTGCCAATCTGCAAGGAGCCCGGATACACCTCGACGGTGTCGCTCGGTTTCCAGCGGCCGGATTCGATGGCGGCGCTCATCGAGATCGCTTTCATGGTCGAGCCTGGCTCGAACACGTCGATCATCGCGCGGTTACGCATCATCGCCGGCTGCAGGTTGCGACGATTGTTCGGGTTGTAGGTCGGTTGGTTGACCATCGCGAGAATCTCGCCGGTCTTCACGTCCATGATCACCAGGCTGCCGGCCTTGGCGCCGTTCTCGATGATCGCGTTGCGCAGTTCGCGGTTGGCCAGGTATTGCAAGCGCAGGTCAATGGACAACGCCAAGGGCTTACCGGCCTTGGCGTTTTTGGTGACCTGCACATCCTTGATCAGCCGGCCGCGCCGGTCCTTGATCACCTGACGCTTGCCGGGAACCCCGGCCAGCCATTCGTCGTAGGCCAGTTCGACGCCTTCACGACCGTGATCGTCGATGTCGGTAAACCCGACCATATGGGCAGTGACTTCACCGGCAGGATAAAACCGCCGGAACTCTTCGATGCCATAGACACCCGGCACCTTCAGGTCGAGCACAGCCTGGCCCTGCTCCGGGGTCAACCCGCGCACCAGGTAAATGAATTCTTTGTTGGCCTGGGCTTCGAGACGCTCGGCCAGGGCTTTCGGGTCCTGCCCCAAGGCAGCCGCCAGTGCCGGCCACTTCTCTTTGGCCGTTTGCATTTCCTTGGCATTGGCCCAAAGGGTGGTGACCGGAGTACTCACGGCCAAGGGCTCGCCGTTACGGTCGGTGATCAGACCACGGTGAGCCGGAATCGGAATATGACGAACGCTGCGGGCATCGCCCTGACCTTTGAGGAAGGCACGATCGACCACTTGCAAATCGATGATGCGCCAGGCAATCGCGGCCACCATGATACCGAGCAACCCCAGCACCACGCGGAACCGCCAAGGAAAGAGTGCACCTTCGAGTTTCATCATGGCGCCACCATCTTCACGTCAGCGGCACCGGGGATGTGCATTTTCAATTGTTCGGTGGCCAGCACTTCGATACGACTGTGGGCGGTCCAGGTGCTCTGCTCCAGAATCAACCGGCCCCACTCGGCTTGCGCCTTGTCGCGCACGCTCAATTCGTTGTACAGCGAATTCAATAGCTGACGGTTCCAGTGGGCGCTGTAGGACACGCCGATGGCCGAAATGAGCACGCCGACAAACAGCAGCAGCATGAAGAAGCTTCCGCCGGGCAATGGCTTGGCGAAAAGCCTGCTCACCGCAGCTTCTCCGCCACACGCATGACAGCACTACGGGAACGCGGGTTGGCTTTGAGTTCGGCGTCGGAGGCCGTCTGCGCTTTGCCATGGATTTTGATTTTCGGTTCGAAGGCGACATGCCGAACCGGCAGGTTGCGCGGCAGGTTGTCGGCTTCGCCTTTGACCAGCTTGCGCATGAACAGTTTGACGATACGGTCTTCCAGCGAATGGAAGCTGATCACCACCAGGCGACCGCCCACTTCCAGGCATTCCAGCGCGGCTTCGAGGCCGGTTTCCAGGTCACCCAGTTCGTTGTTGACGTGAATACGCAACCCCTGGAACGCACGGGTTGCAGGGTTCTTGCCCTTCTCCCACGCCGGGTTGGCGACCTTCAGGACTTCTGCCAGGTCACCGGTGCGCTCGAATGGCTTGATGTCGCGGCGCTCGGCCACGGCACGGGCCATGCGGCCGGAGAAACGCTCTTCGCCGTACTCCTTGAACACCCGGGCAATTTCTTCCACGGGCGCGGTGTTGACGAATTCGGCGGCGCTGATGCCACGGGACGGATCCATGCGCATGTCCAGCGGACCGTCGTTGAGGAAGCTGAAGCCACGCTCCGGGTCGTCGAGCTGTGGCGAAGACACGCCCAGATCCAGCAGAACACCGCTGACCTTGCCGGCCAGACCGCGTTCGGCGACTTCGGAACCGAGTTCGGCAAAGCTGCGCTGCACAACGACAAAGCGGCCGTCTTCGGCCGCTAGCGTCTGCCCGGTGGCAATCGCTTGTGGATCTTTGTCGAATCCGAGCAACCGGCCATCGGGACCGAGCTGGCTGAGGATCAACCGACTGTGTCCGCCGCGCCCGAACGTGCCGTCCAGATAGCAGCCATCAGGACGTACGGCGAGAGCCTCGACGGCTTCGTCAAGCAGTACGGTGATGTGGTTAAAGCCGCTATCAATAGTCACAGGATCAAATCACGCAGTTCATCAGGCATCGCGCCCGGTTGTTGAATGGCAGCCAGGTCAGCGGCAGAAACCGCGTTCCAGGCATCCTCGTCCCACAATTGGAACTTGTTCAGTTGGCCTACCAACATCGCGCGCTTATCCAACTTGGCATATTCACGAAGACGCGGCGGAACCAGAAAACGACCACTGCCATCGAGTTCGAGATCGACGGCATTACCAATCAGTAAACGTTGCAGGCGGCGGTTCTCTTCGCGAAGCGAAGGCAGTGCGCGCAGTTTGGTTTCAATAATTTCCCACTCATCGAGGGGGTAAACACACAAACAAGGATCAACGGCATCAATTGTCACGATCAATTGACCGGAACTGCGCGAATCGAGCTCGTCACGGTACCGGCTCGGCATTGCGAGACGGCCCTTTGCATCGAGACTGATAGCGTTGGCTCCGCGAAACACGTCAGCGTTTCTCCAAATTCTAGCGTTTTGAGTTCAAAAAACCCACTTCATGCCACTTTCCGCCACTTGCGCACACTATAGGAATGCGCCCACCACACCGTCAAGGCGCGGAGTAAAGGAAAACCCTTACAGAACTGAGATTTAGGAGCATTAACGGAGAGGTAACGACAATCCGGGAGATGAAACTGACCAATAACTTGAATCAGCACGGGAGGCTGTGTTCAGAAGTTAAAGTAATTTATTAAGAGTAAGATTTTTTTGGTATTACAAAAGAGGTTCTGCGGACGATTGTGTAAGGAGGGAAACCGGTGCTGCGTGGAGTTGATGCGTTCACTACAAGCGCGGGCTAATCGATATCACAAAACCGCTCCTGCTGACGACCGTATAACGAAGAAAACCGGTGCTGCGTGGAGTTGATGCGATCACTACAAGCGCGGGCTAATCGATATCACAAAACCGCTCCTGCTGACGATTGTGCAAGGAGGGAAATTGCTACCACCGACACACTCTGCCCAATAAATTAAGCAGAGAGGAGAAAAAGGTGGAGAGTCGATCTGTAAGCCGGGTTCTGTCTTGAACAGTCATTCGTCTACGATGGCCATCACTGGACATCTTTAGCAACCTACCCGGTCCCAGCGCGGGCCACGCCTTGGGACCCTATTTGGTCTTGCTCCAAGTGGGGTTTACCTAGCCACGAACTGTTGCCAGACGTGCGGTGCGCTCTTACCGCACCTTTTCACCCTTACCGGCGCCGAAGCGCTTAGGCGGTTATTTTCTGTGGCACTTTCCGTAGGCTCGCGCCTCCCAGGCGTTACCTGGCACTTCGCCCTATGGAGCCCGGACTTTCCTCCCCCCCCTAATTTTCATAGAGGGCAGCGACTGTCCGATCGACTCTCCGCCGCGAAGGTTACCGGCACAACGCCCGAAGAACAAGCACCAAGCGCCATCAGGCACGCCTGCGCGTCAGCTTTTACTCGCCCTTCTGTTGGTCCAGCGCGATCTGGTACAGCACATTCTTTCGCTCGCCGGTGATTTGCGCCGCCAAAGCCGCCGCACGCTTGAGCGGCATTTCTTCGAGCAACAGGTTGAGGATGCGCATTGCCTCGCTACTGACGGCACCTTCCTCCTCGGGCGCGGACCAGCCCGCCACCAGCACCACGCACTCGCCGCGCTGCTGGTTGCTGTCCGACTCGACGAACTCACGCAGTTCAGCCAGCGGCAGCCCCTTGAGGGTCTCAAACGTCTTGGTCAGCTCGCGGGCAAGGAGCGCCGGGCGCTCGGGACCGAACACCAATTCCATGTCTTGCAGGCATTCGAGGATGCGATGCGGAGCCTCATAGAAGATCAATGTGCGAGGCTCTTCCTTTACCTGCTCGAGACGCGCTCGCCGCCCCACCGCCTTGGCCGGCAGAAAACCTTCGAAAATGAACCGGTCGGAAGGCAGCCCCGCCGCCGACAGCGCTGCAATCAACGCACAGGCACCCGGAACCGGCACAACATTGATGCCCGCCGCCCGGGCCTGCCGCACCAGGTGATAACCCGGATCGGAAATCAGCGGTGTCCCGGCATCGGAAATCAACGCCACGTTGTCACCGGCAAGCAGGCGAGTGATAAAGCGACTACCTTCATCCCGCTCGTTGTGTTCATGGCACGCCGCCAACGGCGTCGAGATGCCGAAGTGTTGCATCAAGCGCTGGGAATGACGGGTGTCTTCCGCGGCGACCAGGGCCACTTCACGCAGAATCTTCAGCGCCCGCGCACTGATGTCATCCAGGTTGCCGATGGGCGTCGCCACCACATAAAGCGAGCCAGCAGCGGAATTCAAAGCACCTGGAGCAGTCAAAGCGCACACCTCATGATCGGTAAAAGTCGCCATTGTAGCGCGTAGCGAGACTCACGATACCCGCAAGCAAACGAGGTATCGGTGACCGTTTGTTCGCTGGCGCAACATTTACACCAGCTAAATTGATCGATTCACGCCACTAACATCGCGCCCCGGCCAGTGCTTGGGTACAATTCCACGCTAATTTGATCGAGTATCAGGAACGCTTACATGATCGCTTGCCTGCGGCTGTTATCTGCCCTCTGCCTCGCTGCCTTGCTGGCGGCTTGCGCCAGCTCGCCCTCGTCCAGCCTTGGCGAACTACCACGGACACCGGACGCCAGTATCGAGCAACTGCTTGAGAAGGCCGCCCAAAGCAAATCTGCGGAAGATGCCGCCCTTCTGCGTTTGAGCGCTGCCGACCTGGCCTATCGCCAGGGCAATGCCGGCCAGTCCGCGCAAATCCTGCAACAGGTCCCGGTCGAGCAGCTCAAGCCGGGCCCACAGATTTTCGCCAACACCCTGGCGGCTGAACTGGCCATGACCCGCAATCAGCCCAAGGCCGCGCTGGCCGCCTTGAGCCATCCAAGCCTGCAATACTTGGGCGAACTGCCCGTCGAACAACAGGTCCGCACCGGCACCGTTCACGCCCGCGCACTTGAAGCCGATGGCCAGACCCTCGCCGCCGCTCGCGAGCGCATTTTCATCGCCCCGATGCTCAAAGGTGAAGCCGCGAGCAAAAACCACGAAGCCATCTGGACCCTGATCGCCTCGCTGCCGACCGATCAGTTGAAGCCAAACACCACCGACGATCTCGGCGGCTGGATGGCCCTGGCGCTGGCCGTGAAATCCGCCGGCACCCTGGAACAGCAACAGGCTGCCATCGACAACTGGCGCGCGCAGAACCCGAAACACCCGGCAGCCGCTCAATTGCCGCAGCCACTGACCCAACTCAAGGAGCTGGCCAGCCAGCCCCTGAACAAGATCGCCCTGCTGCTGCCTCAGGACGGCCAACTGGCCTCGGTCGGCAAAGCACTGCGCGACGGCTTCATGGCCGCTCACTACCAGGCCCAACAGGCCGGGCAGAAACCGCCCGCCATCGAGTTCTATGACAGCTCGCGCCTGACTTCCATGGACGAGTTCTACCGCAAGGCCCAGGCCGATGGCGTGCAACTGGTCGTCGGCCCGCTGGAGAAGCCGCTGGTCAAACAGCTGAGCACTCGCCCGCAATTGCCGATCACTACCCTGGCACTCAATTACAGTGAAGGCGATCAAGGCCCGGCGCAGCTGTTCCAGTTCGGTCTTGCCGCTGAAGACGAAGCCCGCGAAGTGTCACGCCGCGCTCGCGCCGACGGTCTGCATCGCGCAGCCATCATGGTGCCGAAAGGTGAATGGGGCGACCGCGTGCTCAAGGCGTTCAGCCAGGACTGGCAGGCCAATGGCGGCACCATCGTCGCCACCGAACGCGTCGACCAGCCGGTCCAACTGGCCCAACAGATTGCCGACATGTTCCAGTTGCGCCAGAGCGAAGGTCGCGCCAAGAGCCTGCAAAGCACCGTTGGCTCGCAAGTGGCTGCCCAGCCATCGCGCCGCCAGGACATCGAGTTCATTTTCCTCGCCGCAACACCGCAACAGGCACAGCAGATCAAACCGACCCTGAACTTCCAGTACGCAGGCGATGTTCCGGTCTACGCCACCTCCCACGTGTTCAGCGCCAGCGGTGACGTCAACCAGTACAACGATATGAATGGCATTCGCTTCTGCGAGACGCCATGGTTGCTGGACGCCAATGATCCACTGCGCCGCCAGGTCACCGCTCAATGGCCACAGGCCGCCGGCAGCCTGGGACGCCTGTATGCCATGGGTGTGGATGCCTATCGACTGGCGCCTCGCCTGGGCCAGCTCAAGTCTCTGCCGGACAGCCGCATCGACGGTGAGTCGGGCAGCCTTGGCATGTCTCAGAGCCAGCGGGTCGTGCGCCAGTTGCCATGGGCCGAGTTCGCCAATGGCCAGGTTCAGCGCCTGCCGGACACCGCTCGCTGATGCCCGACAGGTCACGCCAGCAAAGCGGCAAGGATGCCGAGCGCCATGCGCTCGAGCATCTTCAACAACAGGGTCTGCGCCTGCTGGCGCAGAACTGGTTGTGTAAACGCGGCGAGCTTGATCTGGTCATGCTAGATGGCGATACAGTAGTATTCGTTGAAGTCCGCTACAGAAAAAACACTCAATGGGGTGGCGCGCTCGATAGCATCGATGAGCGCAAACGGCAAAAACTGATTTTCGCCGCACAATATTTTCTTCAGCGCGAGCCGCGCTGGGCCAATTCCCCTTGCCGCTTCGACGTGATTGCCATCGACAGCAACCTCGATCAGTTGAACTGGCTACAGAATGCCTTCGACGGCTGATCGCCGGCATTGCGAACCGGACACTATCACCCAACACTTTTGCTCTTTGCTTTGCGGGCTGCACATTCATGTGCCGAACAGCCGCGCTACTTAAGGTCACACAGATGGACATGCAATCGCGAATTCGCCAGCTTTTTCAGGCCAGTATCGACACCAAGCAACAGGCGATGGAAGTACTTGCACCGCACATCGAGCAAGCCAGCCAGGTCATGGTCAACGCCCTGCTCAACGAAGGCAAAATGCTTTCCTGCGGCAACGGTGGCTCAGCCGGCGACGCCCAGCACTTCTCGTCCGAGCTGCTCAATCGTTTTGAGCGCGAGCGCCCGAGCCTGCCGGCCATCGCCCTGACGACCGACAGCTCGACGATCACCTCGATCGCCAACGATTACAGCTACAACGAAATCTTCTCCAAGCAGATCCGCGCACTCGGCCAGCCGGGCGATGTGTTGCTGGCTATCTCCACCAGCGGCAACTCGGCCAACATAATTCAAGCGATCCAGGCCGCACATGATCGCGAAATGATTGTCGTAGCATTGACGGGGCGTGATGGCGGCGGCATGGCGTCGCTACTGTTGCCCGAGGACGTCGAGATTCGCGTACCGGCCAACGTCACCGCTCGTATTCAAGAAGTCCACCTGCTGGCGATCCACTGCCTTTGCGACTTGATCGACAGCCAATTGTTCGGGAGTGAAGAATGACCCCTAATCGCCTTGGCCTACTGGCCTTGACCCTGTGCCTCGGCATCAGCGGCTGTACCTCGGTGGTGACTGCCAGCCGTGAAGCACCGATTGAAGATGACCGTGGCACTCGCACACTGGGCAGCAAGATCGACGATTCCCTGATCGACACCAAGGTCGGCGTGAACATCGCCAAGGCCGACCCGGCCCTGGACAAGGATTCGCACATCGTCGTCACCAGCTTCAACGGTGTCGTGCTGCTCGCCGGGCAAACACCGCGCGCAGACCTCAAGGCCAAGGCCGAACAGGCCGCCGCCGCTGTCCAGCGTGTGAAACAGGTGCACAACGAACTGCAAGTCCTGCCGCCCTCCTCGTTGCTGGCACGCCAGAACGACACCTGGCTGACCACCAAGATCAAGACCCAGATGCTCGCCGATGCGAACATCCCCGGCTCGCGCATCAAGGTTGTCACTGAAAACGGCATCGTCTACTTGCTCGGCCTGCTGACCAAACAGGAAGCGGCGCAGGCGACCAACCTGGTGCAGGGCGTTTCCGGCGTACAGAAGATTGTGAAGTTGTTTGAGTACATCGATTGATCCACATCTTGCAGGAGCGAGCTTGCTCGCGATGGACGTGAACGATGACGCGGCAATCCTGACAACCCGCGGGGCTTTCAGGTTTTTCGCGAGCAGGCTCGCTCCTACACAGTAATAAAAAAGGCGATCCTCTCGGATCGCCTTTTTTATTACTTCACCACTTTCAGACTGGGGCGACCGCTTGGACGCGGCGGCTCACTGTCGGGTGGCGGAAGATCGTCATCCGGTTCGATCTCGTCGTCCTCGCCCATCGGCGATTCCAGATCGAACACCATGCCCTGGCCATTCTCCCGGGCGTAGATACCCAGGATCGAAGCAATTGGCACGTACAAGGTGTGCGGCACGCCACCAAAGCGCCCCTCGAAACTGACCGCTTCGTTATCCATGTGCAAGTGACGCACGGCTTGCGGCGATACGTTCAGGACGATCTGTCCGTCACTGGCAAACCCCTGAGGCACCTGCACCGACGGGTACTCGGAATTGACCAGCATGTGCGGGGTGCAATCGTTGTCCACAATCCACTCATAGAGCGCGCGGACCAGATAAGGTCGACTGGAGTTCATAACGGCTCCTTAAGCCTTAGCGCATGTCGCGTTCGACACCAGACAGACTCGCCTGGAAAGCCTCACGCGCAAACTGGCGCTCCATATAATCAAGCAGCGGCTTGGCCGGCCGCGGCAGTTCTATACCCAGAATCGGCAATCGCCAGAGTATTGGCAATAGGCAGCAATCCACCAGACTTTGTTCCTCACTGAGGAAAAACGGTTTGTCGGCAAACAGTGGCGACACACCCGTCAGGCTTTCGCGCAACTCTTTTCGAGCCACGGCACGGGCTGCTTCCTTGGTCCGCGAATCCAGAATCAGGTCCACCAGACCACACCAGTCGCGCTGAATGCGGTGCATCAGCAGACGACTGTTGGCACGCGCCACGGGATAAACCGGCAGTAGCGGCGGGTGCGGGTAACGCTCATCCAGATATTCCATCACCACAGTCGACTCCCACAACGCCAGGTCGCGATCGACCAGGGTGGGCAGACTGCCATAAGGGTTCACTTCAATCAGTTTAGGTGGCTGACGACCAGCCTCCACGTAAATGATCTCGGCGCTGACACCCTTCTCTGCCAGTACGATGCGCACTCGGTGGGAATAGTGGTCGGCGGGGTCGGAGTAACAGGCCAACCGATTGGTCACGCCCATGGCGATCCTCCTCGCTTGTAGAAATTATCGAAAGCTCAAAAACGAGCGCGCCCAGAGGGCGCCTCCCGTAACGACTGGATCACCAGTTTCGCTACATCTTCAGAGGCGCCCTTGGGCGCGCGCGATTAACAGCAATAGCTTGAAGCTTTATCAGTGCACGTCTTTCCAGTATTCGCGCTTGAGCAGGTAAGCGAAGACGAAGAAGAACGCCAGGTACAACAATACGTACGTACCGATGCGCTGATGTTGCAGCTTAACCGGGTTAGCCGAGTAAGCCAGGAAGGTTACCAGATTCTTGACCTTCTCATCGAACTGCTCTGCAGTCAGGGCACCGCTTTTCGGCACGATGGTCAACTGATCGCACGCTTCATGAGTCAGCGCCGTACCGGTCAGAGGATCATATTGCTTCTTGCCGTCTTCGACGATCTGAACCTGCTTGCAACCAACCACCTGGCGACCTTGCAGGCCGGCCAGGACGTTAGGCATGCCCACGTTCGGGAAGACCTTGTTGTTCACGCCCCATGGACGCGCAGGATCTTCGTAGAACGACCTCAGGTAACCGTAGAGCCAGTCGGTGCCGCGAACGCGGGCAACCAGGGTCAGGTCCGGCGGCGCTGCGCCAAACCAGGCCTTGGCGTCCGCCGGCTGCATGCCGATGCTCATGTGGTCGCCGATCTTGGCCCCTGTGAACACCAGCTTCTCCAGCATCAATTCATGGGGAATGCCCAGGTCGTCGGCAACACGCTCATAGCGCTGGAACTTGGCACTGTGGCAACCCATGCAGTAGTTGGCGAACGTACGCGCGCCGTCCTGCATGGCTGCTTTATCGGAAACGTCGATGTCGACTTTTTCCAGCTCGGGGCCACCGTGCTCAGCTGCGAAAGCGAACACTGGCAATGCAGCAAGCATCAATACAGCAAATAGTTTTTTCATCAGCCAGTCACCCTTTCCGGAACCGGTTTGGTCTTCTCGAGCCTGGTGTAGAACGGCATCAGAATGAAGTAGGCGAAGTACAGGAAGGTACATACCTGCGACAGCAACGTACGCTCCGGGGTTGGAGCCAATACGCCCAGCACGCCCAGGATCACGAACGAGATGCAGAACACCCAGAGCCAGATTTTGCTCAGCCAGCCCTTGTAGCGCATCGACTTGACCGGGCTACGGTCCAGCCACGGCAGGACGAACAGCACAGCGATGGCCGCGCCCATGGCGATCACGCCCAGGAGCTTGTCCGGAATCGCACGCAAGATGGCGTAGAACGGGGTGAAGTACCAGACCGGAGCGATGTGCTCTGGAGTCTTGAAGGCGTTCGCCACTTCAAAGTTCGGCTTCTCGAGGAAGTAGCCGCCCATTTCCGGGAAGAAGAACACGATCGAGCAGAAGATGAACAGGAACACCACCACGCCGACGATATCTTTCACGGTGTAGTAAGGGTGGAAGGCAATGCCATCCAGCGGTATGCCGTTTTCGTCCTTGTGCTTCTTGATGTCCACGCCGTCCGGGTTGTTCGAGCCGACTTCGTGCAAGGCCAGGATGTGCAGCACCACCAGACCCAGGATAACGATCGGCAGGGCAACCACGTGCAAGGCGAAGAAGCGGTTCAGGGTAATACCGGAAATCAGGTAGTCACCACGAATCCACTGGGTCAGGTCATTGCCGATGACCGGGATCGCACCGAACAGCGAGATGATCACCTGGGCACCCCAGTAGGACATCTGCCCCCACGGCAGCAGGTAGCCCATGAAGGCTTCGGCCATCAGTGCCAGGTAGATCAGCATGCCGAAGACCCACACCAGCTCACGCGGTTTCTGGTACGAACCGTAGAGCAGGCCACGGAACATGTGCAGATAGACCACGATGAAGAACGCCGAAGCGCCGGTGGAGTGCAGCAGACGCAGGATCGAGCCGTACTCGACGTCGCGCATGATGTATTCGACGGAGGCGAACGCCTCTTCCGCCGACGGGTTGTAGCTCATGGTCAGCCAGACACCGGTAACGATCTGGTTGACCAGAACGAGCAGCGCCAGGGAGCCAAAGAAATAGAAGAAGTTGAAGTTCTTCGGAGCGTAATACTTGCTGAGATGGTCCTCCCACATCTTGGTGGCGGGAAAGCGCGCATCAACCCAATCCATGAACTTGCTCATCACGCTTTCTCCGTATCGACGCCAATGATAATGATTTCATCGGTCTCATAGGAATGCGGGGGTACTGGCAGGTTCAAAGGCGCAGGCTGCGACTTGTAGACGCGACCAGCCAGATCGTAGTGGGAACCGTGGCAAGGGCAGAAATAGCCGCCTACCCAGTCTTTACCCAGATCCGCAGGTGCCACTTCGGGACGGAAGGTCGGCGAGCAACCCAGGTGCGTGCAGATACCGATCAGCAGCAGGACCTCGGGTTTGATCGAACGGATTTCCGGATCAACGTAAGTCGGTTGTGTCGAGTTCTTGGAGGTCGGGTCAGCGAGCTGGCCCTCGATCTTCTTCAGATTCCCCAGGATTTCCTGTGTACGGCGGACGATGAACACCGGCTGGCCGCGCCACTCAGCAATCATCTGCTGGCCTGGCTCGATCTTGCTGACATTCACTTTCACCGGTGCACCTGCGGCTTTCGCCTTGGCACTGGGAAACCATGACCCCACGAACGGGACCGCAGCCCCCACCGCTCCTGCAGCACCCACCACGGATGTGGCTGCTACCAAGAAGCGACGCCGGCCTGCATTCACGCCGTCATTGCTCATTCAGTCCTCTCCCATCAGCTTTGTGGCCTGTTAAATCAGGCATCTACTAAGTAAAACTATGTACTTATAAAAATTTTGCCGAATGGTAATGAAAAGCCCCAATTCTGACAAGGTAATTACCGGAGCCCAGCACCCCCAAGCCTTGTAGTATAGGGCGTCTGCGGATGTGGCAAGTTGTCACAGCGCAATTCTTTGATAAATCGCAGACATAAAAAAACGCCCAGCTCCGCGAGGAAACTGGGCGTTCTTTTTTGAACGTGAAAGCGAATTAACGCTTCGAGTACTGCGGACGCTTACGCGCTTTACGCAGACCGACTTTCTTACGTTCAACTTCACGAGCATCGCGGGTTACGAAGCCGGCTTTACGCAGAGCGCTGCGCAGAGTCTCGTCGTAGTCCATCAATGCACGAGTGATGCCGTGGCGGATTGCGCCAGCCTGACCACTCACACCACCGCCGATCACGGTGACGTAGATGTCGAACTTCTCGACAGTCTCAGTCAATTCCAGCGGCTGACGAACTACCATGCGGGCAGTTTCGCGGCCGAAGAAATTATCCAGCGAACGGTTGTTGATGGAGATGTTACCAGTACCCGGACGCAGGAAAACGCGTGCGGTTGCGGTCTTGCGACGGCCAGTGCCGTAATTTTGAGTCGCCGACATAATGTACTATTCCGTTAAAACTTCAGTTCTTGGGGCTGCTGAGCAGTATGTGGGTGTGCAGCGCCCGCATAGACTTTCAGCTTACGGTACATGTCGCGACCCAGCGGGTTCTTAGGCAGCATGCCTTTGACCGCGGTCTCGATCACGCGCTCAGGGGCCTTGGCGATCAGCTTTTCAAAGTTGATCGACTTGATGCCGCCCGGGAAACCGGAGTGGGAGTAGTACATTTTGTCAGTGGTTTTAGCACCGGTAACACGGATCTGCTCAGCGTTGATTACGACGATGTAGTCGCCGGTGTCAACGTGAGGAGTGTACTCAGGCTTGTGCTTGCCACGCAGACGGCTCGCGATTTCGGTGGCCAGACGACCCAGGGTCTGACCAGCAGCGTCGACGACAAACCAGTCGCGCTTTACTGTTTCCGGTTTAGCAGTAAAAGTTTTCATTCTTTATAGCCTCAGGGGCCGCCCTGTAAATTAGACGGCGGATCTTACTGAATAGTGCGTACTTTGACAAGTCAAAGGCAGCCGGATACAGACGCTTTCGGGGGCTCGGGTCGGCGCGTCCGTTCAACGGCAAGATTCTTCGGCGGCGGCGCATCACTTCCACTGCAGAAAGAGGTGCGCAATTATGCAGATTGCGAAAAATAATTCAACCTGCTTTTATGATTGTTTTGCCCAAGGAGCACCCGATGGACTATCGCCAGCTAGGCCGAACCAATCTGAACGTGAGTGCCCTCTGCCTCGGAACCATGACCTGGGGCGAGCAAAACAGCGAAGCAGACGCCTTCGCCCAGATTGAACGGGCCAAGAGCGCCGGGATCAACTTCATCGACACCGCCGAGATGTACCCGGTGCCGCCCAAGGCCGAAACCTACGCCACCACCGAACGCTACATCGGCAATTACTTCAAACGCCGCGGCAACCGCGCCGACTGGATCCTGGCCAGCAAGATCGCCGGCCCCGGCAACACCATCGACTACATTCGCGATAAAAACCTGCGCCACAACCGCCAGCACATCACCGAAGCGGTGGATGCCAGCCTCCAGCGCCTGCAGACCGATTACATCGACTTGTACCAACTGCACTGGCCGGAGCGCAGCACCAACTTTTTCGGACAACTGGGCTACAAGCACAAGATCGAAGCCAACCTGACCCCGCTGGAAGACACCCTCGAAGCGCTGGACGAGCAGGTGAAGGCCGGCAAGATCCGCCACATCGGCCTGTCCAACGAGACGCCGTGGGGCACCATGCGCTTCCTGGCGCTGGCCGAAGCCCGAGGCTGGCCGCGCGCCGTGTCGATCCAGAATCCGTACAACCTGCTCAACCGCAGCTTTGAAGTCGGCCTGGCGGAAATCGCCATCCGCGAGCAATGCGGCCTGCTCGCCTATTCGCCGCTGGCGTTCGGTTTCCTGTCAGGCAAGTACGAAGGTGGTGCCCGCCCGCCAAAAGGTCGCTTGAGCCTCTACAGCCGCTTCAGCCGCTATTTCAACCCGCAGTCGGAAGCTGCCTGCAGCCGTTACGTGGCCCTGGCTCGCGAGCACGGCCTGGACCCGGCGCAAATGGCCCTGGCGTTCGTGACGCAGCAGCCGTTCGTGACCAGCAACATCATTGGCGCGACGACGATGGAGCAACTGGACAGCAACATCGCCAGTTTCGACTTGAAGTTGTCGGAAGAAGTGCTGGAGGGGATCGAGGCGATTCACAAGGATCACCCGAATCCTGCGCCTTGATCGACAGTTAAAAAGCCTTCGCGGGCAAGCCCGCTCCCACAGGTACTGCGTGATCCTTGTGGGAGCGGGCTTGCCCGCGAAGGCGTCAGTCCTGCCATCCGGGATCAAAGCGACCGCGCAATGATCTCCTTCATGATCTCGTTCGTCCCGGCATAAATCCGCTGCACCCGCGCATCCGCCCATGCCCGGGCGATCGGGTACTCCCACATGAACCCGTAACCACCGTGCAACTGCACACACTCGTCGAGCACCTTGCACTGCAGGTCGGTGCCCCAGTACTTGGCCATCGCCGCCGTCGGCACGTCGAGCTTGCCTTGCAGGTGCAGTTCCAGGCAGCGGTCGACGAAGACACGGCCGATCTGGATTTCCGTGGCCATCTCCGCCAGTTTGAACCGGGTATTCTGAAAGTCCGCGATCGACTTGCCGAACGCCTTGCGCTCGCGGGTGTAGTCCAGCGTCCATTGCAGCGCCGCTTCGGCCGAGGCCAGCCCGCCAACGGCCACCGTGAGGCGCTCCTGAGGCAATTCCTGCATCAGGTAGGCAAAGCCCATCCCGGCCTGGCCCAGCAGGTTTTCCTTGGGCACACGCACGTCCTGGAAGAACAGCTCCGAGGTGTCCTGGGCTTTCATCCCGACCTTCTCCAGGCGCTTGCCCTTGTCGAAGCCCGGCGTATTGGCTTCCACCAGAAACAGACTGGTGCCCTTCGCGCCGGCCTTCGGATCGGTCTTGGCGACGACGATCACCAGATCGGCCAGGTAGCCGTTGGTGATGAAAGTCTTGGAGCCGTTGATCACATACTCATCGCCATCGAGCACGGCCGTAGTTTTCACTCCCTGCAGATCGGAACCGGCGCCCGGTTCGGTCATGGCGATTGCGGTCACCATCTCGCCGGACACCAGTTTCGGCAGGTACTTCTGCTTCAGCGCCTCACTGCCGTAATGCAGGATGTACGGCGCCACGATGTCCGAGTGCAGGGAAAAACCGATGCCGGTAAGGCCCAGTCGCCCCACTTCTTCGATCACCACCGCGCTGTAGAGAAAGTCCGCCCCCAGGCCGCCGTACTCTTCCGGCAAGTGCGAGCAAAGCATCCCCGCCTCCCCTGCCTTGTTCCATAGTTTGCGGTCGATATAGCCTTGTTTTTCCCATTGCCCATGGAACGGCACCGCCTCTTTTTCGAGGAACGTCCGCACGCTGTCGCGGAAAAGCTCGTGCTCGGGACTGAACAGGGTTCTGGGGATCATGCGGCACCTTATCTTTGTTTTTAGAAGGAGTTGACCTCAAAGACTATGCCTCGCTTCCGATACAGGACACTGGACACATCCGACAAAAAATAAGACGATCCAGCCGTCTGGTGACCACTTCCCCCTATAAAAATAAAGTTGAATTATGTCTAACCAAGCCTCCACGCCCCTGCGGCGCGTCAGCATCCTGGCCATCGACCGGGTTTTCGCTTCCACCCTCATGCAAGCCAAGGATTTCTTCCACCTCGCCAGCCTGCGCTACGGCAAACAGCTGGGCCAGGGCCTGACACCGGCGTTCGAAACCCGCCTGGTCAGCCCCGACGGCAAACCGGTCAACACCTTCAGTGACGTGATGATTCCGGTGGATGGCGGGCTGGAAAACGCCGACATCATCGTTCTTCCCGCGTTCTGGGACGATTTCGACAGCCTCTGCAAACGTTATCCGCAAGTCCTGCCCTGGTTGCGCCAGCAACATGCGCGCGGCGCCGTATTGTGCGGCGAGGCCACCGGTGTTTTCTGGCTGGCCGAAGCCGGGTTGCTCAATGGCAAGGAAGCGACCACCTACTGGCGCTTCTTCAATGCCTTCGCCGAACGCTTCCCCCAGGTCCAGCTCAATCAGGACAAGCACCTGACCGACGCCGACAACCTGTACTGCGCCGGAGGCACCACCTCGGCATGCGATTTGTACATTTACCTGATCGAGCGCTTCTGCGGCGCCAACGTGTCCCAGGCCGTAGCCCGGGACATCCTCTATGAAGTGCAGCGCAGCTACTCGCCAGGACGGATTGGATTCGGCGGGCAGAAGCTGCACCAGGACGTGATCATCCTGCAGATCCAGCACTGGCTCGAAGAACACTTCGCCGACAAGTTCCGTTTCGAAGACGTCGCCCGCGAACACGGCATGAGCATCCGCAACTTCATGCGCCGCTTCCAGACCGCCACCGGCGACAAGCCATTGCATTACCTGCAACGCCTGCGCATCGAAACCGCCAAGGGCTTGCTGTCCGCCAGCCGCAAGAGCATCAAGACCATCAGCTATGAAGTTGGCTATGACGATGCGAGCTTCTTCGCCCGGCTGTTCCGCCAGCACACGGAGTTGTCGCCGAACCAGTATCGGCAGCAGTTTCAGCAAGCTGCGTAGATCCAGGCCCAACACAAATCCAATGTGGGAGCGGGCTTGCTCCCACAGGGATTGCGGTGAATTTGAGGTTTCCTCAGCGCAAAAAAAAGGGCCTGCATGTGCAGGCCCTTTTCATTTTCCGAATTATCTTACGGCTTGTGCGCCCGGGACAGGAATTCGTGGGATTGCATTTCCAGCAGTCGGCTGAGGGTACGCTGGAACTCGAAGTTCAGGCGGCCACCGGTGTACAGGTCTTTAAGCTCGACTTCGGCGGAGATGATCAGCTTCACGTTGCGGTCATAGAACTCGTCGACCATGTTGATGAAGCGTCGGGCGATGTCGTCGGTGGTGACGCTCATCTGCTCGACATCGCTGAGCAGCACGGCGTGGAAGATCTTGCCCAGCTCGATGTAGTCGTTCTGGCTGCGCGGGCCATCGCACAGTTCGCGGAAGTTGAACCAGGCCACGTCATCGCATGTGCGCAGGGCACGAATTTCACGGTTTTCGATCATTAGCACGTCATTTTCGACCGCCGCCGTGCATTCCGGTGTCAGCGCACGGAAGCTCTTGCGCAGGCTTTCGTTGGCGGCTTCGTCGAGCGGATAGTGGAACAGCTCGGCTTGTTCGAGGTGACGCAGACGATAGTCGACGCCGCTGTCGACGTTGACGATCTCGGTGTTCTGCTTGATCAGCGCAATGGCCGGCAGGAAGCGCGCGCGTTGCAGGCCGTCCTTGTACAGGCCGTCCGGCACGATGTTCGAAGTCGCGACCAGGGTCACGCCGTTCTTGAACAGTTCTTCCATCAGAGTGCCAAGGATCATGGCGTCGGTGATGTCGGAAACGAAGAATTCATCGAAGCAGATGACCCGGGCTTCGGTGGCGAAACGCTTGGCGATGATGGTCAGCGGGTTTTTCTCGCCGCCCAGGGTTTTCATCTCTTCGTGCACGCGCTTCATGAAGCGGTGGAAGTGCGTACGGGACTTTTCCTTGAAGGGCAGCGCTTCGAAGAAGGTGTCCACCAGGTAAGTCTTGCCGCGACCTACGCCGCCCCAGAAATACAGGCCCTTGACCGGGGTCTGATCCTTCTTGCCAAACAACTTGCCCAGCAGGCCCGGCTTGTTTTGCTCGGCCGCGACCAGGTCGTCGTACAGGCGCTGCAAATGACGCACGGCAGTTTCCTGCGCGGCGTCATGGAAGAATTCCGGGCGTTTCAGATCAGCTTGATATCGTTCTAGGGGCGTCATAATTCGTTAGCAAGGCAACAAAAACGGGCCGACACTGTAGCGACGGCCCCGAGGAATGGCAATCGGCCCTTGGTCGGGCCGAACCGTTGTTTATTCCTGAACAGGCGTCAGGGCGATGCGCAAGGCTTCGATGGCCGCGTCGCGTGCGGCGTTGTCGGCGAAGGACGGGCTGTCGGCAACGCACTCGTCTTCCAGCCAGACACTGAAGCCCAGGGCTTCACTGCGCACGTCCAGACCCTGGCCCGCTTGCAACTGCTTGGTCACTTGCCCCGCGGTTTTGCCGTCGGCGAAGTTGCGCGACAACAGTAGTTGTTCGCCATCGGCCGCCAGCAGACGGAAGCGGAAACTGCCGTCGTCTTCGCGGAAGCTGACAAAACGCGCAGCTTTCGCGGCTTTTTTCTTGATGGTCGTCGCCACCTGGGTCTGGGCAACGAAGGAGCGCAGGCCCACCGCTTCACGCAGTTCGTTGAGGAACGGCGTCGCCACCGTACGGGCCTTTTTCGCGCCGTGTTGCAGGATGTCTTCCAGATCCGCCGGGCGCTCGATCAGCTGGTTGTAGCGCTCACGGGACTCGCCCAGTTCACTGTCCAGCAGCTGGAACAGACGATTCTTCGCCTCGCCCCAACCCAGGCCCTGCAACAGTTCGCTGCGGAACTCGTCGGCCTGCGCCGGGGTGGCGAACGCCTGGAACAGGGTGAACAGGTGCGAGTTATCCGGATCCTTGGCTTCGCCCGGCGCGCGGGAGTCGGTGACGATCCGCGAAATGGCGTCCTTCATCTCTTTGGCGCTGCTGAACAGCGGGATGGTGTTGTCGTAGCTCTTCGACATCTTGCGGCCATCCAGGCCCGGCAACGTGGCGACGCTCTCTTCGATCAATGCCTCGGGCATGGTGAAGAACTCTTTGCCCTGGCCAAACAGGTGGTTGAAGCGCTGGCCGATGTCGCGGGCCATTTCCACGTGCTGGATCTGGTCACGACCGACCGGCACCTTGTGCGCATTGAACATCAGGATGTCCGCGGCCATCAGCACCGGGTAGCTGTACAGGCCCATGGTGATGCCGGCGTCCGGGTCTTCGCCGGTCTCGACGTTCTTGTCCACCGAAGCCTTGTAGGCGTGGGCGCGATTAAGCAGACCCTTGGCGGCAACGCAGGTCAGCAGCCAGGTCAGTTCGGGGATTTCCGGGATGTCGGACTGGCGGTAAAAAGTCACGCGGTCGACATCCAGACCACCGGCCAGCCAGGTCGCGGCGATTTCCAGACGCGAGCGCTGGATGCGCAGCGGGTCATCGCACTTGATCAGGGCGTGGTAGTCGGCCAGGAAGTAGAACGAATCGGCATTACTGTCACGGCTGGCGACGATCGCCGGGCGGATGGCGCCAGCGTAGTTGCCCAGGTGCGGCGTGCCGGTGGTGGTGATGCCGGTGAGGATACGGGTACGAGTCGTCATGGGTAATCGCTTGTCAGACTGCAATCAATTCGAGAGACGCGGCAGGATCAGATCCTTGAGATCGGTCAGCTTGCCATGAAAAAAGTGTCCGCATTCTGCCACTTTCAGCAGCTCATGGGGGCGTTCGAGCTTGTCGGACCATTCGTAAACAAGCTGCGGATCGATCACTTCGTCGGTTTCCGGCTGGATCAGGGTCAACTCGCCGTGCTGCGGCAGCTGATCCTGATCGCCCAGGCGCATGACCGCTGGCGCGACCATGAACAAGTGCTTGAGCTTCTCGCCCTTCGCTTCCAGACGTCCGCCGAGACTTGCTGCAACAAATCCACCGAAGGAGAAACCGAACAGGGTCAGTGGCAATTGCGGGTGTCTGGCGCGAAACCATTCGGCGACAGCCTGTGCGTCATCGACTTCGCCGGTGCCCATGTCGTGGGTGCCTTCGCTGGCGCCGACACCACGGTAGTTAAAACGCAGGGTGATCAAACCGGCATCACGCGCAGTGCGCTGCAGGGTCGAGACCACTTTGTTGAGCATGGTGCCGCCCTGCACCGGGTTCGGATGGCAGATGAGCGCCAGGCCACGCGGCTGCTCGTTGTCCAGACTGTTGTTTTCCAGAAGCAGTGCTTCCAGTTGACCCACCGGGCCATCAATCACTACAGGGGTTTCACGCATAAGCAAGGAAGGAACTCCGTGACCCCGGATCGGGTCGACTCGTCTAGCAAATTGTCTGTGGCTGTCTATTGCGAGTGAATCGCGGTATACAGCGCAGGTTCGAGCCGTTAACGTAAAGCAAAGCCGTTTATAGAGGAAGGACTCGTGGAACACTCGCTCTTAGTTTGGTTGTTACCGACTCTTGCCCTGGTTGTGGGTGTCGCCATTGGGTTCCTGATCGCTCGCGTTGCACCGAACGCCGCGCCCAGCCGCACGCAGCGTCAGCTGGACGATATTCAGGAACGTTTCGACAGTTATCAGAATGAGGTGGTGACCCACTTCAACAGCACCGCGACACTGGTCAAGAAACTGACTCAGAGCTATCAGGAAGTGCAGGACCATCTCGCCGAGGGCGCCAACCGCCTGGCCCTGGACGAGCAGACTCGCCAACGCCTGCTGGCTTCCCTGCACGCCGACGCGGCGCAGGCGCCCCGTGAACGCCTGACGCCACCGCGCGATCAGGAGCCGCCGCGCGACTACGCACCGAAAGCCCCGAACTCGCCGGGCATGCTCGATGAGCATTATGGCCTGAAGAAGTAATCAGCTTTCGCGCAAAACAAAAAGCCCCCGGACAAGTGATTCTCCGGGGGCTTTTTTATTACTGATCCGTTTTATCTGTTGCCCACCCCGGCCCCTTCGCGGGCAAGCCCGCTCCCACAGTGGTCGATGTCGGACACAAAATCTGCATTCAACACTAACCTGTGGGAGCGGGCTTGCCCGCGAAGAGGCCAGAACTGACGATACAAAAAAGCCCGCCTGATCTACTTAGGATCGGGCGGGCATTTTTTTACACCTGGGGTTCAATCAGACGATCAAGGGTACTGCTGAACCGTACCTTGCTGCTGGGCACCGTACTGCTGGCCCGGAATCGCCTTGAGGTTGACCTCTACACGGCGGTTCTGCGCACGACCATTGACATCAGCGTTGCTGGCAACCGGGCTATCCGGGCCGGCGCCGCGAGCGCTCAGGTTGGCACCGCTGACACCTTGCGAGGTCAGGTAGGTTGCCACGCTCTGGGCACGACGCTGGGACAGGTCCATGTTGTGCTGACGGCTGCCGGTGCTGTCGGTATAGCCGACGATCTCGATCTGGTTCTGGTTGAACTCTTTCAGCGAGCCCGCCAGGTTGTTCAGCGGCTGATAGAAACCTGGGGCAATGTTCGCCGAATCGGTCGCGAACGTGATGTTGCCCGGCATGATCAGCTTGATCTGGTCGCCCTGGCGCTGAACTTCAACACCGGTGTTGGCCATGCTGGCGCGCAGCTTTTTCTCTTGCTGATCGGCGTAGTAGCCGTAGCCGGCGGCGGAAGCACCGACCACCGCCGCACCGATCAGTGCGCCCTTGCCACGGTTATCGTGGTTGATCGCAGCACCGGCCAGCGCACCGGCCAGAGCGCCGAGGCCACCGTATTTCGCGGTCTTGCTCATGCCTTCGGAGCCGCTATCCGCCTGGCCCTGTGCCTGGCCCTGACCGCCGTATGGGTTAGGCGAGGCACAACCGGACAAAACGGCCACAGCCGTAGCGAGAATAATCAAACGACGCGTGGTGAACATGTAAAGCTCCTACTTTTTTTGCATTCTGTGGTGCAACGGACCAAGGCACAGCCTTTGCGGGTGTTGGATCACTTCCGGGAACAAAAATTCCGCTCGTTACAAATCAGGCCCGCACAAAGGGGTTTTCGCGCATTTCATCGCCCAGACGGGTGTCCGGACCATGCCCGGCCACCACCGTCGCCTCTTCGTCAAGGGTGTACAAACGCTGCTTGATCGAACGCACGATGGTCGCCTGGTCACCGCCCCACAAATCCGTACGCCCGACGCCGCGACGAAACAGCGTATCACCGGCAATCAGCAACTTGGCCTCGGAAAACCAGAAGCTCATGGAGCCCGGTGTATGACCCGGCGTGTGCAGCGCCACGCCACAGCCGCAGGCCAGCTCTTCATCATCGGCCAGCCAGCGGTCCGGGGATGGCACCGGGGTATAAGGAACGCCGAACATCTGGCACTGCATTTCCAGGTTGTCCCAGAGAAACTGGTCTTCCTTGTGCAAATGCAGGGTCGCGCCGGTTTTTTCCTTGAGTTGGCCAGAAGCCAGGAAGTGATCGAGGTGCGCGTGGGTGTGAATGATGCTGACCACTTTCAGCCCCAGGGCATCGAGACGCGCCAGGATCAGCTCATGATTGCCACCCGGATCGACAACGATGGCCTTTTTCGTCACCGGATCGCCGATGATCGTGCAGTTGCACTGCAACGGGCCGACGGGGAAGGTTTCGCGGATGAGGGTGGGATGCTGGGACATCGGGGCCTGCTCGATAAACGGGGACGGGCGATTTTCGCACAATTGAGTATCCAGCCAATGGCCGCGATGTGTAACGTGAAAAATCCTTAACCCAGCATCCCCAATTCCTTGGCTCGCGCCACAGCCTGTGTACGCCTCTCGACCCCGAGTTTGCTGTTGATGTGGCTGGCGTGGGTCTTGACCGTGTGCAGGGAAATAAACAGCTGATCGCTGATTTCCTGGTTCGAACAGCCTTGGGCAATCAATCGCAGGACCGCCATTTCCCGGGTGCTGAGCTGTTCCGCGGTCGCGCAGGACTCCAGCCCGGGACGGACAGCCAATGCCGGCAGTTTTTCACTGAGGCTCAGGGACACGGGGGTTGGCGGACAGTTTTGAAGCTGTCCACGCACCCAGTCCGGGTGCTCGGCCAGCAAGCCCTCGAAGGGTTGCAGCACGCCTCCGCCGGCGGCGTCCAGCGCCTGGGACAGTGCCTTGCGTGCTTCTGGCTCCCGTCCGCTGCCCAGCAACAACGCCACTTTCTGGGTCAGCGCCATGACGCTGAGCATCTGCCGGCCGCTTTGCTGGCCATGTTCAAGCAGCGCATTCAAACGCCCTTCGGCCAGCATCGGCTGACCCTGGATGACGTCGAGCAAGGCTTGTTGCAATTCGATATGCAGCGGCAATTGCGGGTGGAATTCTGGTGGTGCCGCCCCGTTTTCGCCGTTATAGGTCTGCCCCAGGCGTGCCAGCCAGGCTTCGGCCAGATCGGTGCGCCCCTGGGCCAGCCAGAGTTCACATTTGACCAGGGTGATCATGGCCAGGTAGTAGATTGGTGGCACATCCCAGATGTGCATGAGGCGTTCGGCTTCGGCAAGTTCGGCAAAGGCCTTGGCAAACTCGCCACTGTTGCCTTCCAGCCTGGCAATCACGCAGTGGCCGATCAGCACGCTGATGTCACGGCAGGCACGCGCCTCGCTCAAACCGGCCTGTAATCGCACCCGCGCCAATTGTGGCTGCATGCGCAGGGCCAGCAAAAAGCCTTCGTACAAGGTCAGCCGGGCGCGAACCGCATACAGCCGCTGCGCAGACAAGCTCTGCAGGCGCTGCATTCCCTGACGAACCTCCTCCAGCGCCCGACAGATTTCCCCCCGCGCTTGCAGCACCCGGGCGCGGTCGTAGTGCGCCAGTGCTTCGAACAAGGGGTTGCCGACCCGTTGCGCCAGTTCCAGCGATTCGCGGTTAAGCCCTCGTGCCCGCCACAAATCACCGTCGGCAATGGCCAGGTTGGACAGGGTCGAGAGGCACATCAGCCGCTGGCCGTAACGTTTGGACGGAAGACTTTCCAACGCTTCGCCGCAGTACCGCAGCGTCAGTTCGCGGTTGCCGCGCCCACGGGCAATGATGCCGCTCAACGCCAGCCATTGAGCCAGCATCGACTTCTGGGCGGTGGCCGATGGAGCGGGCAGGAAACGGCTCAAATGGCTGGCCAGTTCTTCGGCGGCATCCAGTTGGCACGCCATCCCCAGTGCCCAGCTATAGAGCACGATCAGTCGCGGCGTGCTGATCAACAAGCTGTCAGGCAAGTCCATTTTCCAGCGCAGCAACATACCGACGTTCTGCTCCGCCAGCAGTTGCTCTTCGGAGAGGTTCTGCACCAGGTTCGCCGCGACGTCCAGGTGGCCGGCGCGCAAAGCCTGCTCCACGGCCTCATCGAGCAGGCCCTGGGCATTGAACCAGCGGCAGGCACGCAGGTGCAGGCTGGCGGGCGGCACCATCGACTGGGAAGTCGGGCGCGTGCGCAACAGATCGGAAAAAAGGTGGTGGTAACGATACCAGTGGCCATGCTCGTCCAGCGGCACCAGGAACACTTGGTGGGCGAGCAGGAAACGCAGGATCTCTCCGCTGTCATGGGCGTCGCGAACGGCGTCGCACAGTTCGCTGCAAAAACGTTCCTGGGGCGCTGTGTCATAGAGGAATGACTGGACCTCGGCCGGCAGGCAATCGATGACCTCTTCGAGCAAGTAATCGCGGATCAGCCCTTCCCCGCCGTGCAACGATTGCGGCAGCGCACCATCGGTGCCCGCCTCCGAGGCGGCCAGCAGCCAGAAACGTAACCCCGCGACCCAACCTTCGCTGCGCTGGATCAGGTTTTCCAGCGCCTCACCGCGCAAGGAACTGCTGTGCCGGTCGAGCAGACTCAAGGCCTCGTCATGGGTCAGGCGCAGATCCTGTTCATGCAACTCAAGCAGTTGTCGCGACAGCCGCAGCCGCGCCAGGTGCCAGTCGGGACGCTGGCGACTGGTGACCATCACGAGCAAGCCATCGGGGAGATGATTGAGGAAAAATTGCAGGCAACGATCCAGCACCGGCCCCTGGGCCAGATGGTAATCATCCAGCACCAGCAGCAATGGCGTCGCGGTGGACAGGTGTTCGGCCAGTTCGTCGAGCAGGCCGTCCAGCCACTCTTCGAACGCGAACGGCTGATGGCGCTGGCGCATTTTCAACAGCCCGAGGGATTGCCTGCCCAGGTGCGGAAAGTAGTCCTGAAGGCCTTCCAGCAGGCGTTCGAGAAAACGTCCCGGGTCACTGTCTCGCGGGCTCAAGCCCAGCCAGAGACTTCGCCAGTGCGCCGGCAACCCCTGACAGAATTCCACCGCCAACGAACTCTTGCCGAACCCTGCCGGTGCGCTGACCAGCAGCAACCTGCCACCGAGCCCGGCACTCAGGCGCTCACACAACCGTGGACGCAGCACATGGCCGTCGGGCAACGGCGGGCGGAAGAAGCGCCCGTCGAGTGTCGCGACAGCAACGTTTGCAGAACCTGGGGGTGTAGACAAATCAGTCATAGCCGGCTCTTGTTTGAATTGCGGGTGGCGGCGTTGCAGATGTCCGCAGACTAGCCGTAAACGGATAGGGAATGAAGGTAATTGCTACAAATGGCTACAAAAAGTCTACAAGCAAAAAAAAACGCCCCGAACCAGTCGGGGCGTTTTCAGAGGGTGCGGCCTCTACTCAGTACACCTTAGCGAACACCATCCTGACGCAACGCGGCCGGGGTGAAGTCGCTGGTGGTGGCAGTGAAGCCGAAGTCATAAGCCGACTTCTCTTCGTTCTTCATGCCCAGTGCCAGGTAACGACCCGACTGCAGGTCATACAAGGCTTCGAGGGCATACCACGGCACTTGCTTGTCGTAGTAGTTCTCGGCATGGGCCTCGGCGACGCGCCACAGTTGATCGCGACCGTCGTAATGGTCGATGACCGCTGCTTGCCAGGTGTCTTCGTCAATGTAGAAGTCACGCTTGGCGTAGATGTGACGCTGGCCTTCCTTCAGGGTTGCAACTACATGCCAGACGCGACGCAGTTCGTAACGCGCCAAGTCCTGGTTGATATGACCGGCCTTGATGATGTCGTCGTACTTGAGCGTTGGCGAGTCGAGTTTGTAGCTGTCGGAGGCGATGTACATCTCTTTCTTGCCTTCGAGCTTCCAGTCATAACGATCCGGTGCACCGTTGTACATGTCCAGGTTGTCGGAAGTACGCAGGCCGTCGGCCGCGGTACCCGGGCCGTCATAGGACACTTGGGGTGCACGGCGCACACGACGCTGACCGGCGTTGTAGACCCACGCCGAACGCGGTTCCTTCACCTGGTCGAGGGTTTCGTGCACCAGCAGTACACCACCGGCCAGACGCGCCGGCGCGGTCACTTTCTGCTTGAAGTAGAACAGGATGTTGCCCGGGTTTTTCGGGTCGTAATCCTTCATCTTGTCGCGGAACACGAACTGGTCCTGGAAGTACACCATGCTATATGAGCCATTCGGTTGCGGTGTCGCCTGGGTCACCAGACGGGTCACGCTGCCCCCGCGATAGCGGGTGATGTGGTTCCAGATGACTTCCACGCCGCTTTTCGGAATCGGGAACGGAATGGCGGTTTCAAAGTTCTCCAGGCCGTTGCCGCCGGACACCAGCTTGGTGTTGGTGGCGTTGCGCTTGATGGCGGCGAACACGTCATCCGGCACGGTGGCACCGCGGTGGGACGGGTACACCGGCATCTTGAAGGTTTCCGGGTAGCGCTTGAACATCGCGTACTGGCCCGGGGCGAGCTTGTCCTTGTACTGGTCGACGTTCTGCGCCGTGATGGTGAACAGCGGTTTTTCGCTGGCGAACGGATTGGACAGGAAACCTTTGCTGTCGACCGTACCGGCGTTTTTCGCCATCGGCTTCCAGGCCGGGATCGAACCGTCGGCGTTACCCGCCATTTCGGCGCCCATCGGGGTCAGGCTCTTGCCCAGCTTGTCGGCCTCGGCCTGGGGTACCGCTGCGATGACGCTGGTCGCCAGCAGCGAAAGACCCAGAACACCGGCGTGGAACAGACTCTTTGTTATTTTCATATGTGTGTTCGTCCTGAAAATACTGTGCTTAGAAGTTCACGCCGAGGCTGAGCGCAACGAAGTCGCGGTCATCCACGGTGGTGTACTTGCCGTCGAAGAAATTGGTGTAGGCCAGGCTCGCGGTGTAGGTGTTCTGGTATTCGGCGTCGACACCCAGGCTCACCGCCTTGCGACCTTCCTCGAAGTTGCCGCCAGGACCAGGGGAGTAACCGCTCACGTCATGGGACCAGGCAACGTTCGGCTTGAGGTTCACACCGGCAAACACGTCGTTGTATTCCCAGATGGCACGACCGCGGTAGCCCCACGAAGTCGCGGTGGTGAAGCCTTCGTCGGTGCAGTTGCGGCTGCGGTTGTTGGTCGGCGTACCCGGGCCGGCACCGTTGATGGTGCTGGAGTTGAGCGCCACGCAGGTATCGAGTGCGCCGGAGGCTGGCAACTCACCCGGGCCGTAGACCGGATCGCGGCCATAACGAACGTCAGACGTGCTTTCCAGGCCGCCGACGTGGGTCACGCCCACTTCGCCCACCAGGGTCAGACGGCTGGCGCCCATGACCTGGTCGAAGAAGTGCGTCAGGGTGGTCTGGAACTGGGTGACTTCCTTGCGACGGTACCCGTGCAGGTCCTGACCCGGCACGCCGGTAAGCAGCGATGCATTGGTCAACGGATTGTTCGGGTTGTTATTGCCCAAAGGACGAATACCGGAGAACAGGATGTCGGTGGAGTTGAGCTGCACTGGCGCGTTCGGACGGTAGCTGATCTCACCGCTCCACGCCGTACCGGTAGGCAGGGTAGTGGAGAAACTCAAGCCATACAGGCGAATGTCCTCGGGGTATTCGATGAAGTATTGCGAATTACCTGCCACCAGCAGTGGCCCGAGTGCCGCGAACGGGCCGGGCAACCCTCTGGCCGTGTTGTAGACCGACTGCGGCGCACCGGTGGCGCTGAAAATCGGCGCGCGGCTGTGGTAGTTCATGAAGTAGGCGCCGAACTCGGTGTCCAGCGGGTCGAACATGTACTTGAAGGACGCGCCCCACTGACCGCTGTCGCGGGCATCACGATCGGGGCCACGACGCACCAGAACACCCTCTTCGTTGACGTTGACGCCGTTGGCGGCCAAAGGCGCCAGGGCAATGGCCGGAATTTGCGAGCGCTTGTTCAGTACACGCAGGTTGTCGTCGCAGCCGTCGGCGACGATGTCCGGCTGGGAGAAGAACGTGCCGCAGTTGTCGACGACGGTCTGGTCCCATTCAATTTGGTAGAACGCTTCGGCCGAGAGGTTTTCGGTCAGGCTCTGGGACACATAGAACATGTTGACCGGGATCAGGCCTTCCTTGATCTCGGCACCCGGACGACGGAACGCGGACACGTCGATCGGGTTGATCGAGTTGATGCCGCCACCGATGAAGGTACTTTCACCCCAGCTCACGACCTGCTTGCCCAGACGCACGGAGCCCGGCTGATCGGCAATGGCGTAGTTGTGGTAGACGAAGGCGTCGAGGATCTGGCCGCCGGCGGACTTGGCGCCTTCCTTGCGGCCCTCGTCGCTGATGTCCTTGAACGGACGGCTTTCGTCCTTCAGTTCAAAGTCGTACCAGTATTTGCCACGGACGAAAACACCGGTATCGCCGTATTTCAGTTCAAGGTCATGGATGCCCTTGAAGATCTTCGAGAACGTTTCCCCGCTCTTGAAGTTCAGGTGACCGTCATCAGAAGTCTGGGACAGACCCTTGCCGCCGTTGTTGACACCGATGAGGTTCTTGTTGGCACTTTCGGTAGACCAACTGGCACCAATCGACAGGGATGAGTCGAACTGACCTTCGATTTCACCGACGTTGAAACTGACGCCGAATGCTGGCCCGGCGAGCGTAGAGGCAAGACTGACAGCCAGGGGCAGTTTCGCCCGGCGCCAGAACTGGTTTACTGATGTCATCGACCCTACTCCATGTGCATTTTATTTTTATGGCAAGAGCACTTCTAAAAACGCTGTGGATAACCGGGAGCCATGGCATCCCAAAGTCATTCCAAAGTTGCATCGCCCCGGTTCGTGCGGTTGCCCCGTTCTTAAAAATCCTTGAGCGGACTATAGCCAGCAGGTAGTAACGCTTGATCCCTCTAAAGTGTGATTTGCAGTTGCCAGCCACTCTGGAACAGTCCTTTCGCCAGTCCGACACCCGTCGGCACGGCAAGGATGGCTGAAAAATTCGATTTGACAAGCCAAGCGCTTGCTTGGTGGGGCCGGCGTGCCCTTTCGGGCACACCGGGAGACGCTTAAAGCGTCGAGAGGAAGGTGCTGTTGGTGGCCTGCCATTCGCTGATGTCGACACGAATGCGCTTCTTGTCGAGTTTGCCGACACTGGTCTTGGGAATTTCAGTAACAAGGGCGATCTGGCTCGGAATTGCCCACTTGCTCAGGTGCCCCAGCTCCACAAACGGCTTGAGGTGTTCCTTGAGTTCCCGCGCCCCGATTGCATGACCCTCACGGAGCACCAGCAGGGCAAACGGCCGCTCGCCCCACTGCGGGTCGGGGATCCCCACCACTGCTACTTCACGTACCGCCGCATGACGGCTGATCAGGTCTTCCAGGTCCAGGGAGGAGATCCACTCGCCACCGGTCTTGATCACGTCCTTGATCCGGTCACGGATGTCAATCACGCCCATGCTGTCCAGGGTCGCCACGTCTCCGGTGTGCAGCCAGCCTCCGGCCCAGAGCTCGGCGCCCTTCTGCGGCTCGTTGAAATAACCCTCCGTCAGCCATGGCGCGCGTAATACCAGCTCGCCCTGGGTCTCGCCATCGGCGGGCAGGAAGTTCCCTTCGGTGTCGACGATCGCCGCCTCCACCAGTGGCCCCGGCACGCCGGCCTTGATCCGGTAAGTGGTGCGTTCGTCTTCGGTACCGGCCATCAATTCGTCGTTGAGGTGCGCGCACGACACCAGTGGCCCGGTTTCCGACATGCCGTAGGCGGCCGTCAGCTGAATGCCTTTGGCCTTGGCCGCCTCGTACAACGTGCGGTTCAGGGCGCTGCCGCCGATGACGATTTTCCAGCCGCCGAAGTCGACGTTCTGCGCGGCCTTGGCATTGAGGACCATCTGCAAAATGGTCGGTACGCAATGGGAGAACGTGACCTTCTCCTTGCGCCACAACTCCACCAGGTACTCCGGGTCATAGCGGCCGGGATACACCTGCTTGAGCCCGAGCATGGTCGCCACATACGGCAAGCCCCAGGCGTGGACGTGGAACATCGGGGTGATCGGCATGTACACGTCGTTGGTGCCCAGCAGGCGCACACTATCGATCGCGCCCATGATGGTCGACACGCCCATGGTGTGCAGCACCAGTTGCCGATGGGTGAAGTACACACCCTTGGGGTTACCGGTGGTGCCGGTGGTATAGAACGTGGTCGCGACCGAGTTTTCGTCGAAATCCTCGAAGTCGTACTGCGGGCTCGCCGCTGCCAGCAACTGTTCGTATTCGCCGACGAGGTTCGGCAGGTCCGCGGTTTTTTCCGGCAGGTCAGTCAGCAGCAGGGTTTTGTCGACGGTGGTCAGGTGCCCCTCGATGGCCTTGTACAGGCCGACGAACTCGCTGTTGACCAGCACAAAGCGGTCCTCGGCGTGGTTCATGGTGTAGAGGATCTGTTCCGGCGACAGGCGCACGTTGATGGTGTGGATCACCGCGCCGATCATCGGGATGGCGAACATGCATTCCAGGTAACGATGGCTGTCCCAGTCCATCACACCCACGGCATCCCCGGGCTTGACCCCGGCCGCTGTCAGTACGTTGGCCAGGCGGGCCACCCGTTCGATCAGGGTCGGGTAGCTGTAGCGCAACTTGTCGCGGTAGATGATCTCGCGGGTTTTCTCATAACGGGCACCGGACATCAGCAGCCGTTTGATCAACAGCGGGTACTGGTAAGCGCCTTCGGCCGGGGGGATAACGCGAGTCTGCAACATAATAATCCCTTTAATCTGACTGCACGGTCGTGACTGAAAGTACGCACTGTAGTGCCCTTGAACGCCAGCCAAATCAGCCAAAGGAATGATTTGCAGAACCCCTCGGATACTAGCGTTGCGCCACCACCCGCAGGGATTCTCGATCTGAAGTAACTACGGAATCAATGCATCTCGGTAAAAGCCAGCTTCACGCCAATTGCAATCAGCACCGCACCCATGGTCCGGTCGAACCAGTGCCCCATGCGGGCGAAACCGGCGCGCACGCGCTGCTGACTGAACAACATCGCCACCAGGCAGAACCAGCCCGCTGTCGCCGCCGCCAGGTAAACCCCGTAACCGGCCTGCACCGCCAGCGGCGTGTGCGGGTTGATCACCACGGTGAACAGCGAGAGGAAGAACAGCGTGGCTTTCGGGTTGAGGCCGTTGGTGACGAAACCTGAGGTGAAAGCACCACGGGCGGTGCGTTCCCCGGCTTCCTTGTGCAGGTCGTCCGTCACAGGCTTGGCCGGTTGCGCGCGCAGCGCCTTGTAACCGATGTACAGCAGGTAAGCGGCGGCGGCCCATTTCAAGGCATTGAACAGCACGATCGACTGGGACACGATCAGGCCGATACCCAACAGCGAGTAACCCACGTGCAGGAAAATCGCCGTACCCACACCCAGCGCGGTCCAGGTGCCCGCGCGGCGACCGTGGGTAACACTCTCGCGCACCACCACGGCAAAGTCCGGGCCGGGACTGGCCACGGCCAGCAGGTGAATCAGGGCAACGGTCAAGAACTCTGTCCAGTACATGGGGGCTCCTTCAGGCCAAGCGTAACTATTTATTTCATCTGGTAGGCTCGGCAGATTACGCCTTCAGTTCATTGCACAAAAGGTACAGTTGATGACGAACACTCGCCGCGCCGTATTCCTCGACCACCCGTCCCTGGACCTCGGCGACCTTGACCTGGACCCGTTGCGCAGTTGTTTCAGCGATTTGCAGCTGTACGCCCAGACATTGCCCGATCAGGTCATCGATCACCTCAAGGGCGCCACCGTCGCCATCAGTAACAAGATCCTGATCGATGCCGCCGCCATGGCCGCCAGCCCTGATCTCAAGCTGATCCTGATCACCGCCACCGGCACCAACAATGTCGACCTCGCCGCCGCCCGCGCCCACGGGATTACCGTGTGTAACTGCCAAGGTTACGGCACTCCGTCGGTGGCGCAGCACACGATCATGCTGCTGCTCAACCTGGCCACGCGCCTGGCCGATTATCAAAAAGCCGTCGGCGAAGGTCGCTGGCAGCAAGCCAGACAATTCTGTTTGCTGGACTACCCGATCGTCGAACTCGAGGGCAAAACCCTTGGCCTGCTGGGACATGGCGAATTGGGCGGTGCAGTCGCACGGCTGGCTGAAGCCTTCGGCATGCGCGTTCTGCCGGGGCAAATTCCCGGACGCCCTGCCCGACCGGACCGCTTGCCGCTGAATGAATTGTTGCCGCAAATCGACGCACTGACTCTGCACTGCCCGCTCAACGAACACACCCGCCACTTCATCGGTGCCCGTGAACTGGCCGCGATGAAACCTGGCGCGTTCGTAATCAACACCGCCCGCGGAGGCCTGATCGACGAACAGGCGCTGGCCGACGCCTTGCGCAACGGACATCTGGGGGGCGCCGCCACTGACGTGCTGAGCATCGAGCCTCCCGTCAACGGCAATCCGCTGCTGGCCCACGACATCCCGCGCCTGATCGTCACCCCGCACAACGCCTGGGGCAGCCGCGAGGCGCGCCAGCGAATCGTTGGCCAAGTGACCGAAAACGCACGGGGATACTTCAGCGGTAAGGCGCTACGGGTCGTCAGTTGATAAACTGCGGCACTTTTTTCCACGGGAGCAGTTATGGATCCGCGCAGTGAAGTACTGCTTCGTCAGGCCGAGTTATTCCAGGGTTCGGTGTTGTTGGCCGGTTTGCCCGCCGACGACTTGCTGGGCCGCCTGCCCGAAGCTCATGGCTGGTGCTGGCACGCCGGCGATCAGGCCGCGCTGGACGCCCGCTTCGCCGAGCGCAGCCATTTTGGCGTGAATGCGCCCGAGCGCGAGTTCGATACAGCGGTGGTTTTTCTGCCCAAGGCCAAGGACCTGACCGACTACATCCTCAACGCCCTCGCCTCGCGGCTTGCCGGTCGCGAGCTGTACCTGGTCGGCGAGAAAAAAAGCGGCATCGAAGGTGCCGCCAAACAACTCAATCCGTTCGGCAAGCCACGCAAACTCGACAGCGCGCGCCACTGCCAGCTCTGGCTGGTCACCGTGGCCAACGCGCCTGAAGCCAAACCGCTGGAAAGCCTGGCGCAGACTTACGAACTGCCGCTGGCCGAAGGCCCGCTGAAGGTCATCAGCCTGCCGGGGGTGTTCAGCCATGGTCGCCTGGATCGCGGCAGCGCACTGCTGCTGGAGCATCTGGACAAACTGCCCAGCGGCCACTTGCTCGATTTCGGTTGCGGTGCAGGGGTCTTGGGCGCGGCGGTGAAACGTCGTTACCCGCACAACCAGGTCACGTTGCTGGATGTGGATGCCTTTGCCGCTGCCAGCAGTCGTCTGACTCTGGCTGCCAATGGTCTGGAAGCCGAGGTGATTACCGGTGACGGAATCGATGCCGCGCCGATGGGTTTGAGTGCAATCCTGAGCAATCCGCCGTTCCATGTCGGCGTGCACACCGACTACTTCGCAACGGAAAACCTGCTGCGAAAAGCGGCCAAACATCTGAAAAACGGCGGCGAACTTCGCTTGGTAGCCAATAGCTTCCTGAAGTATCAACCGCTGATCGAAGAGCACCTTGGCGTGTGTGCGATCAAGGCCGAAGGACAGGGCTTCCGGATCTACCGAGCCAAGCGCGGATAGAACTTCTTTTGAAAAAGAAGGCTTGCCGAATGGATTTTGCCTAGGCAGAATCCGCTCCGTCCTAGGGGAGTAGTCTCCCACGAGCGCCACGCTCGTCCGGCATGCGTCAACATACTTGGTCAAAAGACCATGGCGCATGCGACCCAAGCATCCACATCAGATGGATCGCAGGGTTTGACAAGACCTATGACACGAACACCTTACCCGGGGCGGGAAGGCTGTACGTGTCATAGCCGTGTCGACCCGCCCCTTAGGAAAACCCCTGATGCTGGATTCATTACTCGTACCCACCGCAATCGTTGCCTTGGCCGAAATCGGCGACAAGACGCAACTGCTCGCGCTCATTCTCGCCGCCCGTTTCCGCAAGCCCTGGCCGATCATCGCCGGTATCGTCGCCGCGACCTTGGCCAACCACGCGGCCGCCGGTGCAGTCGGTGCCTGGGTCGGCAGTTTCTTCTCGGATACGATGCTGCACTGGATCCTCGCCGCGAGCTTCGCCGCCACGGCGCTGTGGACCCTGGTCCCGGACAAGATGGATGACGACGAGGCCAGCACCGCCCGCAAGTTCGGGCCATTCCTGACCACGCTGATCGCGTTTTTCCTCGCGGAGATCGGCGACAAGACGCAGATCGCGACCGTGATGCTGGCTGCGCAGTATCCGGAACTGTGGCTGGTGATCATCGGCACCACCCTCGGCATGCTGATTGCCAACGTGCCCGTGGTATTGGCCGGTAACTTTGCCGCGGACAAATTGCCATTGACCCTGATCCGTCGACTGGCGGCGTCGGCGTTCTTCATCCTGGCGATTGTCGCGGTGTACAAGGCGATGCAGAGCAGCGGATGGGTTTAAAGCAGCGGCAAGCTTCAAGCAATGAGCCACAAGTTTGAAGCAGAGCAGATCTGCTTTGCTTCAAACTTGCAGCTTGCAGCTTATTTCTTGGCGCTGTTGTAGAGCGGCATGACTTTCGGAATCGCCGCCTGCAACGCCGCAATACGGCTCGACGATGTCGGGTGAGTGCTCATGAACTCCGGTGGCGAACCTTCCGAGACCTTGCTCATCTTGTTCCACAGGGTGATTGCGGCATTCGGGTTGTAGCCAGCACGGGCCGCCAGTTCCAGGCCGATCAGGTCCGCTTCGTTTTCATTGGCGCGACTGTTGGGCAAGGTCATGCCGTAGTTGGCCACGGTATCGGCCAGGGCCATGGTGTCCTGCCCCAATCCCAACAAGGCACCGGCGCCCTGCTTGGCCATTTCGATGCCGTAAGCCTTGGACATCGCTTCACGACCGTGCTCGCGCAGGGCGTGGGCGATTTCATGGCCCATGATCGCGGCGATTTCATCGTCGGTCAGTTTCAGGGTGTCGATCAGCCCGGTGTAAAAGATGATCTTGCCGCCAGGGCCGCAGTTGGCGTTGAGTTCATCGCTCTTGATCAGGTTGACTTCCCACTTCCACTGGGCCGCGTCCGGACGGAAGTTCGGCGCCTGGGCAATCAGCCGGTCGGCAATCAACTGAACCCGCCGGGCTTCATTGCTGGTCTTGTCCAGCACACCTTTGCCGGACGCTTCGCCCACAGTCTTCTGATACGACTGGGCGTACATCTGGTCGACCTCTTGCGCGGACAACATGCTGAACATGTATTGCTTGCGCTCAACGCCTACAGCACCGCCACTGGTGGTATTGACCGACTGGCAACCGGTGAGCAACAGCGCTGCGCCCAGCGCACTGACAACCAAAATCTTGTTCATCAAAAAACTCCCTGAAAACATGCTGCGTATCCTAGGCGCGGAAATGTATAGGCGCCAGATACAATGGACGTAAGACGCACAATTCGGACAAAGCTCTCATCGCCGTAGAAAAAAATTCACATACGGCGGCGCCCCACAGCCCATCACGCCGCGCATTGATTCAATTACGACATCCGGCATGTAAAAACAGTCATTTCAACCGCCCGCGCTCATGCCCGCCCGTCACCCTGCCGATACACCTGGGCAGTCGTCTTTTCCCGTGCGGAGCCCCCATGAAATTCAAGTCGATCCAGTTTTCCGTGGCAGCCCTTGCCGGCGCCATTGTCCTTAGTGTCGTGGCAGCGCTGGTGGTGTACGCGCTGTTTTCCGGGGCCCGGACGCAGGACATGGTCCAGGATCGGACCCAGGCCCAGTTCGAGCAAGTCATCGAACAACGCCTGACGTCCCTGGCGCAGACCCAGGTCAGCCAGATCCAGCGTGAACTCGAAGCACCGCTGCTGATCGCCGGCGCGCTGGTGCGGGTCAACGCCCTGATCGGCACACCCGGTGCCGATGGCCAGCCTGCGCTGAGCCTCAGCCGTGAGCAACTGATCGGCCTGATCAAGGAAAACGTGGTCAAGAACCCAAAGATCCTCGGCACCTACATCGGCTGGGAAAAAGACGCGCTGGACCACAATGATGCGGCCTACGTCGGCACCCAGGTGGTCGGCATCGACGCCAGCAACGGGCGCTTCCTGCCCTGGTGGTTCCGCAACGACGACGGCACCCTGGGCCTGGACAAACTGGTGGACGTCGACGACCAGAAAACCCTGTCCACCGGCGTGCGCGCCAGCGAGTACTACCTGTGCTCGAAAGAAACCAGAAAATCCTGCGTGATCGATCCAGCGCCTTATAAGGTCGGCGATAAAATCGTCATGCTCGCCTCTTTTATCGAACCGATCATGCTCAACGGCGCTTTCCAGGGCATCGTCGGTGCCGACCTGTCGGTGAACTTCATCCAGGAAATGCTTCTGGGCGCCAACCAGAAACTCTACGGCGGCGCCGGGGAAATGGCCCTGATCGGCGGCAATGGCCGGATCGTTGCCTACACCAAGGATCCGGGCAAATTCGGCGAGAAGGTCAGCGACATCCTCGACAGCAAACAGATCGCCAACATGGCCAATCTCAAGCGTGGCGAAGTCACCTACACCGTCGACAAGGCCCAGGGCCGGATCGAGTTGTACCTGCCCTTCGGTATCGGCCAGACCGACGCCCGCTGGACCCTGATGCTGCAATTGCCGCTGAATGCGGTCATGGCCGACCTGCAAAAACTCCAGGCCGACCTGGACGCCCAGCGTAAATCCGACACCTTCGGCATGGCGATGGTCGGCCTGGTGATTGCCGGTATCGGTTTGCTGGTGATCTGGTTGGTGGGCCACGGCATCGCCCGTCCGCTCAAGCAAATGGTGGCCATGCTCGACGATATCGCCCAGGGCGAAGGCGACCTGACCCGGCGCCTGACCAGCGACCGCGCCGATGAACTGGGTTCGATCGCCAAAGGCTTCAACACCTTCCTGGCCAAATTGCAGGCGATGATCACCCAGGTGGTGACTTCGGTGCAGAGCGTCAGCGACTCGTCGGAACACACCGCCGACATCGCTATCCGCACCAACACCGGCGTACACAAACAAATGGCCGAGATCGATCAGGTGGCCACCGCCGTGCAGGAAATGACCGCCACCGCCCAGGACGTTGCGCGCAATGCGACCCAGGCCGCACAAGCCGCCAGCCATGCCGATCAAGCCGCCAGCCAGGGCATGCAGATCGTGCGCGACACCTCGAATTCGATTGGCGCCCTCGCCGTGGAGATCGGCCGGGCCGTGGGCGTGGTGCAAACCCTGGCCAAGGACAGCGAAAACATCAACGCCATCCTCACCGCCATTCGCGGGATCGCCGAGCAGACCAACTTGCTGGCCCTGAACGCAGCCATCGAAGCCGCCCGCGCCGGTGAACAGGGCCGAGGTTTTGCCGTGGTGGCCGACGAGGTGCGCAACCTGGCGCAGAAGACGCAAAAGGCCACCGAAGAAATCCAGGCCATGATCCAGCAACTGCAGCAGGGCACGCGGGATGTGGTGCGAGTCATGGAAGACAGTCAGAACCGCACGGACGAAAGCGTGCAGCATGCGGCCAAGGCCGCCGAAGCGCTGGAAACCATCACTCAGGCGGTGTCGGTGATCAACGACATGAACACCCAGATTGCCAGCGCGGCCGAGGAGCAAAGTGCGGTGGCGGACGACATCAACCGCAACGTGATCAACATCGGTCAGGTGGCCAATGAAGTGGCCGGTGGTGCGGATGAGTCGAGCGCGGCCAGTGCGGACTTGACCAAGCTGGCCGAGCAGCAGCGGCGGCTGATCAATCAGTTCAGGGTCTAATTCAAGGGCCTCATCGCTGGCAAGCCAGCTCCCACAGGTTTTGTGAATGCCGCAAATCCCTGTGGGAGCTGGCTTGCCAGCGATGGCGTCAGCACAGACAACCTGTCATCCCGGCGTCAGACACTCCGGCCCATTGAGCTTCGGATCATTCACCATGTTGGCCAGCACCCGCTCACGCAATGCGGCGGGTTCACTGGCCAGCAAGGCTTGCAAAGCATGCAACGGCGTCTCGGGATCCAGCCACGCGGCCTGCCCCGCCTCATCAAGAATCAACGGCCGCCGCTGGCTTGCCGCCGGCTGGGTGATCACGGCAGTACTCAGCCACACCTGCTCCTGCACCGGATATGCCTCCCAGATCGCCGCAAAGAACAATGACGAGCCCTCCCCCGGTGTCAGCCAGTACGGGCGCTTGCGCGTCGTGCCGCGCCATTCGTAGAAACCGTTGGCCGGCAACAGGCAGCGGCGCAGGCGCAGGGCTTCGCGGAACATCGGTTGTTCGGCAACGGTTTCGGCGCGGGCGTGGGCCGGAGTGCGGGACAGATCGGTCAGCCAGGGCGGCGTCAGGCCCCAGCGGGCGCGGGCCAGCGTGCGCTGACCGTCAGGCCCGGCCCGCAGCATCAACACCGAATCATTCGGAGAAATGTTCCACTGCGCCTGCTGGTCGGCGGGAAAACCGGGCAGCGCCGCGAAGGCGGGGTTCCAGCGAAACAGGGCATAACGTCCACACATGGGGCAACACGGCTCTTGATCAAACGAACGCCAGCCTAACAGACCAACGTGCCGGGAAAGCTATCCGGTTCATCGCCGGACAGCGGCAGCGCGGCATTGTACGCGGTGATCAGCTCGCGGGCGTATGCAGCCTGGTCGTTCTCGACCGACAGCCCGAGCAGGCCATAGATCGGCAACTCGCCGCTGCCCCCGAGCAAATCACGGCCCACCAGATGCGCCTCGATACCCTCGCTGGCGAGCATGCCTTGCAGCAGTTCGCCTTCCATCAGGTTTTCCGGATCGTAGATGCGCTGCATACACGCTCCTCATTCGTTTTCACTGAACACTTCGAGATGCCATTCCTCTTCATGAACCTGCAACACGAAGGTTATCGGCCGGCAGCACACCTGACAGTCCTCGATATAGGTCTGATCGCCACCGGACAAATCCAGCGTCGTCTCTACCTCCTCACCACAATACGGACATTCATACACTGCGTTTTCCAGCATCGCGGTCTCCCAGGTGACTTGTGCGTATAATCGCCGGTCTATTTGCAGGGCTATTTTTGTCTGGCTACTTTTTCAGACCGTGCCCCGCCGGTTTTCGAACAAAACCTTTACTTACCCTAGCCGTTTCTAACAAGAGAGCATGATGGGCGAATTCGATGCCATCCGACCTTACGACGACAGCGAAGTCCCAGCGGTGCTGGACCGGCTGCTCGGCGACAAGGCGTTTCTAGATATCCTCACCCACTTCCGCTTCCCGCGTTTTGCCGGCGCTTTAGGCTGGGCGCTCAAACCTCTTATAGCCCATCGGCTGCGCCGTGAGTTTGCCGGCGTGACCTGTGTGGCCACGTTACAGGACAAAGTCGAGGTTTACGTCGACCACACCATCGAGCGCGCCACCGACGGTGTCACCTATACCGGTGTGGAGCAATTCAAGTCCGGCAGCGCCTACCTGTTCATCGCCAACCACCGCGACATCGTGATGGACCCGGCCTTCGTCAACTACGCCGTGTACCACGCCGGCCTGCCGACCCCGCGCATCGCCATTGGCGACAACCTGCTGCAAAAGCCCTTCGTCAGCGACCTGATGCGCCTGAACAAGAGTTTCATCGTGCACCGCTCGATCAGCGGACGCCGGGAGAAAATGGCGGCCTATCAATTGCTTTCGGCGTACATCAACCATTCGATCCGCAACGATTGCGCCTCGATCTGGATCGCCCAGGCCGAAGGCCGCGCCAAGGACGGTGACGACCGTACCGAATCGGCGATCCTCAAGATGTTCCACATGAGTCGCAAGGACGAGCCGTTCGGCGAAGTCATTCAGTCGCTGAACCTGACCCCGGTGTCGATCAGCTACGAATACGACCCGTGTGACCAGGCCAAGGCCCGCGAGCTTTACATCCGTGCCACCACCGGCACCTACACCAAAGTGCCAGGCGAGGATGACGTGAGCATCGCCAAGGGCATCACCGGCTACAAGGGCCGGGTGCATGTGAACTTTGCCGCGCCGATCACCGAACTGTTCGAAGACACCAAGCAATTGGCGGTCGAGATGGACAGGCAAATCCTCAGCGGATACCGCTTGTTCCCGGTGCACTACCTGGCTTACGCGCAGTGGAAGGACGCCGATCCGCAGTTGCAGGTGCCCAAAGCCGCCGAAATGTTCCCGGCCGAAGAACTGGCCAAGGCTCATGAAGAATGGCAACGCCGCCTGGACGCCTGCCCTGAGGAGCATCGTCCATTCCTGGTGCTGCAATATGCGACGCCGGTGCGCAATCAGTACCGGGTGAAGGCAGGGTTAGCGCTGTAAGCGGTTTCTGCCAGATGTGAAAACGGCGCCCCTGGGGCGCCGCTTTTGTATCTGTTCGCCACAGGTTTTGCGGTTACTCAGACCTGAGTGCTGATCCACGACACCAGCAGCGCCATCCCCATGCAGGCAAAGCCGAAGATGTAGAAAAACCGGTTCATGCGCAAGGTCGCCCAGTCCAGCGTGGGTTCTACGTTGGGGCTGCTCTGGCGCTGCGCCTGCAAACTGGCCATCGCGCGCAGTTCGCGACGACGGGTGGCGTGCAGCAACCAGCCGCCCGGGAAGGCAAAGAGCAAGGCCAGCAGATTGATCAATTTGGCGGGATGGGCGGTAAACAGCGTCATCAAGTGCAGCGACATCACAGACCTCAAGCAAATCAGGTGGCAGGTGCCGGACCGGCGACCGCGGCGCGGATTCTACCGAAAGCCTGCGTACCTGCCTTCTGTTTCCGACAAATAACGAAGCATTTGATCAATGGCTGTCCTGCGTCACGGCTTCGTCATCTGTATCGGCGAACATGCGCGCCTCGAAACCGACAAGGACCACGTCATGCTTCACGCCGAAAACCAGGATCGCCTTTACCTCATCACCCCCAGCGAAGAACAACAAGCCCTCGTCGGCAGCCTCGCCTTCAACGTTCAGGATCGCCACTGGCTGGTGTATTGCGCCTTGGGCGGGTATCACCATGCGGATTTGCCTGAAACGGATTTACTGACCGGTGTGAGTGTGCTGGATTTCTACTCAGAAGCGGCCTGACACAACCATTCCCACACTTGATCAGTGTGAATCTGACTCAACCCAACGCTCATGAAAAAGCCCGGGACCATCGCTGGCACCGGGCTTTTTCACATCCAGCGAAGGTTACTCGCCGAGCACCTGACCCACGGTCGGGTCCTTGAACAGACGGGTTAACGCATCGCTCAGCACATCACTGACCAGCTTGGTGTTGGTTTCCTGGTTCGGCGCCATACCGAAGCGCTGGTCCAGGGACGAACCATAACGGCCGCTGTAGCGACGGTTGGCGTTCTGTACATCGGAGCGGAAGGTCGCGCCGATGGTGGCTTCGGTCACGTACATGCCTTCCTTGGGCGACTGGTACTTCAACTCCGTCAGGGTCACGGTCAGTTGCGGTGCGTTCATGGCGTTGTTCGTCGGGGTAAAGCCCAACAGCCGTACGGCGGCTTCAGCCTGGGCCTGCAACTTCGGCAGGATCTGCGCGCTCTGCACGGTGATTGCGCTGGTTTCCGGATACAGGCCACCACGGGTGCCCAGTGTCGGTGACGGACGACCGTCCACTACACGCACCACGACGGGCTGACCATGGCCGACCGGGGCCAGTTGGGTGGTCAGCTTCGGTTCCGGGCTCAGTTGTTGCGGGCTGTGGGCGCAGCCAACCAGGGTCAAACTGGTCACAGTGATCAAACCGAACAACAGGCGTTGCAACATGCTCTTCTCTCCAGAATCAGGCACAAACAGGCCGGCAGTATAGCGGTGCGCCACTGCGGGTAACCAGCACCTCACAGTGTTTGATGAAATCTCTGACAAGCCCTTGGCAACGCGGTTCCTGTCATACAGATGTCACCCCCCATACACTTGCACGTAATGGCCTGCAGGCAATCTTCTCGGCAGACACCCAAACGGTACCCGCCATGCGCCATCTGATCTCTCTGTTCGCGCCACGTCCACTGCATCGCTGCTTCGCCCTGCTCGACCGCAACGGCCGCTGCCAGGCCTTCAGGCAGTGCAGCCTCCAGCCCATGGGCGATGGCTGGGTTGAAATCGAAGAGATCCGCCTGAACTGGCTGAATCAGCCCCTGCCTGCCGGTGCCCGTGTCGTTTCGCAGCAACACCGGCCACGCTCGCGCGCACAACATCTGATGACGACCTGACCAAACACCTAATAAAAGTCATTAAACACGACCATTTCCCTGCGTTTCTTAGATACAATCTCCCCCCGATTATAAGGACGTCTCCTGATCGGGCCTCGCAGCATCGTCAATGCGCTTGTATTGACACCCCGCACCGCCCACAGAGAGCCGCCCACACAGATCGAGTGAAGCTGGCGCGCTTGCTGTTTTGTTGAGCAAAACCTCCACTTTTCGCGAATCTGCAGAGCTGTCATTACGCTCGGTCACTGAGCTGTTTGCCCGTTTTGCCTGCCCTGTATCCCATGGCGGCAATCCATCCGGGCACGGTGCCAGGCTGGGACAGCCCTTTTTGAGGTTCACGTCTTCAAAAGAGCGTGAAAAAAACGGGTTTTCACAACTTCACAAGAGTGTGGCGAGCAAATGAATAGTTTTGCGTCTGAACATGCACCATTAGCGTCTACAACAGCCCAACGACACAGGACCGAGTATTCCTCGAACACCGGAGCCTGAAGCCTGTCCGCTACGGATTTGGTTGCACAAACGGATGTATCGACCATAAGTCGAATTGCCTCCCGCGCGCCGAAATGAGTTCATATGGCTCATAGGCCCGGCAGGTAGCGTCCGTCGAAGTTGCGATAAATTGCGAAGATTCGGACATGGCGATACTGCCATGAATACCCTGGGGCCACACTGACACGCCCCGGAACGCCTGGCAGCCATGCCGACAATTTGGTGCTGCAGATTTTGGAGACGCGTTAAATGGCGCATAACGAAGCAGTCGACGTAGTACTGGTTGGGGCCGGCATCATGAGTGCCACCCTTGCAGTGCTGCTCAAAGAGCTCGACCCCGCGATCAAGCTGGAAGTCGTCGAGCTGATGGATTCCGGTGCCGCGGAGAGTTCCAACCCGTGGAACAACGCCGGTACCGGTCACGCCGGGCTATGTGAGCTCAACTACACGCCGCAGGCAGCCGATGGCGCCGTCGACATCAAGAAAGCCGTGCACATCAACACCCAGTTCGAGGTGTCGAAGCAGTTCTGGTCGTATTTGACCAAGAAGGGCACGTTCGGCTCGTGCAAATCGTTTATCAGCCCGGTGCCACACCTGAGCTTCGTGCAGGGCGACAGCGGCGTGTCCTTCCTCAAGGAACGCTTCAAGGTGCTGAGCAAGCACCACGCCTTCGCGGACATGGAATACACCGAAGACAAGGCCAGGATGGCCGAGTGGATGCCGCTGATGATGCCTGGCCGCGATCCTGGCGAAACCCTCGCCGCGACCCGCGTGATCAATGGCACCGACGTCAACTTCGGCGCCCTGACCAACCAGTTGCTCAAGCACCTGACCAGCGCACCCGATGCACAGGTCAAGTACTGCAAGCGCGTGACCGGCCTCAAGCGCAGCAACGGTGGCTGGACTGTCAGCATCAAGGACGTCAACAGCGGCAACACCCGTGAAGTCGACGCCAAATTCGTCTTCCTCGGCGCGGGCGGTGCGGCTTTGCCGTTACTGCAGGCTTCGGGCATCGAAGAGAGCAAAGGCTTTGGCGGCTTCCCGATCAGCGGCCAATGGCTGCGTTGCGACAACCCGGAAGTGGTCAAGCACCACCAGGCCAAGGTCTACAGCCAGGCTGCCGTAGGTTCGCCGCCAATGTCCGTGCCGCACCTGGACACCCGCGTAGTCGAAGGCAAGAAGTCCCTGCTGTTCGGACCTTATGCCGGCTTCACCACCAAGTTCCTCAAGCACGGTTCCTTCATGGACCTGCCGATGTCGGTTCGTGCCGGCAACATCGGCCCGATGCTGTCCGTGGCAAAAAACAACATGGACCTGACCAAGTACCTGGTCAGCGAAGTGATGCAGTCGATGGAGCAGCGCCTGGAGTCCCTGCGTCGCTTCTACCCTGAGGCGAAAGCCGAAGACTGGCGCCTGGAAGTGGCCGGCCAACGGGTACAGATCATCAAGAAAGACCCGAAAAAAGGCGGCATCCTGCAATTCGGTACCGAACTGGTCGCGGCCAAGGACGGTTCCCTGGCGGCACTGCTCGGCGCTTCGCCTGGTGCCTCGGTGACCGTTTCGATCATGCTGGAACTGATCGAGAAATGCTTCCCGGGCAAAGCCAAAGGCGAATGGGCTAGCAAACTGGCCGAAATCTTCCCGGCCCGGGAAAAGGTCCTGGAAACCGACGCTGCGCTGTATCGCAAGATCAACACGCAGAACAACGTTGCCCTGGAACTGGTTGAAGCCAGCAGCGAGACCGAAAGCTACGCTTGATTCGGCCTCATGAAAAACGCCCCTCTCTCGTCGAGAACGGGGCGTTTTTTTATGCATTTGAAAGATCGCAGCCTCGCTTCGCTCGACAGCGCCTACAGGAACACGCGGTCCAATGTAGGAGCTGTCGAGCGAAGCGAGGCTGCGATCTCTTGATCTTAACCGCGAACCTTCTCAATCAACTCGATGTAGTCCGACGCATTGCGCTGATCCTTGATCAGGGCAACGAAGTCATTGCCGTGCTCATCCTTGCCATTCACGTCGTATCCCGCTTCGACGAAGAACGTCAGGAAACGCTCGAAATCGTCGATGCGCAGGCCACGGTAGGCCTTGACCAGTTTGTGCAGGGACGGAGAAGTCGCGTCGACCGGTTCGAAATCGAGGAACAACTTGATCTGCTCATCGCCGATCTCGTCACCAATCACTTGTTTTTTATCTTTACGCATTGCCGACTCCAGCTCGCAGACATTTCACGGGGCGGGCAGTTTACCCCTGCGCGGGCACAGGGCTCAACGCGGACGAGTGCTGCCGGTGTGCAGATCGGCCCAGACATGGCCATTGGCGTAGCTGAGAAACTGGCAATACACCGTGTCGTTGCGCAACAAGTCGATCACCATCCGGTATTGCGCCAGCGGGTAATAAAGGGTCAGGGTCTTGCTCGCCTCGTCGTAAACCGGCTTCTTCAGGCTTTTGCTTTCACCATCGAAGTTGACCAGCACCTGACTGATGGTGGCGCCCTTGTTCAGGGATTTGCCCTTGAGCCGAATCATCAGCGGTGAAGTGACCGGAATCGGCTGTTGATTGGATTGACGCTGAGCGCCGACCACCACCGAGTAATCGGTGACCTGCATCAGTTGCTGCTGTTCGGGATCGGCATCGCGCAGAGTGAGGTCGTCCGGTGGCAGGAATTGACTGTGCATGGGGGCCGCGGCCAGGGGCAGGCTGAGGGTCAGCAACAGGGCGGCGCAGCTGCGGATAAAAGGGTTCATGGCAGGCTCCGGAGTCGGGCCGGGCACTCTAGCATGGGCAAGCGGATGCAGGGCTGTGAACACGACACCCTGTGGGAGCGGGCTTGCTCGCGAAGAGGGCGTGTCAGTCGCCTTGACGTTGACTGACACGCCCTCTTCGCGAGCAAGCCCGCTCCCACAGGAAGAAAATCAATCGAATTGCGCGCGCATCCAGGCCTGATACTCGGCAACACCAGGCTCGCCCTCACGCGGCGCCCAATGCGCCAGCTCACCCTCACCGACCGGGCGGTAAGGACCGGCCTTGCATTCGAACATCAGGCTGTCGGCCTCCAGCACCACCAACCCGTGGAACACACCGGTTGGCAGGTCCACGCCAACACAATCGCCACCGGCCTGCAGCACGGTCTTGCTCAGCACCGCACCGGTCTCATCAAAGATCAACACGCCCAGCCGCCCCTTGAGGACCAACAGGGTTTCGGCCTTGTTGTCGCCCAGATGCCGGTGAGGCGGGACATAGGTGGACGGCTGCAACCCCACCGCCATGCGATGGCAAGCGTCTTCCATCTGATGAAAGTTGTGATGCTGGCGTCCACGAGGATTGGCCGCGGCTTTCCCGGCCAGCTCGGCGAACAGGGTCTGATCCAGAAAGCTCGGCACGCTCATGTTCTTACATTCCTTTAACCGCAAAGATCCCGTTAGCATTACGCCAGTAGCCTTTGTAGTCCATGCCGTAACCGAAGATGTAGCGGTCGATGCACGGCAGACCGACGAAATCGGCCTTGAGGTCCGGGCGGGCCTTGCGGTCGTGGTCTTTGTCGATCAGCACGGCGGTGTGCACTTTGCGGGCACCGGCGTGTTTGCAGAAGTCGATGATCGCGCCCAGGGTGTGACCTTCGTCGAGGATGTCGTCGATGATCAGCACGTCACGGTCGATGAAGGAAACTTCAGGCTTGGCCTTCCAGAACAGGTCGCCGCCGCTGGTTTCGTTGCGATAGCGGGTGGCGTGCAGGTAGGACGCTTCCAACGGGAAGTGCAGGTAGGTCAGCAGCTTGCCGGAGAAAATCAGCCCGCCGTTCATCACACAGAACACCACCGGGTTGCTGTCCGCCAGTTGATCGTTGATTTGTGCACCGACGCGGGCGATGGCCGCCTCGACTTCAGCTTCGGTGTACAGGCAGTCAGCCTCTCGCATGATTTGACGGATATGCTCGAGATCAGCGGACATGGCGCTCTCCAAGGGGGGACGGATTCGGAAAAGCGGGCAAAGGTACGCATCCCGAACGGCCAGATCAAGCGTTTGTGGACTAACGTACTCTATGTCTATAGGACAACACCCTCGGATAGATTAATCTAGGCCGGTTTTTTTGCCCGCCGCCGGAGCCTTTCCCATGCCCATCCTCGAGATCCGCCACCCGCTGATCCGTCATAAACTTGGCCTGATGCGCCGCGCAGACATCAGCACCAAGAATTTCCGTGAGCTCGCTCAGGAAGTCGGCGCCCTGCTGACCTATGAAGCCACCAAAGACCTGCCGCTGGAATCCTACGATATCGAAGGTTGGTGCGGCACCGTATCGGTCGAGAAAATCGCCGGCAAGAAAATCACCGTGGTGCCGATCCTGCGTGCCGGCATAGGCATGCTCGAAGGTGTGCTCAGCCTGATCCCGGGCGCCAAAGTCAGCGCCGTGGGCGTGGCCCGCAACGAGGAAACCCTCGAAGCCCACACCTACCTGGAAAAACTGGTCCCGGAGATCGACGAACGCCTGGCCATGATCATCGACCCGATGCTCGCCACCGGCGGCTCGATGGTCGCCACTATCGACCTGCTGAAAAAGGCCGGTTGCAAGGACATCCGCGCCATGGTGCTGGTTGCCGCGCCGGAAGGCATTGCCGTGGTCGAGAAAGCTCACCCGGACGTGACCATCTACACCGCGTCCATTGATCAAAAACTGAACGAACACGGTTACATCATCCCGGGCCTGGGCGATGCTGGCGACAAGATCTTCGGCACCAAGCAGAAGGACGCGTGAGCATGCAGCAAGAGTTCAACGATCCGCTCTGGCGCACGGTGCTGTCCGGCGCACAGATGCTGTTCGTGGCTTTCGGCGCCCTGGTGTTGATGCCGCTGATTACCGGCCTCGACCCGAACGTGGCGCTGTTTACCGCAGGCCTGGGGACGATCCTGTTCCAGATCGTCACCGGGCGTCAGGTGCCGGTGTTCCTGGCATCGAGCTTTGCCTTCATCACCCCGATCATTCTCGCCAAGGGCCAGTTCGGCCTGGCAGCGACCATGGGCGGCGTAATGGCGGCCGGTTTCGTCTACACCTTCCTCGGCCTCGCGGTGAAGATCAAAGGCACTGGCTTCATCGACCGCCTGCTCCCGCCGGTGGTAATCGGCCCGGTGATCATTTCGATCGGCCTGGCCATGGCGCCGATTGCCGCCAACATGGCCATGGGCAAGGCTGGCGACGGTAGCGAGCTGATTCAATACCAGACGGCGATGATGATTTCGATGCCAGCGCTGCTGACCACACTGATCGTCGCGGTATTCGGCAAGGGCATCTTCCGCCTGGTGCCGATCATCTCCGGCGTGCTGGTGGGCTTTGGTATGGCGTTCTACTTCGGCGTCGTCGATACCGCAAAGATTGCGGCCGCACCGTGGTTTGCCATCCCGCACTTCACCGCACCGGAATTCAACTGGCAGGCGATTCTGTTCATCGTTCCGGTGGCCCTGGCCCCGGCCATCGAGCACATCGGCGGCGTGATTGCCGTGGGTAGCGTGACCGGTCGCGATTACCTGAAGAAGCCCGGTCTGCACCGCACCCTGCTCGGCGATGGCATTGCCACCACGGCGGCCGGCCTGTTCGGCGGCCCGCCCAACACCACCTACGCCGAAGTAACCGGCGCGGTGATGCTGACCAAGAACTACAATCCGAAAATCATGACCTGGGCGGCGATCTTCGCCATCAGCCTGGCGTTCATCGGCAAGTTCGGCGCGCTGCTGCAAAGCATTCCGGTGCCGGTGATGGGCGGGATTCTGTGCCTGTTGTTCGGTTCGATTGCGGCGGTGGGGATGAACACGCTGATCCGCCACAAGATCGATCTGGGCGAGGCGCGCAATCTGGTGATTGTGTCGGTGACCCTGGTGTTCGGGATCGGCGGCGTGTTGATCGGCACCGGCACCGGACCGGATGACTTCGGCCTCAAGGGCATCGCGCTGTGCGCGGTGGTGGCGATTGGCTTGAACCTGATCCTGCCGGGCAATGACAGCTGGAAGCACAAGAAGGCGAAGGAGCCGCTGATCTAAGCAGGTTCGGACTCTTCACTGACTGAAAGACCCTCTTCGCGAGCAAGCCCGCTCCCACATTTGGAATGCATTCCAGCTGTGGGAGCGGGCTTGCTCCGGGCGGCGTTCCGACGAAGCTTTTTAAAGCACCAACGGCGCTCGCTCGCACAACGCACTCAACGCCCGCGCCCAATGCGGGTCATCGTTGAGGCACGGCACCAGCACCAGGTCCTCTCCCCCCGCTGCGCGGAATTGCTCCTTGCCGCGATCACCGATCTCTTCCAGGGTCTCGATGCAATCGGCAACGAACGCCGGGCACATCACCAGAACCTTTTTCACGCCGCTTTTGGCCAACTCATCGAGGCGCGCTTCGGTGTAGGGCTCGATCCATTTGGCGCGCCCCAGGCGCGACTGGAACGACACCGACCACTTGCCCTCCGGCAATCCCATGCGCTTGGCAAACTCTGCCGCCGTACGCAGGCACTGGCCGCGATAACAGGTGGCAACCACCTCAGGTGGTGCCCCGGCGCAACAATCACCGCCACCCTCGAAGCTGTGACCGGGGTTGAGCTTCTTCAGATGCCGCTCCGGCAATCCATGAAAACTCATCAGCAAGTGATCGAAGTCCTGCTGCAAATGCGGCCGGGTCGTGGCCACCAGCGCATCGAGGTATTCCGGTTGGTCGTAGAACGGCTGGAGCACCGACAACTGCACGTCGAGGTTTTTCTCGCGCACCACGCGTCCGGCCTCTTCGATGACCGTAGTCGTGGTGCTGTCGGCGAACTGTGGATACAGCGGCGCCAGGGTGATCCGTTTGTGCCCCGCCGCGACCAGGCGCACCAGTGTCGATTCAATCGATGGCTCGCCATAACGCATTGCCAGTTCGACCGGGCCGTGCTGCCATTGACGGGTCATCGCTTGTTGCAGGCGACGGCTTAGCACCACCAGCGGCGAGCCCTCGTCCCACCAGATCGAGGCATAGGCATGGGCCGACTGCTCGGGGCGCTTGATCAGGATCAGCGATACCAACAGCCGTCGAACCGGCCATGGCAGGTCGATCACGTACGGGTCCATCAGAAATTGATTGAGGTAACTGCGCACATCCGCCACCGAAGTGGAGGCAGGTGAGCCCAGGTTGACCAGAAGCAACGCGTGATCGGTCATGCAACGTCCTATTTCAAAGGCGACCGGACAGATCGTCCAGAGCCGCGCGCAAATCCGTGAACTTAAAAGTGAAACCCGCCCGTAACAAACGCACCGGAGTGGCGCGCTGGCCGCCCAGCAACAGCAACGACAACTCGCCCAGCCCCACCTTCAACGCGAAGGCCGGCATCGGCATGAACACCGGGCGATGCAGCACGCCGCCCAATGCCTCGGCAAACTCACGGTTGCGCACCGGCTTGGGCGCGCACGCATTATAGGGACCGCTGGCCTCGTTGCGATGCACAAGAAAATCAATCAGGGCGATTTGATCGTCGATATGAATCCATGGCATCCACTGCCGGCCGTTGCCGATCGGGCCTCCCAGGCCCAGCTTGAACGGCAGTAACAGCCGCGACAAAAAGCCGCCCTCGGCCGATAGAACCAGCCCGGTACGGACAAGGATGACGCGAATGCCCAGCGCTTCAGCCCGCTGGGCGGTCTCTTCCCAGGCGATGCATAACTGACTGGCGAAATCATCGATGACCGGTGGCGACTCTTCGGTCAACTCACGTTCGCCACCATCGCCATACCAACCGACAGCAGAACCGGAGATCAGCACCTGGGGTTTCTGATCGCGGCTTTCCAGCCAGGCCAGCAGGGTTTCAGTCAGCGAGATGCGACTGCTCCACAACAGGGCTTTGCGTTTGTGCGTCCAGGGCCGGGCGGCAATCGGCGCACCGGCAAGATTGATAATTGCATCGACAGGTTCTTGCCCGAGATCCTCCAGACGGGCGATTCCACGCACTTGGGCACCACATATTTTCGCGACATTTCCAGGTTGGCGACTCCAGACTGTCAGGCGATGACCTTGGCCCAACCAGTGCCGGCAGAGCTGACGTCCTATCAAACCAGTACCGCCGGTCAGCAATATGTGCATGACTTCTTCCTCGCGTGGCGTTTTACCTTGTCCATTAGTCTATTTTTATAAGCAGGGATCTTTGGTATCGAGCAGGCTCTATGTTTAACAATAGGCCAAGCTGTCAGAACGAGAACGCTAAAAGTTATACCAAAAAACAACATTGTACAGGTTTGAACCCCGGCGTAGTCTGTACAGAAAGGTAAACGAGGCCCCTATGACTGTACCTATCGCAATCATCGGCACCGGCATTGCCGGACTCTCCGCCGCCCAGGCCCTGACGGACCTCGGGCACGTGGTTCAGCTGTTCGATAAAAGCCGCGGCAGCGGCGGGCGCATGTCGAGCAAGCGCAGCGATGCGGGGGCTCTGGACATGGGCGCGCAATACTTCACCGCCCGCGACCGCCGCTTTGTCACGGAAGTCCAGCGCTGGCAGGCCAAAGGCTGGGTCGCCGAGTGGACGCCGCAGCTGTACACCTTCCATGGCGGCCAACTCAACCTGTCACCGGACGAGCAGACCCGCTGGGTCGGCACGCCCCGCATGAGCGCCATCACCCGTGCCCTGATCGGCGACCTCGAAGTGCATTTCGCCTGCCGGATCACCGAGGTCTATCGCGGCGAAGAACACTGGCATCTGCAGGACGCCGAAGGCTTCACCCACGGTCCGTTCAGCCACGTGGTCATCGCCACGCCAGCCCCACAGGCCACGGCGCTTCTGGCATCAGCACCGAAACTCGCTGGCGCCGCGGCCGGTGTGAAAATGGACCCCACCTGGGCCGTCGCGCTGGCGTTCGAAACGCCGCTGGAAACGCCCATGGAAGGCTGCTTCGTACAGGACAGCCCGCTGGACTGGCTGGCCCGCAACCGCAGCAAACCTGGACGCGACAACACCCTCGACACTTGGGTGCTGCATGCCACCAGCGCCTGGAGTCGCCAGCACATCGACCTGTCCAAGGAGGCGGTGATCGAGCAGTTGCACGGCGCGTTTGCCGAACTGCTGCACGATTCCATGCCCGCGCCGAGCTTCAGCCTCGCCCACCGCTGGCTCTACGCCCGCCCCGCCAGCAGTCACGAATGGGGCACCCTGGCCGATGCCGACCTGGGGCTCTACGCCTGTGGCGACTGGTGCCTGTCCGGACGCGTCGAGGGAGCCTGGCTCAGCGGTCAGGAAGCCGCCCGCCGCTTGCATGAGCACCTGCAGTAAAGAGCATCAATCCGAGCAAATCGCTGCTGTCGCCCCTGACAGCAGCCCGTCAAAAAACCTATACAAAAAAATTGACTTGTATAACTTCGAATCTATGATGAAGTTATCTTGTACAGACCCGAATGTTTGTACAGGTTCAGATTCGAGGTACTCCGATGTTCCACGCCCCCGCCAAACCGAAAATCGCCATCAGCGCCTGCCTGATGGGGCTCGACGTGCGCTATAACGGCGGGCACAAGGCATCGCGACTGTGCAGCCGCACCCTCACCGATTACTTCGACTTCATCCCGGTCTGCCCTGAAGTGGCCATCGGCCTGGGCGTCCCCCGCCAACCGATTCGGCTGGTGGGCAGTGCGGATCAACCCGAAGCCGTGGGCACCCTTGATCCCAACCTTAACGTGACACAACCGCTGACCACCTACGGCCGGGACATGGCAGCGCAGTTGGGGGATATCTGCGGCTACATCTTCATGCAAAATTCCCCGTCCTGTGGCCTGGAGCGAGTCAAGGTCTACCACACCAACGGCGCACGGCCGGACAGTGTCGGACGCGGGATCTACGCCCGGACCTTCTGCCTGCGGCACCCGGACTTGCCGGTGGAGGAGGACGGCCGGCTTAACGATCCGGTACTGCGGGAAAACTTCCTCACCCGGGTGTTCGCCTACAGCGCCTGGCAGCAACTACGCCAGGAGGGCATGACCCGGCGCAGCCTCACGGACTTTCACTCGCGCTACAAATACCTGCTGATGGCCCATAACCCGGTGCAATACAAAACCCTGGGCCAACTGCTGGGCAACATGGGCAAAACCGACCCGCAGGAACTGGGCCCCCGCTATTTCAGCGAACTGATGGCGGCGCTGAAAAAATGCGCCACCCGCCGCACTCACACCAACGTTCTGCAACACCTCTGTGGCTACCTGAAACAGGCCATCAGCGGCGAAGACAAGCAGGAAGTGCAGCACGTGATCAGCCAGTACCGCCTGGGCATCGTGCCGTTGGTGGTGCCGCTGACGCTGCTCAAACATCACTTTCGCCAACACCCCGATCCGTACATCGCACAGCAGGTTTACCTGCAACCGCATCCGGAAAACCTCAGCCTGCGAAACGCCATCTGATGAAAAAAGCACTCGACGCCAGCGCCCACGAAGACCTCGGCGATGACTTTAAAAAGGCGCTGGAGGAAGGCTGGCTGCCGATCCGTGAAGTGGCGCGGCAAACCGGGGTCAATGCCGTGACCTTGCGCGCCTGGGAGCGGCGCTACGGCCTGATCGTGCCGCTGCGCACACCCAAGGGCCATCGGTTGTTCTCGGCCGACCACGTGCAACGCATCCAGGCCATCCTCACCTGGCTCAACCGTGGCGTTGCCGTCAGCCAGGTCAAGCCATTGCTGGACACGCCGCAAGCCTTCAGCGAGTCCGTCGACAACGATTGGCACGCCTTGCTGCAAACGTTACTGCAGGCGGTCAGCCGATTGCAGGAACGCGCCCTGGATGACAGCGTCAATCAGGCGATGGCGCTGTACCCGCCGCGAACCCTGTGCGAGCAATTGCTGATGCCTTTGCTGGCCGCTCTGGAGCAACGCTGGCAAGGCCAGTTCGGGGCGCAGATGGAGCGAGGATTTTTTTGTGCCTGGCTGCGCAGCAAGTTCGGTGCGCGCATCTACCATAACAATCGTCAGTTGCGCACCGCGCCGCTGCTGCTGGTCAACCACTCGGACCTGCCCATGGAGCCGCACCTGTGGCTCACGGCTTGGCTGATCAGCAGTGCGGATTGCCCGGTGGAGGTCTTCGACTGGCCGCTGCCTGTCGGTGAATTGGCATTGGCCGTTGAACTTCTGCAACCCCGCGGGGTTCTGCTGTACTCAAGCAAAGCCCTGAATCCGGCGCAGTTGCCGAAACTTTTCAAAGGTGTCAGTTGCCCAAAAATGATTGCCGGACCAACGGTATGCATCCACCAAACCGAGTTGTCCGTCAGTGCTGCCGAGATCGCTGACTTGTACCTGGCCGAAGATCCGTTGTCGGCACATCAGGCACTCGTTCAGCACGGGCTGATTTAAATGAATCCCGCGGATAGCAGAATGCAATTGATCTGGCTGCGCAGCGACCTGCGCCTACATGACAACACCGCCCTCTCGGCCGCCGCGGCTAACGGCCCCTGCATGGCGGTGTATCTGCTGAGTCCGCAACAATGGCTGGAACACGACGATGCGCCCTGCAAAGTGGACTTCTGGCTGCGTAACCTGCGCCAGCTGAGCCATGAACTGGGGCAACTGAACATTCCTCTGCTGATCCGCCGGGCGCCGCGCTGGGATGATGCACCCAAGATATTGCTGACCCTGTGTCGACAGTGGCAGGTCGACGCGTTACACCTCAACGATGAATACGGCATCCACGAGTCCCGTCGCGATGCAGCAGTCGCCCGGACCCTACAGGCCGAAGGCATCGAAGTTCGCCGCTACCTCGATCAATTGCTGTTCAAGCCCGGGAGCGTGCTGACCCGGACCGGCACTTACTTTCAGGTCTTCAGTCAGTTCCGCAAAATCTGCTACGAACGATTGCACCACTCGCTGCCCAACCTGGTCCGCGCACCGCACAAACAAGCGCCGCTGAACATTGCCAGCGATGCGCTCCCCTTGAGTGTCGACGGTTTTGCAACACCCGATGAGTACCTGCGCAACCTGTGGCCGGCGGGCGAAGCCGAAGCCAGGCATCGCCTCGACAGCTTTAGCGATGCGCAGATCGAGCACTATCAAAGCGAACGGGACTTCCCGGCGAAGTCCGGCACCAGTCAGCTTTCAGCCTATCTGGCCGCCGGGGTGATTTCTGTGCGCCAATGCCTGCACGCGGCCTTGAACAGCAATCAGGGTGAATTCGAAAGCGGCAAGACCGGCGCCGTCACCTGGATCAACGAACTGCTGTGGCGCGAGTTCTACAAACACATACTGGTGGGCTACCCACGGGTTTCCCGGCACCGCGCGTTTCGTCCGGAAACCGAAGCGCTGGCCTGGCGCAATGCCCCCGAAGAACTGGCCGCCTGGCAACAGGCGCGTACCGGCTTGCCAATCATCGACGCCGCCATGCGCCAACTGTTGGCAACCGGCTGGATGCATAACCGCCTGCGCATGGTGGTGGCGATGTTCCTGACCAAAAACCTGCTGATCGACTGGCGCGAAGGCGAACGCTTTTTCATGCGTCACCTGATCGATGGCGACCTGGCGGCAAACAATGGTGGCTGGCAGTGGAGTTCCTCCACCGGCACCGACCCGGCGCCTTACTTCCGGATTTTCAACCCGTTGAGCCAGTCGGAAAAATTCGACCCCGAAGGCGTATTCATCAAGCAATGGCTGCCGGAACTGGCCGGCTTGAATAAAAAAGACGTGCACAACCCCGCCAATCTCGGCGGCCTTTTCGGTGTTGTGGATTACCCCTCAGCGATCGTCGACCTGAGTACTTCTCGTACGCGTGCGTTGACGGCATTCAAAAACCTGCCCTCGCGGCAATACGCCGCCGTTGGGTCATGAATTACCGCCACCGGGATGACTTCGATGCCGGGGCTTTGCATTATGGACAATTACCCGTATTGGGCCGGGCAATTACCCGGGTGAAAAGGAGATTGGGATGAGTCGGACACTCGCACGACGATACTGGCTGACGGGTGCAAGCAGCGGCATCGGTGCCGCCCTTGCCGAAGAAATCCTCAAGACCGGTGCACACCTGGCCGTCAGTTCGCGCACCGTGGCACCACTCAAAGGCTTGTCGCTACGTTACCCGGGGCAGGTACTGGTGGTCGCCGGGGACCTGACCAACAGCCAGACCGTACGTGAGATCGGCGAGCAGATTGCCGAGGACTGGGGCTCGCTGGACACCGTGATACTCAACGCCGGCACCTGCGAGTACGTGGATGCCAAGCAGTTCGATGCGTCGATTGTCGAGCACGTGGTGCGTACCAATCTGTTGGCCAGTAATTATTGCATTGACGCTGCCGTGCCTTTGCTGCGGGCCGGCACCGCACCGCATATGGTAGCCATGGCCAGTACGGTGACCTACCTGCCGCTGCCCAAGGCAGAAGCCTGCGGCACCTCGAAGGCCGGGCTGCGTTACCTGTTCGAATCCCTGCGCGTTGACCTGGCCCCGGAAGGCATAGAACTCACAGTGATCAGCCCCGGGGTTGTCGAGGCGCCTCTGACGGCGAAAAACGACTCCCCCATGGCCTTGAGCTGGTCGGTGGAGAAAGCCGCGCGGCACATCTTCGACAAACTCAAGGACCGCCCGTTGGAGATCGCTTTCCCGGCAGCGTTCATGGCCGCCCTCTGGCCGCTCTCCAGACGGCCGGACCAAGTGAAACTGGAGATCGGCAAACCCATGGTGCGCAGCCAGCCGCCGATCAAGGATCAACCGTAAAAAGCGCCATCTTCGGCAACGGCATCCCGGACGTTCGATCCTTGAGCGTCCGTCAGACCTTCCACACAGCACCCGGCGACTGCCTTACACTGCGCGCCATGAAAACCATCCCCCATACGCAAATCGCGGAACCCGCGGTCACCTGCTCGACCTGCGCAGCCTGCTGCTGCCAGCTCGAAGTCATGCTGATCACCGATACGGGTGTGCCTGAACGGTTCATCGATACCGATGACTGGGGCGGGGAAGTGATGCTGCGCCTGGATGACGGTTGGTGTGCCGCGCTGGATCGCAACACGATGATGTGCACCATCTACGAAAAACGCCCGCTGATCTGCCGGGAGTTCGAAATGGGTGCACCGGAGTGCATCGACGAACGCCAGGGGATTTCGACGGCGTATCGCTAGTCTGAAGTTGTCCCAATACCAATGTGGGAGCGGGCTTGCTCGCGAAAGCGTCAGGTCAGTCGATTACAGTGTCGGCTGATCCACTGCTTTCGCGAGCAAGCCCGCTCCCACATTTAGTGCAGCATCGGTGCTTACAACGGCAACGTGTAATGCAGCGAGTAGCTTTCTACACCATCGTTGGAACTGGCGAGCCCGGCGTTGGAATAGTGCGTCGCGCGGACCCCGACTTCGTGGCCGCCATTGAAGCGCAGGCCAAAACCGAACCGATCTTCAAACTGGAAAGAACTGCCCAGGTTGTTGTCTTCGATTCGCGTATTGGAGAACGCCGCCACGCCAATGCCTGCTTCAACGTAGGGCTTGACGTTCTGGCCGGCAAACTCGTAAACGAACACCGGGGAGAACGACAGGCTGTTATTGCTCGACGTCTTGTCGCCTTCCCAATAGGTGTAGGCGCCGCTCCAGTAACCGGTCACGCGACCAATATCACTCTGGCACCAGCTCTGATCCCAATCGAATTGCATGCCCAGCCGATACGTCATGGTCGAATCGCTGGTCTGACCAACCGCGAACTCCACACCTGCCGCCTGCGCGGTAAAAGTGTGCCCCATCAGTGCGGCCGCAATCGCGGCCAAGCAGAATAGTCGCTTCACTTGAAACTTCCTTTTGTGAACGATTTCGTATGGTTTTTTTGTTGCCAAACCCTGAAAAACTATAGAAGTCAGCGATTTATCAGAAGTTCACCCGACTCTTCGTATTCCCCCCGGACAGCCTTCTACCTGTTGAAGCTTCGCACAACACCAGAGGTATTCCACAGTATCGGCAAGATATTTCTGAAATGTAGCGGATCAGCGCTGGTCCAGAACTGCGCCTCACGGACCGGACCCTCGGCGAGCAGCTCGCTTTCGGCCAGCAGACGTTGAAGTTGCCGTGCGACGGCGGCGCCGGTGTCGATCAGGCTGATGTCATCGGGGATCATCTGCCGCAGCAACGGCTTGAGAAAGGGGTAATGGGTACAGCCGAGAATCAGGGTGTCCGCTCCGGCGGCCAGCAGTGGCCGAACATACCCGGCCAACAGCTGGCGCAACTCGGGGCTGCGCAGGTCGCCGCTTTCAATCAGCTCTACAAGCCCGGGACAGGGCTGGGTGATCACCTTCACGTCCGTGGCGAAACGGTCGAGCAATGCGGCGAACTTGGCGCTCTGCAAGGTACCGGTAGTGGCCAGCACCCCCACCACACCGGAGCGGGTTGCGGCGGCGGCCGGCTTGACCGCCGGCTCCATGCCGACGATGGGCCATTGCGGATAGTCGCGACGCAAGTCGGCGACACCGGCAACCGTCGCCGTGTTGCACGCCAGCACCAGGGCCTTGGCGCCCTGTTGCCGAAAGAAGTCGGCCATCACGCTGCAACGTTGCTGGATAAATTCCGGGGTTTTCTCGCCGTAGGGAATATTCCCGCAGTCGGCGACATACAACAGAGACTCATTGGGCAGCAATCGCTGGATCTCGGCCAGTACCGAGAGCCCCCCGACACCGGAGTCGAACACGCCAATCGGCGCTTCACGCATGTTTCGACCCACAGACGCTGCAACCCGGATCACGCTTGACCCGCAACTCACGGAAGCGCGTGCCCAAGGCATCGATCAACAACAGGCGCCCCACCAGCGGCTCGCCGAATCCGGCCAGCAACTTCAGTGCTTCGAGCGCTTGCAGACTGCCGACCAGCCCCACCAGCGGACCGACCACGCCGGCCTCGCTACAGGTCAATTCAGCTTCGCTGCCGTGCCCGTATAAACAGTGGTAGCACGGACTCTCCGGCCGACGCGGATCAAATACCGACAGTTGCCCTTCGAGGCGAATCGCCGCGCCGCTAACCAGCGGTTTGCCGGCGGCTACGCAAGCGGCATTGACCGCTTCACGGGTGGAAAAATTGTCGGAACAATCGAGGACCAGATCCACCCCGGCCACCACGGCGGCCAGGGAATCTTCGTCCAGCGCCGCACGATGGGCGATCAGCTGGATCTCGGGGTTGATCGCGCTCAGGCGCTTGATTGCCGAATCGACCTTGGTCATGCCGACGCTGTCGGTGTCGTGAATGATCTGGCGTTGCAGATTGGTCAGGTCGACCGTGTCAAAGTCCGCCAGGTGCAACTCGCCAACGCCGGCGGCCGCCAGATACAGCGCCACTGGCGCGCCAAGGCCGCCAAGACCGACGATCAATACGCGGCTTTCCTTGAGCCGCAACTGGCCGTCGATATCGATGTGTTGCAGCAGAATCTGCCGGCTGTAACGCAGCAACTCCTGATCATTCAGCACGGCAGGCGCCCCAGACTGATGCGTTGATGACCGCCCAGATCGGTACGGCTGTGGACTTCTTCAAAACCCCGGGTCAGCAGCAAATCGCGGACCGCCTCGGCCTGATCATAGCCGTGCTCGAGCATCAGCCAGCCACCGGCCTCCAGATGGTCCGGTGCCTGGGCGACGATCAGGCGCAGATCGTCGAGCCCGTCGACACCGGCCACCAGGGCGCTGGACGGTTCGAAGCGCACATCGCCCTCGACCAGATGCGGATCGGCCGCTGAGATGTAGGGCGGATTACTGATGATCAGTTGAAAACGCTGGCCTTCCAAGGCGCTGAACCAATGGCTGCTCAGCACGGTGGCGTTGTTCAGGTGCAGACGCTGGCGATTGCGCTCGGCCAGGGCCACGGCTTCCAGCACGCGATCCACGGCAGTGACGTTCCAGGCCGGACGTTCGCTGGCCAGGGCCAGGGCAATCGCGCCGCTGCCGGTGCCGAGGTCGAGTACCTTGGCGGGAGTGGCCGGCAGCAGTTCCAGCGCGGCTTCCACCAGCAACTCGGTGTCGGGGCGCGGAATCAGCGTGTGCGGCGCCACTTCCAGGTCCAGCTTCCAGAAACCCTGCTGGCCGAGGATATAGGCCACCGGCTCACCGCTGCGTCGGCGCTGCAAATATTCGGCGAACGTCAGTGCCGCTTCACTCGGCACGATACGCTCCGGCCAGGTGTGCAGGAAACTGCGGGACTTGCCCAAGGCCGCCGCCAGCAGCAGTTCGGCATCCAGACGCGCCGTCGGGGAGTCAGGTAAATCGGCGGCGCGCAACAAACTGGCAATGATCGTCATTTACTCACCTATCGCTGCCAGTTGATCGGCCTGGTACTCGGCCAGCAACGGCTCGATCACCGCCTCGACACCGCCGGCGAGGATCTCGTCGAGGGAATACAAGGTCAGGTTGACCCGGTGGTCGGTGACCCGGCCCTGGGCAAAATTATAGGTGCGGATGCGCTCGGATCGGTCGCCGGAGCCGACCAGCAACTTGCGCTCGCTGGCGATGGCGTTGGCCGCGGCGGAGGTCTGCTGATCGTTCAGCTTGGCCGACAACCAGGACATCGCCCGTGCGCGGTTCTTGTGCTGCGAACGCTCTTCCTGGCACTCGACCACGATGCCGGACGGCAAGTGCGTGATACGGATCGCCGAGTCGGTCTTGTTGACGTGCTGGCCACCGGCGCCGGAGGAGCGATAGGTGTCGATGCGCAGGTCCGCCGGGTTGATCTCGATGGCCTCCTGTTCGTCCGGCTCGGGCAGTACCGCCACGGTGCAGGCCGAGGTGTGGATGCGGCCCTGGGACTCGGTCGCCGGAACCCGCTGCACACGGTGTGCGCCGGATTCGAACTTCAGCTTGCCATAGACGTTGTCGCCCTCGACCCGGGCAATCACCTCTTTATAGCCGCCGTGCTCACCCTCGTTTTCCGAGAGGATCTCCACCCGCCAGCCACGACGCTCGGCATAACGCGAATACATGCGGAACAGGTCGCCGGAGAAAATCGCCGCTTCGTCACCGCCGGTACCGGCACGGATCTCGAGGAACACGTTGCGCCCGTCGTTCGGGTCCTTGGGCAGCAGCATGCGCTGCAGGTCGGCTTCGAGCGTGACCAGGCGCTCCTTGGCTTCGCGGACTTCTTCCACGGCCATTTCACGCATGTCCGGGTCGCTGTCCTTGAGCAGTGCCTGGGCGCCTTCAAGGTCGTCCTGCACTTTCAGCAGTTCTTTATAGGCGCCCACGATCGGTTCAACTTCCGCGTACTCCTTGGAATAGGTGCGGAATTTGTTCTGATCGGAAATGACCTCGCCGTCGCCCAGCAGGGCAGTCAATTCCTCGAAACGGTCCTGGAGGATATCCAGCTTATTGAGCAGTGACGCTTTCATTGCGGTTTTTTATCCGAAAAGCTATCCGATGAGCCCTCACCGAGGGCAAAGAGTTCCTGGGCCATCGCCAGCGCATCCAGGCGACCTTCGGCAGAGAGCTTTTTCAACTGCACGCTCGGTGCGTGCAACAGTTTGTTGGTCAGCCCGCGGGCCAGTTGCACCAGCACCTCTTCGGCACTGCTGCCGTTGGCCAGCATGCGCTGGGCCTTTTGCAATTCTTCGTCGCGCAGGCGTTCGCTCTGTTGACGATAGGCCTTGAGCACGTCCACCGCCGCCAATTCACGCAGGCGGATCATGAAGTCTTCGGCGCCGACCGAGACCATCTCTTCGGCGGCCTGGGCTGCGCCCTGACGGCTCTTGAGGTTCTCGGCGACCACTTCGTGGAGATCGTCGACGCTATAGAGGTAAACGTCGTCCAGTTCGCCGACTTCTGGCTCGATGTCTCGCGGAACAGCGATATCCACCATGAAGATCGGTTTGTGCTTGCGCAGTTTCAAGGCGCTTTCCACCGCCCCCTTGCCCAGGATCGGCAACTGGCTGGCGGTGGAACTGATGACGATATCGCTGCGCACCAGCTCTGCCGGAATATCCGACAACAACACCGCATGGGCGCCAAACTGCTCGGCCAGGATGCTCGCGCGCTCCAGGGTACGGTTGGCGACCACTATGCGTTTTACACCCAGGTCATGCAGATGGCGGGCGACCAGAGTGATGGTCTCGCCGGCGCCGATCAACAAGGCCTGGCTGCGTTGCAGGTCGCTGAAAATCTGCTTGGCCAGGCTCACCGCGGCAAACGCCACCGACACCGGGTTCTCGCCGATGGCCGTGTCGGTGCGCACCTGCTTGGCCGCATTGAACGTGGCCTGGAACAAGCGCCCGAGCAATGGCCCGATAGTCCCGGCCTCGCGGGCCACGGCATAGGCCGATTTCATCTGGCCGAGAATCTGCGGTTCGCCCAACACCAGCGAGTCGAGCCCGGAAGCGACCCGCATCATGTGACGAACTGCCGCATCATCTTCATGCACATAGGCGCTTTCGCGCAGCTCGTCGTAGCTCAAATGATGATATTCGGCCAGCCAGCGCAGCACGATCTCCGCCGACAGGTGATCCTGTTCTATATAGAGTTCACTGCGATTGCAGGTGGAGAGGATCGCAGCTTCGCGGCTGTCGGTGAGTCGGCAGAGCTGCTGCAAGGCCTCAACCAGCTGCTCAGGGGTAAAAGCCACGCGCTCGCGGACGTCTACTGAAGCAGTCTTGTGGTTAATACCGAGTGCAAGGAAGGCCATTCAAAGTCGCTGATGGTGACGTGAAGCCGACAATTGTCCTACTTCGACGGAGTCAGAACAACTACTCGATATCTATCGCGCCATCAGGCGCTGCTGCGGGTTGCGAGCAGTTCTCGTTTACACAGGCATCAGGGTGATCCGGATCGGGTTGGCAGGTAAATTGCCGGGCCGGTTATGTTTGGCCGAAAGCTTGTGTCATGATGATCCGACCGCAGGTTAGTCGTCCTCTTCCTATATGAATAGATCCTCCGCGTTGCTCCTCGCTCTTGTCTTCCTCAGCGGCTGCCAGGCCTTGGCACCCGTTTCGTCGGACGGTGCGCCGCCGGTTGAAGACAGCACCCCGGCCCCTGAAAAGCCCAAGGTCTACAGCTCATTCAGCGAGGAAACCATCTACAGCCTGTTGAGCGCCGAACTGGCTGGCCAACGCAATCGTTTCGACATTGCCTTGGACAACTATGTGACCCAGGCCATCAATACCCAGGATCCGGGCATCTCCGAGCGGGCATTTCGTATCGCCGAATATCTGGGCGCCGATCAGGCAGCCCTGGATACCGCGCTGATCTGGGCCAGGAACGCCCCCGACGACCTCGAAGCGCAGCGCGCCGCCGCCGTGCAATTGGCACGCGCCGGGCGCTATGACGACTCCATGGTCTATATGGAGAAAGTCCTGCAAGGCAAGGGCGACACCCATTTCGATTTCCTTGCGCTGTCCGCGGCCGACACCGACCAGGACACCCGCAACGGGTTGATGACAAGTTTCGACCGTTTGTTGCAGCGTCATCCGGACAACAGTCAGCTGATTTTCGGCAAGGCCTTGCTGATGCAACAGGACGGCGACGCCAAAGGCGCGTTGAAACTGCTGGAAGACAATCCGCCGGACGACGGCGAAATCGCACCGATCCTGTTGCGCGCACGCCTGCTGCAAACCCTCGATCGCGGTGACGAGGCCTTGCCGTTGCTGCAAAAAAGCATCAAGAAATACCCGGACGACAAGCGCCTGCGCCTGACTTACGCGCGGATGCTGGTTGAACAGGACCGCATGGACGACGCCAAGGCCGAGTTCTCGAGCCTGGTCCAGCAATACCCGGAAGACGACGAACTGCGTTACTCCCTGGCACTGGTCTGCCTGGAAGCCAAGGCCTGGAACGAGGCCAAGGGCTATCTTGAAGACCTGATCGCCCGGGAAAGCCACGTCGACTCGGCGCACCTGAACCTCGGCCGCATCGCCGAAGAACAGAACGACCCGCAAGGCGCGCTGATCGAATACGCCAAGGTTGGCCCGGGCAGCGACTACCTGCCGGCGCAATTGCGTCAGGCCGACATCCTGATCGACAACGGCAGGACCGCCGAAGCCCAACGCAAACTGGCGGCAGAGCGCGACGAGCAGCCGGATTACGCGATCCAGTTGTACCTGATCGAAGTCGAAACCCTGTCCGCCAACAATCAGGGCGACAAGGCCTGGAACGTTCTGCAACAAGCCTTGCAGCAATATCCGGACGATTTGAACCTGCTCTACACCCGCGCCATGCAGGCGGAAAAACGCAATGACCTGGCGCAGATGGAAAAAGACCTGCGCGCGATCATCAAGCGCGACCCGGACAATGCCATGGCGTTGAACGCCCTCGGCTACACCCTGTCTGACCGCACCACGCGCTACGCCGAAGCCAAGGCCCTGATCGAACAGGCACACCGGATCAGTCCGGAAGACCCGGCGGTACTCGACAGCCTTGGCTGGGTGAATTACCGCATGGGCAATCTCGACGAAGCCGAGCGCCTGCTGCGCCAGGCCCTGGAACGCTTCCCCGACCAGGAAGTCGCCGCTCACCTGGGCGAAGTGCTGTGGGCCAATGGCAAGCAGCGTGAAGCCAGACAAGTCTGGGGCAAGTTCCTCAAGGAACAGCCTGACAGCCCGACCCTGCGCGGCACCATCAAACGCCTGACCGGATCAGAGACTCTTTAAGATTATGTTTTTGCGCCATTTCATCGTTTTCAGTTTTATCGCCCTGCTCGCCGGTTGTGCGGGCCTGGGTCCACGCGAATCGGTCGAGGGTCACGGCAACGCCGCCCAATGGCGCGAGCACAAACAGCAACTGACCGGCCTCGATGGCTGGCAGATCGATGGCAAGATCGGCATCCGCGCCCCGAAAGACTCGGGCAGCGGCACGCTGTTCTGGTTGCAGCGCCAGGATTACTACGACATTCGCCTGTCCGGACCACTGGGCCGCGGCGCCGCTCGCCTGACCGGACGTCCGGGCAAGGTATCGCTGGAAGTCGCCAACCAGGGACGCTACGACGCGCCGAACCCGGAAGTGCTGCTCGAAGAACAGCTGGGCTGGAAATTGCCGGTGTCCAACCTGGCCTGGTGGGTGCGCGGGCTCCCGGCTCCGGACAGCAAAAGTCGCCTGACACTGGATACCGACAGTCGCCTGGCCAACCTCGAGCAGGATGGCTGGCAGGTCGAATACACCGACTACACGCAGCAAAATGGCTACTGGCTGCCCGAGCGCATCAAGCTGCATGGCACCGACCTTGACGTCACACTGGTGATCAAGGCTTGGCAACCACGCAAACTGGGGTCATGACATGCCGGCCAATCGCCTGACTTTGCCGTCTCCGGCCAAACTCAATTTGATGCTGCACATCCTCGGTCGCCGCGAAGACGGCTACCACGAACTGCAGACGATGTTTCAGTTTCTCGATTACGGCGACGAAATCACCTATGCCCTGCGCGATGACGGTGTCATTCAATTGCACACCGAGTTCCCGGGCGTTCCCCACGACAGCAACCTGATCGTCAAGGCCGCCAGAAAACTTCAGGAGCAATCCGCTTGTTCGCTGGGCGTCGATATCTGGATCGACAAGATCCTGCCCATGGGCGGCGGCATCGGTGGCGGCAGCTCGAATGCCGCAACGACTTTGCTTGGCTTGAATCATCTGTGGCAATTGGGCTGGGATGAAGATCGCCTGGCCGGGCTGGGGTTGACGCTGGGCGCCGACGTCCCGGTTTTCGTGCGTGGCCACGCGGCTTTCGCCGAGGGCGTGGGGGAGAAACTGACCCCTGTCGACCCGGAAGAACCGTGGTATCTGGTGCTGGTGCCGCAAGTCTCTGTAAGTACGGCAGAAATTTTTTCAGATCCGTTGTTGACACGTAACACTCCTCCCATTAAAGTGCGCCCCGTTCCCAAGGGAAACAGTCGAAATGACTGCTTGCCGGTGGTAACAAGGCGTTATCCAGAGGTACGTAACGCTTTGAATTTGTTAGGTAAATTTACCGAAGCAAAACTCACCGGAACTGGAAGTTGTGTGTTTGGGGGCTTCCCAAGCAAAGCTGAAGCTGATAAAGTCTCGGCCCTTCTTACAGAGACCCTTACAGGGTTTGTAGCAAAAGGAAGCAACGTTTCGATGTTGCATCGCAAGCTGCAAAGTCTGCTCTAAAGGAACCGATTACTGGGTAATCGTTGCAACAGATACAGGGGCGTCGCCAAGCGGTAAGGCAGCAGGTTTTGATCCTGCCATGCGTTGGTTCGAATCCAGCCGCCCCTGCCATTTTCCTATACTCATCCAGGTTACCCTCAGCCTTCAGGTACTGCGCGTGTCCAAGATGATGGTCTTTACGGGGAACGCTAACCCCGATCTGGCTCGGCGTGTCGTACGTCAGCTGCATATCCCTCTCGGTGACATCTCTGTCGGTAAATTCTCCGACGGCGAAATTACAGCCGAGATCAATGAAAACGTCCGCGGTAAAGACGTCTTCATTATTCAGCCGACTTGCGCTCCGACCAACGATAACCTGATGGAACTGGTAGTGATGGCTGATGCCTTCCGCCGCTCCTCGGCTACTCGTATCACTGCTGTTATTCCTTACTTTGGTTATGCCCGTCAGGATCGCCGTCCGCGTTCCGCACGTGTGGCTATCAGCGCGAAAGTCGTGGCTGACATGCTTACCGTAGTCGGCATCGACCGTGTTCTCACGGTTGATCTGCATGCTGACCAAATCCAGGGTTTCTTCGATATTCCGGTAGATAACATCTACGGCTCCCCGGTTCTGGTGGATGACATCGAAGATCAGCGCTTCGAAAACCTGATGATCGTGTCCCCGGACATTGGCGGCGTCGTGCGTGCACGTGCCGTTGCCAAATCCCTGGGCGTGGATCTCGGGATCATCGACAAACGCCGTGAGAAAGCCAATCACTCTGAAGTGATGCATATCATCGGTGATGTCGAAGGGCGTACCTGTATTCTGGTCGATGACATGGTCGATACCGCCGGCACCCTGTGCCACGCGGCCAAGGCCCTGAAAGAGCATGGCGCTGCCAAGGTTTTCGCCTACTGCACGCACCCTGTGCTGTCGGGTCGGGCGATCGAAAACATTGAAAATTCCGTGCTGGACGAGCTGGTGGTGACCAACACCATCCCGCTGTCCGCTGCAGCACAAGCCTGTGCGCGTATCCGCCAACTGGATATCGCACCGGTAGTTGCCGAGGCGGTCCGCCGCATCAGCAATGAAGAATCGATCAGCGCGATGTTCCGCTAAGGGCCCTGCCCTTCTCGAAATGTCTCGTTGACGAAAAGCGCCCCGCCCCGGCATTCCTGTCGGGGCGGGGCTTTTTTGCCCATATCGCCTTTAGCGCTGGTCGCAAACGCTGGGGCGAGTGTGGTTATTTTGGAGATACAACATGAACGATTTTACTCTGAATGCTGAAGTGCGTTCCGACCTGGGGAAAGGTGCGAGCCGCCGCCTGCGTCGTCTCGCAAGCCTGGTTCCAGCTGTAGTTTACGGTGGCGAGAAAGCCCCTGAATCCATCAGCATGCTGGCCAAAGAAGTTGCCAAACTGCTCGAAAACGAAGCGGCTTACAGCCACATCATCGAGCTGAACGTTGGTGGCACCAAGCAGAACGTCGTGATCAAAGCCCTGCAGCGTCACCCGGCCAAAGGCCACGTGATGCACGCTGACTTCGTACGCGTAGTCGCTGGCCAGAAACTGACCGCTATCGTTCCAGTGCACTTCATCAACGAAGAAGCACCGACCAAGAAAGGCGGCGAAATCTCGCACGTTGTTGCAGAGATCGAAGTTTCCTGCCTGCCGAAAGATCTGCCTGAGTTCATCGAAGTCGACCTAGCTAACGCTGAAATCGGTTCGATCATTCACCTGTCGGACCTCAAGGCTCCTAAAGGCGTTGAGTTCGTTGCCCTGGCACACGGCGATGACAAGGCTGTTGCCAACGTCCACGCTCCACGTGTTGCTCCAGAAGCTGCAGAAGGCGCTGCAGAGTAATTTTACTCTGTACGCCGGAGTGACCGGAAACATCGCGGACTAGAGCATAGCGAGAAAGCGGGCGAGAACGCGGAGTTTACATCATGGTAAATGAGCAATTTTCGTCCACTTTCGCCGCTCTCCCTGATTGCGGCGATGTTATCCACCACTCCAAGGAAGGGCCCCTATCGTGACTGCCATTAAACTGATCGTTGGCCTGGGAAATCCAGGCGCTGAATACGAACAGACCCGGCATAACGCAGGGGCCCTTTTTGTTGAGCGCATCGCGAACGCACAAGGCGTGAACCTTGTGGCGGACCGCAAATATTTCGGCCTGACCGGGCGCTATTCGCATCAGGGTCAGGATGTTCGTCTGCTGATTCCCACCACGTACATGAACCGCAGCGGCCAGGCCGTAGCGGCACTCGCCGGTTTCTTCCGCATCAAGCCTGAAGAAATCCTCGTGGTGCACGACGAACTCGACCTGCCACCCGGCGTTGCCAAGCTCAAGCAGGGCGGCGGCCATGGCGGTCATAACGGGTTGCGCGACATCATTGCGCAACTGGGCAATCAGAATACCTTTCATCGCTTGCGGCTTGGCATTGGCCACCCGGGCGTTGCCAGTATGGTTTCAAATTTCGTCCTGGGTCGTGCGCCACGCGCCGAACAGGAAAAACTCGATGCCAGCATCGACTTTGCCCTCGGCGTGCTGCCGGATATCCTCGCCGGGGAATGGAACCGAGCGATGAAAAACCTGCACAGCCAGAAGGCCTGACTCACTCCTCGGGGAAAACACCATGGGATTCAATTGCGGCATCGTCGGTCTGCCTAACGTCGGCAAGTCCACCCTGTTCAACGCCCTGACCAAATCCGGGATCGCGGCCGAGAACTTCCCCTTCTGCACCATCGAACCGAACAGCGGTATCGTGCCGATGCCGGATCCGCGTCTGGAAGCCCTGGCAGCCATCGTCAATCCGAAGCGCATCCTGCCGACCACCATGGAGTTCGTCGACATCGCGGGCCTGGTTGCCGGTGCGTCGAAAGGTGAAGGCCTGGGCAACAAGTTCCTGGCCAACATCCGTGAGACCGATGCCATCGCCCATGTGGTCCGCTGCTTCGAAGACGAGAACGTGATTCACGTCTCCAACAGCGTCGACCCGAAACGCGACATCGAAATCATCGACCTGGAGCTGATCTTCGCCGACCTCGACAGCTGCGAGAAGCAACTGCAGAAAGTCGCGCGTAACGCCAAGGGCGGTGACAAGGATGCAGTGGTCCAGAAAGGCCTGCTGGAGCAACTGATCGCCCACTTCACCGAAGGCAAGCCTGCACGTAGCCTGATGAAGAACATGGGGGCCGACGAAAAAGCGGTGATCAAGGGCTTCCACCTGCTGACCACCAAGCCGGTCATGTACATCGCCAACGTCGCTGAAGACGGTTTCGAGAACAACCCGCACCTGGACGTGGTCCGCGCCATCGCCGAAGAAGAAGGCGCCGTGGTGGTACCGGTGTGCAACAAGATCGAAGCGGAAATCGCCGAGCTCGATGACGGCGAAGAAAAAGACATGTTCCTCGAAGCCCTGGGCCTCGAAGAGCCTGGCCTGAACCGCGTGATCCGCGCCGGCTACGAAATGCTGCACCTGCAGACCTACTTCACCGCCGGTGTCGAAGAAGTCCGCGCCTGGACCGTGCGCGTCGGTGCCACCGCACCTCAAGCGGCTGGCGTGATCCACACCGACTTCGAGAAAGGCTTCATCCGCGCCGAAGTGATTGCCTACAACGACTTCATCCAGTACAAGGGCGAAGCCGGTACCAAGGAAGCCGGTAAATGGCGCCTGGAAGGCAAGGATTACATCGTCAAAGACGGCGACGTGATGCACTTCCGCTTCAACGTGTAACGGTGACCGTGGATTTACACGGAACCCGGTAGACTGAAAATCCCCGTAATCACTCGCTGATACGGGGATTTTTTGCGTCTTGGGATCACCATCTTCTCCATTTTGATCTGGGTTGTTGATGGGTACGCTACAGGGCAAGACGCCTGAAGCCGGTTTTAAAAACCGGGTACGACGGAAATTCGCAGATCAAGGCATGCTGACCGATACCGCCGTGATACACCTGCTGTCAGGTCGCTTTGGGTAAAGGGTGCGCTTTCTCAGGGGGTTTGATTGAGCCGATGTAAACCGCAAAGATAGTCAGCAGCGCACCGCAAATCTGCAGCGTGGAGCTGGCCTTGCCGAGAAAGGTGACATCAATGAAATACGTGATCACCGGCTCCAGTAACAGGATCAGTCCGGCCAACCCCAGGCTGATGGCTCCGATCGAACGGTTGACCAGCAACCAGCCGACAAACTGCACCAGTACCCCGTATATGATCAGCATCAGCAAGGTTTGCCCATCCACGATGGCCAAGCTTTCCCCAGATGCCAGCGCGTATGTCAGCAGAACCAGTGCCGCCCAAAGACTCAAATTGAGCATCTGTGCGATCTTGTCACCCCCGCCGTCAGGCAACTGGGTGTTGATCTTCAGGAAGTACACACAGATGGCATACGCCAGCCCCGAGAGCACGCCATACACCACGCCCTTGATCCCTACCGCACTGGTCATCTCGGGTAGCAACAACAGATAGAGCCCGACAAATGCCAAGGTAATGGACACCAGGAAGTAGATCGAAGGTTTTTCCTTCAACAGGTACAACCCCAGCAGGGTCATGAAGAACACCTGACAGTTGGTCAGGATCGACCCGATGCCCGGGCCGACGATATAGATGCTCTGGTGCCAGAGCACCAGATCAATAGCCAAAAACACCCCAGCCAACGCGGTGTACAGCTGCGCCTTGGCGCTTTTGAGCAGCACCGGTGTTTTGCGCACCTTGAGCAGCAGGAAGAACAGGATCGAGGCGAACACCATCCGATAGAACCCAGCGCCACCCGCGCCGATATGGGCGAAAGCGACGGCTAGAGCAGACAGACTGAGCATCAGTCCACCGATGGTCAATTCAATGATTGCCCGATTGTTATTAATCGACATGAGAAACCTCATTGATAAAGACCGGTATTAACTTTATGAACACTCACAACTCCCCCGGGCAGCATCAGACTCGACAATGCAGAAAAGCCCAAAAGGTCTTTTCTGCCACGAGCCAAAAAAACAACCAACCTTTAATTGGCTTTAATAGTTAGCAGCAACACAACTCTTCAAACTTCTTGCGCGGCCAACTTCAACCATTGTTGTACCGGTGCATAACCCAGGATATTTTCAACATAGCCCTGCAGTTGCGCAGGGATGGCAATGCCATAACGACGGAAGCGGAACACTACCGGAACAAACATCGCATCAACAATGCCGAAGTCACCGCAGAGGAATTGTGTTGAACCACTCACCTCACGGAGCTGGTTCCAGATAGCGAATACCCGCACTATTTCCTCTCGGGTCTCGGCGGTTAGACTTTCCGGGATGTCACCGGTGTTCAGGCCAAACGACATCTGCGTGCGCAGGTGGGTGAAACCGGAGTGCATCTCTGCCGCAGCAGCTCGTGCCAGGGCCTTGACCCGTGAATCTTGGGGCCAAAGGTTGGCGGCAGGATAGGTATCGGCAATATATTCGCTGATGGCCAGGCTGTCGTTGATGACGACATCATCAAGCAGCAGCGCCGGTACTTTGCCGGAGGGCGAGTGCTCCAGAATGCGTTGGCGGGTGTCGCTTTGTTCCAGTTTGATCTGAAGGGTTTCAAATGCAACATCCGCTGCCACAAGAACCAGCCACGCACGAAATGACCATGAAGACTTATTAAAATCCCCAACTACCAATTTTGTAGACATCGCATCCCCTAGCTTGTGTTATGAAATAGGTGCTAAATTTAGCGACCTTTTTTCCATACGTATTGCACAAAACTGGACAATTCATGGATGAGAACTGCCGCAATAAAGCCCCTCAAAAAGCCAAGGACTTTGTTCAATTCTGGCGTATACCCGAAGGCGACTGTGAGTTGCTATCTGCGCGTTACAGTACTCAATCTTTTGGCCGGCATTCACATGACCGGTACGCTATCGGCGTTATAAGTGGCGGTGTTGAAAAACTTTTTTATCGCGGCAGTTACTACATGGGGGTCGCTGGCAGTGTGGTCACCATTACCCCCGGGGAGATCCACGACGGCTTGCCAGGCCATGATGAGGGCTGGATGTATCGAATGCTCTATATCGACCCCGAATGGGTCAATCGGATGGTGTTTCAGGGGCGCTTTTCAGACGATCATATTCATCTTTTTCAAACAGCTCTGAGCCAGGCGCCCGACTTCGCCCGGACCTTTTTGCATCAACATCAAATCATTGAAAAATCCCCCTCCAGCCTTGAACGGGAAACTATCCTGCTGGATTTGGTGACGCAGCTCTTCGAGCGTAGCGGAGCGCCCATCGAACCAGTCAGTGCGGCTGAGCAACATGCAGTGCAAAAGATCAAGAGGAAGCTCGAAGATGAGTTCGACAAACATCTGTCTCTGGAAGAACTGGCACAACTGGTGAACCTTGACCCTCTTTACCTGATCCGGGTATTCAAGAAAAGCGTTGGCGTCTCCCCCCACAGCTATCAAATCCAGAAAAGAATCGCCCAGGTCCAAAAACTGCTGCGCACCGGGTCCGGTCTCGCAGAAGCGTCATTCACTTGCGGCTTCTTCGATCAAAGCCACATGACCCGAGCCTTCAAAAAAGTAGTCGGCATCACACCTGGCAGTTTCCGCAACAGCAGTGCCTGAACCTTTACCCAGTGACTTCTGGTTTAACGTGTAAACACACCGCCCAAGAAAAGCCGCGTTTGATACGCGGCTTTTTGTGCCTGAAATAATCATCCGCCACACCTGCGCCCCATTGTGGGAGCGGGCTTGCTCGCGAAGAGAGAGTGTCAGTCGAAGTACATGTGGCTGACGAACCGCATTCGCGAGCAAGCCCGCTCCCACAGGGGGATTTGTGTCGAGTCAGGCCTTTTTGGTTCGCGGCAGGAAGATCGCCAACACCCCGAACAACGGCAGGAACGAACACAGGTAGTACACGTACTCGATGCCGTGCATGTCCGCCAGATGCCCGAGCAACGCCGCGCCAATCCCGCCGAAGCCGAACATCAAGCCGAAGAACACCCCGGCGATCATCCCGACATTACCTGGCACCAGTTCCTGGGCATACACGACGATCGCCGAGAACGCCGAGGCGAGGATGAAGCCGATGACTACGCTCAGGATGCTGGTCCAGAACAGGTCGACATGGGGTAGCAGCAATGTGAAGGGTGCAACGCCGAGGATCGAGAACCAGATCACCGCCTTGCGCCCGATCTTGTCGCCGATCGGCCCGCCAAAGAACGTCCCCGCTGCGACCGCGCCGAGAAACAGGAACAGGTGCAACTGCGAACTGGCCACCGACAGGTCGAACTTCTCGATCAGGTAGAAGGTGAAGTAGCTGGTGAGGCTCGACATGTAGAAATACTTGGAGAACACCAGCAACCCGAGTACCACCAGCGCACTGGTGACTCGGCCCTTGGACAGGCCGTGAGTCGCCGCCTGGCCTTGCTTGAGCTTGAACAGGTTCAAGTGGTTGGCGTACCAGCGGCTGATCCGGTAGAGCACGAACAGCGCAAACACCGCGAACAGGCCGAACCAGGCCACGTGCCCCTGGCCGTAGGGAATGATGATCGCCGCCGCCAGCAACGGACCGAACGCCGAGCCTGCGTTACCGCCGACCTGGAAGGTCGATTGCGCCAGCCCGAAGCGCCCGCCCGAAGCCAGGCGCGCCACGCGGGACGCCTCCGGGTGGAAGGTCGACGAACCGATGCCGATCAGCCCCGCCGCCAGCAGAATCAAAGGAAAGCTGCCGACCATCGACATCATCAGAATGCCGACCAGGGTGCAGACTGTCCCCGCTGGCAACAACCACGGCTTGGGATGGCAGTCGGTGTAGTAACCGACCCACGGCTGCAGCAGCGAGGCCGTCAACTGGAACGTCAGGGTGATCAGGCCGACCTGAGTAAAGGTCAGGCCATAGTTGGCCTTGAGCATCGGATAGATCGACGGCAGCACCGACTGGATCAGGTCGTTGATCAAGTGTGCCAGCGCCACCGCGCCGATGATGCGCATCACCAGGGGACTGCTTTGGGGCGTAGCGGACGCCGGCACTGAGCCGGTCTGGGCGTTGCTGATAGCCATGGGAGTTTCCAAACCACAGGAGGTACAAACGTGCAGGTACGTCAATGTGCCATTTTTCAGTGCGACAACGCCATCCCCTTAGCCTGCTAACGACTTCGATTTTCAACGCCACAACCTTGATGGCGCAAAGCCATGGTCTGAATCTTGCCTTCCTTGTCGGCTTGAACGCGGCTTCCTTACAAAGGAGACCGACAATGGGAAGTTTCGCTACAGAGTCGGCCTACAGAGCGGACAAGGGTGAACTTTCGAGGCCTTTTTAGAGGGCACGAGTCGGGGAGCGACAACCTCCGACGCACGCCAATAGTGCGTGGTGTCCAGAGGAGTCTTGGGGCATGCAGGCTTTTTTATCACCGGGGATCGGGCTGCTGGGGCGTTTTGGCTTCGCACGCAAATTCCAGCTGTTGTTTCTGCTGTTTATCCTGCCGCTGGCCGGCAGCCTGTGGATGATCGGCCAGGACTATCGCGACAAACTCAGCCTGATCTCCGGCGAACGCGCCGGGGTGCGGCAACTGCTTGCGCTCGATGCGCTGGATGACCTGCTCGCCGCCCAGCGTGATCGCGCTGCCCGATGGCGCGCCACGGAAACCAATCGCCAGCCAACGCCGGCCACCCTCGCCGCGATGGCCGCCTTCGATGCGGTTCAGCCCGCCGTCAGCCAGGCCACTACCGAGTTGGGCCAGGCCCTGCAAAAAGAAAGTGCAGAAGCTGAGACGCTGACCCGTTACCAGGCCCTGCAAACCGCCCTCGACGGCCTCGACTCAAAAAGCCTGAGCAGCGTTGGCTGGTGGCCGGATGGCTACGATCGCTTCACCAACGCCCTGAGCGCCCTGCAGGCCTTGCGCGAGCAGATCGCCATGGACAACCGCCTCACGCTGGCGCCGTGGCTGGAAACCTATTTGCTGACGCAGATTTCCACCCAGCATGCGCCGGACCTGATCGAGCGGGTCGGTCGCCTGGCGGCGGTGGGGCAAGCCTCGGTAGTGTCCGGGCAGTTCACCCTGCAAAGCCGCTTGCAACTACGCGACCTGCGCAGCCGCATCGGTGATGCGCGAGAGCAGCTTGTGAAAACGGCTGGCCTGCTCGAAGCACGCCTGCCCAGCGCCCTGCAAACCTGGGCCGGGCAATACCATGACAGCCTCAAGCGCCTCGATGCAGGCCTGAAGGTGCTGGATGACGGCGTGTTCGGCGGCAGCATCAACCTCAAGCCGGAGGACTTCGAACGCAGTCTCGATGCCCTGCTCTCCGACCTCGCCTCGTTGCGCCAGCAGTCGCTGGTGTCGCTGGATCAACGCCTGGATTACTACCACGGCTCGGCGATCCGCCAGTTCATTGTGGTGGCCGCCGTGTTCGGCTGCCTGCTGTTGGCCGCGCTGTATCTGTTCATCTGTTTGCAGGCCTCGATCCGCCGCAGCGCCAGCGGCATCACGGTGCTGGCCGAGGCCCTGCGCGATGGCAATCTGAGCCTGCAAGTGCAGGTTCAAGGCCGGGACGAACTGGCGGTCATCAGCACCGCGCTGAACGTCGCCGTGGTGCAACTGCGCACCAGCCTGCAAGGGGTGGATCACGAAACCCTGCAACTGAGCAACGCGGTGCAAACCCTCAACCATCATTCCAGCGATGCCCTGGGCGAAGTCGAAGCCCAGCAGTTGCAGATCAGCCAGATTGCCGCGGCGGCAACGCAACTGGCAGCCACCTCACAAGGGGTGGCCCACAGTTGCGAACAGGCGTCCGGCAGCGCCCAGCACACCCGGCGCATTGCCGCCGACAGCAGCCGCGACAGCCAGCGCACCACCGCGAGCATCCAGCAACTCAATCAACGCCTGAACGAGACCGCTGCGGCGCTGGGCCGGGTCAGCGAGCAAGGACAGCAGATTCAACTGGTGGTCGACACCATTCGCGGCGTCGCCGAGCAGACCAACCTGCTGGCACTCAACGCCGCCATCGAGGCGGCACGGGCGGGCGAACAAGGGCGTGGCTTTGCAGTAGTGGCCGATGAAGTACGCAGCCTGTCGCAGCGCACTCAATCGTCGACCGCGCAGATTGCCGGCACGGTCGATAGCCTGCGTCACACCGTGAATGAGGCCGTCAACCTGATGGAAGCTGCGTGCACTCAGGCAGAGAGTGATGCACAAGCGGTCACCGGCCTTGGTGAACGACTCGGGGAAATCGCCAGTGCGGTGCAGAGCGTCACCGATACCCTGGCGCACATCGCCACGGCGGTGGAAGAACAGGCCAGTACCGCCGACGAGGTCAGCGGTAATATCCAGCAGGTCGATCAGGCAGCACTACGTTTGCTCGAAGGTGCCCGCGCGGTGAACCAGGCAGCAGACACCCTGAGCCACGGCAGCAAGGCCCTCAGCGACAACACCGGGCGCTTCCGCTTGAGTTGAGTCCGCCAGGACTTCTCAGGCGCGGATCACCGCTTCCGGGAAGTCCTGCTCCAGCTCGCTCTTGAGCCAGTCGATAAACCACGCCACGTCCGCCGAGAGCTCGGCGGACGGCGTCAGCACCCGATAACTCTCCAGCTTCACTTGCGCGTCCACCACCCGCACCAGCTTGCCGCTTTGGAGTTCTTCGCGCACCAGCACTTCGTTGGCCAGCGCGATGCCCTGCCCGCTCTCGGCCACCGACAATGCGTGGTCGTTGTTGACGTAGAGCATGTCCGAATTGAGGTGGATGTCGAGGTCGTTGGCGGCGAACCACAGGTTCCACCACTCGCCGTCATCGACGTGGATCAGGTTGTGCTTCACCAGGTCCGCGGGGCTGCCGATGGGCTCGACGCTGGCCAGATATTCGGGGGAGCAGATCGGAAACACCCGAGGACAAATCAGGCTGGTGCGGGAATGGGCATATTGGCCATCCAAGCCGTAGACGATGCCCAGGTCAGCGCTTTTGCCATCCACGTCGGTAAAGGTCGAATTGGGCTCGATGGCGAACTTCAAGCCCGGGCGTAGATGACGCATGGCCTCGATGCGCGGCATCAGCCAGCGCTTGGCGAACCCCGGCACCACCATGATGCGCAGCCAGCGCTCGGCGTGTTTGGGCTGCGCCTCTTTGCCGGCCTCGATGATCAGCTGCAAGGCGGCGGTGATCTTGCGGTGGTACTTCTGCCCCGCCGCCGTCAGGTTGACCCCGCGAGAGGTGCGCTCGAACAGTTGGATGCCCAGCCAGTCTTCCAGCAACTTCACGTGACGGCCGATGGCCGGCTGGGTCACGTGCAGGGCCTTGGAGGCTTCGACATAGCTGCCCAACCGGGCCGCGGCATCAAAGGCACGCACCGCGTTGAGCGGCGGCAAACGGTGGTCAGGCATGGTTTCCGGGCGCCTTCTGCTGTTAAATTTTTTAACAGCCCCTATGTTAAAATTGAAGTTTCGCCCCCGCAACCCCTCGCTGATAATCGATCCACAGCAGAACAAAAAACAGCTGGTTACAACACCCGAACGCAATCTCGATCCTGCCCAGAAAAATAATATCCATGGCCCGACGACACAGCTGGTTTCAGCAGGTGCGCAGGCGATGGGGGAATCGGAGGTAACGCATGAATGCCCTGCATTCGCTGCAAACGCTGGCGGTGTCCATCCGCTCAGTGCGTAAAGTCTACGGTGATCCAAAGACTGGCCCGGTGGCGCTCAAAAGCATCGACCTGGACATTCGCGACAACGAGTTCTTCACCCTTCTCGGCCCATCGGGCTGCGGCAAAACCACGCTCCTGCGGATGATCGCCGGGTTCGAATTCCCTACCGAAGGCGAGATTCTGCTCTACGGCGAAAACATCGCCGATCGCCCGCCGTTCCAGCGTTCGGTCAACACGGTGTTCCAGCATTACGCGCTGTTCCCGCACATGACCATCGCCGAGAACCTGGCCTTTGGTCTTGAGTCCCACCCGATGGGCAAAGTCCTGAACAAAACGCAAATGGCCGAACGGGTGCGCGAGATGCTCGCCCTGGTGCAGATGGAGCGCTTCGCCAACCGCAAGCCGGCGCAACTGTCCGGCGGTCAGCAACAGCGCGTCGCCCTGGCTCGCGCATTGGCACCGCATCCCAAAGTCTTGCTGCTCGACGAACCGCTCTCGGCGCTGGACCTCAAGCTGCGCCAGGCCATGCGCGAAGAGCTGAAAACCATTCAGGCCCGCACCGGCATCACCTTCATCTTCGTCACCCATGACCAGGAAGAAGCCCTGACCATGTCCGACCGCATCGCCGTGTTGTCCGAAGGCGAAGTGCAGCAAGTCGGCCGTCCGGAAGACATCTACGAACGCCCGCGCAATCGCTTTGTCGCGGACTTCATCGGTGAAACCAACTTCATCGAAGGCACGGTCACACGAGTCGAAGACGGCCTGGCCTGGTTCGCCGGCCCGGCCGGTCATCCGCTGCCTGCACAGCCGTGCAGCGATGTGCGAGTCGGCGCCAACGTCGCATTGTCCGTACGCCCCGAGCGTTTGCATCTGGTGCCGGGCAATACCGAATGTGCCTTGCCGTGCCGGATCGAAGCGCAGATCTACCTTGGCACCGACCTGCAATACCAGGTCAGCCTTAGCGACGGTTCGCGCCTCACCGTGCGCACGCCTAACTGCGTCGACCAGAGCAAACGCTTCGCCGTCGGCAGCCAGGCCGGTCTGTTGTTCGACCGGGGTAGCGCCAGCGTCCTGCACGATTGAGCACGAGGAATTGCCATGCACGCTTTACCGATTGCCAACACACTGGAACGTCGGCGGGCCTTCCAGAGTTTTCTCGGTGTCAGCCCGGCGCTGATTGCCATCGGCCTGTTTCTGATCGTGCCGATCCTGATCGTCATCGGTTACTCCTTGATGGAGGCCAACCCCTACGGCGGGGTGAACAAAGTGTTCAGCAGCGACGCCTACACCTCGCTGTTGTTCGAGCGGCAACTGGACGACAGCCTGGCCTTCGCCGACTCCTATCTGATCATCGCCTTGCGCTCCATCGGCATCGCCGGGCTGACCACGCTCATCACCCTGTTGATCGGTTTTCCGGTGGCTGTGTGGCTGGCCATGCAACCGGCCCATCGCCGTGGCTTGCTGATCTTCCTGATCACCGTGCCGTTCTGGGCCAACCTGCTGATTCGCACCTACGCCTGGATTCTGCTGCTGCGTAACACCGGGGTGATCAATAACAGCCTGATGGGCCTCGGGGTCATCGACCAGCCGTTGCAACTGCTCTACACCGACGGCGCGGTGCTGCTGGGGCTGGTTTACACCTACGCGCCCTTTGTCGTGCTGCCGATCTACGCCACCCTGGAAAAAATGGACATCCGCCTGCTGGAAGCCGCTCAGGACCTCTACGCCGGCCGTGTGCGCACCCTGCGCAAAGTGGTGTTGCCGATCGCCAAACCGGGAATTCTCGCCGGCGCCATCCTCACGTTCGTGCCTTGCCTGGGCGCGATGATCGCCCCGGAACTGCTCGGTGGCGGCACGCGAATGATGCTCGGCAACCTGATCTTCCGGCAGTTCAGCGATGCGCGTAACTGGCCATTCGGCGCAGCGCTGTCGCTGGTGTTGATGGCGGCAGTGATGTTGGTACTGACGGTCTATGCCCTGCGTGCCGAACGCCAGCGCATCGCCAAAGGAGGTGCGTGATGATCGGCCTGTTCAAACGCAATACGCTGGGTGTGCAGGACTTCCCCGGCTTCGGCGGCTTCAGCTTCCTGTTCTACCTGTACCTCTACGCACCGATCGTGGTGCTGGTGGTGTTTTCGTTCAACGCCAATCAGTCGGCCACGGTGTGGACCGGCTTCAGCCTCGACTGGTACCGCGCGGCCTTCGCCAACCAGGCTCTGCGCCAGGCGGCCGGCAACAGCCTGTTGATCGCGGTCTGCGCCAGCATGGTCGCCACGGCCATCGCCACCCTCGCCGCCCTTGGCACTTCGCGGGGTGCGAAATTCAAGGGCCTGCAATTGTCCATGGGCGCGATCATGTTGCCCCTGGTGCTGCCGGAAATCGTGGTCGGCGTCGCCACCCTCGCGCTGTTCTCCACCATCGGTCTGTCCCTGGGCTACGGCAACCTGATCATCGCGCACACGGTGTTCTGTATCCCGTTCGCCTTTCTGCCGATACGGGCACGCCTGAACGACATGGACCTGTCCCTGGAACAAGCCTCGGCGGACCTCTATGCCGGCCCGTGGCGGACCTTGCGCAAGGTCACCCTGCCGCTGCTGATGCCGGGAATTTTCTCCGGGCTGATGCTGGCCTTCATCGTGTCGCTGGATAACTTCGTGATCTCGATGATGGTCTCCCAGGCCGGCACCACCACCTTGCCGATCTTCATTTTCGGCCTGTTGCGCATGGGCGTGACACCGGACGTCAACGCCGTCTCGACCCTGATCCTGGGCGTCTCGGTGCTGTTCGTCACACTCTCTTATCTGCTGGGCAAAAAGAAATCCTGAACCTTCTACGTACTGTAGGGAAATAGCATGAGCAAGTTGATTGCAAGCATTGGCACTTCGTTGTTCCTGACTTTACCGCTGACCATGGTCGGCAGCGTTCAGGCCGCGGAAAAACTCAACGTGGTGAGCTGGAGCGGTTACTTTTCGCCGGAAATTCTCGCCAAATTCCAGAAGCAGACCGGCATCGAAGTCACCGTCGACTCCTACGATTCCAACGAAACCCTGCTGGCCAAATTGAAACAAGGCGGTGCCGGCTACGACGTGGCGATCCCCTCGCACCAGTTCATTCCGATCCTGATCAAGGAAAAACTGCTGGAGCGCTTTGACCCGGTCAACGAGCCCTACTACGCCGGCGTCGTCGACAATCTGAAAAAACCCACCTGGGATCCGGAAGGCGCGTACTCCGTGCCGTTCATCTGGGGCACCACCAGCGTGGTGCTAGACACCGGGCGCTACAAAGGCCCTGCCGACAGCTACAAGGTGCTTTACGAGCCACCGGCCGAGCTGCAAGGGCGGATCAACATGTTCGACTCGGTCAGCGACGTTGTGGACATGGCCAGCCTGTACCTGAACATTCCGCTGTGCAGCGAAGACCCGAAGCAGATGCAACAGGTCCTGACCCTGCTCAAGGCGCAGAAACCCTTCGTCAAGACTTACAGCTCCAAGGCCGGTTCGATCCGCGAAAACCTCGCCTCGGGTGAAATCGACATGTCGACCTTCTGGGGCGGTTCGTCGATGCGCGCCCGGGAGATGAAACCGGACCTGAAGTACCTGTACCCGAAAGAAGGCGTACTGGCCTGGGTCGACAACATGGTCATCCCGACCGGCAGCAAGAACCCGGCGAACGCCAAGGCGTTCATCGCGTTCCTCAGTGAGCCTGAAAACGCGGCGATGACCCAGAACTTCCTCAAGCACCAGAGCCCGATCAAGGGTGTGGAGCCGTTCCTCGACGCGGGCCTGAAAGACGCACCGGAACTGCACATTCCCGAAGGCACCCAGGTGGTGTTCAGCAAGACCTGCGGCGAAGGCGCGATCCGCCTGGCCGACCGTCTCTGGACCAACCTGATGCGTTGACCTCTACCGCCCCGACGCAATGGCGGGGCGTTTTTCCAGCCGTCTGAAAGGCCGCTTGCAATGAACTCTAATAACATCAGCGAACTGGTCCTGTTGCAGGCCCACGAGCTCGCCGAACGCATCCGCCTGCGCCAGGTTTCCTGTCGGGAAGTGATGCAGACTTATCTTGCCCACATCGAACGCTTCAACCCGCAGGTCAATGCGCTGGTGAGCCTGCAAGCGCCAGAAGACCTGCTGGCCCAGGCGGATATCCGCGATGCCGAACTGGCTCGTGGCGACTACAAGGGCTGGATGCACGGCCTGCCCCACGCCATCAAGGATCTGTCCCTGACCCGTGGCATCCGCACTACGTTGGGTTCGCCGCTGTACAAGGACTTCATTCCCGAGCGCGACGGCATCATGGTCGAGCGCATCAAGGCCGCGGGCGCGATCATCATCGGCAAGAGCAACACCCCGGAGTTCGGCCTCGGTTCGCAAAGCTACAACCCGCTGTTCGGCGCCACCGGTTGCGCCTACGACCCGAGCAAGACCGCTGGCGGCAGCAGCGGCGGCGCGGCGGCGGCGCTGGCCATGCACCTGGTGCCGGTGGCCGACGGCAGCGACATGATGGGCTCGCTGCGCAACCCGGCTGCCTTCAACAACATCTTCGGGTTCCGTCCGTCCCAGGGCCGCGTGCCCTTCGATGACAGTGCCGATCTGTTTATCGACCAACTCGGCTACGAAGGCCCCATGGCCCGCAGCGTGCGCGATGCCGCATTGCTGCTGTCGGTGCAGGCCGGGGCCGATGCGCGGGCGCCGCTGTCCATTGCCGAGCCCGGCAGCGCCTTTGCGGTACCGCTGGATCGAGACTTCAAAGGCACGCGTCTGGGCTGGCTCGGCGACTTCAACGGCTACCTGCCGATGGAGCAAGGCATCCTCTCGCTGTGCGAAAAGGCCTTTACCGACTTCGAAAGCCTGGGTTGCAACATTGAACCGGTTCAGTCCGAATTCGCGCCAGAGAAGCTGTGGAGCAGTTGGCGGACGTTGCGCCACTGGATGGTCGCCGGCTCGTTGGGCGCGACTTATGCCGACCCGCAAAAACGTGCGCTGTTGAAACCGGAAGCCTGCTGGGAAGTGGAGAACGGCCTGAAACTCTCGGCCACCGACGTGTTTGCCGCCTCGGTGACGCGCAGCGACTGGTATCGAGCGATCTCCAGACTGTTCGAAAAGTACGACTACCTGCTGCTGCCCAGCGCCCAGGTGTTCCCGTTCGATAAAACCCGACCATGGCCCGCCGCCATCGAAGGCGTGACCATGGACACCTATCACCGCTGGATGGAGGTGGTGATTCCCGGCACGTTGTCCGGCTGCCCGGTGGCCAACGTACAGGTCGGCTTCAACGCCAGCGGCCTGCCCATGGGCCTGCAAATCATCGGTAGACACCAGGCCGACTTCGCTGTGCTGCAACTGGCGCACGCGTACGAACAGGCCAGCCGCTGGTTCCAGCGCTGCCCTTCACCCCTGCTCAGAGGATAGATTTTGATAAACGGTTGAAAGCGCAGAGAAATATTTTAGATTTGTGCTTGACGCATCCCCGTTACCGGTGAATAATGCGCGCCACTTGGCTACATAGCTCAGTTGGTTAGAGCATAGCATTCATAATGCTGGGGTCCGGGGTTCAAGTCCCTGTGTAGCCACCAAGTACTAAAAACGGCTTACCGCAAGGTAAGCCGTTTTTTTATGCCTCGAGAAAAGTACGCTGCGGTGACAGGAGTTCCTGTACCGCAGTATTGAAGTTATCGAATCGAATTTCGAATGGCTGCCAAGGCAGACAGGGGCAGGCCCCCTACCCTCCATGGCAGCCGAATCCTCATTGCCCGCGAAGGCGTTCGATGAAGCCTGCAATTCGACCGCAGGCATCGCTGAGCGCTGCGTCGGAGACCGTGAACGAGATACGTACGAAGCCAGCGGTGCTGACGCCAAAAGCGCTGGCATCGAGTACGGCAACACCGGTTTCACGGAACAGTTGCCAGGCAAAGACAGTGCTCGACAATCCTGTCTCACGCACATCCACCAGCATGAACATGCCCGCCTCAGGCACCTTGCACTTGAGCAGCGGCACGTGGCGCAACCCTTCGACCACCAGGTCTCGGCGCCGGCGGTAAAGGGCCTGCCCTTCCCCGACCACGTACTCATCCAGTTCCAGTGCCTTGAGCGCGGCGGCCTGAATGAATCCCGGCAAGCCGTAGAGCATGCACAGCAACAGGTTATCGAGGTGACCGATCAGCGCTTGCGGCCCCACCACCCAGCCTACCCGCCAACCGGTCATGGCATGGGATTTGGACAGGCTGTTAAGCACCACGGTGCGCTCGGCCATGCCCTCAAGGGTGGCCACGCTCTGGTGCGGACGGTCATAGGTCAGCTGACCATAAACCTCGTCGCTGATTACCCACAGGTTATGGCGTTGAGCGATCAGCGCAACGGCCTCCAGCTCCTCGCGGGTGTAGACGTTGCCGGTGGGATTGTTCGGCGTGGCCAGGGCGATACCACGGGTCTTGTCGGTCACCACTGCTTCCAGCGCGGCCAAGGTCAGGCGGAAGTCTTCTTCGGCCGGCTGGGCAATCGGCACCAGGCATGCACCTGAAGCCTGGATGCTCGCCGCGTACGTCAGGTACATGGGTTCCGGCACCAGCACTTCATCGCCTTGTTCGAACAGGCACATGGCCGTGGCATACAAACCGTTCTGTGCGCCGGCCACCAGTGCCACGTTGTCGGCGGACACCGGCTGGCCGAGTAACGCCGACTGCTTGGCGGCAATCGCTTCGCGCAGGGCCGGGCGACCGATCACGTGGGTGTAATGGGTGTCGCCCTCATTGATTGCCTGAACCGCCGCCGCGCATATCTCATCGGCAGTGGCGAAATCCGGATCGCCGATGCTCAACACGATCGCATCTTCACCACGATCCTGTGCATCACAGGCCGCGTAGTGAATGTCCCAGGCGGTGACGGTTTCACCACTGATGCGATTGACCATGGACGAATATTTCATATGAAACTCCTTATGAGCCCTTGGGCCGATGTGTCCATCGACCTTGAAGTCAGGCCTGACGTTGCGGCGTTTTGCCTATCCGGGCAAAGCCTTGCTCAATGACAATCGCCAGGATGATGTAGATCCCCGCCACCACCAGCAGCGGCTCATAGACGCGTAATGTTTGCGAACGCACCAGGTTTGCCGTCCCCGGCAGGTCGGTGACCGCCACGGTCGACGCCAGCGCCGTAGCCTTGAGCAGCATCACGCTTTCCCGGCCAATGTCGGACGCAGCATCTGCAAGGCGCGCGGCATCCACACCCGGCGCAACACCAGCCAAGGGCGCATGCCATAAGTCTTCTCGCAAGTACGGCCAGAACATACTGCCGCGAATCAACGGGAAGGTCGCAAAAACACTGCCCACACCGTAGTACAACACGTAGATCTGCACCAGCAACGGCGTACCTCGCAGCACGCTGGTGTAAAATCGCAGACCGTTGGACAGGAAGCGGTTCTTCGACAAGCGTCCCAGCGCCACAAGCACCGCCATGAAAAAGCCAATAACCCCTGAGATCAGCAGCAGCTGCAGGGTCAGTCCGGCGCCCTTGACCAGCTCCTGGTAAAAATTGCCCAACCAATGAAAGTCCATGCTCGCCCTCCCCTTATGCGTGCCGAGGCATCCAGCGTTCGAAGCGCACTTCGACCCACCGGAAGACCGAGCTGGAAACCAGCGTGATCAGGTATTAGAACGTAGCCACGGCGAGGTAAAACAGCAAATAGTGCCTGGTAGATGCCGCTGCCTGGCGGCCGGCTGTCAGCAATTCGCTGTAACCCACGACGCTGATCAAGGCGCTTTCCTTGACCAGCACCAGCCACAGGTTGGATAACCCGGCGATCGCGAAGGGGAGCATGCACGGCAGGATCACCCTCCTCACCAGCAAGCCGCGGGCGCATGGCCAGAGCGCGGGCAATCGCTACGCGCTGTTGCTGACCACCGGACAGAAACGAGGGATACACCATGCTCAAGCGCGTGCGCAGACGTTCGACCTGACGCGGATCGGCGATCTGCGCGAGACCACCTCGCCCTCTTTGGCGCGCATCGAAATGCCCTTGAGCACGTGGTGACCGGCATAGCTCTTGTGCAGGTCATCGATAGCGACAACTGCGGTGTCCGTATGTGGCTGGGGGATATTCACGTGGGTGAGTGCTTGCACGTCTGGATCCTCGAATTCTGATTGTTCAGGCAGGCCGGGCAACGCCACGACTATTCGTCGTCGCGCGCCGGGATCCACCACTCTTCGCCACGCACGGTGCGTATGTACTCCGGCCAGCGGAAACGATGGGGGGCTTGAAAGTCGGCCGACAACAGCGGCGCCTGCCAGTGTTCACCGCCGATGCCGCCGCCGGTGCGCTGGTTGAACTCGTCCCTGGCAGCCTTCAGCAAGTCTTCGTTGCAGAACAGGTCGAGCAAGGTGTTGGCAATGGTTTTCGCCGCCACTTCGATCATCGGATCGATGGTCTGCGGTATGCCGCCCAAGGCGTTGGAGACCCAATCCGGGTACACGTGGCCGGCGGGCGCGCTGAGCATCGGGCGGGCCACCAGCAGACGCACGGTCGGGCAATGCCAGGTGTATTCGGGGTAGTCGTCGGATGTCAGGTACTTCTGCCATGCCGGCATTTGCAGACGCATCTGCCGTTCGCATTCCTGCGGGTCGATCAGTTGTTCAGTAGCCGGCAGGAAGGGTTCCGCCATCGGCTCCAGACCGAGATTGCTCTGGATCTGGCGGGCAATGTCACAGGCCTCGGCCCCCCATTGCGGTGCGCCGACGGCGGCCAGGTTGCTGTATGTCGCACGCGCCAGCACATGATTGGGCAGACCGCCACGGGACTTGCAGACCCAGGTCTTTTTCCACTGGCAACCGGTGGCCATCGCCGCAGCGGCGGCGTTGTTATCCATCACCTGGGAAATGGTTTCGGCCTGCTCGATCGAATCGCAACGCAGCAGGTACTGAATCTGTGACAGGTGCGGTGGCAGGTTATCGGCGGTGGCCTGCCCGGCCGTCAGGATGGCCTCGTTGTAACTCCACAAACCGGTGAACGGCAGGGTCGAACGGCGCAGGCTTTCGTTGAGGTTGTAGAAGTGCATCAGCGCATCATTGGCGCCCGGTGCCCGGGCAGCCAGATGATTCTGCGGGATCGGACTATAGCGATCGGCGGCAATCCAGTTTTCCGGGTCTTCGCAGGTGAAGCTGTAGATGTAGGCGTAGGCAATGCCGCAATGGGTATCCCAGGTGGTGGTGTTGTTCAGCGGCAACATGTAGGTGGGGTGAAAACTGATGGCCGCATCCAGGTTGTCGTAGTAACCCTTGGCCGCGTGTACGGGTTTGGACGCACGGAGCTTTTCCGCCGGCTCACCAAAGAAACGAATGGTGCCCTCGATGCCGAACTCAAGCATCGCCGCCTTCGCCGCGAGCACCCCGCCCAGCGCACTGATGCCCAGTGCAGAATGTGGATCGGTGTGGCCCGGGGCGAAACGCGACAAACCTTCGCGGGGCATCTTGCGGGTGGTGGCAGCCTGGCAGTTTCCAGGGACGGCGTCGTATTCGGCGTAGGTCGCCAGCACCGGTCCCTTGCCATTACTGAAGGTTGCGCAAAACGCGGTGGGCATGCCGCCGCTGTTTTCTTCGACGGTGAAACCTTCCTTGCGCAACAGATCCACATACCAGGCACAGGATTTGTACTCGCGAAACGCGGGCTCCGCGTAGTGCCAGATGATCTGGTGCCAATCCGACAACTGCTGACGATGCTGGTCGATCCACTTCAGGGCAAATCTTTTCTGCAATTCCATGCGGTTCACTCCAAACGGTTCAGGCAGACAGGAAAGCGGCGGCGTCCAGCTCCAGCAGAATCGGCTGACGGGTGTGGGCCTTGCTGGCAAGTACCTCGCGCAACTGCTCAAGGCTGCTTATGGCGATGTGGGCGACGTGGCAGGACTTGGCCAGTGCGGCAAAGTCCGGTGGCAAGATGTCCACGCCCAATGGGGGAATATCGCGGTTGGTCATGTAGTCGCGGATTTCGGCATAGCAGTGGTTGTTCCACAGCACCACGATCACCCCCAACTCCGCTTCACGGGCAGCGATCAGTTCGGCACTGGAGAACTGCACGCCACCATCGCCGACCAGCGCCACCACGGGACGATCGGGCGCGGCGAGCTTGGCGCCGATAGCCGCCGGCAAACCGTAACCCAGGGTGCCAAAGCCTGTTCCGGCGTTGAACCAGCTGTTGGCTTGCGGGGCGCGATAACCCAGCGCGCCCTGATACACCGGCTGGGTCGAATCGCCGACCACGATCGGCGCGGGCAGGCTGTCGCGCAGGGTGTCGAGCATCTGCTGCATGACGCTCTGCTTGCTGCTCCAGCCGGACCGTTCGGCAGCGTTGACCTGTGCCACACGCTGATATGCCCAGTCGCTGGCGCAAGCTTCAGGCACTGCCGCCAGGAGCGCTTGCAGCCCTTGCCCGGCATCGCCCAGCAAGCCCACGTCGGCGCGTGCCGCCCCCAGGATCTGCAACGGATCGATGTCCAGGCGAATCAGCGGCGCATTGAGTGACAGCGGGCCCAGACCAAAGAAGTCGTAATCGGTTTCGCCCAATTCGGTACCGACCGCCAATACCACGTCGGCTTCGGCAAACAGAGCGCGGCCATGAGCCGACGACTGCACCCCGTCGAGCAACAGAGGGTGCTCCGGTGCCAGCAGACCCCGGGCATTGGTGGTCAAGGCAACCGGCGCCTGCAACTTTTCCGCCAGGGCCTGTACCAGCGGGCCTGCGCCTCGGGCGCCGCCACCGGCGAGGATCAACGGCTTGCGGGCCGCCGCCAGCAGTTTCACCGCCGCCGTAATATTCGCGGCTGCCGGTGCCGGGGCTTGCGGCAAGGTACGTGGGCGCAGGTCGAGGTTGTCGGCCGGCATTTCCAGCACGTCCAACGGAATCTCGATGTGCACTGGACGCGGGCGGGCACAGCCGAACAGCGCGAAGGCGCGGGCAAGCACTTCCGGCAATTCCTCGGGCCGCTGCAAGGTATGGCTGAAGGCGCAGACCCCGGCGACCACTGCACGCTGGTCGGGCATTTCATGCAGGTAGCCGTGGCCCAGACGTTGATGTTCGCGGCGGCTGGTGGTGGAAATCACCAGCATCGGCACCGAGTCGGCGTAGGCCTGGCCCATGGCTGTGAGGATGTTGGTCATGCCGGGGCCGGTAATGATGAAGCACACGCCGGGCTTGCCACTGACCCGGGCGTAGCCGTCCGCCATGAACCCTGCACCCTGTTCGTGACGCGGGCTGATGTGGCGCAGAGAACTGCCGTGCAGCCCGCGATAAAGCTCGACCGTGTGCACACCGGGAATGCCGAACACCGACTCCACGCCATAGCCTTCAAGTAACCGGACGAGCGCCTGGGCACAACTGGTCATGCGAGCACCTCTTTATTCTTGTTGGGAATGCCAGGCTCACAGAGACCTGAACCGAGGGCCCTAGTATTGGTGACGAAACGATTACATCAATCGAAATAAATTTGCGCCACTGTCAAATTTTATTGAACGGTTATATTCAGTATTTGGGCACGTCACTGCCCGTCAATGGATCACTTTGCTCACCTGTGACGGGCAAATTATTCGATTGTCGGGACCACTCATTTTCATAAAGATGGAACCCTCGGCACTTGCCCCCTCTGTCTCAAGGAACGCTTTATGCGCGTCGATGCCGCCGCCCTCTACGCCTTCCTGCAACACCGGGGCATCCTCGCTGGCACACCGCCGCCGATGCCCGCCCTGCTCCAGCCTGCGACACCCTTCGACGGTTCGCTGACCTTGCGCGCCCCCTGCGCCGGGTTCGTGGTGTTCCTGCACAAACCCGGCGCGTGGATCGAGCGTGATGAACCGGTGGTGCACGTCATTGACCCCATCACTGGCGCTACGCAGGTTGTATGCAGCGCCACCCGTGGCGTGATGTACATGCGCAGTGCGATTCGCTTCGCGGCGACGGGGGTTCAATTGTGCAAAGTGGCCGGGGCTACGGCACTCGAAGGCGGCGTGATGGTTTCGGCGTGATGGCGACGCGGCGCGCGTGCCAAGGTCACACCGCAGCCATCGAGTCACCGAGTCGTGTCAGTTGCGAACCGTCGGTAATGCCGACAACGCCCGCTCCCAGATCTGCCAGGTGCGCAGCCAGACCATCGCCTGCCAATCGCTGTCGGCGGGATAGAACTGCTCGAGCAGATTCAGCTTGATCCCGCGCCCTGTAGCGTCATTCGGGTTGCCGTGCAGATGCAGCCAGTGGTCATCGCGCAGATGACGGTGAACGTCCGGCCCCGGGTAAGTCCCGCACTCGATGACAAACGGCATCAGCCGCACCTGTGGCAGCGCATTGATCAGCGCTTGCGAGGTGTAGCCGGTGGCCGTTGCCGCCACGCCGGTTTCGCTCAGGGTGTCGGCACCGGTTTGCAGACTGTAGAGCCACGGGCCATAAATCGCCTGCGCATCCGCCAGCGCCGGATAGGCGGACTCGGTGATGGTCAACAACATCGGATGACCGTACTCGCCAGCGCCCGTGTGCAGGTCGAAACACATGGCGACCTCGGCATGGGCCACGTGCGTTTGCACGATCCGGTGCAACGTGCGGTTCGACCAGCTCGGCGCCAGCCCGCCGAAAAACAGGCCGTCGGGATGAGCATGCTGACCGCCCTCGACAATCGACATGACTGCCGGCCAGCCGTGCAGGCGAATCTGCTCGTCGAGCAAGGCATCGGCACGATCACGCTCCGGGCCGTGCAACTGCGGGCAGGCATAGATTTCATGCAGGGCGTTGTAAGCCTGGTTGTCTGGCAGCGGTTGCTGGAAATCCAGGTGATTGCGGTTCAGGTCGATATTGTCTTCGTTGACCCGGCGCAACCACGCCATGCCCCAGGGGTTGATGGCATGGATCATGACCACGGCGACATCCGTTGGCAGGGAGCGCTTGCCCAACTCCTGCAGCCATTTGATCTGGCAACCCGAGCCATAGAAGCCTTCGACCCCGTGAGTGCCGCTCAACGCGATCAGCAGTCGCTTGGCGCCCGGATCACCCAGCACCGCCACATCGGTACTCAGGGACTCGCCGAACGGTCCTTTGAGCGGGTGTGGATATTCCGTCAGCGTTGCGCCTGCCGTGGTTGCGGCGGCCAGGAACTGTTCACGCTGGGAGCGATAGCTGGACTGGGTGGGGAACTCGGTTTGCATGTCTGCCTCTTGTTGATTTTCCGGCCTGTCTGTTGGCAACGACCCTACAGAAAATCCCGCCATTGATGAAGGACAAAAACGTCGGTGCCGCAGGACCTGGTTTGCTTCCCTCCCGGTCGGCCGATAAAGTCCACTGATCGTAGATCCAACGGACGGAGTACCCCACGTGTTCTCAACCTTCCCTTTGCGCCGCTATCGCCTGCCAGCCCTGGTTCTGCTCGCCAGCGCCTTGACCCTGGCCGCGTGCAACAACGCATCGGTGCCGACGCTGCCGCTCGCACCGGAAAGCGCTTCCGGCTTCCGCACCGACCTGAAAACTCAACACGCCGAGAAATACATGGCAGCGGCGGCCAACCCGCTGGCGGCCGAAGCCGGGCGGGAGATGCTGCGCCGGGGCGGCTCGGCCATCGACGCGGCGATTGCGATGCAAGCAGTGTTGACGCTGGTCGAGCCACAGTCTTCGGGCATCGGTGGCGGCGCACTGATCGTACTCTGGGATGGCAAGGCCGTGCGCACCTACGACGGACGTGAAACGGCCCCGGCCGACGCCACCGAGAAGCTTTTCCTGCAAGCCAACGGACAACCGATGGGGTTCACCCAGGCGCAGATTGGCGGCCGCTCGGTGGGTACGCCCGGCGTGCTGCGCGCCCTGGAACTGGCCCATCAAAAACACGGACGCCTGCCTTGGGCGCAGCTGTTTGAACCAGCCATCCGGCTCGCCGAACAAGGCTTCGCCATTTCGCCACGCCTGCACCAGTTGATCGCCGCGGATTCGTCCATGCCGCGCTCAGCGGAAATGATGGCTTACTTTCGAAATGCCGATGGCAGCCCGAAAACCGTCGGCACAAACTTGAAGAACCCGGCACTGGCCGCCGTGTTCAATCGCATCGCCCATGAAGGCCCGGATGCCCTGTACAAAGGCCCGGTCGCCGAGGAAATCGCGGCCAAGGTGCAGGGCCACGCCAACCCCGGCAGCCTGTCCCTGACCGACCTCGCCAACTACCAGGCCAAGGAGCGCGCACCACTGTGTACCGATTACAAGCGCTGGCAAGTCTGCGGCATGCCACCGCCGTCTTCGGGCGGGATCGCCGTGGCGCAGATCCTCGGCACGCTGCAAGCCCTGGAAGCTCGCGACAAGCGCCTGGCGCTGGCGCCGCTCAAACCAGTCAAGACCTCGGCCCCGGCCGGCATTGAACCCACCCCGCAAGCCGTGCACCTGATCTCTGAAGCCGAACGCCTGGCCTACGCCGACCGCGCTCAGTACGTCGCCGACACAGACTTCGTAGCCGTGCCGGTCAAGGGCCTGGTCGACCCGGCCTACCTCGCCAGCCGCGCCACCCTGATCGGCGAACGCAGCATGGGCACGGCCAAACCCGGCACTCCGCCAGGCATCCGGGTGGCCTATGCACCGGACCGTTCGCCGCTGCGGATTTCCACCTCACAAGTGGTGGCCGTCGATGACGCAGGTGGCGCCGTGTCGATGACCACCACCATCGAATCGGCGTTCGGCTCACACATCATGGTTCAGGGTTTCATGCTCAACAACGAGATGACCGACTTCTCGTTCATCCCCGAGGAAAACGGGCAAAAAGTCGCCAACCGCGTCGAACCCGGCAAGCGCCCGCGCTCCTCCATGGCCCCGACCCTGATCTTCGACCGCCAGAACGGTGAATTCCTCGCCACCGTCGGCTCCCCCGGTGGCTCGCAAATCATCGAATACGTCGCCAAATCCACCATCGGCCTGCTCGACTGGAACCTCGATGCCCAGGCCGCCATCAACCTGCCCAACTTCGGCAGCCGCAACGGCCCGACCGAACTGGAACAGGGGCAGTTCAGCCCGATGCTGATTCAGGCGCTGAAAGACAAGGGGCACAGCGTGAGCGAGATCGACATGACCAGCGGGACCCAGGCGATCGTTCGGGTCAAGGACGCCCAAGGCAAAGCGTCGTTGACCGGCGGCGCCGATCCTCGGCGTGAAGGGCAAGCGCTGGGGGATTGAGTCGCACGCGAGAGCAAAAAAGGGCTTACCGGTGGGTAGGCCCTTTTTGTTTATGAGCAGGCGAAAATCAGCAGCGCACTTAACGACTGATCTTCAACCCCTGCCGAACCTGGTGCTTTTCCAGCGCCAGCTCGATCAGTCGCGTCACCAGTTCGCTGTAGGTCATGCCGGTGGCCTGCCACAGTTTCGGGTACATACTGATGCGGGTGAAGCCGGGCAACGAGTTGATTTCGTTGATCAGCACTTCGCCGCTGTCGGTCAGGAACACGTCGACGCGGGCCAGGCCGGAGCAGCCCAGTACCTGAAATGCCTCGACGGCCAGGGCGCGAATGCGCTCGCTGGCCTCGACGCTGATATTGGCCGGTACCACCACTTCAGCAGCCGTGTCGTCGATGTATTTGCTGTCGTAGGAATAGAACCCGCTGCGCACCACGATCTCGCCGCAGCCGCTGGCGATGGCGTCTTCATTGCCGAGTACCGCGCATTCAATCTCGCGGCCGCTGACGGCAGATTCGATCAACACCTTGGTATCGAAACTCAAGGCCAGCTCCACCGCTGCGCTGTACTCAGCCTCGTCGGTGACCTTGCTCACGCCCACGGAAGAGCCCTGATTCGCCGGTTTGACGAACAGCGGCAGGCCCAACTTGCCCCGCACCTCGGCAAACCCGGTGCGCGCCGCCGTGGCGCGGGTCAATGTCACGAACGGCGTCACGGCCAGCCCGGCATCGCGCAGCAGGCGCTTGCTGATGTCCTTGTCCATGCACACGGCCGAGCCAAGCACGTCGGAGCCGACAAACGGCAAATCGGCCATGCGCAGCAAGCCTTGCAGGCAACCGTCTTCACCGAGGGTGCCGTGGACAATCGGGAAGATCACATCGACGTGACCGAGCATTTCCTGGCTGGAGGTTTCCACCAGTTGCTGACTGGCTTTGCCCGGCACCACGGCCAGTTCGCGATTGGACTGATTGAGGGCGATCAGGGCCGGGTTTTCCTGGTTCAGCAAAAAGTTGGAAGGGTCGTTGAGGTGCCAGTGGCCTTGTTTGTCGATGCCGATCAGCACCGGCTCGAAGCGTGAACGATCCAGCGCATCGACGATGTTTTTCGCCGACTGCAACGACACTTCGTGCTCTGCCGAGCGTCCGCCAAAGATTATCCCTACACGCAGTTTTCTCATCGCCCGGCCTCTTGGTGAATGTGCTTACAACTTGAATAGTCGAAACCTTACGACTGCAAGTTCCTGCCGTCCACCGGCTCACCAATGGTCAGGAAATGCCCGCCCGCCACATGGTGCAAGGTACGCAAGGCATCTTGCCCTTCGAAGTGCCACCGTCCTTCGCTGAACACCCGTTCGTCAGCCTGGGCGGCAATCACTTCGGCCAGGAACAGATCGTACTGCTGGTGGTTGTTCGGCTCCGGCAACAGGCGACATTCCAGCCAGGCCACGCAGCCTTCTAGCATCGGCGCATCGACCGACTCGCCAGTGAAGGTCTGCAAGTCGTAGGTTTCAAACTTGTCGTGCCCCTGGCCCTGGGTCAATTCCAGGCCGGAGGTCGAACCGACGGTTTGCACAATGTCGGCCTGGGCGGCGCAAGGAACGTTAAGCACAAAAGTGCCCGAGGCTTCCAGCAACTGGCGAGTCCAGGTGGATTTGTCCAGCACCACGGCAATTTTCGGGGGTTCGAAATCCAGCGGCATGGCCCAGGCTGCCGCCATGATATTGCGCTGGCCACCGTGGGCTGCGCTGACCAGCACGGTCGGGCCGTGATTGAGCAGACGATAGGCCTTGGACAAGGGAACCGGACGGCGGTGGGAAACGCTCATGGGAGTCTGCTCCTGGGGAAAGAGCCGATTGTAGCGCCCACGTAACCCTGTGGGAGCGGGCTTGCTCGCGAAGGCGTCAGTTCAGTCACAGTTGCGTTGAATGACACACCGCTTTCGTCGGAACGCCACCCGGAGCAAGCCCGCTCCCACCAAGAGCTGATCGCAGGTCAGTTAGTGAGCTGATTGGCAAACTGCCCCACTGCATTGACCACTTTCTGCGCGCCGTCCTGGATCTCGACAATCACCGTCCCTGCTTCCGCCGCCAGCGCCAGGCCCTGCTCGGCCTGAAGCTTGCCATCGGTCATCAGGGCCACGGCGTTGCGCGCCATGTCCTGGTTCTGCCGCACCACGAGGACGATTTCGTCGGTGGCCTGGCTGGTGCGCGAAGCCAGTTGCCGAACCTCATCCGCCACCACGGCGAAGCCCCGTCCCTGCTCGCCCGCACGGGCGGCTTCGATGGCCGCGTTGAGCGCCAGCAGGTTGGTCTGCTCGGCAATGCCGCTGATGGTTTTGACGATGGTACCGATCACCAGCGACTGCTCGTTCAAGGCTTCGATGCCGTCGCCGGCGGTTTGCATGTGTTTGGCCAGGTCACGCATCACGTCCACGGCCTGGGTCACCACGGCGTTACCGCGCTGGGCGCTTTGGTCGGTTTGCTGCGAGGTGCTGTAGGCAATGTTGGCGGCTTCGGCGACGGCCTGTTCCTGATTGACCTGATCGGTAATCACCGTGGCGAACTTCACTACTTTGTAGAGATTATTGTTGGCATCAGCCACCGGGTTGTAGGACGCCTCAAGCCAGACTGTACGACCATGGCTGTCGACACGTTTGAAACGGCCGGCAACGTACTCACCCGCGTTCAGGCGACGCCAGAAGTTCTGGTACTCGGCACTGTTGTACTCCTCCGGCTGGCAGAAGGTGCGGTGATGTTTGCCTTTGATCTGCGCCAGGCTGTAACCCATGCCACTGAGGAAGCGGTCGTTGGCGGTCAGCACGTTGCCATTGAGGTCGAATTCGATCACCGCCGTGGAGCGCACCAGTGCGCCGATCAGGTTCTCGTGTTCGCGGGAGGCCTCGATGGTGCGGGTCAGGTCGCTGGAGAAGATCGAAAAGTTCTTGATCCGCCCGTCCGCCGAGCGCACCGGCTGCAGGATCGAACGCAACCAGGCTTCCTGGCCCGTACCGCGCAACAGGCGCACCGCGCCAGCGAAATGCTCGCCACGGGTCAACGCGTTCTTGAAACGCAGCTGGAATTCATCGGACTTCACGTGATCCGGGACCAGATCGTCGATGTGGCGGCCAATCAGGTCACCGCTCTTGTAATGCATTTCGCCAAGGAAGTTCTGGTTGACCGACTGAACCCGTCCATCGCTGTCGAGGGTCAGCACCAGCATCTCGCTTTCCAGACTTTCCTTTACTTGCTGGAGGCTGGAGAGTTCTTCACGAAGAGCCGACAGCTCCTGCTTCAAGCGTTTATTGAACATGGGAAAGCACCGATGGACAGGGGTAGAAAGCGATATGCAGCCTAACCATCGGCCTTGGAAACATTTACTTAAGCGTGTTTCAGGCTTGCCCTGTAAAAATAATTCCAGACCTTTTGCTGATCAGCTGACGCGATTCAGTCGCGCCATCACACCCTGCATTTTCAGCCGGTGTGCAAACCACTCCTGTCGGGTTATCCCCAGCAGCACCACATCAATCCGGACGCCATCCTTGACGACGTTCTGACGTCGTACACCCTCTATGGAAAAACCGAACTTGCGGTGCATCCGGATCACCGCCGGATTGCTTTGCAGAACCTCACAGTTGAGCTTTTCCAGCCCGGCCACATTGAATGCATAGTCCAGCAACCAGTATTCCAGGCGGCTGCCAAGACCTTGGCCCTGCAATTCACTGTCTAGATAAAAAGCCCAGTCGGCGGTTCTGTGCAACGCGTTGATCGCGTTCAGCGATACCACGCCACAGGCCTTGGCATCGTGCATGACGACAAACACCGATTGACGCGAGCTCCCCTTCAACGAGTCGAGCCACGCGCCGTACTCAGCCTCGGAAATTTCGTGATCGGTGTACATGAACTTGCGAACGTCGGGCTGATTACGCAGCGCTCGCACCCGGGCCTGAATATCACCTGACGCTTCCAGAATAGGTATCACCTGCATCTACATCTCCCTATATCGCTGACCGCGCCTAAGCGCACGGAGCGACTCTGTGCTGTCCGACATGGGGCATGCGTGCCCCGAAGTAGGCTGCACTGCCCACGCCAACCGCCCCCATCACCGCACTGAACATCACGCAGATCCACGGACTCCACGGCATCAGACCGATCAACAACAGCGGTGTGACACTCGCCCACGCGGCGTAGGCAATGTTGTAGGTGAACGAGATGCCCGAGACGCGAATCCGCGCCGGGAACAGGCTGACCATCACCGATGGCACCGCGCCTACCACCCCACAGGACAGCCCTGCCACGGCGTATGCCAGGCCGATCCAGTCGCCGCCCATGATCAGGCAGGCATACAGCACGCCGATGCCCAGCGGCAGCAGCAGGCTATAGAGCATCACCGTGCGCCAGGCACCGATGCGGTCGACCAGCAGCCCGGCGAGCACGCAGCCGATGTTCAGGAACACGATACCCAGTGCGCTCAAGGCGAAGGTATGGCTGGCGGTCATGCCAAAGGTTTTCTGCATCATGGTCGGGGTGATGACCACGAACACCACCACGGCCGAGGTCAGCACACAGGTGAGAATCATCGCCGGCAAAATGGCCAGGCGATGCTCGCGCAAGACCGTGCGCAGCGGCAGTTCGCCGGCCGCCTCGCGTTGCGCCTGCATGGCCATGAACACCGGGGTTTCGCTGAGCCAGCGACGCAGCCAGACGCCAATCACCCCAAACACGCCGCCCAGCAGGAAGGGGTAACGCCAGGCGTAATCGAGGATTTCCGTTGTGCTGAACGCCTGCGCCAGGAAGGTCGCGGTCAATGCGCCGATCAAATAACCGAAGGTCAGCCCCGCCTGCAAGAAACCCAGGGCGTAGCCGCGATGGGCGATGGGTGCGTGCTCGGCGACAAATACCCAGGCACTGGGCACCTCACCGCCCACCGCCGCGCCCTGGAGGATGCGCAGGGCCAACAGCAACAAGGGTGCCAAATAGCCGATTTGCGCGTAGGTCGGCATGATCCCGATCAGCAGGCAGGGCAACGCCATCATCAGGATGCTCAGGCTGAAGACTTTCTTGCGCCCCAGACGGTCGGCGAAGTGTGCCATCAGGATGCCCCCCAGCGGTCGCGCCAGGTAACCGGTGACGAAAATCCCGAAGCTTTGCAGCAGGCGCAGCCACTCGGGCATTTCCGGCGGGAAGAACAACTGGCTGAGGGTCAGGGCGAAAAACACGAAGATGATGAAATCGTAGATTTCCAGCGCCCCGCCGAGAGCGGCAAGCCCCAGGGTCTTGTAGTCCGAGCGGCTGAACGGCGCCGGGAGCGAATCGGTGTTGGCAGTCATGTAAAGAACTCTGGCACAGGCAAAAACCAAGGCGCCCATGGTCTACGCAAACGCACCGGCGGACAACCTGTTAGACCAAAGTCCCATAGCCACGAAACAGCTCCGCAAAAATCCTCGGCTTGAATTAATGTTGGCGTCTGTCCAGACGGGCGGTTACTGCCCCGAAGACCACGACAAATATAAAAATCCGAGGTACCCCCCGTGGCCGCTGATATCGAAGATAGCCGCTCTGCCCGATTTGCCCTGCGCTGCTCAAGTTTTGCCGAACGCTGGTTCCCCGACTCCTGGGTGTTTGCTGCCCTGGCGGTGATTATCGTGGCCCTGGCCACCATGGCGATGGGTGCCAAGCCCACCGATGCCGCGATGGCGTTCGGCGATGGTTTCTGGAGCCTGATACCCTTCACCATGCAGATGGCCTTCGTGGTGATCGGCGGTTATGTGGTCGCCAGTTCGCCGCCAGCGGTCAAACTGATCGACCGACTGGCAAAACTCCCGAAAAACGGCCGCTCCGCCGTGGCCTGGGTCGCGCTGATCTCGATGGTCGCCTCGTTGCTGAACTGGGGCCTGTCCCTGGTGTTCGGCGGACTGCTGGTGCGCGCCCTGGCCCGCCGTACCGATCTGAAAATGGACTACCGCGCCGCCGGTGCCGCCGCGTACCTGGGTCTTGGTGCCGTGTGGGCATTGGGCCTGTCGTCATCGGCCGCACAATTGCAGGCCAATCCGGCGAGCCTGCCGCCGTCGATTCTGTCGATCACCGGGGTGATTCCGTTCACGCAGACGATCTTTCTCTGGCAGTCCGGCGTGATGTTGCTGGCCTTGATCGTCATCTCTCTGATCATTGCCTACGCCACCGCCCCTGGCCCGAACTCGGCGCGTGACGCCAAGGCATGCGGCGTTGACCCGAGCTTCAACCTGCCGCCGCTGCAACCACGCACCCGCCCCGGCGAATGGCTGGAATACAGCCCGCTGCTGATGATCCTGCTGGTGCTGCTGGCCGGTGGCTGGCTGTTCCATGAGTTCTCGACCAAGCCGGCCATCAGCGCGATTTCCGGGCTGAACACCTACAACTTCCTGTTCATCATGCTGGGCGCCCTGCTGCACTGGCGCCCGCGCAGCTTTCTGGATGCCGTGTCCCGCGCAGTGCCGACCACCACCGGCGTGTTGATCCAGTTCCCACTGTACGGCTCGATCGCCGCCCTGATGACCACGGTCAAAGGCGCCGATGCGCAGACCCTGGCGCACCACATCTCGACCTTTTTCGTCAGCATTGCCTCCCACGACACCTATGCCCTGTTGATGGGCGTGTACTCGGCGATCCTCGGTTTCTTCATTCCGTCCGGTGGCGGCAAGTGGATCATCGAAGCACCGTACGTGATGCAGGTGGCCAATGACCTGAACTATCACCTGGGTTGGGCGGTACAGATCTACAACGCCGCCGAAGCCTTGCCGAACCTGATCAACCCGTTCTACATGCTGCCGTTGCTGGGCGTACTGGGGTTGAAGGCGCGGGACCTGATCGGCTTCTCGTTCGTACAGTTGCTGGTGCACACGCCGCTGGTGCTGCTGCTACTCTGGGTGTTGGGGACGACGCTGGCCTATACGCCGCCGGTGATGCCATAGCCTGAATTTACAACCTACGAAAATACATGTGGGAGCGGGCTTGCTCGCGAAGGCGGTGTGTCAATCAACGTGGAGGTCGATTGATCCAATGCATTCGCGAGCAAGCCCGCTCCCACATTTGAAATGTGCCACCAGCGGTTTCAGTATGTAGCACCCACGCTAATGGGAAACCACGCTGAAAAGGATCTGAGCATGCTAAAACTCGCAGGACTCACCCTCGCGGCCCTCACCCTGAGTGCCGCTGCCCACGCCGATGTCGCCCTGAAACTGGGCACTACCGAACGCGTTACCCGCCTCTTCGCCTACCCCAACAATTGCAACGTGATCTGCTTTCGCAACTGGACGCTTGAGCAAACCGTAGAGCACTACCTGACCCAGAGCGTGCAACGCGATGGCTACGGCGACGCCAAGGTTCTGGTCAAAACCGACAATGGTCAGCTCTACGCTGAAATCAGCGGCGTACCCAACGGCTATGAAAAGCCCCTGGCCGCGCTACTCGACGCCGGCGACCTGGCCTACAACGGCGCCAGTAAACTGAATGCCGATGGCAAGTGGGCGTACAGCTGGTATCTGTTCCTGCCGCTGGGCATGGCCCTGGAAAACCGCAAAAGCATCGAACTGCTGCACTTTCCGCCAGACTATTCGCTGACCCAGGCCCAGGATTACCTGAGGTCCGCCACCACGGATCGCTGGGCCACCCTGCTGACCGCCAACGGCATTCCGGCCGGGCAGACGCCGGGCTACCAGACAATCATCGACATCGCTCCGATTGCCGCGCCGTCCAACGCGGGCAAGGACCTCGAAGGCGTCTACGGCTACTTCAAGGATTACCAGACCACCATGGTCAAGGAAGTCAGCCTGAACGCCAGCGGCGCAGCCCTGCCGATGGTCGCCTTCGGCTCGCCGGTGCGTAACTGGATCAAAGAGCAGTACGGGCAGACGGTGAACGTGTTGAGCCTGGCCCAGATCTCCCCGGACAACGGCGTGAAGGTCCCCGTGTTGGGCTCCAACCACCCGAGCTACATTTGGTATGCCGCCGATCCGGCAAGCTATACCGGCAGTGACGCCCAGGCCAAGGCCGATGCGGCCGGCCTGAAAGTCATGGGCCAGGACTTGAGTGCTGCGTGCTGGCAGGCCGCCATGGGCCGCCAACCGGACAGCAATCCGGACGTTGAGCTCAATACCTGCAGGCAAACCTGGCAAGTGGCCCAGAAAGAAAAAACCTGCGAGCTGTTCTACACCTCGATCCGCAACCTGTCGCCCCAACAGGCTGTGGGTAAATGCGCGACAGCTTCAATCGTGTCCCAGCTCAAGCAACTCAAGGCCCCAGCGCCAGCCGCGGCAAAACCTGCTCCGCCGTTGTAATCCGATGAACGGCGGTCAAATCTGTCACTTATGACAGTAGACCGCCCGTAGTATCTGCGAGAGGCTTGGGCTGAACTCATGTGCTGCTGTGCTGACAGGACCGTCGGCGCAAGGAAGTCGCAGCACCCAGCAGACAGGGATCGTTATGAAAGCTAATGCCTCTCAACGAAAACGCCCACAACCGCCGCAAGGTATTTACCCCTTTTCGGAGCTGCCCGTTCGCCTGGGATTTCCTTCCCTGGCCGACTTCGAAATCATTGAAAACGCCAAGGGCGAAGCCACGGCTGTTGCCGCACGGCGCGAATTCCCGCGAATCACTCGTCTCTGCCGGGCGTCGGGGCACTTGCTGCCCTATCGCTGCCGGCATACCCGCCAGCTCGCCCCGGGTGTGCACGTCTACGACCCGCGCTTCTGCGGACTTTTGCGACACTCCTGCGACCCCAATATCTTTCTGGATTTGAGCGAGTTGTGGTTATGGGCGTTGAAGGACATCAGCAAGGGGGACTGGCTGACCATGGACTTAGCCGCCAGCGAAGACAAACTGCAACGCCAGTTTGCCTGCCATTGCGGCTCATACGAGTGCCGTGGCTGGATTACCGGCTACGATGAAGAGCCGAACGCCAACGGCCAGCTGTATTTACAACAGTGGCGTCGGCGAAGTCGGTATTGAAGGGTTTCACAGAGGTTCGAACGGACGCAGGCGGTACTGCGGCGGCAACTGCTCGAAACCACTGATGGTCGCATTCAGGCTCTTCCAGCGGCCGTCCTTGATGCCGTAGATGCAGCCGTGGATCGACAGGCTCTGCCCACGGTGCCAGGCGTTTTGCACAATGCTGGTATGCCCGACGTTGGCCACCTGCTGGATCACGTTGAGTTCGCAGAGGCGGTCGACGCGCTCCTCTTCAGTGGCGTATTTGGCCAGTTCTTCGCGTTTTTCATAATAGAGATCGCGAATCGAACGCAGCCAGCCGTCGATCAGGCCGAACTGGCGATCCTGCATCGAAGCACGCACACCGCCGCAGCCATAATGGCCGGTGACGAGAATGTGTTTGACCTTGAGTACATCGACCGCGTACTGAATCACCGACAGGCAGTTCAGGTCCGTGTGCAGCACGACGTTGGCCACATTACGGTGTACGAACAGATCGCCCGGCAGCATGCCGACGATTTCGTTGGCCGGCACCCGGGCGTCGGAACAACCGATCCACAGGAACTCAGGGGTCTGTTGGCGGGCCAGCTTGGCGAAGAAGTCAGGATCTTCCTCCTTGATCGCAGCGGCCCAACGCTCGTTGTTATCAATCAGATCTTGTAATTCGTTCATGCTTTGAAGCCTCAAGAATGATGCGCAGCTTTGACTGACAACCGTCCGTCGGGGTCACGCGCGAAATGCAGATACTCTCCTGATCCGGAACACGGGGCTCCATGCCGGTGGAATTCTCGGAAGCCAAGTGGGTCAACCGTAGTAAGGCCTACAGTATGAGGAATTACCATGAATGATTCACGACGTCCGTACGATGCGGTGCAACCGGAACCCGTCGATGACAACGAAGACCGCATGGGCTCGGTGCGCGAGCTGGATTTCGATGAAGAAGAGCCCGGCGCCAGAATCGGTGACGAACTGCCGGAAAGGGAGCGCGAGCAACTGATGCCTCATCGGCGAGGACGTGAAGCGGGCCTGACCGGAGCCTCGACCGGTGACCATCAACCTACCGACGACGATCTGAGCCCGGAAACCCTGATCCGCGAAGACGGCGCCCGGGATGCCCATGAGGCGGGCAATGACAGGCGTGCGGATTGGGACCTGAGCATCGTCGATGAGGATGATATCGGCGGAGGCGATGGCCTGGATGAGGCGGAACTGGCGCGGTGCGATCCGATGGACGGCAAGCGCTGATTTTTTAGTGCCTGTTCAGCCGCCTTCGCGAGCAAGTCGAATCGTCGCACCGCCGCTCCCACAGGGGAATGCATTCCAAATGTGGGAGCGGGCTTGCTCCGGTCGGCGATCCGACGAAGCGTTCAAGCTCAATCCACCAAAGTACAAGCCATGACCACCGCATCTTCGCGCCCGCCCACCGCCGGGTAGTAATCCCGACGCCGACCGATCTCATTGAAGCCGTAACGTTCATACAACTTGAACGCCGCGGTATTGCTGTCGCGCACTTCCAGGAAGCACTCCCGGGCGTCGGCCTTGTAGGCGATCGACATCAAATGCTCAAGCAATGTCAGCCCCAGGCCACGGCCCTGGTTCTCCGGCTTGACCGTAATGTTCAGCAGGTGCGCCTCGTCGAGGATGATCTGCACCACACCGTGGCCGACCTGTTGCTGACCTTCGAACATCAGCCAGATCTGATACTTGCCCAGGCCATCGAGGAAAATCCCGCGGGTCCAGGGATGGCTATAGGCCGCGTACTCGATTTTCAGCACGGTTTCCAGGTCCGCCTCGGTCATCGGGCGAAACGATACAGCGTCACTCATTCGATTCTTTCCAGCGCGCCATCAGCCGACGCATGGCTTGCCAGACATCAGCCTTACGCTGTGGCTCTTCCATTAATAATTCCAGGCCCGGCACCGCCCAGGCCGAGCCCAGGCCTTCGATCTGCAATTCGCGATTGAACGCCTCGGCATCCGCCTCACCGGCAAATCGCACCGCGGGCAGGCCGATCAGCCACAAGCAGGCGCAGGGCGTTTCTTCCATGCGCACCGAGAGAAAACCTTGCACGAAGTCGCGGGCCGCTTCCGGGCCCTGATCCATCGTGCCACGCACCAACAGAGGCCAACGCACCGGCTCACCGACGATCTGCGGGCTGTCCGGCAGACCGGCGGCGCGCAGCATGTCCTTGAGCAGCAGGTAGGCAGGATCGCGAGTCTGGAAGGATTCGCCTGTGGGTAACTCCACCAGCAGCAGGCAACGCCCGGCCCGTAGCAATTGCAGGGCGAAACGCGGGGGCGGCACGACCGGCGCCTTGACCACGACCGGTGCCTCTTCGGCCTCTTCCACCGGTTTGGCCCCGGTGCGGGTGCTGGCCAACGATGGTCGCGGTACCTCGACCTTCGCCCGTTCGGCCGGCTTGACCACAGACGCCACGGGCGTCTGAGCCACAACAGCGGGCACGACAGGCGCGACCACCACCGGCTCGGGGATCTCCAGCAACTCGGGCCGCGACGGCGCGGCAAAGGGCAATTCGGTGCGCGGCAGCCAATTGACCACCTGCATGGCGGCCAGATAAGCGCGACGACGGGACTCGATAAGCAAAGGTCGGCCACTTGTGGATAACTAAAGTGCGCTGATTCTACCGCCGTTCGCTCAAGATCGCCCGCAGTTGATCGATGCTCTTTACCGAAAAGAAGGCGACAGTCTGTCCCGAGATTGAATCGCATTGCCCCCGATGCAGTACAATCGCGGCTTTTAACCGCCAACCAGCCGGCCATTCCGATGATCGAACCCAAGCGCGTCTTGCGCGCCCTCGCTGAACACTGGGCACTTCTGGAGCCACTGTGCGAGCACTTCGACCAAGGCACACTGAGCCTGAACGAACTGCGCACGCAACTGGCCGCCCAGCAACTCGACAGTACGCCGCAGGACATCACCAGCCTGCTGGATGTGTGGATTCGCCTCGATATCCTGGTTCCCGTGGCCAAAAGCCCGAACCGTTTCGAGCTCAACGCGCAGATTCACGACTTCCTCGCCTACCTGCGCCGCGAACACCGCCTGGGCCTGTGCCTGGAAATCGAAGCCTACCTGCGCCACCTCGAGCGTCTGGCCGGTTATATCCAGGACGCCTTCGAGATTCGCGATGGCAACGACCTGGCCCGCCAGTTGCGCCTGCTCGACATGCGGGTTCGCGATGTACTGAAAAAACTCGATAACGATGAACAGGCACTGGTGGCCGTCGCCGAACGGGCGAAAACCAGCGACCGGCAGATTCCGTTGCGCCAGCGTTACGCTGAAGTACTGGCGACCTGGGACGAATACGTCGAGCCGATGATTGATCTGGTGAACGCCGATGGCGCCTTCGAACAAGGCGTGCGCAAGGTCGAAACCGTGCTGCTGAAGATGCTCAGCGAACAGCAGCGCCTCGGCCACCTGGTCGACGACGACATGTTGCTGCGCACCCACGCGCGCATCCTCGAAATGCAGACCAGCGCCCAATTGACCCTGCGTCACGCCCGCGAACTGCTGCTGCCGCTGCGTGAAGAAGCGCGCCGGCACAACGCCGTGACCCGTGGCGCCGCATTGGCCCTGTCGATGATCCGTCGCAAAGGCCTCGACGCCGTACCGCAAGCGGCCATGCCGATGTTCACTCGCCCACAGAGCACCTTCCTCGGCAGTGCCAGTCAGGTCGAAGCCTACGTTTACGCCCTGGCCCGTTTCGAACCGAAACCGGCGCGCTTCCCAAAGGCCCACAAGACCCAGAAAGGCGAAGCGCCACGGGCGCCACGCACCGTTCGGGAAATGCTCGAACGCTGCGAAGACGCCTTGCCGATGCCGGACTTGATGACCTGGCTGCTGGAGCAGGAACCGGACGGCGCCACCGACGAGCTGCTGTACTGGTTCTCGCGCCTGTCGCGGGAAAAACGCTTCAAGCGCGAGCGTCTGGAACGTCGCCAATACCATACTCACGAGCACCAGGTCAGCCTGCGCTCCTTCGCCCTGCTCTCGGTCAGCGACACCGCCGCCGAGAATTCTGCGAGCACTCCTTATGCATCTTGATCTATCCGAACTGTCCCATCTGGCACCGATCTTTCGCGAGCTGTTCAAGGGTTATCACGTCAGTCGCCGCGATCCGGAGCTGTACGCACAGTTGTCGAACTTTCAGGACCAATACCGCACGCTGTTCAAGGCCCTGGGCTTTGAACTGGTCTGCGACACCCGCGGTTTCTACTACTTCGTGCCAGACCTCGCTGCCGCCGCGGTGAACAAGACCGCCCAGCGCCTGGCGCTGTTCACCTTCATCCTCGTCGAGCACCTGGCCGACCAGGGCCGCGACCCGATCTCCGTGCTCGACGGCGGCAGCCTCGGTCGCGACGAACTGCCGTCGCTGCTGGAAAAGTACCGCGACCTGTTCATCCAGGCCGAAGTGCAGACCCAGGACGAACTGGAAGAAAAGATCATGCGCCGCATGACCCAGCTCGGCTTTGCCAGCGAAGAAAACGGCATCTACCGTTTCCTGCCGCCGATGCACCGCTTCCTCGATGTGTGCCTGTCGGTGCAGCAGGACCGCGACCTGGCCGCCAGCCTGCACAGCGTCCTGCCGTTGCCGGTGCCAGTGCTGATCGACGAAGACAGCGACGAAAAACTGCTGCAGACCGATGATCCGCTCGACCTCGCGGAGTTTGAAGACGAAAGCGAAGAAGACGCCCTGGCCCGGGCCATTGCCGAAGAACAGGAGCTCGACGCATGAGCAAGGAACGTTACGGCATCCGCCGCTTTGCCCTTTTGAACACCGCCGGCTACAGCCTCGGCCTGTTCCCGCTGGAAGAGCCGCTGTCGGTCTACGGCGCGAACAACCTCGGTAAGTCCGCCTCGATCAACGCCCTGCAGTTCCCGATTCTGGCGCGCATGTCGGACATGAGCTTCGGCAAGTACAGCCTGGAGCAGTCCCGGCGCTTCTACTTCGCCTCAGACACCAGTTACATTCTGGTGGAAGTGAACCTGCCCCACGGCCCCCACGTGATCGGTGTGGTCGGCCGCGGCCCGGGCGGTGGTTTCGGCCACCAGTTCTTTGCCTATGCCGGCAAGCTGGACCTGGCCCACTACCAGAAAAACGACACCTGCCTGCGCCAGAAAGAGCTGTTCACCAACCTTGAGCGCGAAGGCCTGAAAGCCTACGAGCTCAAGCCGGACGAACTGCGCCGTTTGCTGGTCGGTGGCCACACCTCGATTCCGCTGGATCTGACGCTGATTCCATTGCGTTCCACCAGCGAGCAGAGCCTGAAGACCTTCCGTGCCCTGTTCATCAACCTGCTGCACATGCGCGAAATCACTGCGGCCAAGCTCAAGCAGCTGTTCCTCGATGCCTTCGAGCACAGCCTGCGTTCCGGTAGCGTCGATTACATCGCCGCGTGCGAAGAAGCGTTCCGCGATGTACGACGCATGGAGCAGGACTACAACTCGCTGGTCGCCGCCGGCCCGTTGGTCGAAGCCCTGGCCAACGGCGTGAAGCAACGCGACATCCTGCGCGGCAAGCTGCACCGCATCTCGCCCCTGCTCGATTCGCTGCTGGGCACCTGGTCGGACTACGCCAGTGCGCGCAAGGAAGAGCTGACCATTCAGGCCGAGCATTACCGCAACGAGCAGGACGTCCTGCAAAACGACCAGCGCGGTGGTACTCAGGAACTGATGCGTCTGGAGCGGGAAATCACCGGCATCCAGCGCTGGCTCGGCGAATTGTCGGTGCTCAAGCATCGCTTTGCCCTGGTCGATGACGTCAAGGTGCTGGAGCAGCAACTGCTGGCCGCCAAGGACGCTCACGATGAACTGGCCGGTGCGCTGGCGCAGTCCCGACAGTTCAGCGCCGAGGATCTGGAAGAGCGTCTGCGGGATCTGGAAAAACGCCTGAAGTCGGTCAAGCAGCAACTCGATCACGCCGACAACAACAGCTACGCCCGCCTTCGCGAAGAATTCTCGCAGCAAGACGTCGAGCGTCTGATGCGCCTGTTCAACAGCGCGTTGTTCAGCCTGCCATTGGGCGAACACGGCATCACCCTCGACGAGAACGGCGACTGGGTGAAATCCGTGGAGCTGATCCTCGACGGCTTCAAAGGCGAACGCTTCGAAGTGCCGGGCCTGTCCATCGACATCTCCCACATCGAGCCGCCGGCCTTGCAGGCTCTGGCTGACCGCGCGGCCCTGCGCGACCAGAAAGAACGCCTGGACAAAGAACTCAAGCAACTGAAGACCCAGCAGGCCGTGGCAGCCGACCGCGCCGCGAGCAAGACCCAGACCGAAGCCCTGTACCAGCAAGTGCTGGATGCGCAGAAAGCCCTGGAAGATTTCCGCCGCGCGCAGACCCTGAGCGCCGAGGAAGGCGACAAGCTGGAACAGCTTGGACAACTGGAGGCGGCCCAAGACGAATTGAAGCGTTCCAGCGACGCCTTTACCGAGCGTGTCCAGCAACTGTCGGCCAAGCTGCAACTGGTCGGCCGCCAGATCGGTGACATGGAAGCCAAGCAACGCACCCTCGACGACGCCCTGCGCCGCCGTCAGCTGTTGCCGGCGGACCTGCCGTTCGGCACGCCGTTCATGGACCCGATCGACGATTCCATGGACAACCTGCTGCCGCTGCTCAACGACTATCAGGACAGCTGGCAAGGCCTGCTGCGGGCCAATGGCCAGATCGAAGCGCTGTACGCTCAGGTGCGCCTCAAGGGCGTGGCCAAGTTCGACAGCGAAGACGATATGGAGCGGCGCCTGCAACTGCTGATCAACGCCTATGCGCACCGTACCGACGAAGCCCTGACCCTTGGTAAGGCTCGCCGCGCTGCCGTGACGGACATCGCCCGGACCCTGCGCAACATCCGCAGCGACTACGACAGCCTCGAACACCAACTGGCACTTTTCAACCGCGAGATCAACAAACGTCAGGTCTCCAACCTGCAAAGCTTCCGCATCGTGCTCGCGCCGAACAAGGAAGCGCTCAAGCACATCGACCAGATCATCCACAGCGCCGGTCAGTATGAAGAAGGCGAAACCCTGTCGGTCTTCGACCTCAGCCAAAGCGCCGAGCAGGACAACAAGAACGAAGAGGCCAAGGAATACCTGGCGCGGCTGGTGGCGGCCAACCACAATCAGCTCGGCCTCAAGGACTTGTTCGAACTGGCGTTCGAGATCACCAAGGTCAACGGCCAGCCGGTGATCCACACCGACATCGACGGCGCCGCTTCCAACGGCACCACCATGACCATCAAGGCGCTGACCAACATGTACTTGTTGCTGCACTTGATGGACCGTGACCAGGCCGGTCGCGTGCGTCTGCCGTACTACCTCGACGAGGCGGCGGACATCGATGAGAAGAACCAGGCCGCCTTGCTGGAAACCAGCCTGCAACTGGGATTCGTGCCGATCCTGGCCAGCGTGAAGCCGCAGGTCTGCGCCAGTGTCGCCATCGATCTGGAAGGCGGCAGCGGCCCGGCCGGTATCTACATCGACGAGGCGGACTGGAAGTACATCCGTCGTCACGACCAGGTCAAGGCAACGGTCAACGAACAAGCGGATGAACCGGAGCTGGATGCGGTCTGAGGCTTGAATCGAAGGCAATAAAAAAGGCCGCGATCCATTGGGTCGCGGCCTTTTTCATAGGTGTGTCATTTAGCCTTGCAGTGAACTTCAGGGCCTCTTCGCGGGCAAGCCCGCTCCCACATTTGATCGCATTTCTTCAGGAACAACGCTGTTTCCTGTGGGAGCGGGCTTGCCCGCGAAGGCGTCATCACTGACGCCACATAACCCCCAGACTATTTACCCAGAGAAATCTTCGGCGCCCAGCCCAGCCACTCCTCTTCAAACTTGTCGAACAGCGCGAACGTCTGCTCCGGTCGCGCCGGGCTGCCCATGCGCTCGCCATCCGGCGTGGCAAAGGCGACACCGCCCTGAATCATCGTTTCCAGGGATTCAGTACGCACCGTTGCGCCTTTGAACAGACCGACATCGAAGTCGAAACCACTGGTGTTCCAGAACCGTGTACCGCTGCGTACCAGTGGCGCGTACTTCGGCTCGATCAGGATATGGATCAGGACGCGATCAGCGGTCTGGCCCAGTTCATAACCGGTCACCTTGCCCACGGTGATTTCGCGATACGTCACTGGCACACCAGCTTTCAGCGAACCACGACGGGCCGCGCTCAGCACCAGACTCAATCCCGCTTCCTGCTTTGCAGTTTCGGGAGCCGCGGCCAAAGCGACAAAGTTCTTCTGCGGTCCCAGGTTCTTCGGCGCTGGTTGCACCTCGATGTATTGCCCGGTCACCAGGGTTTCGAGGTTGGATGTCTTGATCAGGCCCAGTTCAGGCTTGACCACCCAGAACTGACTGCCGACCCGGGCAATGCGCTCCGGCACTTCGGTAATCCGCGCGGTCAGCAACACCGATTGCAGGTCGTCGCTCAGGTCAACGTCCTCGATCTTGCCGACGTCCAGGCCCTTGAAGCGAATCGGCGTGCCGGTACGCAAACCATCGGCGCGGTCTACCCTGATGCTGATCACCTCGCCCTTTTGCGTGGCGTCGTCATGGCTGGCGAACAAGCGGAAACGTGGAATGCGCTTTCGTAGCGGCGCCTTGGCTTCCGGAGTTTCAAACGCAATACCACCGGCCATCAAGCTTTGCAGCGATTCACTCTTGACTTGAACCCCACCGGTCAGTCCGCCCGTGAGCGTGATACCGCTGGCATTCCAGAAGCGTGTCGAGGCGTTGACCAGATCCTCGTATTCCTTCTCGATGTGCACGCCGATGATCAACTGCTTTTTGGTGCGCGAGAACTGATAGCTCTGTACCGAACCGACCTTGACCTGCTTGTAGAGAACCGGACTGCCGACTTCCAGCGAGCCGAGATTTTCCGTGAACAACACCAAATGCAGACCAGGTGCACGCAGATCCAGCGGCGGCGCCTTGGCCCGAGCCACAAACTCTCGTTGTGGTGCAGAGCCCTTGTCGCCAGGCCGCACAGCGATGTAGTTGCCTTTGACCAACGCCTCAAGGCCGGTAATCCCCGCCAAGGAAATCGACGGTTTGACCACCCAGAATTGGGTGCCTTCGACCAGGTAATCCTCGGCCAACGGGTCCATCGTCAATTCGGCGGTGGCCCCGGACAGATCAGGATCGACCTTCAGCGCCTTGAGATTGCCGACCTGAATGCCTTTGTACATCACCGGCGTACGTCCAGCCTGCAAGCCTTCGAAGTCGCTGAGCTTGACCTTGACCCTGATGCCGGCCGCCGCTGCATCGAAGTCTTCATAGAGCCTGAACGGCAGGCTCGGGTCGGTAGGCGGGCTGTCCTTGCGGTTTTCCGGGGTGGCGAACGCAATACCACCGGCGACGATGCTGGCCAGGGATTCACTGCGCACCTTCACACCCGACAGATTGGCATCGATGCTGATGCCACTGGCGTTCCAGAATCGTGTGTGTTTGCGTACCAGTTTGGCGTAGGTTGGCTCGATGAAAACCTTGAGCTCAACGGTGCTCTGGTCTTCGGAGAGCACGTAGCTCTTGATCTGCCCCACCTTGATCTGTTTGTAGAACACCGGGCTGCCGCGGTTTAGCGAGCCGAGGCGATCAGCCTTGATGGTCAAGTGCAGACCGGGCTGGGCATCGGAGAGTGGCGGTTCCTGGGCCAGGGCCTTGAACTTGCGGACCGGTTCACCCTCGCCCGGACTGATCGCAACGTAGTTGCCCGAAACAAGTGTCTCAAGACCCGTGATACCGGCCAGCGTCACGCTCGGCTTGACCAGCCAGAAACGTGTGCTGGTGCGCAGGTACTGTTCCACATCCTTGTTCATTTCGATGCTGGCGATCACACCTTTGGAACTGCCTTCGTCATCGAGCTTGAGGCTTTTGACCTTGCCGACCGACATGCCTTTATAGACAACTTCGGTCTTGTTGGCCTGAATGCCCTCGCCGCTTTCAAAGCGCACCTGAATCTGGATACCGGTCTCGTTATAGGCACGCCAGCCGAGCCAGCCGCCGATGATCAAGGCGATCAGGGGCAACACCCAAATGGCAGACCAGTTCGAAGCCGGTCGGGTTTTCGCTACAGGCAAATCAGTCATGGTCGTCGTCCGACTCCGTGTTATCCCAAATCAGTCGGGGATCAAAAGTTACCGCGGCAAGCATCGTCAGAATCACCACCGTGGCGAAAGCGATGGCGCCAAGATTGGCTTCGATGCTGGCAAGCCGCCCAAAATTCACGACCGCCACGAGAATGGCGATCACAAAGATATCGAGCATCGACCAGCGGCCGATGAATTCAATGAAACGGTACATCCAGATACGCTGGCGAGCCGAAAGGGGCTGACGGCGCTGCACGGAAAACAGCAGCAGGGCGATGCCCACCAGCTTGAACGTGGGCACCACGATACTGGCGATAAACACCACGGCCGCAATGGGGAACATGCCGTAGTGCACCAACTCGATCACACCGGCCATGATCGTGCTGGGCGCGCCTTTGCCCAGGGAGTTCACGGTCATGATCGGCAACAAATTGGCCGGTATGTAAAGAATGGCAGCGGTAATCAGCAATGCCCAGGTTCGCACCAGGCTATTCGGGCTGCGGGCATGCACCAGCGCTCCGCAGCGCGTACAGACTTGCTCATCGGTATCAGCTTCCTGCCTGTTCAATTCATGACATTCCTTGCAAATCAGAATGCCTGCATCAATCGCCCGCATGGGCATCTTCTCCTGATAACGCTTGCCAGATCTGGTGAGGCGACATTACGACCTCCAACCAGACTTGAATCAGCAACAAACCAATGAAGCACGCCAGGCCGAGGCCTACGGTGATGGCTGCCATATCTGCCAGCTTTACGATCGCCACCAGTACGCCCATGAAGTAAACCTCGAGCATCCCCCATTCGCGTATATGGTGATAAATGCGATAGAGCAACAAGCCGTAGCTGCGTCCGACATCGAAACGGATACTCAACAATACGACCAGTTGGCACAGCAGTTTGAGCAGCGGGATCCCCATGCTGCACAGGAACACAATCACTGAAACGCTTTGCATGCCCGTGTCAAAAAGGGCGACAACGCCGCTCCAGACCGTGTCTTGCGAAGATTGGCCGAGTAGATGGAGCTGCATGATGGGTAAAAAGTTCGCCGGAATAAACAACAACAAGGCGGCGATGACCAGGGCGAGACTGCGCTGTACGACGTTGTACCGATTGGCATAAAGCTCGTAGCCACAGCGCGGGCACAGGGCTTTTTCGCCATGGGCGAGTTCTGGCTTACGCATGAGCAAGTCGCACTCATGACAGGCAACCAGATTTTCTAGTGGTAGTTCTGACAGCCCTTGGGCGTCAACCGGCTCCGGCATAAGCGCTCTGACTCTGAAAAAGTTGGACCTATTCTAGTGTCCCGGGACAAAAATAACTGCGCCAATTTGTGCTTGATTGGTCGTGCTTTTTCTACGCCAAAAACAAAACCCCAACTGCT
>NZ_AKJG01000005.1 GCF_000282455.1 Pseudomonas sp. GM74
CCCGCTGCCGCGAAGCCTGCCGCCAAACCGCCAGTCTCCGCGCCGGCCACTCCAGTGGGGAGAGAATAATGGGCGGTGTAAAAGCATCCCGAAACGGCTGGATAGTCTGGTTGACGTTCGCCGTCGGTCTGCTGTTGAGCGTTTCGCCTCTACCGCAATTCATGGAAATCCTGCGCCCGCTGTGGCTGGCCTTGTTGCTGGCATTCTGGGCGTTGAACCTGCCGCAGACCGTCGGGATGGTGACGGCGTTTTGCCTGGGGCTGGCTGAAGACGTGCTCTACGGCACGCTCCTGGGGCAGAACGCCTTGATCCTGACCCTCATCACCTATCTGGTGCTGGCGCTGCAACAACGCCTGCGGATGTTTCCGATGTGGCAGCAGAGCCTGGTGATCCTGGTGATCTTCGGCCTCGCCCAGCTCGTACAACTGTGGCTCAGTGCCTTGACCGGCAATCGTCAGCCGACGCTGGCGCTGGTGCTGCCGGCACTGGTCAGTGCGCTGCTCTGGCCCTGGATCAGTTTCGGTTTGCGCGGACTGCGTCGACGCTACAAAATCAATTAATTCGCTCAGGCATTGGACAGGGAGAGGTCTTGATGAAACGGTTGTACCTCGCCTCTGGTTCGCCGCGTCGACGTGAATTGCTCACGCAGATCGGCGTTCCGTTCTGCGCCGTCAGCGCGGACATCGATGAAACTCCTTTAGCTCAAGAATCCCCATCGGCTTATGTCGAGCGCCTGGCGCGCGGCAAGGCCGAGGCCGGACGCGGCGGCGCTGTGTCCGAAGAACCGTTCTGCGTGCTCGGCGCCGATACCGCCGTGGTGCTCGATGGAAAAATTCTCGGTAAACCGGTTGATCAAGCGGATGCGTGCGCCATGCTGATGATGTTGTCAGGGTGCGAACACGAAGTCCTGACCGCGATTGCCGTGCTCGATGGCGAACGTTGCGAATCCCGGGTTGTCACCAGTCGCGTGCGTTTTCGGGATATCAGTCGTGAAGAAGCCGTGGCCTACTGGGCCAGTGGCGAACCACGGGACAAGGCGGGCGGTTATGGCATTCAAGGACTGGGTGCGGTGTTTGTCGCCGGGCTCGATGGAAGTTATTCAGCGGTGGTCGGACTGCCGCTTTGCGAAACCGCGGAACTGCTCGGCCATTTCGGCATACCCTGTTGGCAACCCCGGAACGCGCTTTAAGCGTCTTCCTGAACAGATGCGGCCATTATCGTGAACATGCCTGAACGAGACCCTGCCATGAGTGAAGAGATCCTGATCAACATCACGCCGATGGAGTCGCGCGTGGCGGTGGTCGAAAACGGTGTCCTGCAAGAGGTCCATGTCGAGCGCACGCAAAAGCGCGGGATCGTCGGGAACATCTATAAAGGCAAGGTCGTGCGGGTATTGCCGGGGATGCAAGCGGCATTCGTCGATATCGGCCTGGACCGTGCAGCATTCATTCATGCGTCGGAAATTTCCCTGCGCGAAGGCCCGGCGGTCGAGAGCATCAGTGCACTGGTGCACGAAGGCCAGAGCCTGGTGGTGCAGGTGACCAAGGACCCGATCGGCTCCAAGGGCGCACGCCTGACCACCCAGCTTTCGATCCCTTCGCGTTACCTGGTATACATGCCGCGCACCGCTCACGTCGGCATTTCCCTGAAGATCGAAGACGAAGCCGAGCGCGAACGCCTCAAGCAGGTGGTCACCGACTGCGTGGCCAAGGAAGGGATAAAGGAGGCCGGCGGTTTCATCCTGCGCACGGCAGCCGAAGGTGCCGGCGCCGATGAAATCCTCATGGACATCCGCTACCTGCGCCGTCTCTGGGATCAGATCAACGCCCAGATCAAAACCATCAGCGCGCCTAGCGTGATCTACGAAGACCTCGGTCTGGCGCTGCGCACCCTGCGTGACCTGGTGAGCCCGAAAATCGAGAAGATCCGCATCGACTCTCGGGAGACCTTTCAGAAAACCACGCAATTCGTCGCCGAACTGATGCCCGAGATTGCCGACCGCCTGGAGCATTACCCGGGTGAGCGGCCGATTTTCGACCTGTATGGCGTCGAAGACGAAATCCAGAAGGCCCTCGAGCGCAAGGTCCCGCTCAAGTCCGGCGGTTATCTGGTGGTCGATCCGGCGGAAGCCATGAGCACCATCGACGTCAACACCGGGGCGTTCGTCGGCCATCGCAATCTCGAAGAGACCATCTTCAAGACCAACCTCGAAGCCGCGACGGCCATCGCCCGTCAATTGCGCCTGCGTAACCTGGGCGGAATCATCATCATCGACTTCATCGACATGGAAGATGAAGAACACCAGCGTCAGGTGTTGCGCACCCTCGAAAAGCAATTGGAGCGCGATCACGCCAAGACCAACATCATCGGTATCACCGAGCTGGGCCTGGTGCAGATGACCCGCAAGCGCACCCGCGAAAGCCTTGAACAAGTGTTGTGCGAGCCGTGCAATGCCTGTCAGGGACGGGGCAAGCTCAAGACCCCGGAAACCGTTTGCTACGAAATCTTCCGTGAAATCCTGCGTGAGGCTCGCGCCTATCAGGCAGAAGGCTATCGTGTATTGGCGAACCAGAAAGTGGTGGACCGCCTGCTCGACGAAGAGTCGGGTAACGTTGCCGAACTGGAAGGGTTTATCGGGCGCACCATCCGCTTTCAGGTCGAAACCATGTATTCCCAGGAACAATACGACGTGGTGCTGCTCTGAAGCGTTTCGTTTTGATTGTTCAAGAATGGCTGGCCTCAGCTTTTTGCAAAACCTTTGCCATGGGGGCCATCTGACATGGACCGTCTGACACGCATTTTGGCCGCACTGACCCGCTGGGGTCTGGGCCTGTGCGCGTTGGTTTTGGTGTTGATGGCGCTCTACGTCAGCCTTGGCCGGGAACTGACGCCGTTAGTCGCCGAGTACCGTGCCGACATCGAAACCAAAGCCAGCGATGCCTTGGGCATGCCGTTGCAGATCGGCGAGCTCGAAGGCAACTGGAGTGGATTCGCCCCCATATTGATGGCGCACGATGTGACGGTCGGCGAGGGCGCCAATGCCCTGCACCTGGACCAGGTGCGTGCCGTACCGGATCTTTGGGCCAGCCTGCTGGCTCGTCAGGTACGCATCGCTCATCTGGAACTGAGCGGGCTGAAGATCAACGTCAAGGAGGGCGACGACGGTCAATGGGCGCTGGAAGGTTTGCCGGTGCAGCAAGACCAGGCCACCGATCCGGAACAACTTTTCAATCGCATGCAGATGATCCAGCAACTGTCGGTGCTCGACAGTCAGGTGACCTTGCAGCCGTTTGGCCAGTCGCCTCTGACCCTGACTTATGTCGGCCTGAACCTGAAAACCGGGGTGTCACGGCAGTGGCTCGACGCACGACTGACCCTGCCAGACGGGCAACCGGTGGCCATGAGCCTGCGTACCCGTATTCGAGCCAGTCAATGGAAGGACGGTGAAGCCGAGGTCTACCTGAGCCTTCCGCAAAGCGACTGGTCGAAGTGGTTGCCCGAGCGAGTGACCCAAGAGTGGACTTTTTCCGAGATCAAGGCCGGCGGCGAGTTGTGGGCGAGTTGGGGCAAAGGCACCTTGCAAAGCGCTGCATTGCGCCTGAACGCGCCACAACTCAAGGGCGCGTACGGCGAGCGCAAGCCAGTCCAGATCAACAACCTGGCGCTCAATGGCTACTTCCAGCGCAGTGCCAAAGGCGCGTCGGTGACTCTGGACTCCCTGGCAATGAGCCTCGGCGAGACCCGCTGGGAAACGCATTTGCAGCTCACGCAAAGCGCCGCCACTGATAAAACCGAAGAGCTCTGGCACCTGCAAGCCGACCGGGTTGATCTCACTCCGCTGACCCCGCTGCTAAACGCCCTGGCGCCGTTGCCAGAAGGTTTTGCCACGGTTGTCGATCGATTGAAAGTCACGGGTGGCCTGCGTAACGTGCTGGTCGACTTCCGCCCCAATGCCATCGACGACAGCAAGTTCGGGTTTGCCGCCAACCTCGACCAGGTCGGCTTCGACGCTTATCACGGCGCGCCGGCGGCGCGCAATGTCAGCGGCAGCATCAGCGGTGACCTGGGGCAAGGCGAGTTGCGCATGGACAGCAAGGATTTCATGCTGCACCTGGACCCGATTTTCGCCAAGCCATGGCAGTACATTCAGGCCAATGCGCGGCTGACCTGGAAACTCGATAAAGAAGGTTTCACCCTGATCGCGCCATATCTGAAAGTGCTGGGCGAGGAAGGCAAGATCGCCGGCGACTTCCTGATTCGCCTGCACTTCGACAGCACTCAGGAAGACTACATGGACCTGCGTGTCGGCATGGTGGACGGTGACGGTCGCTACACCGCCAAGTACCTGCCGGCAGTCCTCGGCCCTGCGCTGGATGAATGGCTGCGCACGGCGATTCTCAAGGGCGCGGTGGATCAAGGCTTCTTCCAGTATCAAGGGTCGCTCAGCCATGGTGCCGCGGACGTCGATCGCAGCATCAGCCTGTTCTTCAAGGTCCACGATGCCGAACTGGCCTTTCAGCCGGGCTGGCCCCATGTCAGCAAGGTCAGCGGTGATGTGTTTGTCGAAGACAGCGGCGTGCGGATTCTGGCCAGCAAAGGCCAGTTGCTCGATACGCAGGTCAACGATATCTACGTCAACATTCCCCATGTGCCGGCCGGGCAGACCTCTCATTTGTTCCTCGATGGAGGATTTTCCGGCGGGTTGGGCGATGGCCTGAAAATCCTCCAGGAAGCGCCGATCGGCACCGGGGCAACCTTTGCCGGCTGGGAGGGCGAGGGGGACCTGCAAGGCAAGTTGAAGCTGAATATTCCCCTGGCAAAAGGCGAGGAGCCGAAGATCCTCGTCGACTTCAAGACCGCCAAGGCTCGCTTGAAACTGGCCGAACCTGCGCTGGAACTGACCCAGCTCAAAGGTGATTTCCGTTTCGACAGTGGCAAAGGCCTGAGCGGGCACAACATCAGTGCCCGGGCGTTCGACAAGCCGGTCACCGCACAGATTTTTGCCGATGGCAGCCCGGGCAAACTCAATACCCGGGTGGCCGCGTCAGGGCAGGTCGAGGTCAAGAAACTGACCGACTGGCTGAAGGTGACCCAGCCTCTGCCGGTGAGTGGCGTGATCCCGTATCAACTGCAACTGACCCTGGACGGCGCCGATAGCCAGTTGATGGTCAATTCCAGTCTCAGGGGCGTGGCCGTCGATTTGCCGGCGCCGTTCGGCATGACCTCCGAGGCTGGGCGCGACACGACGTTCCGCATGACTTTGCAGGGCGACGAGCGGCGTTATTGGGCCAACTACGGGGACCTGGCGAGTTTCACGTTCGCGGCTCCGGCCAGCAATTTCGCCGATGGTCGCGGGGACTTGTTCCTCGGTGGCGGCGAGGCCGTGTTGCCGGGCACCAAAGGCCTGCGGATACGGGGCGTGTTGTCGGAGCTGGACGTTGGCCCGTGGAAGGACCTGGTGGACAGGTACGCCGGACAGGACCCAGGCGGCAGCGCCAGGCAACTGCTCAGCGGCGCGGATTTCCAGGTCGGCAAGCTCAGCGGTATCGGCACCACCCTCGATCAGGCCTCGATCCAGCTGGCGCGCAAGCCTTCCGCCTGGGCGTTGCAACTGGACAGCCAGCAGATCAAGGGCAGCGCCAATCTTCCCGATTTGAAGGCCGCGCCAATCACGATCAATCTGCAAACCGTGCGTCTGCCCGCGCCGGACCCGACCGTGCTGGCCGATGAAAACTCGCCGGATCCACTGGCGTCGGTGGACCCGACGAAAATCCCCGCGATGGACATCACCATCAATCAGCTATTCCAGGGCCAGGATCTGGTGGGTGGCTGGTCGCTGAAGATTCGTCCGACGCCCAAGGGCATCGTGTTCAACTCCCTGGACCTGGGCCTCAAGGGCATGCTGTTGGTGGGCAGTGGTGGCTGGGAAGGCGTGCCTGGCGCCAGCAACAGCTGGTACAAGGGCCGCATCAGCGGCAAGAACCTGGCCGATGTGCTCAAGGGCTGGGGGTTTGCGCCGAGCGTCACCAGCAAGGATTTCTATATGGACGTTGATGGCCGCTGGCCCGGCTCGCCGGCCTGGGTGGCGACCAAGCGTTTCTCCGGCTCGCTCGATGCGACGCTCAATCAGGGCCAGTTCGTCGAGGTTGAGGGCAGTGCCCAGGCGTTGCGGGTATTTGGCTTGCTCAACTTCAACTCCATCGGCCGGCGCCTGCGCCTGGACTTCTCCGACCTGTTCGGCAAGGGCCTGAGTTATGACCGGGTCAAAGGGCTGCTGGTCGGGACCAATGGCGTGTATGTCACCCGTGAGCCGATCCGGCTGACGGGGCCGTCGAGCACAATCGAACTCGACGGCACCCTGAACATGGTGGCCGATCAGATCGATGCGAAACTGATGGTGACCTTGCCTGTGACCAATAACCTGCCGATTGCCGCGCTGATCGTCGGTGCACCCGCGGTCGGTGGAGCGCTGTTCCTGATCGACAAGCTGATCGGTGACCGGGTCGCCCGTTTCGCCAGTGTGAAGTACACCGTCAAAGGACCGTGGAAAGAACCGAAGATTACCTTCGACAAGGCTTTTTGAGATCCTTTTGAAAAGGCGCTCGGCAAGCCTATGGAGTAGCATGGCCGCATACGATACCAGGAGTGCGCCATGTCTGTAGCGGTGATTCAAATGGTCAGCCAGAGCGATGTGCCGGCCAATCTGGCCCAGGCCCGTCGGCTGCTCGAGCAAGCGGCCGCCGGTGGCGCGGAACTGGCCGTATTGCCGGAAAACTTCGCCGCCATGGGCCGGCGCGACATTGCCGACATCGGGCGCGCCGAAGCACTGGGCGAAGGCCCGATCCTGCCATGGTTGAAACAGACCGCGCGCGACCTCAGGTTATGGATTGTGGCCGGCACGTTGCCGTTGCCGCCGGTGGATCAACCGACGGCCAAGGTGCATGCCTGTTCATTGCTGGTCGATGATCAGGGCGAAACGGTGGCGCGCTACGACAAGCTGCACCTGTTCGACGTCGACGTGGCGGACAATCGCGGCCGTTATCGTGAATCCGATGACTATGCTTATGGCAACGGGGTGGTCGTGGCGGACACGCCTGTCGGCCGGGTTGGCCTGACGGTCTGTTACGACTTGCGCTTCCCGGAACTGTACAGCGAATTGCGCGCAGCCGGCGCGGAGCTGATTACCGCCCCTTCGGCCTTCACGGCGGTGACCGGCGCGGCACATTGGGATGTGCTGATTCGTGCGCGAGCCATCGAGACGCAATGTTACGTGCTCGCGGCTGCCCAGGGCGGGAAGCATCCGGGGCCGCGGGAAACCTTTGGGCATGCCGCCATCGTCGACCCGTGGGGGCGTGTGCTGGCACAACAGGATCAAGGCGAGGCCGTGCTGCTGGCCGAACGCGACAGCAGCGAACAGGCGTCCATCCGGGCGCGGATGCCGGTGTCCAGTCACCGGCGCTTTTTCTCGCAGGGCGCCCAGCGACCTGCATCAGAACGACGAATTTAAGGCGTAAAGCATATGAGCGAGTTGTTGTCCTCAGTCAGTGAACACCTGCTGGCGCCTGGTGGCGTCACGATCGAGAGCCTGCAAGGCGTGCTCGGCGATCTGGCCGGGCCGGGCATCGATGCGGCCGACCTGTATTTCCAGGGGCAGATCTCCGAGTCCTGGGCGCTGGAAGACGGCATCGTCAAGGAAGGCAGCTTCAACCTTGACCAGGGTGTGGGCGTGCGCGCGCAATCGGGTGAAAAAACCGGTTTTGCCTACAGCAATGCCATCACCCTGGAAGCCCTTGGCGCGGCGGCGCGTGCTGCCCGTTCGATTTCCCGGGCAGGGCAGCACGGCACCGTACAGGCATTCAGCAGCCAGGATGTCGCGCAGTTGTATGCGCCGGATAATCCCCTGGAAGTGCTGACCCGTGCCGAGAAAGTCGATTTGCTCAAGCGAATCGATGCCGCGACCCGCGCCCTCGACCCGCGCATCCAGCAAGTCACCGTGAGCATGGCCGGTGTCTGGGAACGGATTCTGGTGGCCTCCACTGACGGCGGTCTGGCGGCGGATGTGCGCCCGCTGGTGCGTTTCAACGTCAGCGTGATCGTCGAGCAGAACGGTCGCCGCGAGCGCGGCGGCCATGGTGGTGGCGGTCGGACCGATTACCGTTATTTCCTCGGCGAAGACCGCGCCATGGGCTATGCCCGTGAAGCGTTGCGCCAGGCGCTGGTCAACCTCGAAGCCATTCCGGCACCGGCCGGTACCTTGCCGGTGGTGCTCGGCTCAGGCTGGTCCGGCGTGCTGTTGCACGAAGCGGTCGGTCACGGTCTGGAAGGCGACTTCAACCGCAAGGGCAGTTCGGCTTACAGCGGGCGCATGGGCGAGATGGTTGCGTCGAAACTGTGCACCATTGTCGATGACGGCACCCTGGCCGGTCGCCGTGGCTCGTTGAGCGTCGACGACGAAGGCACGCCGACCGAGTGCACCACGCTGATCGAAAACGGCGTACTCAAGGGCTACATGCAGGACAAGCTCAACGCCCGCCTGATGGGCGTGGCGCGCACCGGTAACGGTCGTCGCGAATCCTACGCGCACCTGCCGATGCCGCGCATGACCAACACCTACATGCTCGCTGGCGAAAGCGATCCGGCGGAAATCATCGCCTCGGTGAAACGCGGCATCTACTGCGCCAACCTGGGTGGCGGTCAGGTGGACATCACCAGCGGCAAATTCGTGTTCTCCACCAGCGAGGCGTACCTGATCGAGGACGGCAAGATCACCGCTCCGGTCAAGGGCGCAACCCTGATCGGCAACGGGCCGGAAGCCATGAGCAAGGTGTCGATGGTCGGTAATGATCTGGCGCTGGACAGCGGCGTGGGCACGTGTGGCAAGGATGGGCAGTCGGTGCCGGTGGGTGTCGGCCAGCCAACGCTGAAGATTGATGCGATCACCGTGGGTGGCACGGGTTCGTAAGAAATGAAGCTGCGGGTGAGCTGCGAGGCAGCTCACCCGATTCGAGAATTAACGCAGACCGCGTTGAGTCTCGTCCAGCTCACGGATGTACTTGAAGATTTTACGGCTGGAAGCAGGAGGCTTGTTTTGCGCAAGCTCATGCTGGGCCTGACGGATCAGGGAACGCAATTGCTGGCGGTCCGCGTCCGGGTAGTCGACGACGAATTTTTCCAGAACGGCATCGTCGCCGGCGATCAGACGATCGCGCCAGCGCTCCAGGTTATGGAAGCGTTCGTTGTATTGACGGGTGGAGGCATCGAGTTGATCGAGCAGAACCAGAATGGCGGCAGTGTCCTGATCGCGCATCAGTTTGCCGATGAACTGAAGGTGCCGTTTCCGCGCGATATTCGCGGTGTGCTTGGGCGCATCGGCCAAAGCCCGACGCATTCCGTCGGTCAAGGGCAGTTTTGCCAGCAAGTCAGGCTTGAGTGTTGTAAGGCGCTCGCCAAGGTCAACCAGAGCATGCAGCTCGCGTTTGACCTGGGATTTGCTTTTTTCTCCCGTATCGAGGGAGTCGTCGTAAGAATCAACCATGGTGGCCGTCCGCAAAGAATCGCCGCCATGATAACCAGTCGGGGGCCGCTTGTCCGGCCCGGTCGCTCGATGACCGTTACCGAAAGCAGAATTTGAGTGGAGAACAGCATGAGTGCAGTTGAAAGCGTCGGCCCACAAGCGTTGCCGGCACTGCAGGAACAAGTCGAGCAGATCATCGCTGAAGCCAGGCGCCAAGGGGCCAGCGCCTGTGAAGTGGCGGTGTCGCTGGAGCAGGGTTTGTCGACTTCGGTGCGTCAGCGTGAGGTCGAAACCGTTGAATTCAACCGCGACCAGGGTTTCGGCATCACCCTGTACGTCGGTCAGCGCAAAGGCTCGGCTAGCACTTCGGCCAGCGGTCCTGACGCGATTCGCGAAACCGTCGCCGCTGCACTGGCCATCGCCAAACACACTTCGGAAGACGAAGCTTCGGGCTTGGCGGATGCCGCGCTGATGGCGCGGGATATTCAGGATTTCGACCTGTTCCACCAATGGGACATCACGCCAGAACAAGCCATCGAACAGGCCCTGGCCTGCGAAGCCGCGGCGTTTGCCGCCGACATCCGGATCAAGAACGCCGACGGCACCACCCTCAGTACCCATCAGGGCTGCCGTGTTTATGGCAATAGCCACGGGTTTATCGGCGGTTACGCCTCGACTCGTCACAGCCTGAGCTGCGTGATGATCGCCGAGGCCGATGGCCAGATGCAGCGCGATTACTGGTACGACGTGAATCGCCAGGGCAATCTGCTCGCCGACCCGGTGAGTATCGGTCAGCGCGCCGCGCAACGGGCGGCGAGCCGTCTGGGCGCGCGTCCGGTGCCGACTTGCGAGGTGCCAGTGCTGTTTTCCGCCGAGTTGGCCGGGGGGCTGTTCGGCAGTTTCCTGTCGGCGATCTCCGGCGGCAGTTTGTATCGCAAGTCTTCGTTCCTTGAGGGTACTCTCGGTCAGAAGCTGTTTCCGGAGTGGCTGACCATTGACGAGCGTCCACATCTGATGCGTGCCATGGGCAGCGCAGCGTTCGACGGTGATGGTTTGGCAACCTATGCCAAACCGTTCGTCGAAAAGGGCGAGTTGGTGTCGTACATCCTCGGTACCTATTCCGGTCGCAAGCTCGGCATGCCGAGCACGGCCAATGCCGGTGGCGTGCATAACCTGTTCGTCACCCATGGTGACGAAGACCAGGCTGCCTTGCTGCGGCGCATGGGGCGTGGCTTGCTGGTGACTGAATTGATGGGGCAGGGCCTCAACATGGTCACCGGCGATTACTCCCGTGGTGCGGCGGGTTACTGGGTCGAGAACGGCGAAATCCAGTTCGCGGTGCAGGAAGTGACCATCGCCGGGAACATGCGCGATATGTTTAAACAGATCGTTGCCGTGGGTAACGACCTGGAACTGCGCAGCAATATTCGCACGGGTTCCGTGCTGATCGAGCGGATGACGGTGGCGGGTAGCTAGCCTGCGAACGCTACATAAAAAGGCGCGCCACCCATCCGGGTGGCGCGCCTTTTTTTTGTGGATCAAAAGATCGCAGCCTTCGACAGCTCCTGCACGAGCCTAATGTAGGCGCTGCCGAAGGCTGCGATCTTTTGATGTTTATTCGCCTTCGTCGAAGTAGTTATTGATCAGGGCTACCAGCGCGTCCATCGCTTCCTTTTCCTGCTCGCCTTCCGTGCTCAGATGGATTTTGGTGCCCTTGCCGGCAGCCAGCATCATCATCGCCATGATGCTTTTGCCATCTACTGTGGATTCGGGTGTGCGTCCTACCCTGATCGTGCAGTCCTTGAACTGGCCGGCGACCCCGACGAATTTTGCAGATGCCCGGGCATGCAGACCCAGCTTGTTGATGATTTCGATTTCCAGAGCAGGCATCGCGATGTGAATCCTTTAGCTGAGGTCGCGGTGGCGGACCTGGACGTTCTTCAGGGATTGTTGCAGCGTCTGCCCCAGACGCTCGGTCAGGTAGACGGAACGGTGATGTCCGCCAGTGCAGCCAATGGCAATGGTGACGTAGGCGCGGTTGCTGGCGGCAAAACGAGGCAGCCACTTTAGCAGGTATGTGGAAATGTCCTGGAACATCTCTTCGACATCCGGCTGTGCCGCCAGGTATTCGGCAACCGGTTGATCGAGCCCGGACTGCTCGCGCAACTCCGGTTTCCAGTAAGGATTGGGCAGGCAGCGCACATCGAACACCAGGTCGGCGTCCACCGGCATGCCGCGCTTGAAGCCGAAGGATTCCACCAGGAACGCAGTCCCGGGCTCAGGCTGATTCAACAGGCGCAGTTTGATGGCGTCGCGCAGTTGATACAGGTTCAGGCTGGTGGTGTTGATCTTGAGATCGGCAAGGTCGGCAATCGGCCCGAGCAGGACGCTCTCAACGTTGATGGCTTCGGCCAGCGAGCGGTTGGCGTTGCTCAGGGGGTGACGTCGGCGGGTTTCCGAGAAACGCTTGAGCAGGGTTTCTTCGTCGGCGTCCAGATACAGCACATCGCACTGGATGTGGCGGGCACGGACTTCCTCAAGCAGTTCGGGGAAGCGTGACAGGTGGCTTGGCAGGTTGCGCGCATCAATGGAAACGGCGACCAGCGGCTGCAACATCTCGGTATGAACCAGGGCGCGTTCTGCCAGCTCCGGCAGCAGACCGGCTGGCAGGTTGTCGATGCAGTAGTAGCCGTTGTCCTCAAGAACGTTGAGGGCGGTACTTTTACCTGAGCCGGAACGGCCACTGACGATGATCAAGCGCATGATTACTGACCGTTTTGCTCGTCCAGGACAACCTGATACAGGGCTTCGTTGCTTGCAGCACTACGCAGCTTTTCGCGCACTTCCTTGCGGTCGAGCATGCTGGCGATTTGTCGCAGCAGCTCAAGGTGCGCATCGGTGGCGGCTTCCGGGACCAGCAGCACGAACAGCAGGTCGACCGGCGCGCCATCGATGGCGTCGAAATCGATAGGGGCGTCCAGGTGCATCAATGCACTGATGGGCGAAACACAGCCCTTGAGGCGGCAATGTGGAATGGCGATGCCATTGCCAAACCCGGTGGAGCCGAGTTTTTCACGGGCGATCAATGCCTCGAAGACATCTTGCATCTCCAGGGCCGGCACTTCGCGGGCGATCAGATTGGCAATTTGTTCGAGGGCTTTCTTTTTACTGCCTCCCGGCACGTTCACCAGGGAACGGCCGGGGGTCAGGATACTTTCAAGTCGGATCATGGGTAGGGAGTGTTAACGACCGGTTGCGCCCTGGAGGAGGCTCTGGGTCTTTTCCTTATGCTTTTTGAGTTGTTTATCCAGCTTGTCGGTGAGTGCGTCGATCGCGGCATACATATCGGTATGTTCCGCGTTGGCGACCACTTCATTCCCGGGAATATGCAGCGTGGCTTCGATTTTCTGCTTCAGTTTTTCGACGGTCATCGTGACCTGCACATTAGTGATCTTGTCGAAATGTCGCTCCAATCGTTCGAGTTTTTCGCCGATGTAGGTGCGAAGAGGTTCGGTCACTTCCAGTTGGTGTCCACTGATGTTGACTTGCATACAGCTTCTCCTTCGTTGCCAGTGCATAAAGCGGTAGATCAGATGATCTACCACTGGAACGCTGTGGCGTGGCCCTACATCAACCGCTTGCGTTCGCTCGAAGGCGCGATCCCGAGGGATTCGCGGTACTTGGCGACGGTGCGGCGAGCCACCTGAATGCCTTGTGCCTCCAGTAAACCAGCGATCTTGCTGTCACTCAACGGCTTTTTCTGATTTTCCGCTGCAACCAGTTTTTTGATGATCGCCCGGATCGCCGTAGACGAGCATTCGCCGCCTTCGGAGGTGCTTACGTGGCTGGAAAAAAAGTACTTCAGTTCATAAATGCCCCGGGGGGTGTGCATGAACTTCTGGGTGGTCACCCGTGAAATCGTCGATTCATGCATGCCGACCGCTTCGGCGATGTCATGCAGGACCAGCGGCTTCATGGCTTCGTCGCCATATTCGAGGAACCCGCGCTGATGCTCGACGATCTGGGTGGCAACCTTCATCAGGGTTTCATTGCGGCTTTGCAGGCTCTTGATGAACCAGCGGGCCTCCTGCAACTGATTGCGCATGAAGGTATTGTCGGCGCTGGTGTCGGCGCGGCGCACGAAACCGGCGTACTGGGCATTGACCCGCAGTCGTGGCACCGATTCCTGATTGAGCTCTACCAGCCAGCGCTCGTTGTCTTTGCGCACGATGACGTCAGGAACGACATACTCGGCTTCTGTGGACTCGATCTGCGAGCCCGGGCGAGGGTTGAGGCTCTGGACCAGCTCGATGACCTGGCGCAGTTCGTCTTCCTTGAGCTTCATGCGACGCATCAACTGGCTGTAGTCGCGGCTGCCAAGCAGGTCGATGTAATCGGTGACCAGGCGCTTGGCCTCGGCCAGCCAAGGGGTCTTGGCAGGCAGCTGGCGCAATTGCAGCAGCAGGCATTCGCCCAGGTTGCGGGCGCCGATGCCGGCAGGCTCGAATTGCTGGATGCGGTGCAGGACGGCTTCGATTTCGTCCAGCTCGATGTCCAGTTCCGGGTCGAAGGCTTCGAGGATTTCCTCGAGGGTTTCATCCAGGTAGCCCTGATTGTTGATGCAGTCGATCAGGGTCACGGCGATCAGGCGATCGGTGTCGGACATCGGGGCCAGGTTCAGTTGCCACAGCAAGTGGCTCTGCAGGCTTTCACCGGCCGAGGTGCGGGTGGTGAAGTCCCACTCGTCATCATCATTGCTGGGCAGGCTGCTGGCGCTGGTCTGGTAAACGTCTTCCCACGCGGTGTCGACGGGGAGTTCGTTGGGAATACGCTCGTTCCAGTCACCCTCATCGAGGTTATCAACCGTCGGGGCGCTTTCCTGGTAGGAGGGCTCCTGGATGTCGGTGTTGGGCTTTTGTTCGGCGTTGTCGGCCAAGGGGTCGGTATTGTCGAAGTCGTCGCCTTCTTCCTGGCGTTCGAGCATCGGATTGGACTCCAGGGCCTCCTGGATTTCCTGTTGCAGGTCCAGGGTCGACAATTGGAGCAGGCGGATGGCCTGTTGCAGCTGCGGTGTCATCGTCAGCTGCTGGCCCATTCTCAAGACTAGCGATGGTTTCATGGCAGGGGCTTAACACCTTATTCGCCGGCGCACATGCGCCATCCACTACAGGGCGCCGGGGCGCCAAACTTAAGCAAATTATATGCCTGAAACTAAAGGGTTTGCCTAGAGCGCTGTAACAATAAAAAACTATAAAGTTGTGTTGCTGCGCAGCCCTTGTCGCGGGCTGACCACGCTTGTCGGCACGAGGCGCTGGTGAGTGGCTGGCCGGGTGCCCGGGCAGATGCCTGGGCACGGCTCAGCGTTTACAGGCGGAACTCATGGCCCAGATACACTTCCTTGACCAGGTCGTTGGCCAGGATTGTCTCTGCGTCGCCTTCGGCAATCAGTTGGCCATCATTGACGATATAGGCGGTTTCACAGATATCCAGGGTTTCACGAACGTTGTGGTCCGTGATCAGCACGCCAATGCCTTTGGCCTTGAGGTGGTGAATGATCTGCTTGATGTCGCCGACCGAAATCGGGTCCACACCGGCGAAGGGTTCATCGAGGAGGATGAATTTCGGGTTGGTGGCCAGGGCGCGGGCGATTTCCACGCGACGGCGCTCGCCACCGGACAGGCTCATGCCCAGGTTGTCGCGGATGTGGCTGATGTGGAACTCTTGCAGCAGGCTTTCCAGCTCCTTGCGACGGCCGGCCTTGTCGAGTTCCTTGCGGGTCTCGAGGATGGCCATGATGTTGTCGGCCACCGACAGTTTGCGGAAGATCGATGCTTCTTGCGGCAGTTAGCCGATACCGGCCTTTGCACGGCCGTGCATCGGCTGGTGGCTGACGTCCAGGTCATCGATCAGGACGCGGCCCTGATCGGCTTGCACCAGGCCGACGATCATGTAGAAGCAGGTGGTCTTGCCGGCGCCGTTCGGGCCAAGCAGGCCGACGATCTGGCCGCTGTCGATGGACAGGCTGACGTCACGCACGACCTGGCGGCTCTTGTAGCTCTTGGCCAGATGCTGAGCTTTCAGAGTTGCCATTACTGGGCCTTTTTCTCGTCGGTTTTCTTCTTCGGCTGGATCACCATGTCGATACGCGGGCGCGACTCGGTGATCTTGCTGCCTGTGGCGCGACCGGCGCTGGCGAGTTTCTTGTCCGTGTCGTAGACAATTTTCTCGCCTTGGGTGACGTTGTTGTCCTTGTCGACAACCTTGGCCTTGTCGATCAGTACGACGCGATTTTGCGTGGCGTGATACTGGATCGTCACGCCCCAGCCCTGGACAGGCTTGGTATCGCCAGCCGTTTGCAATTGCTCGAAGTACGCCAGGTTGCCCACCGAGGTCACTACGTCAATGTCACCAGTCGGGGTGCGGGTGATGGTAACGGTGTTGCCTGTCACCTTCATCGAGCCTTGGGTGATGATCACGTCACCCTTATAGGTGGCAATACCTTGCTTGTCGTCCAGTTGGGCATCGTCGGCCTGAATGCGGATAGGCTGCTGTTGATCTTCCGGCAGAGCCCAGGCGCTCACGCTTCCCAGTGCTGCGCCCAGACTGAGCAAAATCGGGAGGGTTTTAACGAGCCTCATACTGTCCTCTTACGTTCGATAGCAGGTGTATCCTGCTTTCTTTCAAATACGCTTTCATTCCCTTGCCAGTCGATACACCGCCAGCGCCGTCGATTCTAACGTCTTGCTCGGTCTGCGCATATTGCTGCTGCGGGAACACGGTCATGCGGGTGCTGGTGATCAGGGTCTTGCGGTTTTTCTCGTCGAAGCGCGTGATACGCACGTCATCGATCAGTTCGACCTGTGTGCCATCAGGGTTGACCTCGCCGCGCAGGCTCTGGACGTGCCACGGGAATTCAGTGCCGCGGAACACATTCAGGTCGGGGTTGGTCAGCAATGTCACCTCGGTCGCTTTCAGGTGCTCGACCTTGTCCGACACCAGATCATATTGCAGCTTGCCGTCCGGCAGGTACTGCACGCTGTGGGCGTTGATGGCGTAATAGTCGATCGCGCTTTCATCGACCGGCGTTACCGCCTTGTCGAGGAAGCGTTCCGGGCTGATGTTCCAGTAGCCAACCGCGGCGAATATCGCCGCGATGCAAGTGAACATCAGTGTGTTGCGAAACTTTTTGCTCAGCATATCGGGCTCACAGGTACGCCGCATTGGCCGCGTCGAGGCGGTCCTGGGCGCGCAGGATCAATTCGCAGAATTCGCGAGCAGCACCTTCGCCGCCACGGGCGAGGGTGATGCCGTGAGCGTGTTCACGCACGAAGCCGGCGGCATTGGCCACCGCCATCCCCAGCCCTACGCGACGGATCACCGGCAGGTCCGGCAGGTCATCTCCGAGGTAGGCCACCTGTTCATAGCTCAGGTTGAGTTGGGCCAGTAGTTCGTCGAGTACCACCAGTTTATCTTCGCGACCCTGATAGAGGTGCGGGATACCGAGGTTTTTGGCCCGACGCTCGACCACCGGGGTCTTGCGGCCGCTGATGATGGCGGTCTGCACGCCGGCGGCCATCAGCATCTTGATGCCCTGGCCATCGAGGGTGTTGAACGTCTTGAATTCGCTGCCGTCTTCGAGGAAGTACAGGCGCCCGTCGGTCAGTACGCCATCGACATCGAACACCGCCAGCTTGATCTGTTTGCCGCGTTGCAGCAGGTCCGCACTCATTACATTACTCCTGCACGCAGCAAGTCGTGCATGTTCAAGGCGCCGACCGGGCGGTCTTCACGATCGACCACGACCAGCGCGTTGATTTTATGGTCTTCCATGATTTTCAGCGCTTCGGCGGCGAGCATCTCGGCGCGGGCAGTCTTGCCGTGAGCAGTCATGACCTGGTCGATTGTAGCGCTATGTATGTCGATGCTACGGTCCAGCGTGCGACGCAAGTCACCGTCGGTAAAGATCCCGGCCAGCTTTCCATCGGCTTCCAGGATCACGGTCATGCCCAGGCCTTTGCGGGTCATTTCCATTAGCGCGTCCTTCAGCAGGGTGCCGCGCTGTACTTGCGGCAGCTCTTGCCCGGCGTGCATGACGTTTTCCACTTTCAGCAGCAGGCGTCGGCCCAGGGCGCCGCCAGGATGGGAAAAGGCGAAGTCTTCGGCGGTAAAACCACGGGCTTCCAGCAGCGCGACGGCCAGGGCGTCGCCCATGACCAGGGCGGCGGTGGTCGACGAGGTGGGGGCCAGGTTCAACGGGCAGGCTTCGTGCTCGACGTGAACATTCAGGTTGACCTCGGCGGCCTTGGCCAGCGGCGAGTCAGGGTTGCCGGTCACGCTGATCAACTGGATGCCCAGGCGCTTGATCAGTGGCAGCAGGGTCACGATTTCATTGGTGGAGCCGGAATTCGAGAGCGCCAGAATGATGTCGTCGCGGGTAATCATGCCCATGTCACCGTGGCTGGCTTCAGCCGGGTGCACAAAAAACGCCGTGGTGCCGGTGCTGGCCAGGGTCGCGGCAATCTTGTTGCCGATGTGCCCCGACTTGCCCATGCCGACCACGACCACGCGGCCTTTGCTGGCCAGAATCATCTCGCAAGCGCGTACGAAATCTGCGTCGATATGGGGTAGCAGGCCTTGCACGGCTTCTACCTCGAGGCGGATGGTGCGTTGTGCTGATTGAATCAGGTCGCTGGATTGGCTCATGTCAGAAATCGTATAGCCTGATGAAAAGGCGGCGATTATAGCGGTTATGATCGAATCCCTCACGCTAGTTCGTCGCGCATTGTCATCCTTGTTGCGGGAAACCTTCTAAACGGGGCTTTCAACCGGTCATGCAGTTGAGCATGTCCAGGCTTTGGCCTTGGGCGCACAGCCTTTGCAGTGATATAGTTCGCCGCCAGTTCGGCCTGCCCGGGAGGTATGTGCTTTCGTGAGAAAGTCAGGCGTCCGAGTGAGAGGCTGCATCGCAAGGAGTTTAGATGAGTGCCGATAACGCCTACGCGGTCGAGCTGAAGGGACTGTCCTTCAAGCGCGGTGCGCGCAGCATTTTCAATAATGTCGATATCCGTATCCCGCGCGGCAAGGTCACCGGCATCATGGGGCCTTCCGGGTGTGGCAAGACCACACTCTTGCGTCTGATGGGCGCCCAGCTGCGGCCCACCAAGGGCGAGGTCTGGGTCAACGGCCAGAACCTGCCGAAACTGTCGCGCAGCGACCTGTTCGATGCGCGCAAGCATATGGGCGTGCTGTTTCAGAGCGGCGCACTGTTTACCGACCTCGATGTCTTCGAGAACGTTGCTTTTCCCCTGCGGGTTCACACGCAACTGCCGGAAGAAATGATCCGCGACATCGTCCTGCTCAAATTGCAGGCCGTGGGCTTGCGCGGTGCCATCGAACTGATGCCCGACGAGCTTTCCGGCGGCATGAAGCGCCGTGTTGCGCTGGCCCGGGCGATTGCGCTCGACCCGCAGATCCTCATGTACGACGAGCCGTTTGTCGGCCAGGACCCCATCGCAATGGGCGTTCTGGTGCGCCTGATTCGTTTGCTCAACGATGCGCTGGGCATCACCAGCATCGTGGTGTCCCACGACCTGGCCGAGACCGCGAGCATTGCCGATTACATTTATGTGGTGGGCGATGGTCAGGTGTTGGGGCAGGGTACGCCGGGCGAATTGATGAACTCGGATGAGCCGCGCATTCGCCAGTTCATGACCGGTGAACCCGATGGCCCGGTCCCGTACCACTTTCCAGCGACGGATTACCGCGCAGATCTTCTGGGGAAGCGCTGATGCGCAGAATTTCATTGATAGAGCGCGTTCGCCGCTTCGGCCAGGCCGGCATCGATGTGTTGGCGGTGTTCGGGCGTTCCAGCTTGTTCCTGTTCCATGCCTTGCTTGGTCGGGGCGGCATCGGTGGCGGCTTCGGGCTGCTGGTCAAGCAGTTGCATTCGGTGGGCGTGATGTCCCTGGTGATCATCGTGGTCTCCGGGGTGTTCATCGGCATGGTGCTGGCGCTGCAGGGCTTCAACATTCTTTCCAGCTATGGTTCAGAGCAGGCCGTCGGGCAGATGGTGGCGCTGACGCTGCTGCGTGAACTGGGGCCGGTGGTGACCGCCTTGCTGTTCGCCGGGCGCGCAGGTTCGGCGTTGACCGCCGAAATCGGCAACATGAAGTCCACCGAGCAGTTGTCCAGCCTGGAAATGATCGGGGTCGACCCGCTCAAGTACATCATCGCGCCACGCTTGTGGGCCGGTTTCATTTCCCTGCCGGTGCTGGCGATGATTTTCAGCGTCGTGGGTATCTGGGGTGGCTCGTGGGTAGCTGTCGACTGGCTGGGAGTCTATGAAGGTTCCTACTGGTCGAACATGCAGAACAGCGTGACGTTCGCTGAGGATGTGCTCAACGGGATCATCAAAAGTATCGTCTTTGCCTTTGTCGTGACCTGGATTGCCGTATTCCAAGGCTATGACTGCGAACCCACTTCCGAGGGGATCAGTCGTGCCACTACCAAGACCGTTGTGTATGCCTCGTTGGCAGTACTCGGCCTGGACTTTATTCTGACCGCCTTGATGTTTGGAGATTTCTGATGCAAAACCGCACCCTGGAAATCGGTGTCGGCCTTTTCTTGCTGGCTGGCATCCTGGCTTTGCTCTTGTTGGCGTTGCGGGTCAGCGGCCTGTCCCCGACTCCGAGCACCGACACGTATAAACTTTACGCCTACTTCGACAATATCGCCGGTTTGACGGTCAGAGCCAAGGTGACCATGGCCGGTGTGACCATCGGCAAGGTCACGGCCATCGATCTGGATCGCGACAGTTTCACCGGTCGGGTGACCATGCAGCTGGAAAAACGCATCGATAATCTGCCGGCGGACTCCACTGCATCTATCCTGACCGCAGGACTGTTGGGCGAGAAGTACATCGGTATCAGCGTGGGCGGGGAAGACACCCTGCTCAAGGATGGTGGAACCATCCATGACACGCAGTCATCGCTGGTGCTCGAAGACCTGATCGGTAAATTCCTGCTCAATACCGTTAGCAAAGAAGCTAAATGAGGAACAGTTAAATGATTTCTACCTTGCGACGTGGCCTGTTGGTAATGCTCGCGGTGTTTCCGTTGGTGTCTCATGCCGTGGCGGCGCCTTCGGCGCACGATCTGGTGCAGGACACAACCAACCGTATGCTCGCGGACCTGGCTGCAAACAAAGAGAAGTACAAGCAGGACCCGCAGGATTTCTATACGGCGCTGGACAGCATCGTCGGGCCGGTTGTGGATGCCGAGGGTATTTCCAAGAGCATCATGACGGTCAAGTACTCGAAGAAAGCTACGCCTGCGCAGATGAAGACCTTCGAAGAAAACTTCAAGAAGGGTCTGTTCCAGTTCTACGGCAATGCCTTGCTGGAGTACAACAACCAGGGCATCACCGTTGAACCGGCAAAAGACGAGTCGGGCGACCGTACCAGCGTTGGCATGACCGTCAAGGGCAGCAGCGGCGCGATCTATCCAGTGTCCTACACGCTGGAAAAGATCAACGGCGAGTGGAAGCTGCGTAACGTCATCATCAACGGCATCAACATCGGCAAGCTGTTCCGCGACCAGTTCGCCGATGCGATGCAGCGCAATGGCAACGACCTGGACAAGACCATCAACGGTTGGGCCGGGGAAGTCGCCAAGGCCAAGGAAGCCACCGACAAGAAACCGGAGCAGTCAGCCCAATGAGTGAGTCGGCAGTCCAGATGGACGAAGCGGGCGAGCTGCGACTCAGTGGCGTGCTGGATTACCGCACCGGCCCTGGCCTGCGCGAGCAGGGCAAGGCGCTGATCAAGGCCAGCAAGGCTTCGGCGCTGGTGGTCGATTGCTCGGCGGTGACCAAGTCCAGCAGCGTCGGTTTGTCGTTGCTGCTGTGCTTTATCCGGGATGCGCAGGCGGCCGGCAAGTCCCTGAGCATCCACGGGATGCCCGAAGACATGCGTGAAATCGCTCAGGTCAGCGAGCTGACCGAGCTGTTGGCGCATCCCTAACCCGCATCTATGAACAAGCCCCCCGTCCGAGTCCTGCTTGGCGGGGTTCGCAGGCGCGGGGCTTTTTTGTATGATGTCCGACCCGCGCGCACAGGGCGCCGATTGAGGTTGAGCATGCAGGCCAACGAAGTTAAGAGCTTTCTTGAAGGAAAGCTGCCCGGAACGAAAGTAGAAGTCGAGGGCGAAGGCTGCAATTTCCAGCTGAACGTGATTAGCGATGAACTGGCGGCATTGAGCCCGGTCAAGCGTCAACAGCAGGTCTATGCCCATTTGAACCCGTGGATCGTCGATGGCAGCATCCATGCGGTCACTATGAAATTTTTCAGCAGCGCGGCCTGGGCCGAGCGCACCTGAGCCCAAGGGCGTCGAGATTCTTATGGATAAATTGATTATTACCGGTGGCGCTCGTCTTGATGGCGAGATCCGCATCTCCGGGGCAAAGAACTCTGCCCTGCCGATCCTTGCCGCCACATTGCTGTGCGATGGCCCGGTGACTGTGGCCAACCTGCCGCACCTGCACGACATCACCACGATGATCGAGCTGTTCGGGCGCATGGGCATCGAGCCTGTGATCGACGAGAAGCTCGCCGTCGAAATCGACCCGCGCACCATCAAGACCCTGGTCGCGCCGTACGAGCTGGTTAAAACCATGCGTGCGTCGATTCTGGTACTGGGCCCGATGGTTGCCCGTTTCGGTGAAGCCGAAGTTGCCTTGCCTGGCGGTTGCGCCATTGGTTCGCGTCCGGTTGACCTGCACATCCGTGGCCTGGAAGCCATGGGCGCGGTCATCGACGTCGAAGGTGGCTACATCAAGGCCAAGGCGCCTGAAGGCGGCCTGCGCGGTGCACACTTCTTCTTCGATACCGTCAGTGTGACCGGTACCGAAAACATCATGATGGCTGCCGCCCTGGCCAAGGGCCGCAGCGTGCTGGCCAACGCCGCGCGCGAGCCGGAAGTGGTCGACCTGGCGAACTTCCTGAACGCCATGGGCGCCAAGGTTTCCGGCGCCGGTACCGATACCATCACCATCGATGGCGTCGAGCGTCTGCACACCACCACGTATAAAGTGATGCCAGACCGTATCGAAACCGGCACCTACCTGGTGGCGGCGGCGGTGACCGGCGGTCGTGTGAAGGTCAAGGATACAGATCCGACCATCCTCGAAGCCGTTCTGGAAAAACTCCGCGAGTCCGGTGCCGAAATCACCTGCGGCGAAGACTGGATCGAGCTGAACATGCACGGCAAGCGTCCGAAAGCCGTCAACGTGCGGACCGCTCCATACCCGGCGTTTCCGACCGACATGCAGGCGCAGTTCATCTCCCTCAACGCCATTGCCGAAGGCACTGGTGCCGTGATCGAGACGATCTTCGAAAACCGCTTCATGCACGTTTACGAATTGCACCGCATGGGCGCTCACATCCAGGTCGAAGGCAACACCGCGATCGTTACCGGGATCGAAAAGCTCAAGGGCGCGCCAGTCATGGCCACCGACCTGCGTGCTTCGGCCAGCCTTGTGATCTCGGCGCTGATCGCCGAAGGCGATACCCTGATCGATCGCATCTACCACATAGACCGTGGTTACGAGTGCATTGAAGAGAAACTGCAGATGCTCGGCGCCAAGATCCGCCGCGTACCGGGCTAGTTTCTGCTGCATGGGCACAAGGATGTGCCCGCTGAACTGTTGTAAAGTCGAGCCGGTTTCCGGCTCGATGTGTGTCCGGCGTCATTTGCGACCGGGCATGAGTACCTTGATAAGGACTGACGTTTCCCATGTTGACCATCGCACTGTCCAAGGGCCGCATCCTTGACGACACCCTGCCGCTTCTGGCTGAAGCGGGCATCGTGCCGACCGAGAATCCGGACAAGAGCCGCAAGCTGATCATTCCCACGACCCAGGAAGATGTACGCCTGCTGATCGTGCGTGCCACCGACGTGCCGACTTACGTCGAGCATGGTGCCGCCGACCTCGGTGTCGCCGGTAAAGATGTGCTGATGGAATATGGCGGCCAGGGTCTGTACGAGCCTCTGGACCTGCAAATTGCCCAGTGCAAGTTGATGACGGCCGGCAAGGTCGGTGCGGTCGAGCCCAAGGGCCGTCTGCGCATCGCCACCAAGTTCGTCAACGTTGCCAAGCGTTATTACGCTGAACAGGGTCGGCAGGTCGACATCATCAAGCTGTACGGCTCGATGGAACTGGCACCGCTGATCGGCCTTGCCGACAAGATCATCGACGTGGTCGACACCGGTAACACGCTGCGGGCCAACGGCCTGGAGCCACAGGATTTCATTGCTGCCATCAGCTCCCGGCTGATCGTCAACAAAGCTTCGATGAAGATGCAGCACGCCCGTATCCAGGCGTTGATCGACACCCTGCGCAAGGCAGTGGAGTCTCGACACCGCGGCTGATTCACCCGCGCGACGTTAAGTCGCGCCCGTCTATCCGCCTCATAGCCAGAATTCTCAGGTGCCCAAGCGGATCGAATGTTAGCTTCGGGCGCCTGAGTTTTTGCCAATTCTATGAGGCTCTCGCTATGACCGCACCGACTGCAATTCGCCGACTCAACGCTGCTGACCCGGATTTCGCACATCATCTGGATCATCTGCTGAGCTGGGAAAGTGTGTCTGACGACTCGGTCAATCAGCGGGTGCTGGACATCATCAAGGCCGTGCGTGAGCGTGGCGACGCAGCCCTGGTGGACTTTACCCGCCAGTTCGACGGCCTGGACGTGAAGTCCATGGCCGACCTGATCCTGCCGCGCGAGCGTCTGGAACTGGCGCTGACCCGCATCTCCGTGCCTCAGCGCGAAGCCCTGGAAGTCGCCGCGGCCCGTGTGCGCAGCTACCACGAAAAACAGAAGCAGGACTCCTGGAGCTACACCGAGGCTGACGGCACCGTACTGGGCCAGAAAGTCACGCCGCTGGACCGCGCCGGTCTGTATGTACCGGGCGGCAAGGCGTCGTACCCGTCGTCGGTGTTGATGAACGCGATTCCGGCCAAGGTTGCCGGCGTGACCGAAGTGGTCATGGTGGTGCCAACCCCGCGCGGTGAGATCAACGAACTGGTGCTGGCCGCTGCCTGCATCGCCGGTGTCGACCGGGTGTTCACCATCGGTGGCGCTCAAGCCGTTGCCGCATTGGCTTACGGCACCGAAAGCGTGCCGAAGGTCGATAAAGTGGTCGGCCCGGGCAACATCTATGTCGCCACCGCCAAGCGCCACGTGTTTGGCCAGGTCGGTATCGACATGATCGCCGGTCCTTCGGAAATCCTCGTAGTGTGCGACGGCCAGACCGATCCGGACTGGATCGCCATGGACCTGTTCTCCCAGGCCGAGCACGACGAAGACGCTCAGGCGATTCTGGTCAGTCCCGACGCCGAGTTCCTCGACAAGGTCGCCGCCAGCATCGCCAAGCTGATGCCGACCATGGAGCGCGCCGCGATCATCGAAACCTCGATCAATGGCCGTGGTGCATTGATCAAGGTTCGCGACATGGAGCAAGCCATCGAAGTGGCCAACCGCATCGCGCCCGAGCACCTCGAATTGTCCGTTGCCGATCCACAGGCCTGGCTGCCGCAGATCCGCCACGCCGGCGCGATCTTCATGGGCCGTCACACGTCCGAAGCCCTGGGCGACTACTGCGCAGGTCCCAACCACGTGTTGCCGACCTCCGGCACTGCGCGCTTCTCTTCGCCGCTGGGCGTGTACGACTTCCAGAAACGCTCGTCGATCATTTTCTGCTCCGAGCAGGGCGCTTCCGAGTTGGGCAAGACCGCTTCCGTGCTGGCCCGTGGCGAGTCGCTGACCGCCCACGCCCGTAGCGCCGAATACCGCATCAGCGACGAAGACTTTCCACAAGGGCAGGGGAACTGAACATGAGTAAATTCTGGAGCCCGTTCGTCAAGAATCTGGTGCCTTACGTGCCGGGCGAACAGCCGAAACTGGCGAAACTGGTGAAACTCAACACCAACGAAAACCCGTACGGTCCATCGCCGAAAGCCTTGGCTGCGATGCAAACCGAGCTCAATGACAACCTGCGCCTGTACCCGGACCCCAATAGCGATCTGCTGAAGAACGCAGTCGCCAATTACTATGGCGTGCAGAGCAACCAGGTGTTCCTCGGCAACGGTTCCGATGAAGTGCTGGCGCACATCTTCCACGGTTTGCTGCAGCACGATCAGCCGCTGCTGTTCCCGGACATCAGCTACAGCTTCTACCCGGTCTACTGCGGGCTGTACGGCATCAAGTTCGACGCGGTGCCGCTGGACGAGCAGTTCCAGATCAACCCGGCGGACTACGCCAGGCCGAACGGCGGGATCATCTTCCCCAACCCGAACGCACCGACCGGCTGCCTGTTGACGCTGGAGGCGGTGGAGCAGATTCTCAAGGCCAGCCCGGATTCGGTGGTGGTGGTCGACGAGGCCTACATCGACTTCGGCGGCGAGACGGCAATCACCCTGGTGGACCGCTATCGGAACCTGCTGGTGACCCAGACCCTGTCCAAGTCCCGTTCCCTGGCCGGGCTACGGGTGGGTCTGGCGGTCGGTCATCCGGACCTGATCGAGGCACTGGAACGGATCAAGAACAGCTTCAACTCCTATCCGCTGGATCGCATGGCGAATGTCGGCGCTGCCGCCGCATTCGAAGATCGCGAGTACTTCGACAAGACCTGCCGTTTGGTGATCGAGCACCGTGAGTGGGTGATTGCGCAGCTGGAAGGGAAGGGCTTTGAAGTGCTGCCATCGGCGGCGAATTTCATTTTCGCCCGTCACCCCCGGCACGATGCGGCGGGGCTTGCGGCGAAGTTGCGTGAGCAAGGCGTGATTGTCCGGCACTTCAAGCAGGAACGGATTGCCCAGTTCCTGCGGATATCCATCGGCACGCCAGAGCAGAATCAGGCGCTGATCGACGGCCTGGGCGACCTCTAAACCACCAAACCTGTGGGAGCGAGCTTGCTCGCAATGGCGGCCTGACAGTCAACAATGATGTTGAATGTTATGGCCTCATCGCGAGCAAGCTCGCTCCCACAGGTTTTTGGGTTGCCCGCTTACTCTTCTTCCTTATCCTTGACCGGTGCCGGCGGTGGACGCAGGCCGACTTCCGCCATCAGCTTGAGCTCCTTGCCGTTGCGCATTACCTCGATCGCGACCTTGTCGGTCGGCTTGATCCGCGCCACTTGATTCATCGAGCGACGGCCATCTCCGGCCGGTTCGCCATCGATGGAAAGAATCACATCACCCAGCTGCAGGCCGGCTTTCTGTGCCGGACCATCGCGGAAAATCCCCGCCACGACAATGCCTGGACGTCCGGACAAGCCGAACGACTCGGCCAGTTCCTGGGTCAGCGGCTGCACTTCGATACCCAGCCAGCCACGAATCACCTGGCCGTGCTCGATGATCGACTTCATCACTTCCATCGCCAACTTCACCGGGATTGCGAAACCAATGCCCTGGGAGCCCCCGGACTTGGAAAAGATCGCCGTGTTGATGCCGGTCAGGTTGCCGATGGCATCCACCAGCGCACCGCCCGAGTTGCCGGGGTTGATCGCCGCATCGGTCTGGATGAAGTCTTCGTAGTTGTTCAGGCCCAGTTGGTTGCGCCCGGTGGCGCTGATGATGCCCATGGTCACGGTCTGGCCGACGCCGAACGGGTTGCCGATGGCCAGCGCGACATCGCCGATGCGGATGTTGTCGGAACGCCCCACGGTGATCGCCGGCAGGTTTTTCAGGTCGATCTTCAGAACAGCGAGATCAGTCTCCGGATCGCTGCCGATCACCCGCGCCAGGGTTTCCCGGCCGTCCTTGAGTGCCACCACGATCTGGTCGGCGCCGCTGGTCACGTGGTTGTTGGTCAGGATGTAGCCTTCCGGGCTCATGATCACGCCGGAACCGAGGCTCGACTCCATGCGTTTCTGCTTGGGCGAGTTATCGCCGAAGAAACGACGGAACTGCGGATCTTCGAACAACGGATGGTTGGGTTTGTTGATGACTTTGGTGGTGTACAGGTTCACCACCGACGGTGCCGCGGTGGATACCGCTTCGGCATAAGACACCGGGCCCTGCTGCATGCTGGTGGTTTGCGGCGCTTGTTGCAGATTGACATCGAGGCTCGGGAGCCCGACCCACTGCGGGTAACGCTGGATTATCAAAAGAGCGACAAGCACGCCGGCCAACAGCGGCCAGCCGGAAAAACGCAGCGCCTTGAGCATTAAGCAGTTCCTGAGAGAGTTGCAGGCGGTATGAGACCGCTCATAATGACGCGCATTATACGAGGCCGCACGCGCCTCTGAACGGGATATTTAGGAGTCTTTTATGGCCGTCGCCCTGAGCACCCTGGTCGAAGAAGCCGACCGCTACCTCAACAGCGCCAAAATCGCCGATTACTGCCCCAACGGCTTGCAGGTCGAGGGGCGGCCGCAAGTGATGCGCATTGTCAGTGGCGTCACTGCCAGCCAGGCCTTGCTCGATGCGGCCGTGGAGGCCAATGCCGACCTGGTGCTGGTGCATCATGGCTACTTCTGGAAAGGCGAGAACCCGTGCATCACCGGCATGAAACAGCGCCGCCTGAAGACCCTGCTCAAGCACGATATCAGCCTGTTGTCCTATCACCTGCCGCTGGACCTGCACCCGGACGTCGGCAATAACGTGCAGCTCGCGCGTCAGCTCGACATCACCGTCGAAGGTCCGCTGGACCCGGACAACCTGAAGATTGTCGGCCTGGTCGGCTCGCTGAATGAGCCGATGATGCCCCGGGATTTCGCCCGTCGCGTCCAGGAAGTGATGGGCCGTGAGCCGCTGTTGATCGAAGGCAGCGCCATGATCCGCCGCGTCGGCTGGTGCACCGGTGGTGGCCAGGGTTACATCGATCAGGCCATTCTGGCGGGCGTCGATCTGTACCTCAGCGGCGAGGCTTCCGAGCAAACCTTCCACAGCGCCCGGGAAAACGACATCAGCTTCATCGCCGCCGGTCACCATGCCACCGAGCGCTACGGCGTTCAGGCGCTGGGGGACTATCTGGCCCGTCGGTTTGCGCTGGAGCACATCTTCATCGATTGCCCGAATCCGATCTGAGGTACGCCATTGATCCAAATGTGGGAGCGGGCTTGCTCGCGAATGCGGTGAATCAGTCAGCATTCACGTTGAATGATACGCCGCCTTCGCGAGCAAGCCCGCTCCCACAGGGTTCTGCTGTGCCCAAACGGGCAGGCATATTCATATGCTCTTTCGATCTAGTTTGCGTCCTGATTAGAAGTTGTCGCTGTGCTAGGATCCCCGCTCGAACACGGCCCGCTGGCCGTTCATAAGAAAGTTTTCGTGAGTAGCCATGGTCGACAAACTGACGCATCTGAAACAGCTGGAGGCGGAAAGCATCCACATTATCCGCGAGGTGGCCGCCGAGTTCGACAACCCGGTGATGCTGTACTCCATCGGTAAAGACTCCGCCGTGATGCTGCATCTGGCACGCAAGGCGTTCTTCCCGGGCAAGCTGCCGTTTCCGGTGATGCACGTCGACACTCGCTGGAAATTCAAGGAGATGTACAGCTTCCGCGACAAGATGGTCGCCGAGCTGGGTCTCGACCTGATCACCCACGTCAACCCGGACGGCGTGGCGCAGGACATCAACCCGTTCACCCACGGCAGCGCCAAGCACACCGACATCATGAAGACCGAGGGCCTCAAGCAGGCACTCGACAAGTATGGTTTCGACGCAGCATTCGGCGGCGCCCGTCGCGATGAAGAGAAATCCCGCGCCAAGGAGCGTGTGTACTCGTTCCGCGACAGCAAGCACCGCTGGGACCCGAAGAACCAGCGTCCCGAGTTGTGGAACGTCTATAACGGCAAGGTCAACAAGGGCGAATCGATCCGCGTCTTCCCGCTGTCGAACTGGACCGAGCTGGACATCTGGCAGTACATCTACCTTGAAGGCATCCCGATCGTCCCGCTGTACTTCGCCGCTGAACGTGAAGTCATCGAGAAGAACGGCACGCTGATCATGATTGACGACGAGCGCATCCTCGAGCACCTGAGCGATGAAGACAAAGCGCGCATCGTCAAAAAGAAAGTGCGTTTCCGTACCCTTGGTTGCTACCCGTTGACGGGCGCGGTGGAGTCCGAGGCCGAAAGCCTGACGGACATCATTCAGGAAATGCTCCTGACGCGAACTTCCGAGCGCCAGGGCCGTGTCATCGACCACGATGGCGCAGGCTCGATGGAAGACAAAAAACGTCAAGGATACTTTTAAGCTTCGAGTTACAAGCGGCAAGCTGCAAGTTAAAGGCGGTATGCGTAACTTTGCGGTCTGGCGCTTGCGGCCGGTTGCTGCGAGCCGGAATCGGATGACTCGTAATGGATTTCGAGAAACTGGTTGTTTGGCAGCGAAGCAAATGTTTGGCGGTGGGGATTTATAGAGAGTTTGCGCAATGCGGGGATTTTGGATTCAAGGATCAAATTACCCGCTCTGCACTTTCAGTGCCTTCCAATATTGCTGAAGGCATGGAGCGTCGGAGTTCCAGAGAAAAGGTTCACTTTCTCTGGATCGCGAAGGCTTCTTGTGGAGAGTTGCGAACCCAAGTCCTGATAGGCCGAGATATCGCTTACATCGCAGATCCGCTGGCTGAAAATTGGATTATGGAAACCCGAGAGCTTTCTCGAATGCTGGGCGGGTTGATCAACAAAATTTCTGACTAGCTGTACGCCGACAAGCTTGCCGCTTGAAGCTTACAGCTCGGAGCTTGAATGCAATGAGCCACGTATCTGAATTGATCAGCGAGGACATCCTCGCCTACCTGGGCCAGCACGAACGTAAAGAGCTGCTGCGCTTTCTGACCTGCGGTAACGTCGACGACGGCAAGAGCACCCTGATCGGGCGCCTGCTGCACGACTCCAAGATGATCTACGAAGATCACCTGGAAGCCATTACCCGCGACTCGAAAAAAGTCGGCACCACCGGCGAAGACATCGACCTGGCATTGCTGGTCGACGGCCTGCAGGCCGAGCGTGAGCAAGGCATCACCATCGATGTCGCGTACCGCTATTTCTCCACCGCCAAGCGCAAATTCATCATTGCCGACACCCCTGGCCATGAGCAGTACACCCGCAACATGGCCACCGGTGCCTCCACCTGTGACCTGGCGATCATCCTGGTCGACGCCCGTTACGGCGTGCAGACCCAGACCCGTCGCCACAGCTTCATCGCCTCGCTGCTGGGCATCAAGCACATCGTCGTGGCCATCAACAAGATGGACCTCAAGGGCTTCGATCAGGGCGTGTTCGAGTCGATCAAGGCCGACTACCTGCAGTTCGCCGAAGGCTTGAAGCTCAAGCCCACCAGCATGCACTTCGTGCCGATGTCGGCGTTGAAGGGCGACAACGTGGTGAACAAATCCGAGCGTTCGCCGTGGTACACCGGCCAGTCGCTGATGGAAATTCTCGAGACCGTGGAAGTGGCGGGCGATCGCAACTTCACCGACCTGCGTTTCCCGGTGCAGTACGTCAACCGTCCGAACCTGAACTTCCGTGGCTTCGCCGGTACGCTGGCCAGTGGCATCGTCAAGAAAGGCGACGAAGTCGTGGTGCTGCCGTCGGGCAAGAGCAGCCGCGTGAAGTCCATCGTCACCTTCGAAGGTGAACTGGAACACGCAGGCCCGGGTCAGGCAGTTACGCTGACCATGGAAGACGAAATCGATATCTCCCGTGGCGATCTGTTGGTTCACGCCGACAACGTGCCGCCGGTGACTGACAGCTTCGAAGCGATGCTGGTGTGGATGGCTGAAGAGCCGATGCTGCCGGGCAAGAAGTACGACATCAAACGCGCCACCAGTTACGTGCCGGGCTCTATCGCCAGCATCGTCAACAAGGTCGACGTGAACACCCTGGAAGAAGGTCCGGCCAGCGCGTTGCAGCTCAACGAAATCGGCAAGGTCAAGATCGCGCTCGATGCGCCGATTGCCCTCGACGGTTACGACAGCAACCGCACCACCGGCGCCTTCATCATCATCGATCGCTTGACCAACGGCACCGTTGGCGCAGGAATGATCGTTGCCCAGCCGTTGGCCCATGGCACCAGCACGCACCACGGCAAACTGGCCCACGTCGCCACCGAAGAACGCGCACAGCGCTTTGGCCAGCAACCGGCCACCGTGCTGTTCAGCGGCTTGTCGGGCGCGGGCAAAAGCACCCTGGCGTATGCGGTTGAACGCAAGTTGTTCGACATGGGCCGTGCGGTGTTCGTACTCGATGGCCAGAACCTGCGTCACGACCTGAACAAAGGTCTGCCACAGGATCGCGCCGGTCGTACCGAGAACTGGCGCCGTGCCGCACACGTTGCGCGTCAGTTCAACGAAGCGGGTCTGCTGACCCTGGCGGCGTTCGTTGCCCCGAATGCAGAAGGTCGTGAACAGGCCCGGGAACTGATCGGCAAGGAACGTCTGCTGACGGTCTACGTCCAGGCTTCGCCGACGGTTTGCGCCGAGCGTGATCCGCAAGGTTTGTACGCGGCGGCCGGGGATAACATCCCGGGCGAGTCCTTCCCGTACGACGTGCCGCTGGATGCCGATCTGGTGATCGACACCCAGTCCGTGTCGCTGGAAGAAAGCGTCAAGCAAGTGCTGGGTCTGCTGCGTGAGCGTGGTGCGATTTAAGACTTAGCCGCAAAATGAAAAACCCGCCGATGAGTGATCATCGGCGGGTTTTTTTATTTGAGATCGACTCGATCAAATGTGGGAGCGGGCTTGCTCGCGAATGCAGTGTGTCATTCAACATTGGTGTTGACTGATCCACCGCTTTCGCGAGCAAGCCCGCTCCCACAGGGGGATCAGTGTTTGTCTGGATATTCGCGGTGCATCTGTTCCAGCAACGCATCCTTGTCCTGCCACAACTGGTTGATCCAGCCCTGGAACTGCAGGCGGTATTCGCCGTCCTGGTCGTAATTCTTGCCGATGAATTGCGGCGGAATCCTCAGCTCTTCAAAGTGCACCACCACGTCCGCGACGTTCCCACACAGTAAATCCCAGAAGCCCGGGCGCCCGGCGGGGTAGTGGATGGTCACGTTGACGATCGACTCCAGCTGCTCGCCCATCGCATCCAGCACAAAGGCAATGCCGCCGGCCTTGGGCTTGAGCAGGTACTTGAAGGGTGACTGCTGCTGGGCATGCTTGCCCTCGGTGAAGCGCGTGCCTTCGACGAAGTTGAAAATGCCCACCGGGTTGTCGCGGAATTTCGCACAGGTCTTGCGGGTGGTTTCCAGGTCCTTGCCTTTCTTCTCCGGGTGCTTCTCCAGATAGGCCTTGGAGTAACGCTTCATGAACGGAAAGCCGAGCGCCCACCAGGCCAGGCCGATCACCGGGACCCAGATCAGCTCCTGCTTGAGAAAGAATTTCAGCGGCTGAATACGCTGGTTGAGTACGTATTGCAGCACCAGGATGTCGACCCAGCTCTGGTGGTTGCTGGTGATCAGGTACGAGTGCTGATAGTCGAGGCCTTGCAGGCCGCTGATGTGCCAGCGCGTGGGGCGCACCAGGTTCATCCAGCCTTTGTTGAGGCTGATCCAGGCTTCGTGGGTATGGCTCATCAGCCAGCCCGCGAGGCGCTGGGTGAGGGCGAATGGCAGTACCTTGACGAGCGCCACGCAGAACAGGAACGAGCAGAGCAATATCGTGTTCAGTGCCAACAGCAGCGAGGCGATCACGCCCCGCAACGGGGCGGGTAGGAAGTCCAGCATTTACACATCCATAGGTCGGTTGGCGGCTTGAATCGCGGTCAGGGCGATGGTGTAGACGATGTCATCGACCTGCGCGCCGCGGGGCAAATCGTTCACCGGTTTGCGCAAGCCTTGCAGCATCGGCCCGAGGCTGACGCAGTCTGCGCTGCGCTGCACGGCTTTGTGGGTGGTGTTGCCGGTGTTGAGGTCGGGGAACACGTACACCGTGGCACGACCGGCCACCTGACTGTTCGGCGCCAGTTGCCGGGCCACGTTTTCGTTGGCGGCGGCGTCGTACTGCAAGGGGCCGTCGATCAGCAGCGAGTGCTGTTGTTCGTGGGCCAGCAAGGTCGCCTCGCGGACCTTCTCGACTTCTTCGCCGCTGGCCGACTCGCCGCTGGAGTAGCTGATCATCGCCACCCGTGGCGTGATGCCGAAGGCGGCGGCCGAATCAGCGCTTTGCAGGGCGATCTCGGCCAGTTCGCTGGCACTCGGGTGCGGGTTCATCACGCAGTCGCCGTAGACCAGCACTTCTTCCGGGAACAGCATGAAGAACACCGACGACACCAGGGTGCAACCGGGTGCGGTTTTGATCAGTTGCAGAGCCGGACGGATGGTGTTGGCGGTGGTGTTGATCACACCCGACACGAGGCCGTCGACTTCATCCAGGGCCAGCATCATGGTGCCGATCACCACGGTGTCTTCCAGTTGTTGCTCGGCCATCGGCGCGTTGAGGCTTTTGCTTTTGCGCAGCGCGACCATGGGCTCGACATAGCGTTCGCGAATCGAGTCCGGATCGATGATTTCCAGTCCCGGTGGCAACTCGATGCCTTGGGCGCGGGCGACGGCCTGCACGTCCTCGGGCTTGGCCAGCAACACACAGCGAGCGATGCCACGGGCCTGGCAGATCGCGGCGGCCTGCACGGTCAGCGGCTCGCTGCCTTCGGGCAGCACGATGCGCTTGTTGGCCGCCTGGGCGCGCTGGATCAATTGATAGCGGAAAACCGCTGGCGACAGGCGCATTTCCCGTGGCGTACCACAGCGCTGGTGCAGCCAGTTGGCATCGAGATGGCCGGCGATGAAATCGGTAATGATTTCGGCGCGCTCGCGGTCATCGATGGGGATTTCCTTATTCAGGCCATTGAGCAGGTTGGCGGTGTCATAGGAACCGGTACTCACCGACAGCACCGGCAACCCGGCCTGCAGAGCGCCGCGACACAGGTCCATGATGCGCGGGTCGGGCAGTGTGTCGCTGGTCAGCAGCAGGCCGGCCAGCGGCACGCCGTTCAAGGCCGCGAGGCTGACGGCGAGGATGATGTCGTCGCGGTCGCCGGGGGTCACCACCAGCACGCCGGGCTTGAGCAGCTCCACTGTGTTGCGCATGGTGCGGGCGCAAATGATGATCTTGGTCATGCGCCGGGTTTCGTAATCACCGGCGTTGAGCACTTGCGCGCCCATCAGGTCGGCGACGTCGCGGGTGCGCGGGGCGTTCAGTTCCGGCTGGAACGGAATGCAGCCGAGCAAGCGGAAATCACCACTGCGCAGCAACGGTGAATGCTCCTTCAGGCGCGTGGCGAAGGCCTCCATGCTTTCCTCGGTCTTGACCTTGTTGAGGATCACGCCGAGGACTTTCGGGTCTTTCGGCCCGCCGAACAGTTGCGCCTGCAGCTCGACGCGACCCGAGAGTTCGGTCAGCACTTCGTTTTCCGGCGCCGAGACCAGGATCACCTCGGCGTCGAGGCTCTTGGCCAGGTGCAGGTTGACCCGCGCGGCATAACTGGCGCTGCGGGTCGGCACCATGCCTTCGACGATCAGCACGTCCTTGCCGATGGCCGCCTGCTGATAAAGGGCGATGATTTCTTCGAGCAGTTCATCGAGCTGACCGTCGCCGAGCATGCGCTCGACATGGGCCAGGCCCAGGGGCTGAGGCGGTTTCAAGCCGTGGGTGCGGGCCACCAGTTCGGTGGAACGTTCCGGGCCCGTGTCGCCCGGATGCGGCTGGGCAATGGGTTTGAAGAAACCGACCTTGAGCCCTGCTCGCTCAAGGGTGCGCACCAGCCCGAGGCTGATGGAGGTCAGACCCACACCAAAATCGGTGGGCGCGATAAAAAAAGTTTGCATGCGGATTCTCTGGAAGGTGCATGGCAATGGTGAAAGCCTATAACTGGCGATCTACCGAAATTCAGTCGCCAAGGTTATCGCTAACCGAGCCTTGTGCGCACCAACCGCAATCAAAGGGCTGGCCTATTTTTTCCTGGCGCTGCGCGGGGTCCATGACCCAGGCGCGGGATTGCCAGGGTGGCTGGTGCCGCAGGTGCTGCGTGTGGCCGCAGGAAAGCTCGGCCACCCAGTGTCCGTCCTCGTCCTGATGGAAGCCGGTGATCGTCGTATCCCGTCTGTCCGGGTTGTGTTCGCTTTCGGACGATGGCTTCGCTAAACTTGGCCTTTCAATCTTCTTATGCAAAAGGTCTCGCCCCATGCTGATCGCCGCCAATAAGGCTGTCTCCATCGACTATACCCTGACCAACGACGCTGGTGAGGTCATCGACAGCTCCGCCGGCGGCGCGCCGCTGGTCTACCTGCAAGGCGCAGGCAACATCATCCCGGGCCTGGAAAAGGCTCTGGAAGGCAAGGCTGTCGGCGAAGAGCTGACCGTTGCCGTTGAACCGGAAGACGCTTACGGCGAATACGCTGCCGAACTGGTCAGCACCCTGAGCCGCAGCATGTTCGAAGGCGTCGACGAGCTGGAAGTGGGCATGCAGTTCCACGCTTCCGCACCGGACGGCCAGATGCAGATCGTAACCATCCGTGATCTGGACGGCGACGAGGTGACCGTTGACGGCAACCACCCGTTGGCCGGCCAGCGCCTGAATTTCCAGGTCAAGATCGTTGCCATCCGTGACGCCAGCCAGGAAGAAATCGCTCATGGCCACGTCCATGGCGAAGGTGGCCATCACCACTGATTTCTGCGCTAAGCTCAGATAACTGGAGAGGCGCCCCGTGGGCGCCTTTTTAGTCTGCGGTCGTCCCTGACGACACCGCCAAGTGGCTGTTTCGAGAAGAACACGGGAATCTGGAGTACGCCATGAGTGCTTTTCACGACCTTAAATTGACAGCCCTGGATGGACAGGAGCTACCTCTGGCGCCTTTCAAAGGCCAAGTCGTACTGGTGGTCAACGTCGCCTCAAAATGCGGCCTGACCCCGCAGTACGCGGCGCTGGAAAACCTCTACCAGCAATACAAGGGCAAAGGCTTCAGTGTGCTGGGCTTGCCGTGCAACCAGTTTGCCGGACAGGAACCGGGGACCGAGCAGGAGATCAAGGATTTCTGCAGCCTCAACTATGGCGTGACCTTTCCGTTGTCCAGCAAGCTGGAAGTCAACGGACATGACCGTCATCAGTTGTACCGCCTGCTGGCGGGCGAGGGCGCGGAATTTCCCGGCGACATCACCTGGAACTTCGAGAAGTTCCTGCTGGGCAAGGACGGCCGTGTACTGGCTCGGTTCTCGCCGCGTACGGCGCCGGATGATCCGACCATCGTTCATGCAATTGAAAAAGCGCTGAGCTGATATCTCCCCCTGTAGGAGCGAGCCTGCTCGCGATGAACCTGAGAACGCCGCGGTGTGTCTGGCTTACGGCGTTATCGTTGACGAACATCGCGAGCAAGCTCGCTCCTACAGTACTCCCTGCCTTTTGACCCTTAATCACGCTGATCAATAATGCTGTTCAATGCGTTGGACTCTCCATATTATCACCGTCATAAAGTCATTCTTCCGTGGAGCGTCCCATGCCCGTCAAAGCCCTGTTCAAACCGTTCCACCTCGGCACCCTCGAACTGCCGACCCGAGTCGTCATGGCGCCGATGACCCGCTCTTTTTCCCCGGGCGGCGTGCCTAATTCCAAAGTGATCGAGTACTACCGTCGTCGCGCCGCTGCGGGCGTCGGCCTGATCATCACCGAAGGCACCACCGTCGGTCACAAGGCTTCCAACGGCTACCCGAACGTTCCGCATTTCTACGGTGAAGCGGCCCTGGCCGGCTGGAAAAAAGTCGTCGAGGCCGTTCACGCTGAAGGCGGCAAGATCGTTCCGCAACTGTGGCACGTGGGCAGCGTGCGCCGTATCGGCACCGAGCCGGACGCCAGCGTGCCGGCTTATGGCCCGTCGGAAAAGTTGAAGGAAGGTCAGGTCGTGGTGCACGGCATGACCAGGCAGGACATCCAGGACGTGATTGCCGCGTTCGCCCAGGCCGCCAAGGATGCCCAGAGCATCGGCATGGACGGCGTGGAAATCCACGGTGCCCACGGTTATCTGGTGGACCAGTTCTTCTGGGAAGGCAGCAATCAGCGTACCGACGAATACGGCGGCAGCCTGGCCAACCGTTCGCGCTTCGCCATTGAATTGATTCAGGCCGTGCGTGCCGCGGTCGGTGAAGGTTTCCCGATCATCTTCCGCTTCTCCCAGTGGAAGCAGCAGGACTACACCGCGCGTCTGGTGCAAACCCCGGAAGCCTTGGGCGAGTTCCTCAAGCCGTTGGCCGACGCGGGCGTGGATATTTTCCACTGCTCGACCCGCCGCTTCTGGGAGCCGGAGTTCGACGGTTGCGAATTGAACCTGGCCGGCTGGACCCGCCAACTCACCGGCAAGCCGACCATCACCGTGGGCAGCGTCGGCCTGGACGGCGAGTTCCTGCAATTCATGGTCAACACCGACAAGGTCGCACAACCGGCCAGCCTGGAAAAACTGCTGGAGCGCCTGAACAACGATGAGTTCGACCTGGTGGCGGTCGGTCGTGCCTTGCTGGTGGATCCGGACTGGGCGCAGAAAGTGCGCGACGGCCGTGAAGGGGACATTCTGCCGTTCAGCCGTGAGGCGTTGATGACGCTGGTTTAAGCGGCGACCGGACTTACGCTTTCGCGAGCAAGCCCGCTCCCACAAGGGATTTGTGTACGACACAGAACCAATGTGGGAGCGGACTTGCTCGCGAAGACTGACTAAAGAGCACTACAAACTCAGGGAACAGTCGGTGCATTCGGCACCACCATCTCCCCGGCACAGGCCCCGCGCAACTGCCCCTCGAATTGCTCGATGATTGTCGCCCAGCCCTGGCGACTGGCATGCTGGCGCGCATTGAGCCGCACATTGCGCAAGGTTTCCCTGTCCTCCAGCAGCCATGCCGCTGCATCGCAGAACGCCTCCTCATCCCCCGGCATCGCCAGCACGCCATTGTAGCCATGACGAATATGCTGGGCGGCGGCCGCCTGGTCGTAGGCCACCACGCCAAGCCCCGAGGCAAGTGCTTCGAGCACCACATTGCCGAAGGTTTCAGTCAGGCTCGGAAACAGAAACACGTCGCCCGACGCGTAGTGACTCGCCAGGGCTTCACCCCGTTGGGTGCCGCAGAAAATCGCCTCAGGCATTTCGTATTCCAGTTCCTGGCGCTGCGGGCCATCGCCGACCACGATCAGTTTCAGCGTGCGCTGGGGATAACTCGCCTTGAGGGTATTGAAGGTGCGCTTGAGCAGGCCAAGGTTTTTTTCCTGGGCCAGGCGGCCGACATGAATGACGGCGATGTCTGCCTCGGCCAGTCCCCATTGCTCGCGCAGGGCGTTCAAGCGTTTGGCCGGGTGAAACAATTCGCTGTCAACCCCCCGGGACAGCAACGCCAGTCGCTCGAAATGACGTCGCTCCAGTTCCAGGCGCTGGCTGACGCTGGGCACCAGGGTCATGGTCGAACGGTTATGGAACCAGCGCAGGTAGTGAGTCAGCAGGCGCGTGAGCAAGCCAAAACCGTACTGGTTGGAGTACTGCTGGAAATTGGTGTGGAAACCGCTGACCACGGAAATCCCCAGTCGCCGTGCCGCGCGCAACGCAGAGAGACCCAGCGGGCCCTCAGTGGCGATGTAGAGCACATCCGGGCGGTGACGCGTCCAGCGCCGCAGCAGTTTGTGCATCGACGACTGACCCCATTGCAGGCCGGGATAGCCCGGCAGCGGCCAGCCGCGGCACAGCAGCAATTCATCGTCGCTGCCCAACTGCTGGTCGCAGCCCTGACGCGGCCGCACCAGTTCCACTTGATGCCCGCGCGCGCGCAAACCGTCGCACAAGCGACCCAGGGTATTGGCCACGCCGTTGATTTCCGGGGGGAAGGTTTCGGTAATCAGGGTGATATGCAGAGCTGTCGTCATGACCCCAGTGTCGACCGGGGCCATGTCGTCAGTGTGACGTCGGGATGATGGATTTATGACTTAGCGCTGGGTCACCAGGTTTTCCGCACCACGTTCACGCACCCAGAACAGCGTCGCTCCGGCCACGGCGGCCGGCATCATCAGGATGTTGACCACCGGGATCAGCAGCACCAGGTACACGCTGCCGCCAAAACTCATGCTCTGCCAGCGCTTCTCGCGCAGCCAGGCGAGCATTTCGTTCCAGCCCAGCTTGTGGTTGTCCGCCGGGTAGTCGATGTACTGGATCGCCATCATCCACACCCCGAACAGCAGCCACAGCGGCGCGGCGATGATGTTCACCACCGGGATGAACGAGAGGATGAACAGCCCGATTGCCCGGGGCAGGAAGTAGCCGAGTTTGCGCATTTCCCGGGCCAGGGTGCGCGGGATCATCGCGATCAGCTCACCCCAGCTGAAGGCCGGGAAGTCATCGGTGCCGCGTACCACCACTTCGACTTTCTCCGCGAGGAAGCCGTTGAACGGCGCGGCAATGACGTTGGCGAGCATGGTGAAGGTGAAGAACACCATCAGCACCACCAGTACCACGAACAGCGGCCAGAGGATGTAGCCGAGAAAACTCAGCCAGTCAGGCAGGGACGGCATCAAGGTGTCGACCCACAGGCTGAATTGATGGCCGGCCAGGTAGATCAATCCGACGAACAGCACCAGGTTGATCGCCAGCGGTAACAGCACAAACAATCGCAGGCTGGGGCTCAGCACCAGCTTGAGGCCTTCGCGCAGGTATTGCGGGCCGGACAGAACGGGGGCGGGCATAAGAGGCTCCGGGCAGAGGGAAATCGCGCCGACCTTACCGGCTTTGCCTCACAGGCGAAAGCGCGATGGTGGTATCGACATTCACTGTAACAAAGACGTCGATATCGTCGGTCAGATGGCATAGAGACCACCTATGAGCTGGATTGTTAAACCGTATTTCCTTAATCTTCGCCCCCTCGATACGCTGCACCCAATCTTTTTACAGGACGGTCGGGTTCAAGCCTTCCCCAAGTGCTTTCAACCGTTCTTTTTTATTCCAGCCGGCAATCCGGCGTTCCGCGCCAGGTATTCCGGGCCGGTCAACAGGAGCAGGTCATGTCTGAAGTCCGTCATTCGCGAGTGATTATTCTCGGTTCCGGCCCTGCCGGTTACAGCGCCGCGGTCTATGCCGCCCGTGCCAACCTCAAGCCACTGCTGATCACCGGCATGCAGGCCGGCGGTCAACTGACCACCACCACCGAAGTCGACAACTGGCCGGGCGACGTCCACGGCCTGACCGGCCCGGCGCTGATGGAGCGGATGCGCGAGCACGCCGAGCGCTTTGAAACCGAGATCGTGTTCGATCACATCAATGCCGTCGACTTCGCTGCCAAGCCGTACACCCTGACCGGTGACAGCGCGACTTACACCTGCGATGCCCTGATCATCGCCACCGGCGCCAGCGCTCGTTACCTGGGCCTGCCGTCCGAAGAAGCGTTCATGGGCAAAGGCGTTTCGGCTTGCGCGACCTGCGACGGTTTCTTCTATCGCAACAAGCCGGTTGCCGTGGTCGGCGGTGGCAACACCGCTGTTGAGGAAGCCCTGTACCTGGCCAACATCGCCAGCAAGGTGACCCTGATCCACCGTCGCGAGACCTTCCGCGCCGAGAAGATCCTGATCGACAAGCTGAACGCCCGTGTTGCCGAAGGCAAGATCGAGCTGAAGCTGAACGCGACCCTGGACGAAGTGCTGGGCGACAACATGGGCGTGACCGGTGCCCGCCTGAAGAACAATGACGGCAGCTTCGACGAAGTGAAAGTCGACGGCGTGTTCATCGCTATCGGCCACACCCCGAACACTTCGCTGTTCGAAGGCCAGCTGACCCTGAAAGACGGTTACCTGGTGGTGCAGGGCGGCCGTGACGGCAACGCCACTGCCACCAACCTCGAAGGTATCTTCGCCGCTGGTGACGTGGCTGACCACGTGTACCGCCAGGCCATCACCTCGGCTGGCGCCGGTTGCATGGCGGCACTGGATGCCGAGCGTTACCTCGACAATCTGCAGAACGCTTGATTCTGCTTTCGTCGAAATGAAAAAACCGGCTTCGGCCGGTTTTTTTGTGCCCGCGATTTACAACCCGATCACATTCCAGTGTGGGAGCGGGCTTGCTCGCGAAGTCGGTGTATCAGTCAATATTGATGCCGGCTGACACTCCCTCTTCGCGAGCAAGCCCGCTCCCACAGGGATTGTGTTCAGGTCAGTCTTGCCAGGCATGCCTCAAGGATGTCCAGCCCTTCCTCCAACACTGACGCCTCGATGGTCAGAGGCGCCAGCAGGCGGACGATATGACGAGATTTGCCACTGGGCATCAGCAGCAAACCCGCGTCCCGCGCCAGGGCCAGCAGTTGGGTCAATTGAGCCGGCGCAGGCGAGCCATCGGCATTGATCAGCTCGATACCGCGCATCGCGCCGACACCGGTCAGGCGGCCCAGGTACGGCGTCAGGTTGTTCGCACGCCAGGTTGCATGGCGGCCGACAATCGCTTCTTCCTGTTGGGTGCCCCAGGCATGCAGGTTGGCATCGGTCATTTCGTCCAGGGTTGCCAGTGCCGCAGCGCAGGCAATGGGATTACCGGAATAGGTGCCACCGAGTCCGCCCTTGGGCAAGTTGTCCAGCAGCGACTTGCGCCCGACCACCGCACCCAGCGGCACGCCGCCGGCGATGCTTTTGCCGAGCAGGATCAGGTCCGGCTCGATGCCCAGCCGCGAGAACGCGAAGCGCTGGCCGGTACGGCCGAAACCGGACTGGATTTCATCGGCGATCAGCACGATGCCTTTCTCGTCGCAGAAGCGGCGCAGCGCCTGGGCGAACTCGACCTCCATGGCCAGGAAGCCCGCTTCGCCCTGCACCGGTTCGACGATAAAGCAGGCGACGTCTTCGACATCAATCTCGACGCTGAACAGGCGTTCCATGGCTTTGAGGGCCTCGGCACAGGTGACGCCGTTGTCCTGGCTGGGGAAGGGCAGGTGAAACACCGGCCCTGGTAGTACACCGACCTTCTGTTTGTAGGGCGCGACTTTGCCATTGAGGTTGAGGGTGGCCAGTGTGCGACCGTGGAAAGCGCCGTCGAAGGCGATGGCTGCGCTGCGGCCGGTGGCGCCACGGACGATCTTCAAGGCGTTCTCCGCCGCTTCCGCGCCACTGTTGGTCAGCATGCCGCTGACCGGGTAACCCACCGGCATGAACGCACTGAGGCGATCCATCAGCTCGAGGTAAGGCTCATGGGGGGCTGCGTTGAACGCATAGTGGGTCAGTCGGGTGGCTTGTTCGCGAATGGCTTCGACGATGCGCGGATGGCAATGGCCGAGGTTCAGCACGCCGATGCCGCCGACAAAGTCGATGTAGCGTTTGCCATCGGTGTCCCAGACCTCGGCATTCTTGCCGTGGCTGAGCGTGACTGGGTGAACGATGTTGATCGACTGGCTGATGGTTTCGCTGCGCATGGAGGACCGGCTCGCAAGAAGGAGGACTTCTTTTTATCTAAGCCGTGAGCGGTGGCAGGGGGCAAACGAAATAAAGTTGCCGGGTCAATCTTAAAAGTCAGGATGTGTTTCTGATCAGTTCCGCGCCGTGAATGCAGAACCTGTAGGAGCGAGCCTGCTCGTGAGGGTGGTGAACGATTACGCGTAAACCGGAGGCCCGGCAGTGCTCTTGGGTTTTTCGCGAGCAGGCTCGCTCCTGCAATTTAAATCAGCGGCGGGTCAGTGGCTGTTGGCTGAATTTCACACCGGCCAGGCCATGGGCAATCAACGCGCGGATGTTGCCGTGATCGCTGCCTTCAGGTGTGGCAACAACCGAACGGTAATGCTCGCCGAAAGCCAGCAGGGCTTCTTCATCGCTCAAGCTTTCGAGCAGCGCCAGGCCCAGGGTCTTGCACGAACCTTCGTTCTGCCCGGCCGCGTTTTCCACGCCACCGTTGTTGAAGGCCTGAGGCTGATAGTCGTAACCGGCGGCGATGAACGCCAGGGTGTCGGCGAAGGCGTGTTCGCCGCTCTTGAGGCTGGCGCGCAGGGTGTTCAAATCACTCATTGGGTTTTCCTTTGGCGAACGCCGCTTGCTGGTCGGCGCTGGCTTCTTGCTGATATTGGGCTTTCCATTCGGCGTACGGCATGCCGTAAACCACTTCGCGGGCCTCGTCGAGGCTGACCTCGATCTGGCGTTCGTCGGCTGCGGCTTTGTACCACTTGGACAGGCAGTTGCGGCAGAAGCCCGAGAGGTTCATCAAGTCGATGTTCTGCACATCCTTGCGGCTGTCCAGGTGGGCCACCAGCCGGCGAAAGGCGGCGGCTTCGAGTTCCAGGCGTTGTTGGTCGTTCATGGGGGGTCTCTGCGAGACAGCTTTGAGCGACAAGCTTCAAGCTGCAAGATGGATTGCGGTGGCCTCTAGCTTACCGCTTGAAGCTTGAAGCTTGAAGCTTAGCGGCTTGCCGCGAGTGTTATCGACACCGACTCGGCGAATCGCAGAGCGTGAGGCTTGTCGACCTCGACCTCTGCGTACAGCACCGATGCGTTGGCCATCACCAGGTCGAGAATTTCCTGGGTCAGGCGTTCGAGCAGCGCAAAGCGGTTGCCTTCCACATGGGCGATGATCGCCTTGGTAATGGTCCGGTAGTTCAACGCGTGATCGATGTCGTTGTCCCGTACGGCTTGCTGGGCTGCGTACAGAATGGTGAGGTTGATCAGCACATCCTGCTTGTTGAGGATTTCATCCTCGTTGATGCCGATGAAGGTACGCAGGCACAGGTCTTTGACCCGGATGCGTGCCATGCCTGGCTGAAGTTGTGGCATTGCTACTTGCTCCGTCCAATCAATTGCAGGAACTCCTGGCGGGTGTTGCTCGACTCGCGGAAGGCGCCGAGCATCACCGAGGTGTTCATGGTCGAATTCTGTTTCTCGACGCCGCGCATCATCATGCACATGTGCTGTGCCTCGATGACCACGGCGACGCCTGCCGCGCCGGTCACCTGTTGCACTGCGTCGGCAATTTGCCGGGTGAGGTTTTCCTGGATCTGCAGGCGCCGGGCGAACATGTCCACCAGTCGCGCGATCTTCGACAGGCCCAGCACCTTGCCGGTTGGAATATAAGCCACATGCGCCTTGCCGATGAAGGGCAGGATGTGGTGTTCGCAAAGCGAGTACAGCTCGATGTTGTCGACGATCACCATTTCATCGTTGTCGGAGGCGAACAGCGCGCCGTTGACGATCTCTTCGACACTTTGCTCATAACCATGGCAAAGGTACTGCATGGCTTTGGCTGCGCGCGTCGGCGTATCGAGCAAACCCTCGCGGTCAGGGTTTTCACCGAGACCGATGAGGATTTCTCGATAATTCTGGGGCAGGGATAACGTCATGGAAAATCCTCGCGGGACACTATTTGATGTGCCTTCCGCCGTTGACGGTCAGGGTGGTGCCGGTGACATAAGAGTTGTCGAGCAGATAGCGCAGGCTCTGGTAGACCACTTCGCAGCCGGGTTCGATGCCCAGCGCGGACTTGGCCAGCACCTTGGCACGGTAGGCCGCGTCGTCCTCAGGGTTGAACAGTAGCAGGGCTGGCGCGATCCCGTTGACCTTGATGGCCGGCGCGTACCTGGCGGCGAAGGACAGCGTCAGGCTGTCGAGCCCGGCTTTGCTGGCGCAATAGCCAATGTGCTTGCTGCTGCCCTTGCGGGTCACGTCATCGCTGATGTGCACGATGTCGGCGGGGCTCGAGCGTTGCAGCAGGTCGGCGCAATGCAGGTTGATCAGGTAGGGCGCCAGCATGTGCACGCTGAACATGCGGGTGAATGCCGCGGCGTCGGTGTCCGGCGTTTCGGCCAGCCATTCGGAGGCGTTGTGGACAATCGCCCGCAAACAGTCGGTGTGGGTTTTCAGTTCGCTGATGAAGGCGAGGATCCCGGCCTCGCTGGCGAAGTCCGCGAACACTGCGGTGGCCCCCAGGTCGCGCAGGGCTTGTACGCCGGGCCGCTCGCTGCGGTAGCTGAAAATCACGCGATGGCCGTCTTCCAGCAATCGCCGGGCGCAGTGCAAACCGACACGCTGGCCGGCGCCGGTAATCAGGATAGGGGCTGCGGAAGAAGTCATGAACGGCTCGCGTCGCGGTGAGAGCAAAACTATACCAGTGACGGGAGCGCTCTACCTATTGCGAGGGAAACAACTGTGGGAGCGAGTAAGCTCGCTCCCACAGGAGGGATCAATGATTCTGAGTGGAGGGTTCGGCACTCAATGGGCGTACCGGCGCACTGTTCAGCCAGCCGGCCAGTAGACGGGTCGACAACGGAATGAACAGGTAAACCATCAGCGGCGTCAGGCACAGGGTGCTGATGAACACTCGCGGCAACAGGTTCATGTCACTGATCAACGGCCCCAGCACAAAGTTGAACAGCAGCGAGACCGGAAAGAACGCCAGCCAGATCGCCACGGCCTGTTTCCAGCGCGGCGGGCGTTGACCGACGGCACCGAACCAACCCTCGATACCACTGACCCGGTGTTCTGTCGGGTGGGCGAACAGGTCGCTGCCACGTGCCAGCCAGGCAGTGCGCGAAGCGGAATGCTCCCAGGCGTGCAGGGTCTGCTCGTCGGCGAAGCGGAAAATGATCTGGAATTCGTCGTCCTCGGGCGGCGGAGCGAGCACACCGGAGCCGAGATAACCGGGAAAATCAGTGGCCAGTTGTTCGCCTTCGCGCAGCCAGGCAATCAGGTCCTGGTAACGTCCATTGGCAACGCGGCGCGCTACCATCAGCGTGACGGGAGGGGTAGACATTGTGTATCTCCGTAAGGCATTTGCGTCGCTCCGGATAGGAACTTCGCCAGGCGCAGCGCCGGGGTGGTGGGCTGCGACTTGAAACAAGCAAGGATTATTCCTGATTCTGCCCGTGGCGTCTGTGACGTTTATCCGCTCATCCGCAGTATCGATTTTTTACGGAAACTTTACGGGGCGGGGGCGTTAAAATAACGCTCGGATGATACAGGGATGTTTCAACAGCATGCCGATACATACAGACGTCGCTTCAGGCTCCACGCAGGCCGTCGCTCTCGAACGGGAAGAGCTCTTTCCCATTCGCGAGGTGGCGCGACTGACAGGTGTCAACCCGGTCACGCTTCGAGCCTGGGAACGACGATATGGCCTGATTGTTCCAACACGCACCGATAGTGGGCATCGCCTGTACTCGCTGACCGATATTGAGCGCGTTCGCAGCATCCTCGGCTGGATCGAGCGCGGGGTTGCCGTCAGCAAGATCGGCAAGCTCCTGGCCAGGGCCGAGCTGCTCCAGACGTTGTCGCACATCATCCCCAACAGCCTTGTGGAAGCCGATTACGCGCAGTGGCGGCAGCAGGTGCTTGCCGCGGTCAACGGGTTTGACGACATTCGGCTGGAGCAGGTCTACGGGCAAATCTTTTCCAGCTACTCCCTGCCAGTAGTGTTCCAGGACATTCTGATCCCCGTCTGGAGGCAGTTGTTGCAACGCCAGGACCAGTTCGGTGAAACCAGCGAGTGGCTGTTCCTGGATGGCTTTCTGCGTTCCCGGGTGGTGCAGCGTCTGTTGTTGATGCGCGAAAAACAGCCGCGACGCGTGGTCGTCTGTGCCCTGGATGGCATTTGCCGGGAACTGGAACTGCTGGTCGCCGCCCTGTTCCTGAGTTCCGGGCCATCGGCCGTTCGCGTATTGAACATGGGTCAGCCATTCGAGGAGCTGGCGCTGGTGTGCGAAAGGATCAAGCCCCTGGCGCTGGTGCTGTTTTCCAATCAGGTGCCGAATGCCGAGTTGCCGCGGCGCCTGAATCGCCTGGCCATGAGTCTGGAGTGTCGGTTGTTGTTGGCCGGCGATGCTTGCGACCTGGCGCAAGAGAGCCTGGCCGGGTCATCGATCGGTTGCCTGGGCAATGAAGGGGAGGTCATGAGCCAGCGTCTGAAGCAGTTCCTGGCGGGTACTCTGGATACTTGACGTTCAGAGATGCAGCGCGGGATGACTCAAACGATGCTGTTGCAGGATGAACTGGCGCAGACGCTCGGTTTCGTCCGTATCGCTCTGGCTCAGTTGATAGGCGTAGAAGCCCTGTTCGTTTTCTTTCTCGAAGGTGCCGCGCAAGGCAATACGCTCATAACCTGACGGGCTGAACCACAAGGCGAAATGCTTCGGCGGCTTGGTCTTGTTGCGAGCTTCCAGCAAAACCCCTTTGCACGACACTTCGTGTACCCACAGGGTGCCGGGTTGACCCTTGGCGTTTTCCAGCGCTACCGGTTCGTCCAGCACCAGGCGCCAAGGCCGGACCATCGGTCCGTCTTCATAGATGCTCGGTACGCCCAGGCGCAAATGCAGCGCATGGAACTCATCTTCCACCAAGTGCAGTGGGAAGGTCATTTGCTGGTTTTCGAAGCTGGCTTGAATGGTGACCTGTTCATGGGCCGCCAGGCGGGTGAGCAGGTCACGGATTTGCGACCCACCGTTGACGAGCAGGCTCGACGTCGCGTCCCGCACATTGAGTTGCGGGTTGTGTTGCATGGTCTGGATGAAATCCAGCTCATCCTGGGTCAGGAGCGCGTCGCGTTGCATGGCCAGCTCGAAAGGTATAGTTACAAAGTTATTGGTGATTGTAGTTACTGACCATTAATTCTAAGTTTTGTTTACACCGTTCGTCGCCTTGAGCGCGGCAAGCTCGGCCTGGAGTTCAGCCAACTGCCCCTCCAGCTGTGCCACGCGCTGTTGCGTCTTGACCTGCACGGTGACGTCTTTCTGCACGCCGACAAAATAGGTTTGTCCGTCCGCCGGATTTTTCACCGTTGAAAGGGACAGCTCGTTCCAGAACGGTGTGCCGTCCTTGCGGTAGTTGCGCAGTATTTCCCGGCAGGATCCTTCACGGTTCAAGGCGTCGCGAATCAATGGCAGGGCTTCCTGGTCGCGGTCCCCCGACTGCAGGAAGCGACAATCCTGATAGAGGATTTCTTCACTGGAGTACCCCGTCAGGCGTTCGAACGCGGGGTTGACGTAAATGAGGATGTTGTCCTGATCGCCTTCCTTTTCGGCGATCACGATGCCGTCGTTGGAGGCGTTGATCACCATTTGCAGCAGTTGAGCATTAATCATCGGAGCATCCTTTCCTGATTGATTGTCAATTGCATTCTAAAAGAATAATCACGACCGTGGTGTTAATATCCGGGTCTTTCACTCGGATTCAGGATCAGATTGATGAAAGTCGCCATCATTTCCGGCTCGGTATACGGCACGGCCGAAGAAGTTGCCCGCCACGCCGCCAGCCTGTTGAAAGCCGCCGGTTTCGAAACCTGGCACAACCCCCGTGCGACCCTCGCCGATGTACAGGCGTTTGGCCCCGAAGCCTTTCTGGCGGTGACTTCGACCACCGGCATGGGTGAGCTGCCGGACAATCTGCAACCACTGTATTCGACCATTCGTGACCAATTGCCAGCAGCCTGGCGCGGTTTGCCGGGCGCGGTGATCGGATTGGGCGATGCGAGTTATGGCGATACTTTTTGTGGCGGCGGCGAGCAGATGCGCGAATTGTTCGGTGAACTGGGCATTCGCGAAGTACTGCCGATGCTGCGCCTGGATGCCAGCGAGAGCGTGACCCCCGAGACGGACGCCGAGCCTTGGCTGGCGGAGCTGATCAGCGCACTGCGCACCTGACGTTACTGCGACATCCATGTCAGTCAGGGTTCTGACAGTACGGTAAAAAACTGCCTGTCAGACCATCGCTGGCGCCGGTCGTTTGACATGGATCCATGGGTGGCAGGGCGACTGACCCGTAAGGCCACCAAGCTGGCTGCCAATGCAACTACACGAACCTCAAGGGCTGACTAGACTCGGTGAACATAGGAAACACTCCATAATAAAAAACACCGAGGCTCCTTGCCGTGACTGTCGCTCCCGTCCAATCGCCACACAGTGTCAAAGGCCAGGTCAGTGCTGCCGAGTGGCAGACCCGCGTCGACCTGGCAGCCTGTTATCGCCTGGTCGCTCAACACGGTTGGGATGACCTGATCTTTACCCACATCTCCGCCAAGGTGCCCGGCACCGAAGATTTCCTGATCAACCCGTTCGGGTTGATGTTCCACGAAATGACCGCGTCGAGCCTGGTCAAAGTGGATCAGGCCGGCAACAAACTGATGGACAGTCCTTACGAAATCAATCCGGCGGGTTACACCATCCACAGCGCCGTGCATGAAGTCCGTCACGATGTCGTCTGCGTGCTTCACACCCACACGGCTTCGGGGGTGGCGGTGTCAGCACAGAAGCAGGGTGTTTTGCCGATCAGCCAGCAGTCGTTGTTCGTGCTTTCCAGCCTGGCCTACCACGCCTACGAAGGCGTGGCGCTCAACCATGAAGAAAAAGTGCGGCTACAGGCCGATCTCGGTGAAAACAATTTCCTGATGTTGCATAACCACGGTCTGCTGACGTGCGGCAGCACCATTGCCGATACGTTCCTGATGATGTTTACCTTTCAGCGTGCCTGTGACATTCAGGTCATGGCGCAAAACGGTGCCGCTGAACTGATCGCCATCGAACCGCAGATTCTGGCCGGCGCCAAAGCCATGATCGCGGGTGTCACCCGAAGCGCTCAAGGAATGGGCGGAGCGCTGGCCTGGCCGGCGTTGCTGCGTAAACTCGATAAACTGGACCCGGGTTATAAACTCTAATGGACCTCGCCGAGATCCCCCTGTGTGTCTGGCGCAAACGCAGCCAGATGTTCGTGTTTCGTGGCCAGAGCATCCGTTACTGGACAGCAGGGCAGGGTGAACCTTTGTTGCTCATTCACGGCTTTCCGTCCGCCAGTTGGGACTGGCATTACCTGTGGCAGCCATTGACCCAGCGTTTTCGCGTGATCGCTTGCGACATGCTGGGTTTCGGCGATTCGGCCAAACCGGTGAATCACGAATACAGCCTGCTGGAGCAAGCGGATCTGCAACAGGCACTGCTTGAACACCTGAATGTCGAGCAGCCAGTGCACCTGCTCGCCCACGATTATGGCGACAGCGTGGCCCAGGAACTGCTGGCCCGGCATTACGAGTCGCGAGTGGAGCTGGCCAGTTGTGTGTTTCTCAACGGTGGGCTGTTTCCGGAAACCCACCGCCCGGTACTGATGCAAAAACTCATGCTCAGCCCTTTGGGCTGGATGATTGGCCGCGCCTTCAGCCGTGATGGCCTGGTCAGAAGTTTTCGGCAGATTTTCGGTCCGCAAACCCGTCCCAGTGAAAGCCAGATGGATGACTTCTGGAGCCTGGTCGAAAGCCAGCGCGGGCCACGGATCATGCACAAATTGATCGCCTACATCCCGGAGCGACGTGTCTGGCGCAACCGCTGGGTGAGCGCGATGCAACGCGGTGAAGTGCCGCTGCGAGTGATCGATGGCAGGGTCGATCCGGTCTCTGGTGTGCATATGGTCGAGCGTTACCGGGAACTGATACCGGATGCGGATACCGTGGTGTTGCCCGACATTGGCCACTACCCGCAGATCGAGGCACCCTGCGAGGTCCTCAGGCACTACCTGGCGTTTCGCGATCAGTTGCTTTCCCCTCCGCGCAAAGTTGCCTGCTCCTGATTCGCAGCGTTGAACCTGTTCTGCTTCTGTGGGATCACGTCATCCTGGCCGACGTGATCATCATCCCCCAGCCTTATCGCGCACCATTCAGCCTCCCCGTGTTCATTGTGACCCGTTGCGCCGTGCCTGAAACTCGGACTCATTGTCCCCTGGCCTGCTGGAGTCCCCCCATGAATGAGTCTGTGCGCTTCGAAGATAAAGTCGTGATCATCACCGGAGCTGGTGGCGGTCTTGGACGGGCGCATGCACTGCTGTTCGCCAAACAGGGCGCCAGGGTGCTGGTCAACGATCTTGGCGGCTCGGCCCAAGGCGAGGGCGCCAACGCTTCGGCCGCCGACCGCGTGGTCGCGGAGATTCGCGAGGCCGGCGGCATCGCCGAGGCCAACCACGACTCGGTCACTGACGGTGACAAACTGGTTCAGCACGCCCTGGACGTCTTCGGTCGCGTCGACGTGGTGGTCAACAACGCCGGGATCCTGCGTGACAAGACCTTCCACAAAATGGATGACGCCGACTGGGACCTGGTTTACCGCGTCCACGTCGAAGGTGCCTACAAAGTCACCCGCGCCGCCTGGCCGCACATGCGCGAGCAAAACTACGGCCGGGTGATTTTCACTGCGTCGACCTCGGGTATCTATGGCAACTTCGGTCAGTCCAACTACGGCATGGCCAAGCTCGGTCTCTATGGCCTGACCCGCACTCTGGCCATCGAAGGCCGCAAGAACAACATCCTGGTCAACGCCATCGCCCCAACCGGCGGCACGCGCATGACCGAAGGCCTGATCCCTCCGCAAGTCTTCGAACAGCTCAGGCCGGAACTGGTCAGCCCGCTGGTGGTGTTCCTGGCCAGCGAGAACTGCCAGGAAACCTCCGGTCTGTTCGAAGTCGGCGGCGGCTGGATGGGCAAGGTCCGCTGGGAGCGCAGCCTCGGCATCGGGTTCGATCCACGGGCCGGTTTCTCCCCGGAAGACGTGGCGGCGCATTGGCAGCAGATTTGCGACTTCGAAGGCGCGGCGCATCCGAAGGACAACATAGAAGCGCTGAAGGAAATGATGGGGAATTTGCATAAGTATTCGCTCTGATGGCGCCGGCAAGGTCAAATTGACTGACCTTGCCGGTTCTTGCATTTGTTGCCTGGAAACCCTTTGGTCGTGATCAGCCGGGAAAGTATTTGACTACCAGCGCCTTCAGATTGGCGGCTGTCTGTGCGTCCATTTTTCCATCGAAGTGTTCCGGGCGAAAATGCATCTGGAATGCCCGCACCAACTGTTGAAAACCACCTTCCGTCGAGGCGCCCGAAACATCGTATCCATAGGACTTGAACAGCCCCAGCAATTCGCTTCGGCCCGGAATGCCCGATGTGATGTATTGGCTCAGATACTGGTCCCGAGTGGCTTCATCGAACCAGGCACCGACGCCTTTCAGGTACAGCGCCTGCCAGGGAAACATCGGCCCCGGGTCACTTTTGCGGCCGATTGAAATATCGGAGTGGCCCAAAACCTGCGTCGGCGTGATATCCGGGTAGCGCTTGAGGATGTTCAGCGCCAGTTGTTCAATCGCGGCAATCTGCTCGGAGTGATAGGGCGGGAAGGTGAATTCGCCTTTGTTGTCAGTCGCCAGGTTGACCAGTTCAATGCCGATAGACGTGTCATTCAGATTGCTGCGGTTGCCCCACTGACTGACGCCCGCGTGCCACGCGCGATGGTTTTCATCCACCAGGTTGAAAACCTCCTGCCCTGTATAACCGGCTTTCAGGTAACTGGGGTCAGTGATATCCGGAACCAGATAGTGCGCGCTGACATTCGGGCCGGTCAGGGCGCTGAAAGAACTGGAAAAGTTAGCGGCGGTGTAGTGAAGAACCAGAAAGCGTATTCGGCTGTTGAAGCTTCTGGCTGAGCGATACTGGTTGTAGTTGATGGGTTTCATGGTTGCACTCGCAATAAGTAAGTTTGAAGCCGGACGAAGATCAAGGTTGTTCGCCGACTTGCTGGTCAACTTAATGGCCCGAGTGCGATAGGTGTTTACCTATGCTTGTAGGTGTTTTCTGAGAGAAATGTAGGAGCCAGCTTGCTGGCG
>NZ_AKJG01000006.1 GCF_000282455.1 Pseudomonas sp. GM74
CGGGATTAGTTGACCACTACAGATACGTCCGCAGAGCCGCGCTGGTTAATTCGGCAGAGCAGAGCGGGAAGCGGATCATTGGGAAGGGTGAACATGGCATTTCCTCCATAGAGAAGGAAAGCATAGACGGGGAATGGGCGAAGGATGAGACCTGCTGCAATCGGCGAGCTGGTATTTGAGTCTGAACAAAACGTGACTGCTTGCGCCTTGCCCGGACGGTTACGTTAATGCAGAAAGTGATGGAATTATCATCCACACAAGGGCTGCTTCTGGCCGTTAGCTACCCCTCGTGAAAAGCAGCTTCACGCCCTGAGGAAGTCAGTCAACCAAAATCGAGGTTCTTCAGGAGCGGTGAACCACGCTTCCTCAAGGCATTCAAATAGGTGGTTTCATCGTAGAGCATCCTTGTCTTGCAACAGACCCAGGAACACCGGGATGGCTTCCAAAGGATTGATGATTGCCAGCAGGGTAGTGAACATGCCGAAGAACAGGGTGAAGCAGGCGTTCATGGATGATCTGCCCAATCGCGTGGTTGACCGATTTACCTTGGCTGATCAGGAGCAAATCACCTCAAACCACTGCCGCACTGTTCGGAACGTGTGTACCGAAACCGCTGACCTCCAGCAGCAACGCCGAAGGTCGATTCGTCGGCAGGATCACCTGCTCGCGGACACCCAGTCCGCCGCGCGTTCGGCGATCATGATTGAAGCGGCGTTGGTGTTGCCGCCCACCAGCGTCGGCATGATCGAGGCATCCACCACCCGCAGCCCCTCGATGCCATGCACGCGCAATTGGCTGTCCACCACTGCATGCTCGTCGTTGCCCATCTTGCAGGTACCGACCGGGTGATAAATGGTGTCGGTACGCTGGCGCAACAGTTCGATCAGCTGTTCATCGCCGTACAAGCCCGCGCTGAACATATCCTTCAAGCCATAACGCGCCATCGGCGCTTGTTGAATGATGTTCCGGGTCATGCGGTAGCCCGAGAGCAGGGTCTCGACATCTTCGTCATGCCCGAGAATGTTCGGGTCGATGCGCGGTGGGGCGCTCGGGTCGTTTGATTGCAAACCGACGCTGCCGATGCTCTTGGGCCGTAACACGCAGACGTGGCAACTGAAGCCGTGACCCCAGTGCAGCTTGCGGTTGTGGTCGTCGATCATCGCGATCACCGAATGCAGCTGGATATCCGGGCGTGCAAGTGTGGCATCGGTTTTCAGGAAGCCACCACCTTCGGCGAAGTTGCTCACAAAAGGGCCGCGCCGATGACGGGCATAGTCGATCAATGCCTTGCCCATCTTCACACTGCCGCGCAGTGAGACACCCATCAATGACGTATCCTGGCTCCTGTAGCTGAGCACGACATCCGGATGGTCCTGCAGGTTTTGCCCGACACCGGGCAGTTCGTGCTGCACCGTGATGCCTTGGGGTTTGAGTTCCTCTTGCGGGCCAATCCCAGAGAGCATCAGCAATTGTGGGCTGCCGAAACAACCGGCACTCAGCAGGACTTCCCGGCGTGCTTTTATGGTCTGACGATTGCCCTTGAGGCGCAGCTCGACACCGACGGCTTTTTTGCCTTCGAGCACAATGCGTTCGGCCGCGGCCGAAGTCAGCACCGTGAGGTTCTTGCGCAGGTGTCGAACCGGTTTGAGGAACGCGGTGGCCGTGCTCCAGCGCCGACCGTTGCGGATTGTCACATCGAACTGGCCAACGCCCTCCTGGTCGACGCCATTGAAGTCGGGATTGTGGCGGTGTCCGGCCATCTGCCCCGCCTCGATGAAAGCTTGCGTGACGGGATGCATCGGATTCCTGCCGACATAGAGTTCGCCTTGCGCCCCGTGGTAGTCGCATGCGCCGCGGTGGCTCATTTCACTCTTGCGAAAGTACGGCAGTACATCGGCGAACGACCAGCCGGGATTGCCCAGCGCCTGCCAATCGTCGAAGTCACTGTGGTGGCCACGGATATACACCATGCCGTTGATCGAACTGCTTCCGCCCAGTACCTTGCCGCGTGGCTGGTAGCCGCGACGTCCGTTCAAGCCGGGCTGCGGTACTGTGTGAAATGCCCAATTGACGTGTCGGCTGGGCAGGATCGCCGCAACGCCCACCGGGGCATGGATCAATGGCGAGCGGTCTTCCGGACCGGCCTCCAGCAAACATACCGTGATATCGGGGTTTGCACTCAAGCGGTTGGCCAGGACACAGCCGGCTGAACCGGCACCAATGATTACGTAGTCGAATTCCATCACACAATGATCCCGAGCGAGCGAACAGGGGCTGCTTCACCAGGAAGCAACAAAGTTACCTGGGACCGATTGTTGGCTGAAGGTGTTAGAAAATTATTGACCTCTCATGCCAATTATTTGATCTTTGACGACATGACTACATTGATCAGGACAAGCTCGTTTACCGGATTCCGTGAGGTGGCAAGCCAGCTTGGCGGGCAAGCCGACCTCATGCTCGAACGCTTCCGCATCCATCCGGACGTGCTGATGGACGAGGAAGCACGGGTACCGTTGCGTTCACTGGTCGGGCTGCTGGAGTTTGCCGCACGAGAGCTGGATTGCCCTGATTTTGGCCTGCGCATGGCCGAGTACCAGGACTTGCACGTCTTGGGGCCGATTGCGGTCATCGCTCGAACGTGCGCAACGGCAGGGGAGGCGTTGGAGCAAATCATCCGTTTTATCGGTTACCACAGCCCGGGCATCCAGCTTGATCTGGACCTGAGCGAGAACCACGCGCCGCGCCTGTTGATCGATATCCGCCTGACCGGACCGACCCCGCGACGGCAAATGGTGGAGCTGGCAATGGGGGTGGCGCATAACGGTATGAAGTTGCTGTATGGCGACAACTTCGTTGCCCAGGCCGTTCTGTTTTCCGCCAATCACTCAGTGGCTCAAGCACGGTACCGGCGCTACTTCAAAACCGTGGTGTGCACCGGTCAATCCTGTAACGCCCTGGTACTTCGTGACGAACAACTCAATCAGCGGATTGAACAGCAGGCCCCCTACCTGCATCGCGCACTGGAGCAGTATTTCCAGCAGTTCGACTTGCAAGCGACGTCGGATGTTGTCAGCCAGGTCGAGCGCCTGGTATTGCGCATGATGCCGATACAGCGTTGCCGGTTGCCATTGATTGCCGAACAACTGGGCATGCACGTGCGTATGTTGCAGCGAAGGCTGGCCGAGCAGGGGCGAAGCTTCGATGAAATAGTCGAGAGCCTGCGGCGTGACCGTGCCGACCACTATCTGGCAGAGCGGCACATGCCGATGTCCCAGGTTGCCGGTCTGCTCGGCTATAGCGAACAGAGCGTGTTCAATCGCGCTTGCCAGCGCTGGTTTTCCATGTCGCCGGGAGCCAGGCGCCGTCAGTTGTTCGAATGAAACGTTATCGATCTTCGTGCGGGACCTGATGGCTGGCGAAGTCGAGACCGTCGCCGAAATTGCCGCTATTGCGAATCACAGCCTTTAACCAGCGCCGCAGCCGCAAGACTTTGGGAGACATCTCATTGCCATTGAGACACAGCAAGCGGTAAGCCGACACTCGCTCCAGCTTCTCCTTGAAAGGCAGGACCAATTGGCCATTCTTCAGGTGCTTTTCGATAAGCCCCAGCGGAGCCATCATCAACCCGTGGCCGTCAATGGCCGCCTGCAAGCCATCACTCAGGCTTTCAAAAAGCAGCTCACGCTGGGGCGGGATATCCATGCGTCCTGCGGCCTGATTCCAAAGCGTCCAGACGCCAGGCGCCTGGGCTAGCGTAATGCGCGGGATACTCTCGATACGTTCCCCGGCAACGAGTCTTGCCGCGATTTGCGGTGCACAGACAGGCGCACCGGATACATCCGCCAGTTTTTCGGAAAATACGTTGAATCGGGTTTGCGTGGTGTGGCGAATGGCGATATCCAGCTCGCGGGCTTCCAGATCGGCCAGTCTGGATGAAAACTCCATATGCACGGTGATATCCGGGTTCTCCTGCTCGAACTGCGCCATGCCCGCACTCAGATAGGTCGCCGCGAAACTGGGCGCCACACTGATGCGTAAAGGGCTGGTGTCACTGGCTTGTTTGACCGCCTGAAGCCCGATAGAGATTTCGGCCAGCCCCCGGCTGACGTGAAGTTGCAGCTTGCGACCGCTTTCGGTCAATTCGATTTGCCGATTGCGTCGAACAAAAAGCGCCACACCCAACACGCCTTCCAACCTTCGAACCTGGTGACTGATTGCTGAAGGCGTCAGGTGAAGGAACGTCGCGGCCTCTTGAAAGGAACCCAGCCGCGCAGCCGCTTCAAAAGCATTGAGCGCGGGTAGTTGTCGCACGCTCTCCGCAGGAATGAGGATCTTCTTTTCACGTGACATTTTGTCATCCAAGTAAAACCAATGTCGTTTGTCGAGCTCACGACCCCGCTCGTACTGTGGTTCACGAGTCGATGACCCGTCAGGCGCACCAGCGTGCCTCGGAACACGCGATGACCAATACCACGAGCGGGGTAAATACATGAATTCATTTCTGTCGCAAAGGCCTTTGGAAGTACCAGCCGGTTCCTTTGCCGGGCTATTCCTGGAGCGAATCCAACGCTACGCAGACAACCCGGCGCTGATCGACGGGCTGAGCGGTGAACAACTGACCTATGCCGAACTGTCCCGGCATGTGCGTGTGCTTGCCGGCAATCTGATAGAGCGCGGTCTGGAGCCTGGGGAGGTCACCGCCATCATCGCGCCGAACAGCATTTGGTTCCCGGTAGCTCTGTACGGTATAGCCTTCGCCGGCGGCGTGTACTCCACACTCAATCCCATGTCCTCGCCAGAAGACGTGCGAGAACTCCTCAAGCTGGTTGAGGCCACGCGTGTGATCGTCACCCCGCAAGTCTTCGAAAGGCTACGCGACACCTTGATCACGTTGCAGTTGAAAGACATTTTCGTGCTGGGTGAGTCCGCGGGCCTCACGCCGTTTTCCTCGTTGCTGGTGGGCAAGCCTCTGGCCGAAGAGCGCTGCCGTGATGTGCAAAAAGACCTGTTGGCCCTGATGTTCTCCAGTGGCACCAGCGGCTTCCCCAAGGCGGTGATGCTCAGCAATCGCAACTACGTTGCGGCGACCGAGCAGGTGACCGCCGCCCAGGTTTTCTGCAGGTCCGATACCATCCTGGCGGCGCTGCCGTTCTTCCATATCTATGGACAAACCAGCTTCATAGGCTCGGCTCTTTCTCAGGGAGCGCGCTTGATCGTGCTGCCAGCTCTCGACCTGGAAGTGACTTTGCGCGTGATTCAGGATTACAAAATCACTGTCGCTCCGGTCGTTGCGCCCGTTGTCTTGCAGTTTGCCAAGCATCCTTTGGTCGATCACTTCGACCTGTCGAGCCTGCGGCTGGCCATCTCCGGTGCCTCACCCATCAGTGCCGACTTGCTGAAGAGCGCCGCCGATCGATTGAAAGTGCCGGTGCTCAACGGCTGGGGCCTTACCGAATCCACCACCACCGGAGCTGTTTCCGAGCCAGGCATGCCGAAAGAGGCCGAAGGTTCGGTCGGCCGGGTGATGCATGGCATAGAGGTGCGGGTCGTGGAAATCGGCGGCAGCCAAGACGTGGTGCCAGGTGCGGATGGCGAGCTGCTGATACGCGGTCCCAACGTGATGCTCGGCTACTTCAACAATCCGACGGCAACCACCGAAACGATCGATGCGCAGGGCTGGCTGCGAACCGGAGATGTAGGCCGGATCGATGAGCACGGCAATCTGCGTATCATCGACCGCGCCAAAGAGTTCATCAAGTTCAAAGGCTTCCAGATCAGCCCGGTCGAACTCGAAAGTGTGTTGTTGATGCACCCCGCGGTGGCGGATGCCGGCGTCGTGCCCAGTCCTGATACCGAATCCGGTGAGGTTCCCAAAGCCTTCGTTGTGCTGCGCTCACCTGTGACCGAAGCCGAACTGATCGACTTCGTCGCACAGCGTGTAACCCCCTACAAGAAACTGCGCGACATCGAGTTCATCGACGCCATTCCGAAAAACCCGGCAGGGAAAATCCTGCGGCGGATCCTGGTACTGCGCGAGCGCGAAAAACGCGAAACCCATGCCGCGTCCGGCGACCGTCTTGAGGATCGAGTCGTTATCACTCGCCACGGTAATGTGCTGTCGATCTGCCTGGACCGTCCGCGCAAGATGAATGCCTTCGACCGCGACATGTTCATCGGCCTGGCCAAGGCCATGGCGATCTACGAAGACGATCCAGGCCTGCGTTGTGCGGTATTGCATGCCAACGGCCTGGTCTTCACCTCGGGCATGGACATCGTCAGCACTGCGCCTCTCGCCGCGCGGGGAGAGTTGCGTATCGGCGATCCATCGCTGGTGGATATGCTCGAAATCGACCCGGCCGTTCGCCGCCGGAGCAAACCGGTGGTTCTCGCCGTTCATGGCAAGTGCATGAACCTGGGGGTGGAGCTGGCGGCAGCGGCGGACATTGTTATCGCCGCGCAAGATGTCACGTTCATTCAGCGCGAGGTGGCAGTCGGGTTGTTCCCGTTCGGTGGTGCCACCGTGTTCTTGCCGGCAAAAATCGGTCTCGGTAACGCGCTTCGCTACATCCTGACGGCGGAAGAGTTCGATGCACAGTCCGCTTGCCGGATGGGGCTGGTGCAAGAAGTCGTACCGCAGAGCCAGCTGATGACACGCGCTTTCGAATTCGCACGGCTGATTGCGCAGAACTCACCGTCCGGCATCAACGCTGCGCTTGCGTCAGTGCGCCTGGCCCGTGAAAAAGGCCCTGAGGCAGCGCTCGCAACACTGCTAGGTGAAGTCGCCCGGTTGACCGGTGCAGCGGACTTCAAAGAAGGGGCCGCGGCCTTCCTGGAAAAACGGGCGCCAAACTTCAAGGACCTGTGAGTGCCACACCTGCTGCATTGAATCCTTTGCAATGAAAGGGGAGCGGCTGCGCGACAAGCGTGGCCAAACCCGTTGCCGTTTCTCAATCACTACACAAGGACCTCAGCATGAGTGCCCTACATTTGGCCCAGCCCATCATTCCTCCCGCCATGCAATCCTGCTTCGAGCAGCAACGCGCCGCCTACCTTGCCACGCCCGAGCGCAGCTATGCCCAGCGCGTGGAAGACCTCAAGAAGTTGGCGCAGATGCTGAAAGACAACCGCAAAGCACTGATCGAAGCGATCAACCAGGACTACGGCAACCGCTCCACCTTCGAGACGCTGTTCGCCGAGTTTTTCGTCGTGCTGGGAGATATCAAGTCCACCATCAAGCATCTGAAGAAATGGATGAAGCCACAGAAGCGCCACATCGATCTGATGGTCTACCCCACCTCCAGCAACCGCGTCATTCCCCAGCCGCTGGGCGTGGTCGGCGTGATCGTACCCTGGAACTTTCCGCTGATGCTGTCGTTCGGGCCACTCTCCGCCATCTTCGCCGGCGGCAACCGGGCGATGGTCAAGATGTCGGAAAACTCAAACAACCTGACGCGTCTTCTGATGTCCATCACACCGAAGTATTTCCCGCCGCAACAGCTTCAGTTCTTCGAAGACAGCGGCGCCAATGGCTCGGTGGGCCCGGCTTTTTCCTCGATCCGCTTCGACCATCTCTTCTTCACGGGTTCGGGTCAGACCGGCCGCGCCGTGATGGCGAACGCTGCGCGCAACCTGACCCCGGTGACACTGGAGTTGGGCGGAAAGTCACCCGCCGTAGTCGCGCCGGATTTCCCGATGACCCTGGCCGTCGATCGCATCATGTGGAGCAAGGCCTTCAATGCGGGCCAGATCTGCACCAACGTCGACTATGTCTTCATTCCCGCCGGCTCCGAGGCGGACTTCGAACGCGAAGCCCAACGGGTCATAGCCGAGCGCTACCCCGATATCAATCATGCCGATTACACCTCCATGATCGACCAGCGCGCTTATGACCGCATGCAGGCCACGCTGGATGACGCTGTGGCCAAGGGCGCGCGCGTGGTCAATCTTTTCCCCGACCAGACGCCGGACAAGACCCTGCGCAAATTCCCGCTGACCCTGGTATTCAACGTCAGCGACGACATGCTCATCATGCAGCGCGAGATCTTCGGCCCGCTGCTGCCGGTCAAGACCTATACCACTCGCGAAGAAGTGGCTGGTTACATCAACCAGCACGACAGGCCACTGGCGCTGTATCCCTTCACCAGGGACCGCGCCCTGCAGGACTACTACGTGACCCACATCATGTCGGGCGGCGTATGCATCAACACCGCGCTGCTGCACGTGGCTCAGCACGACATGCCCTTCGGCGGCGTCGGCGCCAGCGGTATGGGCCAATACCATGGTTACGAAGGCTTTCAGACCTTTTCCAAAATGTGCCCCGTCTATCGTCAGGGCTTCTTCGCTGCCACCAATTTGATGCTGCCGCCCTACGACAAGGGACCGCTGAAGCCCAACAAGCTGATCGAGCTGATCATCAAGTTGAAGGGCTGAAGCGGTAAGCCCTGTGCCCCTGACTGTTCCATAACGTCTTCAAAGGAGTTTTCCGTGCCCCTCTATGAATGCCAGACCGTCAAAGGAACGCTCAGCGAGCGTCAACGCAAATCGCTGGCCGAGTCCATCACATCCATTCACACCAAGGAGACTGGCGCGCCGGCCAGCTATGTGCACGTGCTATTCAAGGAGCTTGAAGTGGGAAGCGCATTCACCGCCGGCCAAGTCGCGGCCCCCGCGATAATTCGCGGCCAGATACGTGCAGGACGACCACAAACGACGCGCCACGCCATCCTGCGCGCAATCACCGACGTTTACATGGCAGTCACCGGGGCCGATGCGAATGCTGTGGTCGTGGCAGTGGTCGACATTCCCGCTTCATGGGCCATGGAAGGCGGTCATATTTTCCCGGAACCGGATCAGCCCCCTGAAGTGACATAACACGCTTACCTGCGACGAAAACATTTCCGCATTTTTTGACGGCCGATAACTTTGTGATCGCCGTACGCGCCCCTTACAAAAAGGAATCACTCATCATGTCCAACGAAAAACCCTTGTTGATCGCGCGTCACGGCGCCGTTATGTCCATCAGCATCAATGACGCACCGATAAACCGAATGAGCTTCGCCTACATTGACGCCCTGGAAGCGGCGGTTGAAGAGGCCGCCACCGATTCAAGTGTACGTGCCCTGCTTTTCACGGGTGAAGGCGAGGCCAATTTCTCCGTTGGCATGGACCTCAAGGAGGCGATGCGCGAGGTTCCAGCCCGCGGTGGTTGGGACACTGTGCTTGACCAGCGCCTACGCGTTCTGGCGCGCATCGAGTCCCTGGGCAAACCGTCCGTTGCCACCCTGTTCGGCTACTGCCTGGGTGGCGGGCTCGAACTGCCCCTGGCCTGCCATTTCCGTCTCGCCGCCGATACTGACACTCAGATAGGTCTCCCCGAGATGGATCTGGGAACCGTGCCGGCATGGGGCGGTTCGGTGCGTCTGACTCGCTGCATTGGTCGTGACAACGCGCTCGATATGGTGTTGCGTGCCCGCAGGATTGACGGTCATGAGGCCTTGCGCATGGGGCTGGTGCGTTCCGTTCACCCAGTCGCCGAACTCAAGACAGCAGCGATGGCGCTGGCGCAGGAACTGGCTGAGAAGGCACCGCTGGCCGTGGACGGTGTACTGCGCTGTATCGTAGGCGCCGACGAGAGGACGCTGGACGAAGGACTGCGTGAAGAGCGCAAGGCTTTCCTGGACTGCGCGGCGAGCAAGGATCAGGCTGAAGGTGCACGCGCCTTTTTCGAAAAACGCAAGCCGGTATTTACGGGCAATTGACCCTGTGAGGGATGGTGGCCCGGAGTTGTACCCATGATTTTTTGCCTATGCGTTTGAACTGTTTTGTTACCTGTGTGGGTGAGTCATCCCCGTCTTTTTTCTTGTCTTTCTTTTCGGAAGATTTCGAAAGAGCCGGGGCCGCAGCTGATTTCTTTGCCGGTGAAGACTTTTTGTCTTTCAATTCCTTGCTGGCGTTCGCAGCTTCACCTTTGCTTTTCTTCTCGTCTTTAGCTTTTTTGACGTGTCGAGATAGGCTTTGGGTGCCAAAGTCTGCTTCTGGCCGGTTTCTGCCTGTCAGCAAGATTGAAATGATCGTTGATCCAGGATCAAACACCGCGACGGCGATCAGACCGCCGTCACGGCGTTAGTGCTCAACCGCGAATGAACGCCAACAAATCGGCGTTGATCTGATCCGCGTTGGTAGTCGGCATACCGTGAGGAAAGCCTGGGTACGTCTTGAGCGTGGAATGCTTCAATAGTTTGGCCGAGAGCGGCGCAGAGTCGGCAATCGGCACAATCTGATCATCCTCTCCATGCATGACCAGTGTTGGCACCTGAATCGTCTTCAGATCTTCGGTGAAGTCGGTCTCGGAAAACGCTTTGATGCAGTCGTAATGAGCTTTTGCACCGCCCATCATGCCTTGACGCCACCAGTTGTCGATTACGCCTTGTGAAACCTTCGCCCCGGGTCGATTGAAGCCGTAGAACGGCCCCGACGGCACGTCCAGGTAAAACTGCGCGCGGCTGGCGGCCAGTGCCGAACGGAACCCGTCGAACACTTCCGGAGGCAAACCGCCGGGGTTCTTTTCTGACTTAACCATGATGGGGGGAACCGCGCTGATCAGTACGGCCTTGGCAACGCGTCCCGGTTTGGCTCGAGCGGCGTAGCGCGCTACTTCACCGCCACCGGTCGAATGGCCGACATGGATCGCCCCTTTAAGGTCGAGCGCATCGGTCAGCTCGATGACATCGGCGGTGTAGGTGTCCATTTCGTTGCCCACCCACGTTTGGGTCGAGCGCCCGTGACCGCGGCGGTCGTGCGCGATCACCCGATAGCCTTTGAGCAAGAAAAACATCATCTGGTTGTCCCAGTCGTCCGCGCTCAATGGCCAGCCGTGGTGAAACACGATGGGCGTCGCGTCTTTCGGACCCCAATCCTTGAAGTAAATCCGGGTGCCGTCTTTGGTCGTAATGGAGTTCATGGTGTGCATCTCCTTGTGATCTGGTTTGTGTTGGGTTGTAGAGGGCTTGTTAGCGGCCTGCGTCAACCCGGAAAAACTGGAAAGCGGAACCAACAAACTGGCGGCCACTACTGCTGAACTTGTCAATATGGCCCGACGCTGGAGATCTATTTCCTGATTGGAGTCTTTCATTGGCGGTCTCTCGATCTATTTTGTTGCTCAGGGAGATTCGCGCCTCGGCCCATCCTCTACACCCCTGTGCGAGCAGGCGACTTGGCTTGGACGCAGGCACAAACCCGACAAGCGATCAGTAGTCCCAGAAGGCCGCTACCCAGCGAAAAGCGTCACCGTCCACCGCCACCCGGCCAACGGAGGGGAACGGCAGGTGAGTAGCCACGAACAGCTCACCGCTCGCCGCCGCCTCTTGCATAAGGCGGACACGGACGCGAATCGATTCCTCAGGGTCATGTTCAAAGCCGTTATGCCAGTCGGGGTGTTCGAAGGCGACCGGGAACAGGGCGTCGCCTGCGAAGGTCAACCGCTCACCGCCGGATGTCACGTAGACCACACTGTGCCCCGGGGTGTGGCCGCCGGTGAGCTTGACGACCACGCCTGGTGCCACCTCGTACTCCTCCTCGAACGTGCGCACCTTGCTGCGGTATTCGTTAATGAACTGATTGGCCGTTGCCCGCAGAACGTCCGGCACAGGCGATGGCATGGCGGTGAGGGAGAAATCGGGCGACTCCCAGAAAGCGACCTCGGTGGCTGAAACGTGGATACGAAGATCCGGACGCAGTTGGCTCTTCACCTCATCGACAAGCAGCCCGCCAATATGGTCCATGTGCATGTGGGTGATCACCACGTCGGTCACGGACGCAAGATCGATACCGGCGGCCTTCAGTCGTTTGGGGAACTGCCCGGCCCGCGGAAATCCGGGGAATTGCCCGCCCAGTCCAGCGTCGACGAGGATGAGCTTGTCGCCACTGCGCACAACAAGTACGTTCAGCGCCCAATCAAACGCGTCCGGTCCCAGGAACATGTCCTTGAACCAGGCCGCGCGGGCGGCTGGGTCGGCATTGGTGGACATTGTTTCGGTTGGCAGAGGCAGCACCCCATCGCTGACCACCAGCACGTCAATCTCGCCGATCCGCAGCGCATAGCGTGAAGGAACCAGCTCTTCGAAGCTCATGTTTGACTCCAGCTGACTGTTGCTTTTCTGATGCGTTCCATCCTTTTGGGTGAGGTAGTTCAGATGCTGTGTCATGGTCGTTCTCCTATTGCTTGGGTCAAGAACTTCAGGCGAAAGCCGCTCTCGGCGCGAGAGCGACGGATTTCCTCGAGAGGTACAGCGATGCCCGGCGGAGCTCGCGGTGCTGGCACGAGCGACACGTTCAGGCAGGGTCTTCAGGCCACCGGAATCATCGGGTCTGCTGCAGCCAGGGCGGTGACCCGATCAGCTGCAGGCGGGTAGATCCACAGAGTGTTGATCTGCGTCTTGAGCTCTTTGGCCGGTTCCTTGACCAGCTTGAGCTGGCGATCCCAGCCTTCGGTAAACACCGCGCCCCAGGCGCCCAGATCGAGGCAGGTCACGTACTTGGGCTGACGATAGGGGGTGGGCGCGACACCTAGCAGGTCCGCAGCGACGTTGTTCCCGGCATGACGGCCTAGAGAGATCGCATGCTGGCAGGACATTGCTGCGAAGTTGCCGAGGTCGTCGGTGGCGGCATAGGCGACGTCTCCAGCAGCGTAGACATGCTCCTGGCCAAGCACCTTCAGGTTCTCATCGACGTGCAAGCGTCCCTGAGCATCACGAACGCTGGACATCTGTCCGGTGAGCGGGCTCGCGCGAAAACCGACAGTCCAGATCACGGTATGGCTTTCAATGCGACGACCATCGGCGAGGGTAGCGCCGTTGGCATCTACCGCAGCCACACTGGTGTTGAGCACCCATTCGATACCCAGGTGTTCAGAGGCCTCGACGATCGACGGGCGAATCTCATCCCCCATGGCAGCTGCGATCCGAGTACCTCGGTCGACGATGATCACGCGGATGTCCTGATTGTCACCGAGTATTGATCGCAGGCGTGCCGGCATCTCGGTGCCGGTCTCGATGCCGGTAAAACCTCCACCTGCAACGACTACAGTGTTGCGGGCAATGCTGACGGGGCGGTTTTTGAGGGATTTCAGATGGCTCTCCAGACGCACCGCCGATTCGATCTGATCAACATCAAAGGCATGGGAGCCGAGGCCTGGCACTGCCGGGCGGGATAATTGGCTGCCAGCCGCCAGTACCAGACGGTCGTAGGTCAACGTGCACCAACGGCCAGCCTCATCGCGGTAGCCAACGGTCCTTGCCAGTTCATCAATGTGTTCGGCGGTGCCTTTGATGAAACGCACACCTACCGAGTCGAACAGCCCGTCCAGGGGAGCGAACATTTTGTGTACGTCGCTTTCATAGAAACGGGGGCGTATGCGCAATTGCGCCTGGGGCGCCAGCAGTGTGATTTCCACGTCGCTACGACTGTGCTTATCCAGTAGGCGGGCGGCGCTCAATGCACTCCATACACCACCGAACCCCGCACCAATAACCAGAATATGCTGTTTCATCAGTTGTTCCTCAAAAAAGGTTTTCAATGTTCTTGAAGTTGTTCTTCAAGTTTGGTGGAGCGATACACAGGCGTCGAAAGTTAAGGCATCTATGTTGAGTTCAGCAGGTCGCCCGCTGTGGATTCATGTTATTTCTGGATTCTTTCCGGCGCACTTCTACATCGGTTCAGAAAATCCATACGTCAGTGGTATGGGGATATACGAAGGTTTGTATTGGATGCAGAAGAGGGCGTTCAGAGTGCTTTCAGTTTTGCGGGAGGAGGGCTGTTTCGATGAAGCTCAGAAGCTTCTTGGTTTCACAAGGTTTAGGCAGGCAGGCAATCGGCGCAGACATATCGCTGCCAAGGGAGGGGACGGCTTCAGGGTAAGCCGTGATGAATAGAGTGGGAATGTGAAGGCCCATCGCGACGAGCTGCTTATGAAGCTCCAAACCGCTAATTCCCGGCATCTGGATATCGGAAACAAGGCAATGTGTCTGAGCGGGGTCATTCGTGTTGAGAAACGCCAGAGCACTGCAATAAGTTTTAACTTTGTAACCAGTGGATCGCAACAAACTTTCAAGCGCTGTCCGAACCGAGTCGTCATCATCGACGATTGCGATAGTCATTGAGTTGCGTATTTGCGTATCTTGTTTCATGTGGGGCGCTCGTGACAGCTTCTGCCGTTACTACAACATACGCCAACTTATAAGGCATAGAAGTATACCAATGTATGATCTGCTAAGACCAAAGTGTAGATGTTCTACTTGAGCGTTCAATGAAATCACCCAGGTTAGTCTTGTGCTACGGAGTCGCGATTCATTTTAGAAAAATCGCGTGTCCGGTTTTGCAAGAGATCTGGGTATACCCATGTACAAGGCGGCACAACCAAGGGATGCATCGGTTGAACTCAGGTACAAGTGACGTCTTGCCGTTGGCCTGCATAAGCTTGAACCACCTCGCTGGCCTCCGGCAAAACGGGTTGTGCAGCGAACCGTTGTTGGATGTCCCCTTACCCATGCGGCCTTGTGCCTAGGCGGTGAACGTGATGAACAGAAATGATCTGCGGCGTGCCGACATCAATCTGTTGATTGTCTTTGAAACAGTGATGCGCGAACGCAACGTTACCCGGGCCGCAGAGAGACTTTTCCTGTGTCAGGCCACTATTAGCACAGCCCTCGGACGACTGCGTTCGATGTTCAATGATCCGCTGTTCATCCGCACTGGCAGGGTGATGGAGCCGACTGCGCGGGCAGAAGAAATTCATGCGCGGCTGACGCCAGCGCTGGATGGCATCGCTATCGCCTTGAGTTGTGCCCAGACGTTCGACCCACTGACCAGTGACGAGACCTTTCATATCGGACTCTCTGACGATGTCGAGTACGCGCTGCTTCCACGTTTGATCAAGCATCTGCGTGATGAGGCGCCAAACATCACGCTCGTGGTGCGCAGAGTGGACCATCGGCAATTACCCCAGTTGCTGGCCTCGGGAGAGATTTCCGTGGGTATCAGCTTTGCGCAAGAGCTGCCGGCCAGTGCCCATTGCAAAAGCCTGCGGCCGATGCACCCCATGCTATTGCGCGCCGATTCGGACCCCGGCGCCCTTGATCTGGATGACTTTTGCAGACGGCCTCATGTGGTTGTCTCTTCGATGGGAAATGTCATCGACGATGCCGACCATGCCCTGAGCCTGGTTGGTCGGCAGCGCAGGGTCGTCCTGGCTGTTCCGCAGTTCAGTGCCTTGCCCGCTTTGCTCGCCGGCAGCGACATGATTGCGATCGTACCGGACTACGTCGCCCGAGCCATGGAGCGAATGGAAGGGATGCGTGCCGACTTTGCGCCGTTGACGCTACCGGCGCCGGACTTGTCCATGGCTTGGCGCGGCGCGGCCCACAACGACCCTCGGGAACGCTGGTTGCGTTCGTACTTCTGTCGCTATCTCGGTCAACATCAAGAGCAGCCCGTGCCTCTGGCCGTAGCGTGAATTGAGGCTACGTTGTTCCGTGAAGCATCTCCCCGGCAGGTCGTGCGGCGGCGCTGTTTCTGGCCAGTGATGAAAGTAGCTTTATCACCGGCATTGACCTTTGTGCTGACGGAGGGCTGGGTCAGATCTGAGTTCTAATAGTGCTGGAAGTTGTTGTAGGCTCTATCAACCAGGGGGGGCGTCCGTCAAAAAACTAAAATCCGGGCATCCATCCGCAGCCACGCAAGCTCGCTCCGATGGATAACAACATGCAGATATTATGGAACGATGGTGAGCGCACCTTCTGTCGGGAGCTGCGCTCGGGTGTGAAAGGCGACCGCAGTGTTCTCGTTGCACGACCCACTGCTGAACAACCGCTTCCGGATTGTCTTGGCCGTTTCGCCCACGAGTTTGGCCTGAAGGATCAACTGGATGGCTCTTGGGCGGTGCGTCCGATTGAGATGGTGCGGGAAAGTGGGCAGATGTATTTACTGCTGGAAGATACGGGTGGCACGCCGCTTGTGCAGCTGCTGGTTGCCCCCATGGAAACGCCAACGTTCCTGCGTCTTGCGATCAGCATCGTGCAGGCATTGGGAAAGCTCCACCAGCGCGGACTCGTCCATAAAGACATCAAGCCCTCTCATATTTTGGTGAACTGCTCCGACGGTCAGGCTCGGCTTACAGGGTTCGGCCTCGCCTCGTGGTTACCGCGTGAGCGGCAGGCGCCTGAGACCATCGCCGGCACACTCGCCTACATGGCGCCTGAGCAGACCGGCAGGATGAATCGCTCGATCGATTTGCGCAGCGACCTCTATTCCTTCGGCGTCACGCTTTACCAGATGCTGACGGGCTCGCTGCCGTTTACGGCATCTGACCCGATAGAATGGGTGCACTGCCATATCGCCAAAAAACCGCAGCCACCGAGCGTGCGGGTCGAAACCGTCCCCAATGTGCTTTCCCGGATTGTCATGAAGCTGCTCGCCAAGACCGCCGAGGAGCGCTACCAGACGGCTGCGAGTGTTGAACATGATTTGCGGCAATGCCTGGCAGACTGGGAGACCTTGGGCTGCATCAATGCCTTCGCGTTGGGCGAGCAAGGGACATCCGATCGGCTGATGATTCCAGAGAAACTCTACGGGCGCGAGTATGAGGTCAGTACCTTGATCGCCGCGTTCGATCGGATCATCGCAAGCAGCGCGCCGGAACTCATGTTGGTCACCGGCTATTCCGGTATTGGCAAATCCTCTGTGGTCAATGAACTGCACAAAGCGCTGGTCCCGCCGCGAGGACTCTTCGCTGCCGGCAAGTTCGATCAATACCGGCGCGATATTCCCTATTCGACGCTGGTGCAGGCATTTCAAAGCCTGGTGCGCACGCTGCTTGGCAAGAGCGACACAGAACTGGCGCAATGGCGTGACGCATTACAGAGCGCACTGGATGCCAACGCGGGGCTCATGACTGACCTCATTCCCGAACTGAAACTCATCATTGGTGAGCCGCCACCGCTGCAGACACTTGAGCCTCAACAGGCGCAACGCCGTTTCCTTCTGGTGTTCCGGCGCTTTATCGGTGTATTTGCACGGGCGGAGCATCCACTTGCCCTGTTTCTGGACGATCTGCAGTGGATCGACGCGGCAACGCTCGACCTGCTGGAGGATCTGTTGACCAGCTCGGATGTGCGGCATCTGATGCTGGTGGGTGCCTACCGCAACAATGAGGTGAATGCCACGCACCCGCTAACGGGCAAACTTCAAGCCATTCGGAACGCGGGGGGCAGGGTAGATGAAATCACTCTGGTACCGCTCGCGAAGGGACACATTGAGCAGTTGATTGCGGATGCGTTGCATGACGAGCTTGCGCACATTGAGCCCCTGGCGCAGTTGGTACTGGACAAAACCGCCGGCAACCCGTTCTTCGTGATCCAGTTTCTGCAAACCCTCGCTGACGAACAACTGCTGACCTTCGATCATCAAGCAAGGCAGTGGTGCTGGAGTGCGGATCGCATCCATGCCAAGGGTTACACCGACAACATCGTGGACCTGATGGTCGGCAAGCTGACTCGCTTGCCGACTGAAACGCAACTGGCATTACAGCAGCTTGCCTGTCTGGGGAACGTTGCCGGGACCACGACGCTTTCGACCGTTCTGGGCATCCCCCAGGCACAGATCCGCACGGTATTGTGGGAAGCCGTACGCCAGGAGTTGGTCCAGCGACTGGAAGGCGCTTATGGTTTTGTTCATGACCGTATTCATGAAGCGGCCTATTCACTGATCCCCAAGGGAGCTCGCGCCGAGGCTCATCTGCGAATCGGCCGGCTGCTCGCAGCGCAGACGCCCCTGCAAGGGCGGGAGGAGGCGATCTTTGACATCGTCGGCCAGCTCAACAGCGGCGCAGTGCTGCTCACTGATCAGGCCGAGCGGGAGCAATTGGCAGAGCTCAACCTGATGGCCGGCCAGCGTGCCAAGGCGTCAACGGCCTATGCTTCGGCGCTCAACTATCTCACCACGGGTGCGCAGCTGTTGGACGACAGCTGTTGGACGCGGCTACATGGGTTGATGTTCGCGCTGGAATTGAACCGGGCCGAATGCGAGATGCTGACTGGACAGTTATCAGTTGCGGACAAGCGCCTGGCGGCGCTCTCGGATCGCGCCACGACTACTATCGAACGAGCCAATGTCGTGTGTCTGCAAATGGATGTCTACCTGCTCATGGATCGCAGCGATGGCGCGGTCGCTGTCTGTCTCGCCTATCTGCGGCATGTGGGCATCGAGTGGTCGGCCCATCCGAGCGACGATGAAGTGCGCCAGGAGTACGACCATATCTGGTCGTTACTGGGCGATCGGGAAATCGAGGAACTCATCGATTTGCCGCTGATGGAGGATGCGGGCTCCCTCATGACCGTCAGCGCTCTGAGCAAGCTCTTCCCGCCTGCCTTGCAGACAGATGCGAACCTGACGGACCTGTTGATCTGCAAGGCGGTCAGTCTGAGCCTCGAAGGGGGCAACTGCGATGCCTCATGTGTGCATTACGCCAATGCATTCAGAGTCGCCGGACGGCGTTTCGGCGACTACCAGGCTGGATTTCGATTCGGCAAACTCGGCTGCGAACTCGTTGAACAACGAGGCCTGAAGCGATTCGAAGCCAGTACCTATCTTTGCTTCTCGAATTTTGCCGTGCGCTGGATGAAGCCCGTAGAGCAATGCCGTGACCTGCTGCGCCGTTCATTTGTTGCGGCGAACCGGATCGGTGATCTGCCGTATGGTGCTTATGCGGGCAACAGCCTTACCTCCGACTCCCTTTTCGCCGGCGAGCCATTGTCCGAGGTACAAGACGAAGCCGAACGTGGCCTGGATTACGCCAGGAAGGTGCGTTTCGGGCTGGTCACCGATTTCATCGGCACACAACTGGCGCTGATCCGGATGCTCCGGGGTTCGACACCAATTTTCGGTTGTTTTGATGATGGACAATTTGATGAGTCAGGCACCGAAATCCACCTGTCCAGCAATCCGGACCTGGCATTGGCCGAGTGCTGGTATTGGGTCCGCAAATTACAAGCCTGCTACCTGGCCGACGACCCCGGGGCAGCCATGCAAGCCGCGGCAAAGGCACAGCAGTTGCTATGGACGTCATACCTGTTCTTCGAGGAGGCAGAATTTTACTTCTATGACGCGCTGGCTCGTGCCCGATGGTGCGACAGTGTCCCGATGGACGAGCGTGCGCAGCACTTGATCGCAATGGCGACGGATCACCGGCAACTCCAGATCCGGGCTCAACAGTGCCCAGAGAATTTCGCGAGCCGGGCCGCGCTGGTCGACGCCGAAATCGCCCGCGTCGAAGGGCGGATGATCGAGGCCGAGTTGCTTTACGAACAAGCCATCCACTCGGCGCAGAAGAGCGGCTTTGTCCATATCGAAGCGCTTGCCAACGAACTGGCGTCTCGCTTCTACGCGGCCCGCGGTCTTGGGAAAGTAGCCCGCGTTTACCTGCAAGACGCCCGCTACGGCTACCTGCGTTGGGGCGCAGATGGCAAGGTGCGGCAGCTTGAGGCGCGGTATCCATTGCTGAGGACCGAAGAGCAAACGCTTGGCCCGACAACGACGATGGTCGCACCGGTCGAACACCTCGATCTGGCCACCGTAATAAAGGTCTCGCAGGCCGTGTCGGGAGAAATCGTCCTGGAAAAACTTATCGACATGATCATGCGCACGGCCATCGAACAGGCTGGTGCCGAACGTGGCGTGTTGATTCTGTCGGACACGGGTGAGTACCGCATCGCAGCGCAAGTGACCACTGGCAGCCATTCGATGCAGTTGCGCGATGAGCCGGTGACTTCGGCGCTGCTACCGGAGTCACTTCTCTACCATGTCCTGCGCACCGGTGAGAGCGTTTTTCTTGATGATGCCCTGACCGATGCGCCGTTTGCCGAAGACCCTTACATACGTCAGCACCACGTCCGATCGGTTCTCTGCCTGCCGTTGATGAACCAGGCCAAACTGACCGGTGCGCTCTACCTCGAAAACAATCTGACCGCCCGTGTGTTCAGCCCAGCCCGGATTGCCGTGTTGAAACTGGTGGCCTCACAGGCTGCCATTTCGCTGGAAAATGCCCGTTTGTACCGTGAGGTTGCGGAGCGCGAAGGGAAGATTCGGCGTCTCGTAGACGCCAACATCATCGGGATCCTCGTATGGAACTCCGACGGTGACATCATCGAGGCCAATGACGCATTTCTTCGCATGGTGGGATACGAGCCAGAGGATCTGGTCTCGGGTTGTCTGCGCTGGAGAGATCTGACAACACCGGAATTTCGTGAACTCAGCGAGCACTTTTTGGCGCAAGCGGTGCGGACCGGCTATGCCCAACCCTACGAGAAGGAATATTTCAGAAAGGATGGTAGTCGCCTGCCGGTGATTGTCGGTTTGGCTATGTTCGAAGCCAGCAGCAAGGAAGGGGTTGCTTTCGTGCTGGATCTGACCGAGCGCAAGCAGGCGGAAGAAAAAATCCGCGAAAGCGAACGACGCTATCGCGAAGTGCAAACGGAGTTGGCCCACGCGAACCGCGTCGCGACCATGGGGCAGCTTGTGGCTTCGATTGCTCACGAAGTCAATCAACCGATTGCGGCGGCCATCCTCAATGCCGACGCCGCGCTGCGCTGGCTGAACATGCAGCCGCCGGAGGTCGAAGAGGTCCGGACAGTGCTTGGCAGTCTCATCACGGATGCCAATCGAGCAGCCGATGTATTGGGTCGGATTCGTCGGCATATCCGCAAGGCACCACCGCAAAAGGGGGCGGTGGACATCAATGCTGCGATTCACGAGATGGTCGAATTCACCCGTGGCCAGATCATGAAGAGTGGGGCCTTGATTCTGACTCAACTCAACGACGATTTGCCCTTGATCGAAGGCGACCGGGTCGAACTGCAACAGGTGCTGCTCAACTTGATCATGAATGCGCTCGAGGCCATGAATGGTGTGAGCGAGGGTGAGCGCCAATTGCGCATCAGCGCTCAGTTAAATGACGCCGGTTGTGTGCTCGTCAGTGTGAGCGATTCGGGGCCAGGATTCGCCTCGGAGAACACCGAGCAGATTTTCGCTTCTTTCTACACCACCAAGCCCACCGGATTGGGCATGGGGTTATCGATCTGTCGCTCGATCATCGAGGCGCATGGCGGCCGCTTGTGGGCAAGCGTCAACCAACCCCGCGGTGCTACTGTTCAATTCACACTACCTGTCGAGCATCATTGAATTCACGGCACTCTGTTCATCTGCAACCATGTACTCGGCTTAATACTTAGGTTTAGGGGGAAGTATATGAATGGTTGCTTGAAGTAAGCACACGTACAAATGAAACTTCGCAGCCCTGGCGATATATTGCATGTCAAGGGCTGCGGGGAATTTGTCATGAATACTCTAGCTGTTAAGTTGGTAGGTGGGTTTTCATCGCTTCGCTCAGGAATCGTTTTTTGTCTGACGCTAATGGCAATGGAATTCGCCGGCTATTTGAAGTCGCTGGTGCTTGAAAGTGGCTTGCTCGCCGAGCGCTGCGATAGCACTGAGTTGCCAAGAAGTTCTTTCATGTTTCCATTAAGGTTAGTGCATGTAGAAAAGGACACAGGTGATTTGCCAATAGGCTCGCACTTGATCAGCCCGCGCAAATTTTATGTGCATCATGGAATATACCTTGGGTGCGGAGACGTAGCTCATTACTCTGGATTTAGCGGTTCATTCAAGCCAGGCCCCATCGAAGTGACTGATCTTGAAAGCTTTGCAAACGGCAAACCAGTCTGGGTAATGCAGGAGTCATGTGGGTTTTCAAGCGATGAAATTGTCAGTCGTGCGTGTTCAAGAATAGGTGAAAGTCAATACAGGATTCTGTCTAATAACTGCGAGCATTTTTGCAGTTGGTGTATTAGTGGGAAAAGTTTTAGTGCTCAAGTCAGGGCGTTTTTCCATTGCCCACTTTATCTGCTTTCTTTTATCTTGGCGTTAGAATTGTATTTTGTTGCATGATTTTCCCTGTGTTTTCGGGTATGACCATGTTTGCGTGCACGCTTACGCAGTATAAAGTGTTGTGCTACACTTTTTCTTCAACTGATCAGAGGGGTTGTGCATGAGCGGGAATCCACCAATCAACGAGAATGAGCCAGGCAGTAACGGTTCTATGGTATTCGTGGTGGATGACGACGCTTCCATGCGCAACGCATTAAGCAATCTTTTACGCTCCGCCGGCATCCAGGTCGAGACGTTCGCATCCACTGCGGAATTTCTTCAACAGCCAAAGTCAGCTTGCGCAAGCTGTTTAATCCTTGATGTACGACTTCAAGGTAATAGTGGTCTTGAGTTCCAAAGCCAGTTGGCTAAGTCCAATGCCAATATTCCAATTATTTTCATCACTGGGCACGGGGACATCGAAATGTCCGTTAAGGCGATGAAAGCCGGTGCGGTGGATTTTTTGGCAAAACCGTTCCGTGAGCAGGACCTTTTGGACGCGGTGTCTGCCGCACTGCAGGCCGATGTCAGACGCCGGCAAATTGAGCAGCAGTTTTCAGATCTGCATGCCCACTATCAGACGCTGACAGCTCGTGAGAAAGAGGTAATGGCCCTTGCAGTCAAAGGTCTGATGAATAAACAGATTGCAGGGCAGATGAATCTGAGCGAGATCACTGTGAAAATTCACCGCGGGCATGCAATGAAAAAAATGCACGCAAAGTCGTTTGCTGATTTGGTTCGGATGGCAGAGTCATTAGGGGAGCGCCTTGATCGTTGATCAGAACAACAGGTTTGAATGGTTCCTGTTTTTTTTGGACGCACCCGATCAATCGCTTTTTGGCTGTCAGCCTGTATTCGCGGCTCAGGTAGGGCGGCAATGAGGGCATCATGTCCCCGTGCGAAAGGCAATTACTGGAGCTTCACCCGTCTAAATCGAAAGACCAAACCGACATTCGTGCTCTGCCCCTTCTTGCCGAGACGCATGTTCGATCAAGAAGCCACACCGTTTGAGTACTTTTGCCGAGCTGATATTTTCAGCGTATACGGTGGCCACCAGTTGTTTAAGGTTCCAATGCAACTGCGCCTCCTGAAGCATCCGGATCAGTCGAGTGGAAGCGAAATCGTTAATCTCGTTCCTTTGTCCGGCGCGCTGTCGATCGTGAATTCCCCGCCCAGCATGCTGATGCGTTCCTTCATTCCCACCAGCCCGAACGAGTTCAGTTTTTTGCGATCCGTCATGCCTACGCCGTTGTCCTTGATCTGCAGATAAAGCTGGCGATCCTCCCTGAAGAGTTCGATATGCACCTGTGTCGCTTGCGCGTGCCGGGCAATATTCGACAGCGATTCCTGCACGATGCGAAACAGGGTCGTGGCGGATTTTTCATTCAGATCGCAACGGAAATTTTCGTCCTTGGCCGACATCGTGCAATCGATCGCGCTGCGCTGTCGGAACTCTTCAAGTTGCCACTCGATCGCTGCCTGCAATCCCAGATCGAGTACGGGTGGTCGCAGATCATTGATGATACTGCGGACGCTGCGGATGGCTGTATCGAGGTGGTTCAGCGCATCGCTGGCCTTTTCGTTGAGCTTGGGGTGCATGGTACTGGTGCGTGCCTGCAACATTGAGACATCGATTCGCAACGCCAGCAGACTCTGTCCCAGCTCGTCATGGATGTCGCGTGCGATCCGCTTTCGCTCTTCTTCCTTGATGTGCTCCTGATAGGAGGCCAGTTCACGCAGCTGCCGCTTCGATTGGAGCAATTCTTCGGCCTGCATCGTCAGTTTGCGCTGCAAGTAGAACAGGTCGACAAACACGCGGATCTTGGCGCGAAGAACCTCGGCCACGATCGGCGAGAAGATGTAATCCACTGCGCCGGACGTATAACCGCGGAAACGCTCGGAATCCGTGTCGGCCTCTGCTGTGACGAAGATAATGGGCGTGTGGGCCGACTTCGGGCGGCCGTGAATGAGTGCAGCGGTTTCAAAACCGTCCATCACCGGCATTTTCACGTCGAGCAGAATGACGGCGAAGTCGCGCTGCAATAGCAGGCGCAGCGCCTCGCGTCCGGTAGTCGCCGTGGCAACATCGAGACCCATGTCGGCAATCACCGCGGCGAGCGCCGTAAGCTTGGCGGGATTATCATCCACCAGCAACACGGATGCTGGCACGCCATCAGGCGGGGCAGGGTGCCGCACCTGGGCTCTTTCATTGAATACCGGAGGTTCCTGCTGCATGTTTATGCCACTTCGGTTTGCGCTAGCGCCACTTGGCGTTACGGCAACACCGGTAAAATCGAGCCGGCCTTGCGCACCTTTTCACCTTTGCTGTCGCGCAATGAGCGCAGTGCAGCGTCATCGATAGAGCCATTTGCGCATCAGTGACAGCAGCTGGTCGGTATCCACCGGCTTGCTGACATAGTCCGAGGCGCCTGCCTCAATGCACTTTTCACGGTCACCCATCATCGCCTTGGCCGTCAGCGCAATCATGGGCAGGGCTTCGAATCTTTTGAATGTACGGATCTGGCGCATGGTTTCAAAGCCATCCATCTCGGGCATCATGATGTCCATCAGCACGATGTCGGTATCGGGCTGCTGCTGCAGCAGTTCTATGGCGGTTCGGCCGTTTTCGGCCGTGGCCACCAGCATTTTGTTGGACTCAAGCACGCTGGTCAGGGCGAAAATATTGCGCACGTCATCGTCGACCACCAGAGCCTTTTTACCCTCGAGACTGTCCGGACCCTCATAGAGTTTTTCCAGCATTCTGCGCTGGTTCTGCGGCAACCTGGCTACGACACGGTGTAGAAACAGCGCGGTTTCGTCGAGTATGCGCTCGGGGGACTGAACTGCCTTGATCACGCCCTTGCCGAGCAGTGTCCTGAAACGCTCGTGTTCCGGTTTGGTCAGTGTCTGTGCACCATAGACGACGATCGGCAATTCCCGCATGGCGTTGTCTTGCTGCAAGGCCTCGAGAAACCTGATGCCGGACGCGTCGGGCAGTTTGAGATTGATTGCCATGCAGTCGTAGTGTTTCTTTGCCAGTTTCTTCAAGGCCTCCGCGCCGCTGGCGGTCGTTTCGATCTTCACGTCGGTGTTGCCGAGTAGTTCGAGGATGCGGTCGCGGCTCCCTTCGTTGTCGTCGATGAGCAGCAGGTTCCTGGTCTTGCGCCCTGCGAATGCCACGATACCGACCAGTGCATTTTGAATCTCCTCGGCTGTGACCGGCTTGAGCAGATGGTCGAAAGCACCATAGCGCAGCCCGCGTGTGTGGTCGTCAGCGTTCGAGATGATCTGGACCGGAATGTGACGCGTGGCGAAATTGCGCTTCAACTGCTCGAGCAGCGACCAGCCATCGATGTCCGTCAGGCCCGGGTCCAGCGTGATCGCGGCGGGTTTGAAGCGTTCGACAAGCTCCAGCGCATCCGCGCCACGGGTCGAGACGATAGCCCTGAAGCCCTTCTGGTGCGCGGCCTCGAGCAAAATGCCGGCGAATCGGGCGTCGCCCTCGAGCATCAGCAGCACCTGGTCCCCGGGTTGGACAGACTCGCGGTCGTCCGGTATCTGTGCAGACGGGCCTGGCATGAGGTCGCGCTTGACCTGGCCAGGTACTGCCTCAGTCGTTGATTCGTCTAGCGTCTGACGCTGGGCATCCTGAGTACGCAAGGGCATGTACAGGGCGAAAGTACTGCCCTTGCCGATCTCACCGGGGATCAGCCGCAGCTCACCGCCCAGCCGGTGTGCGAGCTCGCGGCTGATCGACAGGCCGAGGCCGGTGCCGCCGTATTTGCGTGAGGTTCCGGTATCTGCTTGCTGGAACGCCTCGAAGATGAGCTTCTGCTTGCTGTCAGGTACGCCAATGCCGGTGTCGGTGACCACGAAGGCGATCACCGCATCGGCACGATTGAGTTCGCTGTTATCCGCGCTCCACCCGGACACAGCGGGTTCGATGCTGATCTTGACGCTGCCTTGCTCGGTGAACTTGAAGGCGTTGGACAGCAGGTTCTTGACCACCTGCAGCAGGCGCTTTTCGTCGGTCCAGATGACGGGGGGCAGGGCAGGCGCCAGTTCAATCGTGAAGGTCAGGCCCCGGCTTTCGGCGACGGGCCGGAAGGTGCGTTCGATCTGGTCGTGCAGATCGGCGAACAGCGCTTCTTTCAGATCCAGGGTGACCGTGCCCGACTCGATCTTGGACAGATAGAGAATCTCGTCGATCAGCTCCAGCAGGTCTTTGCCCGCGCTTCGGATGGTCTTGGCATATTCGACCTGCCTGGGCGTGAGGTTGTGTTCCGCGTTGTCGCTGAGCTGCCGGGCCAGGATCAGCAGGCTGTTCAATGGCGTTCTGAGCTCATGGGACATACTGGAGAGGAATTCGGACTTGTACTTGGAGGTCAGCATCAGCTGTTCCGCCTTCTCCTCCAGCGACAACTTGGTGATTTCGACTTCGCGGTTCTTGCGCTCGACTTCGGCTTTCTGCTCCGCCAGCAGTCCGGCCTTGTCCCCCAGTTCCTCGTTGGTCTGCCTCAATTCTTCTTGTTGCCTTTGCAGTTCGTGCGCCAGCGATTGCGACTGCTTGAGCAGTTCTTCGGTACGCATATTGGCTTCGATCGTGTTGAGCACGATACCAATCGATTCAGCAAGCTGATCAAGGAAGGTTTGATGAATGATGCTGTAGCGCGTGAACGAAGCCATTTCGACGACAGCCTTGACCTTGTTCTCGAACAGAATCGGCAACACGATGATATTGAGCGGGGCGGCCGCACCCAGTCCCGATGAAATCGCGACGTAATTGGCGGGTACGTCGGTCAGCAGGATGCGCCGCTTCTCGTAGGCGCATTGCCCGACCAGGCCCTCGCCGAGCCGCCACTCATCGTTCACATTGATGTTGCCCTTGTACGCATAAGCGGACAGCAGTTTGAGCTTCGCAGGATCGGGCGGGCTCTCGTTCATCATGTAGAACACACCGTGCTGGGCGTTGATCAGTGGAGCCAGTTCAGACAGCACCATCTTGGAGACTGCCGCCAGATCGCGCTGGCCCTGCAGCAGACGGTTGAATTTCGCGAGATTGCTCTTGAGCCAATCCTGTTCCGCGTTTTGCCGCGTGGTTTCCCGCAGGTTGCGGATCATCTCGTTGACGTTGTCCTTCAGTTCCGCGACTTCACCCTTTGCTTCCACCTCCACGTATCGGGTCAGGTCGCCCTTGGTCACGGCTGTCGCCACGTCGGCAATTGCGCGCACCTGATTGGTCAGGTTGGCCGCCAGACCGTTCACGTTGTCGGTCAGGTCGCGCCAGGTGCCGGCAGCACCCGGCACGTTGGCCTGGCCCCCCAGCTTGCCCTCGACGCCCACTTCACGCGCCACCGAGGTCACCTGATCGGAGAACAGCGCCAGGGTATCGGTCATGCCGTTGATGGTGTCGGCCAGTTCGGCGATCTCGCCCTTGGCTTCCAGTGTCAGTTTCTTCTTCATGTCGCCGTTGGCTACGGCGGTCACCACTTTTGCGATGCCACGTACCTGGCTGGTCAGGTTGGCCGCCATGAAGTTCACGTTTTCGGTCAAGTCCCTCCAGGTGCCGGACACGCCTTGCACCTGTGCCTGCCCCCCGAGCTTTCCTTCGGTGCCGACTTCGCGCGCCACCCGCGTCACTTCGGCGGCAAAGCTGTTGAGCTGGTCCACCATGGTGTTGATGGTGTTTTTCAGCTCCATGATTTCGCCCTTGGCTTCCACGGTAATCTTGCGCCCCAGGTCGCCTTTGGCCACCGCCGTCGTCACGTCGGCGATGTTGCGCACCTGGTTGGTCAGGTTGGCCGCCATGCTGTTGACCGAGTCGGTCAAGTCTTTCCACGTTCCCCCGACACCCGTCACCCTGGCCTGGCCACCGAGCTTGCCGTCAGTCCCCACTTCGCGAGCCATGCGCGTCACTTCGTCGGCAAAGGTCGAGAGCTGGTCCACCATGGTGTTGATGGTTTCCTTGAGTTGGAGAATTTCACCTTTCGCTTCGGCGGTGATCTTGCGTGACAGGTCGCCGTTGGCCACCGCTGTCGTCACGTCGGCAATGTTGCGCACCTGGGTGGTCAGGTTGGCCGCCATGCCGTTGACCGAATTGGTCAAGTCCTTCCAGGTACCCGACACGCCGGTCACTTCGGCCTGTCCGCCCAGTTTGCCTTCGGTACCGACTTCCAGTGCGACGCGTGTCACCTCCGAGGCGAAGCTGGAGAGCTGGTCGACCATCGTGTTGATGGTGTTTTTCAGTTCGAGAATCTCGCCCTTGGCTTCAACGGTGATTTTTTTGCCGAGGTCGCCTTTGGCCACCGCGGTCGTCACCTGTGCGAGGTTGCGCACCTGGGTGGTCAGGTTGGCCGCCATGCCGTTGACCGATTCGGTCAGGTCGCGCCAGGTGCCTGATACGCCGCGCACTTCCGCCTGACCGCCCAGCTTGCCTTCGGTACCGACTTCCAGCGCCACTCGGGTCACCTCCGCAGCGAAACTCGAGAGTTGGCCGACCATCGTGTTGATGGTGTTTTTCAGCTCGAGAATCTCACCCCTGACTTCGACGGTAATCGTCTTGCCCAGATCGCCTTTGGCCACTGCGGTCGTCACGTAAGCGATGTTGCGCATCTGGGTGGTCAGGTTGGCGGCCATGTCGTTGACGGAGTCGGTCAGGTCTTTCCAGGTACCGGACACCCCTTTGACATTGGCCTGCCCACCGAGAATCCCTTCAGTGCCGACTTCGCGCGCCACGCGGGTCACTTCGGATGCGAAGGAGCCAAGTCGGGTCACCATGGTGTTCACGATCCTGGCGGATTTGAGGAACTGGCCCCGCAGTCTCAGGCCGTCGAGTACCGGTGGTACCTGCTGGCTCAGATTACCCTCGGCAACCGACCCGATAACGCGAATCATCTCGCTCATCGGGCTGATGAGGTCGCTGGTGAGCGCATTGCTCGAGTTGACGATCTTTTGCCATGAGCCTTTCATCATCGGCAATTGGATACGCTCATCGACCTTGCCCTGCTTGCCGATCAGTCGCGCCACGCGTTCGAATTCGGTGGCGGTGTCGGCCGCCATGTCGATGATCTCGTTGAGCGTGTCGGCGATCTTGCCCGGCATGCCGGTCCAGTCTTCCGGCATACGCGTGGTGAAGTCACCATTGCGCAACGCCTTCAGCGCTGCCAGCAACGTCTTCATGTCGAAAGCTTCGATCGGTGTGGTCACTGTGGCCATGTCTATGTCCAGTCAAAGTGGATGCCACGCGCAAGGCGTCATGCAGGAGCCGGCATTGCAGTATTGACCATGCTCAATACTGAGCGTTGGCTCACGAAATATTAGCAAGGTTGGCGCAATGCCCCGGATCCTGGGGAAATTGGCCGGGAACAGGCCGTTCCGGCCGACTTCACCCGCAGTCCGGAGAAGTGGGCACTGACGCCTGAGGCAAAAGTGCAAGTGCGCTATCTGCCTGCTAAGGTCAAACTCTGCAGAAGATTCCATGGCTTGCCGGCCACTGCCGAATGGAAAATACAGATGAGTGACCACAAAATCAGAGTCTTGCTGGTGGATGATCACAGCATCGTGCGTAGCGGCGTGCGACGCATGCTGGAGACTGCCGGCGAGATCGACGTTACGGGTGAAGCAGAGACGGCACACGACGCAATGCTCTTGGTCCGGGAGCAGGATTTCGACGTGGCGCTGGTAGATATTCAACTGCCCGACAAGACCGGCCTCCAACTCCTCAAGCTTATGCGTGCAGAGAAGCCCAAGCTCGCCGTTCTGATGTTGAGCATGCATTCGGTCGAGGCCTATGCGTTACGCGCAATCAAGCACGGCGCAGCGGGATACCTGACCAAGGATATTTCCGCAGCCACCCTGGTTACGGCGGTTCGCAAGGTGGCCTCCGGCGGCAAGCACGTCAGTCCTGAGCTGGCAGAAAAACTGGTCAACGCTATCGGCAGGGGCGACGGGGCACCCCACGAAGCGCTATCCGACCGGGAGCTTGAAGTACTCAAGCTTCTCGCTTCAGGCGAGAGGATTGTCCGCATCGCTCAGATATTGCACTTGAGCCCGAGTACCGTCACGACGTACCGGGCACGTATCCTGGAAAAAACAGGGATGGACAGCAACGCGAAACTCGCCCGTTATGCACTCGAAAACGGCCTGCTGACTTAGAACGCCCTGGCATCATTGAATCGTCCTGATCCAGCCTGCTTGTAGTGGAATCACTACAGGCGTTTGGCCGATATCTCCACAAAGAAGTCCTGCTTACGTCGATAGTGGGGTCCGTTCCAATCAAGCATATTGACCTCTCGGAAAATCTTCGTCCGCTCAATGGCGTTGTCTGGGTCAACGTCTTGTACAGCCATGTCAATAAAGTGAGGTGAAATCATGCAGGTCACCAACACAGAACCCGTTCCACCGCGCATCGACTGCCATCGCCGCCATCCGGCGTGAACCGCCCGATGTCGTCTTGCTGGACGTCAACCTCAGCGACGGTAATGGCATGGAAGTATTGCGTGTGGTCGCATCCGAGTATCCGCTGACAAACGTCATAGTGGTCAGCAATTGCGCTGATCCGACACATTGGAAGTACTTTACAAAAGCGGGAGCCTACGCTTTCTACGACAAGAACCATGAACTTGCCATCATGCGCCGTATGTTGGAGCATTTAGCCAAGTCCCTGTTGCCAACAAATTTTTCCTGTTGGCATGCATGAGAGCAAACTTCACGAGTCAGAAAAGACTCCGGAATTTATATTCGTAAGTTGAGCAAGGAGTGCAGGCTGCATTCATGTTGAATCAATGTTCCAACTGGAGGACGTCATGATGATAGGTTATTGGTTGTGTGCGTTGCTGTGGGGTGTGGTGCTGCTGGAGGAAATCCAACTCATGCCCCTTCAAGAGTGGAAAGACGAGGGTCTGAAAAGGGTTCTGTTGTTACGCCGGACCAGAACCCGGACCGGCTACTTTATTGCATTGATCGCGGGCGCCTTGTGCCTTTATAGCGAAATCCTGGTGGCACCGGTCGATCAGAGCATTTTCAGTCCGGAGCTGATACTTGCCCTGTGTGGTGTTCTTTGGGGTGCTTATCTTTCCGTAGTCTGTATGAAGGGCAAGCGATAGATGCCTGTCTCCATGACTACTGCGGGAAATTGATATTTCACTGCCGTCGGCCCGATTTGCGGCTGTTCGAGGTAGATTCAACACACTGGATTGGGTGTAGGCGGGATCTTGGTTAAACCGGCGCCAGCAGTACCTTGGGTGCTGCTAGCGAGGCTTGAGGCTGCACATTTGTGTCAGCCGGGGACAGGCTACACCGATCAGCTGTTGGCGTGATCGGTCGCCTTGGCCTTGCTTTGAGCGACAGCGGCTTCAGCCTTCTGTTTCTGTGCAATCTGGAAGGCTTCCATCGAGACTTTCCGGGCCGACTCCATGCGTGCGAAGGTCTTGTCACCGCCACCTGTGGCCATCGCCAGGGAAGAGGCGGTCAGGGCGGCGACTACGAAAAGGGCTTTCATGGATTTCATTTGGATTTCCTCAAGTGAAACTTTGTTAACAACTAAAAGCGGGATCTATTTACTGAAGCTGAACGTCCTTGTTCAACCCGGATTTACCAGCCAGCCAGGGCGGCGTTGCCCATTGTCCTGGTGCTTTGCTCCGTACGCGCTTCGGTTTCTCTGTCTTTTGCCCAGGCGGTGAGCAGTACCATCGCCCCGA
>NZ_AKJG01000007.1 GCF_000282455.1 Pseudomonas sp. GM74
GATCGGCGGGCGGTTCCAGCCGCAGGCGCGGCTGTTGGCGACGCCGTCCATGCCGGCGCGGAATTGCGACAACGCACCGCCCAGCGGACGCAGCAACAGGCCTTCGCGGATCAGGAACTGTTTGCTGGCGGGCGTGCCGTCATCGTCATGGCCGTAGCTGGCGAGCTCTTCGGGGATGTCCGGGTCGAAGGTCACGTTGAGCAGGCCGGAACCGTATTGCAGGCGGCCGAAATCTTCGGCTTTGACGAAACTGGTGCCGGCGTAGTTGCGTTCGTCGCCGAGGATGCGGTCCAGCTCCAGCGGATGGCCGATGGACTCGTGGATTTGCAGCATCATCTGGTCGGGCATCAGCAGCAGGTCGCGCTTGCCTTGCGGGGTGTTCGGCGCCAGGAGCAATTGCAGGGCCTGATCGGCCACCTGGGCAGCGGCACCGATCAGGCCGCAGCGGCTGATGACGTCCGCCGCGCCTTGCTGGCCGAAATTCTCGCGTCCAAGGCTGCGGGTCTGGCTGTCGTTGCCGTCGTAGGCCGTGACGTCCAGACCGGGGTACACAAAACGTTGGGCCTGGCGCAATTCGGCACCGGCGCTGTTGAGGTAGATCTGCTCGACGTGGGTGATGCCGAGACTGACCTGCCAGTTCACCAGTCGCTCGTCCTTGGGTACGGCGGCGGATTCGGCGCCGAGCAACTGGTAGCAGTCGCTCAGGGGCGGGAACGCCTGGTCGAGGTTGGGTGAAAAGTAATCGGCGCGGTCGCTGGAAACAGCCTGCTCGCGCAGGTCCAGCAGGGCGTGGGGCTTGAGTCGACGGGCCTGGAGTTCGGCGCGTTCGAGGGCGGCTTGCAGGCCCTGTTGCGACAGGTCGTTGGTGGCCGCATAGGCCTCGACGCCGTTGACCCGAACGGTCAGCATCGCCCCTTCGTCACGGCTAAGGCTTGGCGGTTCGGCGACGTTCTTGCGCACCGACAGATACTGCCCGGATTCGCGCACATAACGCAGGGAAAAGAATTCGGCACCCGTGCGCAAGGCAGCGAAGCGCTGCTTGAGCTGGGGATGGAAATCGAACATTCGTGAACCTCCTGGAAATGGAGTGGCGATGGCGCGGTGCTGCGAGGGGAGGGGTGAAACGATTGCGTGGCGCTAGATTAGGCCTGCGCAGGGGGAGGATCAAGTTTGGATCTGTGGAGGGGGATTACTGGGAGCTGTGTGTTGTTTGTTCGGGCGCCATCGCGAGCAAGCCCGCTCCCACAGTGGTCCCGGTTGGATCACAAATCTGCAGTCCAACCCGAAACCTGTGGGAGCGGGCTTGCTCGCGAATGGCCGTGACGCGGTGTAACGCCTTACGCAGTCTGGCTCAATTCCCGCACAGGCTTGCCCTTCACCGGCGCTTCACCCGCCACATAGTAAGTGGCAGTGCTGCGCGGCAACGGCTTGCGGCCACGGATCTTGTCGGCGATTTTCTCGGCCATCATGATCGTTGGTGCGTTGAGGTTGCCGGTGGTGATGATCGGCATGATCGAGGCATCGACCACACGCAGGCCTTGCATGCCGTGCACGCGACCTTCGCCATCGACCACGGCCATTTCGTCGGTGCCCATCTTGCACGAGCAGGACGGGTGGAACGCGGTTTCAGCGTGCTCGCGGATGAACTTGTCCAACTGCTCATCGGTTTGCACCTCGATGCCCGGGCTGATCTCGCGACCGCGGAAGGCATCCAATGCAGGCTGTTGCATGATTTCACGGGTCAGGCGGATGCCGTCGCGGAATTCCTGCCAGTCCTGCTCGGTGGCCATGTAGTTGAACAGGATGCTCGGGTGCTGGCGCGGGTCCTTGGACTTGGCCTGGATGCGCCCGCGGCTTGGCGAACGCATGGAGCCCATGTGTGCCTGGAAACCGTGCTCTTTCACACCGTTGCTGCCGTTGTAGTTAATCGCTACCGGCAAGAAGTGGTACTGGATGTTCGGCCATTCGAATTCCGGACGGGTACGGATGAATCCGCCGGCTTCGAACTGGTTGCTGGCGCCGATGCCGGTGCCGTTGAACAGCCACTCGGCACCGATGGCCGGCTGGTTGTGCAGGAGCAGCGACGGGTACAGCGAGACTGGCTGGGTGCAAGCGTATTGCAGGTACAGCTCAAGGTGATCCTGCAGGTTTTCACCAACGCCCGGCAGGTCGTGGACCACCGGAATGTCGAGCTTGTTCAGCAGCTCGGCCGGGCCGACGCCGGAGCGTTGCAGGATCTGCGGTGAAGCGATGGCGCCGGAGCACAGCAGCACTTCCTTGCGTGCCTTGACTTCAACGCGCTCTTCAGCGGCGCCGACCAGGTAACGCACGCCGACCGCACGCTTGCCTTCGAAGAGGATCTTGTCGGTCAGGGCGTGGGTGACAATGGTCAGGGTCGAACGCTTCTTGGCGACGTCCAGGTAACCGCGGGCGGTGGAGGCACGACGGCCTTTCGGCGTCACGGTGCGGTCCATCGGGCCGAAGCCTTCCTGCTGGTAGCCGTTCAAGTCTTCGGTGCGCGGGTAACCGGCTTGCACGCCGGCTTCAACCATGGCGTGGAACAGCGGGTTGTTGCCGGCTTTCGGCGTGGTCACGCTGACCGGGCCGTCGCCACCGTGGTAGTCATTCGGGCCGATGTCGCGGGTTTCCGCTTTACGGAAATACGGCAGGCAGTCCAGGTACGACCAGTCTTCCAGGCCTGGCAGTTTCGCCCAGCCGTCGTAGTCCATGGCGTTGCCGCGGATGTAGCACATGCCGTTGATCAGCGAGGAACCGCCCAGGCCCTTGCCGCGACCGCATTCCATGCGACGACCGTCCATGTGCGGCTCTGGATCGGTTTCGTAGGCCCAGTTGTAGCGACGGCCTTGCAGCGGGAACGCCAGGGCCGCAGGCATTTGCGTGCGGAAGTCGAAACGGTAGTCCGGGCCGCCCGCTTCGAGCAGCAGGACGGTGACGCCGGCGTCTTCGGTCAGACGGGTCGCCAGGGTGTTACCGGCCGAGCCGGCACCGATGATGATGTAGTCGAATTCTTGGGACATTGAATGCACCCTCTTTGAAGTTGGTCAGGTCGCCTGTAGCAGCTGCCGAGGCACGAGGCTGCGTTGCGTGTCCGCAGGACCGCCCTCGTGGGGCCGCTGCGCAGCCCAACGCAGCCTCGTACCTCGGCAGCTGCTACAGAAACGCAGCCTCGTGCCTCGGCAGCTGCTACAGGTTGTGCGGGTGCGTCTTAGAACACCGAGACGTAATCGCCCAGCTCGACCTGTACCGATTTGATGCGGGTGAAGTTGTTCAGCGAGCTGATGCCGTTCTCACGGCCGACACCCGACTGCTTGTAGCCGCCAACCGGCATCTTCGCGTCGGACTCGCCCCAGGCGTTGATCCAGCAGATACCGGCTTCCAGTTGATGAATCACGCGGTGGGCGCGGTTCAGGTCGCGGGTGACGATACCGGCGGCCAGGCCGAAGTCGGTGTCGTTGGCGCGACGGATCACTTCTTCTTCGGTTTCGTAGGAGAGGATCGCCATGACCGGGCCAAAGATTTCTTCACGCACGATGGTCATGTCGTCGGTGCAGTCGGTGAACACGGTCGGCGCCACGAACGCACCCTTGGCGAACTCGCCGTCGGTCAGGCGCTCACCGCCGCACAGCAGGCGGGCACCTTCTTCCTTGCCCTTGGCGATGTAGCCCAGCACGCTTTCCATGTGCGCAAAGCTGACCAACGGACCGAAGTTGGTGTTTTCGTCTTCCGGGTTGCCGATGCGGATGCGTGCAACGCGTTCGGCGATCTTGGCTTCGAAAGCGGCTTTCAGGTGGGCCGGTACGAACACGCGAGTGCCGTTGGTGCAAACCTGGCCGGAGCTGTAGAAGTTGGCCATCATCGCGGTGTCGGCGGCGCGATCGAGGTCGGCGTCGTCGCAGATGATCAGCGGGGATTTGCCGCCCAGTTCCATGGTCACGTCCTTGAGCGAAGAGCTCGAAGCGCTGGCCATGACTTTCTTGCCGGTGTCGGTGCCGCCGGTGAACGAGACTTTCTCGATGCGCGGGTGCTCGGTCAACCAGGTGCCGACTTCACGGCCGCTGCCGGTCAGGACGTTGAACACACCGTTTGGCACGCCGGCTTCGGTGTAGATCTCGGCCAGTTTCAGGGTGGTCAGCGAGGTGACTTCACTTGGCTTGAAGATCATCGCGTTACCGGCGGCCAGGGCCGGTGCGGATTTCCACAGGGCGATCTGGATCGGGTAGTTCCACGCGCCGATACCGGCCACGACGCCCAGCGGCTCGCGACGGGTGTAGACGAACGAAGTGGTGCGCAGCGGAATCTGCTCGCCTTCGATGGCCGGTACCAGGCCTGCGTAGTATTCCAGCACGTCGGCGCCGGTGACGATGTCGACGTAGCGGGTTTCGGAGTAGGCCTTGCCGGTGTCCAGGGTTTCCAGGGCGGCCAGTTCGTCGTTGCGCTCACGCAGGATTTCCACGGCGCGACGCAGGATGCGCGAACGCTCCATGGCGGTCATGGCGGCCCAGATCTTCTGGCCCTTTTCTGCGCTGACGACAGCGCGTTCGACGTCTGACTGGGTCGCACGTTGCACTTTTGCGAGGACTTCACCGTTAGCCGGGTTGATGGCTTCGAAAGTGGCGTCGCTGCTGGCGTCGCTGTACGCGCCATCGATGTAGAGTTTTTGCAGTTCGAAACGGGCCATAAAGTCCTCGCAAGAGCATTAAGTGGCTGGCGCGTTCGGTGGTTGAGCGTTTATGTGTGCTCTAACTCACCCGCTTGGCCAGTTGGGTATCCATGTATTCGTAAGCAATCTGTTGCGCCTGCTCGGTGTCGAAAGCATCTCCCGACAGCGCGCCGCGCAACCACAAGCCGTCGATCAACGCTGCCAGGCCTCGGGCGGCACTGCGCGCATCATTGAGCGGCAGCACGCGGCGGAACTGGCAACACAGGTTGGAATACAGACGGTGATCGTTGATCCGCTGCAACCTGTGCAAAGACGGCTGGTGCATGCTGGTAGCCCAGAAGGCCAGCCAGGTTTTCATTGCCGGGCCATTGACCTGGCTGGCGTCGAAGTTGCCTTCGATGATCACCTGCAGATGCGCCCGCGGGCTGTCATCTGTAAGCGCCTGTCGGCGCAGGGTGACGTTCTCGCTCAGGACTGTCATCAGGTACCCCATGGTGGCGGCAATCAGGCCGTTCTTGTCCTGAAAGTAGTGACTGATGATGCCATTCGAGACACCGGCCAAACGGGCGATCAGCGCAATGCTGGCGTCCCCCATTCCGACCTGATCGACGGCCTGCAATGTGGCTTCGATCAATTGCTGGCGGCGGATGGGTTGCATACCGACCTTGGGCATCTTGCACATCTCCTTAGGCCTTCCGGCAGACGCAGAACGTCCATCGGCTTGAGGGCCAGTCTATTTTGTTTTGATTGAACGTTCAATCAACAAAGAATAAGATCTGCGACAAATCGTCGCTGCTTACAGATTTTTCCTACGTGTAAATGGCGGCAAACCGACATCCGAAACGGCTCGAAGCCTATACGCCACGGCGTCTCAAGGTCTTCGGGCTTTTTTCGGGCTGTCTTTATATCACCCGCCGGTCGGCTGCCCACTAACCGATTGGTCGGGTAACTCGTTTGTCTTGCGTTCTTCTCTCGCACTGCCCGGAGCATCTGTGCCATGAGTTCTGCCTCGCTAATAAAGACCCCACCCGAGAAGGTGACGGTCAACGGTTGGGTGTTCTACACCTCTACCGCGTTGATTCTGTTGTTGACCGCCATTCTGATCATCGCCCCGCAAGAGGCCGGCAGAATGCTGGGTACGGCGCAAGCCTGGTTGTCCCGCAGCTTCGGCTGGTACTACATGGTGGTGATTGCCGCCTACCTGATTTTTGTCGTCGGCCTGGCGTTTTCGTCCTACGGCAAACTGAAACTGGGCAGCAAGGACGATACCCCGGACTTCAGCTACGGCGCCTGGGCGGGGATGCTGTTCTCCTCGGGTATCGGCATCTCGCTGCTGTACTTCGGCGCGTCGGAGCCCCTGGACCATTACTTCAACCCGCCGGAAGGCGTGGCCGGCAGCAACCTTGCCGCCCGTCAGGCCGTTCAACTGACGTTCCTGCACTGGGGCTTGCATGGCTGGGCGATCTACGCGCTGGTAGGTTTGGCCGTGGCGTATTTTGCCTACCGGCATAACCAGCCGCTGGCGTTGCGTTCGGCGTTATATCCGCTGGTGGGCGAGCGTTGGGTCAAGGGCGCGGCCGGGCATGCGGTGGACGGCTTCGGCATGTTCGTGACCCTGCTGGGGCTGGTGACGAACCTGGGGATCGGTTCACTGCAAGTGTCGTCGGGGCTGGAGAACCTGTTCGGCATGGAACACAGCAACACCAACCTGCTGATCGTGATCATCGTGATGAGCACCGTGGCGACCATCGCGGCCGTGTCGGGCGTGGAAAACGGCATCCGCCGTCTGTCCAACCTGAACATCGTGCTGTTCAGCGGCCTGCTGATTTTCGTCCTGCTGTTCGGCCCGACCCTGCACCTGCTCAATGGCTTCGTACAAAACGTCGGTGACTACCTGAACGGTGTGGTGCTGAAGACCTTTGATCTGTATGTGTACGAAGGCGACAGTGAGAAGTCCGACCGCTGGTTGGGTCTGTGGACCCTGTTCTACTGGGCCTGGTGGATTTCCTGGGCGCCATTCGTGGGCATGTTCATCGCGCGTATTTCCCGTGGTCGCACGGTGCGTGAGCTGGTGGCCGGCGTACTGCTGATCCCGCTGGGTTTCACCCTGGCGTGGCTGTCGATCTTCGGTAACTCGGCTTTGGACCTGGTGATGAACCATGGGGCGGTGGAGCTCGGGAAGACGGCGCTGGAACAGCCGTCCATGGCGATCTACCAGTTGCTTGAGCATTACCCGGCGTCGAAGGTTGTGATCGGCGTGTCGATCTTTGTCGGTTTCGTGCTGTTCCTGACCCCGGCGGACTCCGGCGCGGTGATGATGGCCAACCTTTCGTGCAAGGGCGGCAATGTCGATGAGGATGCGCCGCACTGGCTGCGGATCTTCTGGTCGGCGGTGATCACCCTGGTGACCATCGGTCTGCTGTTCGCCGGCAACTTCGAAGCCATGCAAACCATGGTGGTGCTGGCCGGTCTGCCGTTCTCGGTGGTGCTGGTGTTCTTCATGTTCGGCTTGCACAAGGCCATGCGCCAGGACGTGCAGATCGAACAGGAGCAAGCGGAACTGGCGGCACGCGGTCGTCGTGGTTTCAGCGAGCGTTTGACCCAGCTGGACTTGCAGCCAAGCCAGTCAGTGGTGCAGCGCTTCATGGACAAGCATGTCAGCCCGGCATTGCAAGATGCGACGGCGCAAATGCGTGCTCAAGGTCTGGAGGTTCAGACACTGCTGGGCAAGTCCAAGCGTTGCATGGGCGTACGGGTCGAGATGGAAGAGGGCAACCCTTTCGTCTACGAAGTAAGCCTGGACGGTTACCTGGCCACGCCAACCGAGTCGGCTCAGTCCGATGAGGCGCGTCAGCGTTACTACCGTGCCGAGGTGTACCTGCACAACGGCAGCCAGGACTACGATTTGATGGGCTTCACCCAGGATCAGATCACCCGTGACGTGCTCGATCAGTTTGAAAGCCATCGGCAGCTTCTTGGCCGGGTTTACAGCTAAAGCTTGGGTCTGCGGTGTACTGAATGCACCGCAATCCCTGTGGGAGCGAGCTTGCTCGCGATAGCGCCGGGACAGTCAACACTCATGTTGAATGTTAAGCCCTCATCGCGAGCAAGCTCGCTCCCACAGGTTGTTCACCGTACATGTGGGAGCGGGCTCGCTCGCGAAGGGGCCATCAGCCGCAAAGCTGTTTGACCCGATATCCCGTAAACAAAAACGCCGCGATTCTCTCGCGGCGTTTTTGTGTCTGTTGCCTTACCCCAGGTTCTTGCCGAGCAGTGCGTGATACAGCTCACTGTCGCCCAGAATCCCCACTACGTGGTTGTTGTCATGCAGCACCAGTTTGTTGCCGGTCTGATAACGAATCTGCAGCGCATCGCGCATGCCGATGTTCGAGTCCACCAGGGTTGGGCGACGACCCAGGCCTTCAACGGCCTGACCCGGTACCCAGTTCTGCAAGTCCAGCGCAGAGCCGTTCTGGCGAGCACCCTTGATGGTGTTGCCATCGGCCAGGTCCAGCCACGAGTCGCCGCCTGGATCCAGGCACACCGAACCGTTGATGCGTTTGCAGTTGTCCAGGGTGCGCATCAGACTGCGACCGCACAGTACGTTCAGCGGGTTGGTGTGGGCCACGAAGGTCCGCACGTAATCGTCCGCGGGGTTGAGGACGATTTCTTCCGGCTTGCTGTACTGAATGATCCGGCCGTCTTTCATGATCGCGATGCGGCTGCCCAGTTTCAGGGCCTCATCGAGGTCGTGGCTGACGAATACGATCGTCTTGCTGAGCTTGCGTTGCAGTTCCAGCAGCTCGTCTTGCAGGCCCTGACGGATCAGCGGGTCGAGGGCCGAGAACGGTTCGTCCATCAGCAGAATGTCGGCGTCCATCGCCAGCGCACGGGCCAGGCCGACACGTTGCTGCATACCACCGGACAGCTCATCGGGTTTCTTGTTGCGCCACTGGGCCAGGCCCACCAGCTCAAGCTTTTCGTCCACCAGTTTGCGTCGTTCCTTTTCCGGACGACCCTGCATTTCCAGGCCAAAGCTGATGTTTTCGCGCACTGTCAGCCAAGGCATCAGGGCGAACTTCTGGAACACCATCGCAATGCGCTTGGTGCGCATCATTTTCAGTTCTGCCGGGGTGCAGGAGGCAATGTCAATCTGCTTGCCTTCGTGCTCGACGAACAACTTGCCGCGGCTAACGGTGTTCAGACCGTTGATGCAGCGCAACAGGCTGGACTTGCCGGAGCCGGACAGGCCCATCAGTACGCAGATTTCACCTTTTTCGATGTCCAGGCTGGCTTTTTCAACACCAACGATCAGCCCGGTCTTTTTCAGGATTTCGTTACGGGTCATGCCCTGATCCAGCAGCTTGAGGGCCTCGCGTGGATCCTTGGAGAAGATAACGTCAACGTTATCAAAGCGAATAATGCTCATGCATCACCCCCTACTTTGGCGTCGGGTTGTTTGCAGATACGGTCGAGCATGATCGCCAGCAGTACGATCGCCAGGCCTGCTTCGAAGCCCAAGGCGATATCAGCAGTGTTCAGTGCGTTGACCACCGGTTTGCCCAGGCCATCGGCACCCACCAGTGCCGCGATCACCACCATCGAAAGAGACAGCATGATGCACTGGGTGATACCGGCCGCGATGCTCGGCATGGCGTGGGGCAGTTCGATCCTTGAGAGCAATTGGCGACGCGAGCAGCCGAAGGCCTTGCCGGCGTCCATCAGTTCTTGCGGGACATCGCGGATGCCCAGGTAGGTCAGGCGGATCGGCGCAGCGATGGCGAACACCACCGTGGAGATCAGGCCCGGTACCACACCCAGCCCGAAGAGGGTGAGGGTAGGAATGAGGTACACAAAGGTCGGTACGGTCTGCATCAGATCGAGTACCGGACGCATTAAAGTATAGAACATCGGCTTGTGCGCGGCGACGATGCCCAGCGGCACGCCGATGACCACGCAGACCAGGGTGGCGAACAGCACCTGGGCGAGGGTTTCCATGGTTTCCTGCCAGTACCCCAGATTGAGGATCAGAAGGAAAGAGGCAACGACAAAGGCGGTCAGACCCCATTTGCGCTGGATGAAGTGGGCGAGCAGTGCGATCAGGCCGATCAATGCCAGCGGGTTGAACCAGGTCAGCGCAAACGTCACGCCGTGGATCATCGTTTCCAGTGTCACGGCGATGGCGTCGAAGGTGCTGGCGCCGTGTTGCGTCAACCATTCAACGAAGCCTGCGATGTACTGGCCTAGGGGTATTTTCTGATCAATCAGCATGGTAGTGAACGTCCGCATGCAAGGTAATTAACAGCCCGGGCAGGCGAACCTGCCCGGCATAAACGATGCTCCCTAATTCAAGGCGTCAGTTTGGCTTTCACGGCCTCCAGGCCAGGTTTACCGTCAATGGTGGTCACGCCAGCGAGCCAGGTATCGAGCACCTGTGGATTCTTTTTCAGCCAGGCCTTGGCGGCCGCGTCAGGCTTCATCTTGTCGTCCAGGATGTTGCCCATCAGTTCACTTTCCATGTCGACGGTGAACTCCAGGTTCTTCAGCAACTGGCCGACGTTGCCGCACTCCTGCGCATAGCCCTTGCGGGTGTTGGTCGCCACAGTGGCGGCACCGAAATCCGGGCCGAAGAAGTCATCACCACCGGTCAGGTATTGAATCTTGAAGCGCTTGTTCATCGGGTGCGGCGCCCAGCCGAGGAACACCACGGCGGTGTCGCGTTTCTGCGCGCGGTCGACCTGCGACAGCATGCCGGCTTCGGAGGATTCGACGACTTTGAAACCGGCGGTCTTCAGGCCGAAGGCATCCTTGTCGATCATGCTCTGGATCAGACGATTGCCGTCGTTGCCAGGCTCGATGCCGTAAATCTTGCCATCGAGCTCTTTCTTGAATTTGGCGATGTCGGCGAAGTCATGCAGGCCCTTGTCGTACAGCGCCTGAGGGACGGCGAGGGTGTACTTGGCGCCCTTGAGGTTGGTGCGCACGGTTTCCACGGTGCCGGCATCGCGGTAGGCCTTGATGTCGTTTTCCATAGTCGGCATCCAGTTGCCCAGGAACACGTCCATGTTCTTGCCGTCGGCCAGGGACTTGTAGGTCACGGGCACGGAAATCATGGTGGTCTTGGTCTTGTAGCCGAGGGCGTTGAGCACAACGCTGGTGGTCGCGGTAGTCGCGGTGATGTCGGTCCAGCCGACATCGGAGAAGTTTACGGTACTGCACTGCGCCGGCTCTGCGGCTTGCGCCAGAACCGGCAGACTAAGCATTGCGGCCAACAACAACGACGGGGAACCTTTCATGGATGGACTCCTTGGTGTTTTTTTTGGCAGTGTTCCGACTGGACCACCGCACTTATAGGTTGCGGTTGGATGGCGTTCTGGAGACAGCTCTACCACGTCGCCTTGCAATCGAGTCGATATGATCATGTACCAGTGAAAATCTGACGCCTACAGGGTGCGTCGTATCCAGTACAGGGATGGTCGCATCCAGTGTCGGTGACGTCGTTTACAGATTTTTTCAGCCCGATTTCCCTCCCTGAACCGCAAAAAAACGGCGAAAACACAGCGTAAAAGACACGCGGCGCTGGTGGGCATGAGTGCGTCGGTTAGAGACGTCGAACAACTGGATAAAAGCTTGATGATGCGGTCATCTCGGCGGATTGCAGCTTGAGCGTAGCAGCTCCGTCACCGTGCGCTTTTGCGTGCGCAGTGGGCCCATCCAGGAGTTCGGCAGTAATGGCTATTAGTGTTTTCGACCTGTTCAAAATCGGCATCGGTCCTTCCAGTTCACACACCGTGGGGCCCATGCGGGCGGCGGCGTTGTTTGTGCAGGGCCTGCGCGAGCGCGGGTTGCTTGAGCAAGTGCGGCGTGTCGAAGTCCAGCTGTTCGGCTCGTTGTCGGCCACCGGTATCGGCCACGGCAGCGACAATGCCGTGATCATGGGCCTGATGGGCGAGTGGCCGGATGCGATCGATCCGTCGCAAATCGGCATTCGTATCGCCACTCTGCGCGAGACCGAAACACTGCTGCTCGACGGTCGCTTGCCGGTGCCCTTCATCTGGGCCCGGGACATGCGCCTGATCGACGAGAACCTGCCATTCCATCCCAACGCCATGACCCTGATTGTCGAGGGTGATGACAGCGAGTTGTATCGCGACACCTACTATTCGGTCGGCGGCGGTTTTGTCGTCGATGAGGCGCAGGCCTCCAGCGGTGTCGTCGACCTCGACCGCACCGTGTTGCCTTATGACTTTTCCAGCGCTGCCGAGTTGCTGGAACTGTGCAAAAAACACAAGCTGCGCGTGGCTGAATTAATGATGGCCAACGAGAGGGTGTGGCGCAGCGAGGACGAAATCCGCAGCGGTCTGATGAAGCTCTGGCGCGCTATGCAGGATTGCGTCGAGCAAGGCCTCAAACATGAAGGCATCCTGCCCGGCGGGCTGAACGTGCGCCGGCGTGCGGCCAAGCTGCATCGCAGCCTGCAGGAACTGAACAAACCCAACGTGATCGGCTCGACCTTGAGCGCCATGGAGTGGGTCAACCTGTTCGCCCTGGCGGTCAACGAAGAAAACGCCGCTGGCGGGCGCATGGTCACGGCACCGACCAACGGCGCGGCGGGGATCATTCCGGCAGTACTGCACTACTTCATGAAATTCAGCGAGGCCGTGACCGACGCCAATGTCGTCGACTATTTCCTCAGCGCGGCGGCGGTGGGAATCCTGTGCAAGAAGAACGCCTCGATCTCCGGTGCCGAAGTCGGTTGCCAGGGCGAAGTCGGTTCGGCCTGCGCCATGGCGGCAGCCGGGCTGGCGGAAATCCTTGGCGCCACGCCAGAGCAATTGTGCAACGCGGCGGAGATTGGTCTGGAACACAACCTCGGCCTGACCTGCGACCCGGTGGGCGGACTGGTCCAGGTGCCGTGCATCGAGCGCAACGCGATTGCCGCGGTGAAAGCGATCAACGCTGCGCAAATGGCTTTGCGCGGTGATGGCCAGCACTTCATCTCGCTGGATCGGGTGATCCGCACCATGCGCGATACCGGTGCCGATATGCATGACAAATACAAGGAGACATCGCGGGGTGGGTTGGCGGTGAGTGCTGTGGAGTGTTGACACCGCGCTGAATTCATCGCTGGCAAGCCAGCTCCCACAGGTTCTTCGGTGTAGCTGATATCTTGATCACACCACAAATCCCTGTGGGAGCTGGCTTGCCAGCGAAGGGGCCAGACCAGTCAAAACTGCGCGCTAAGTGAACACCCGGATTAAAACGCGCCACCTTTTAGCGCGTCGCTCACAGATAAATCGGCTTGCCAGTGATCGAGGGTCAATCGGCCTTCGACCGTCCGTCACCCGTGCCTGCGGTGACACTCCTTTCCATCGCGGCGCAACGCCGTTCCCACAAGTGCTACCGAATTGCTCACAGCTCGTGGGCCGAGGCGCTTGCCAGTCCTGATGGCCATTTAAATCCCCATGCCTTGCAAGACATATATAGACACATTCCGACGTCGTTTTTAGGAGTTATTGAACGCGCATTCAAATTTAGGCATGGCAATTGCTCTGTCATTACAAAGCCCGTCTCCCACGCGAGAACGATGGCAATAAAAAGAGCCTCCGCCTGAGGCCATCACCCGCTTTGTGTGAGGAGATACCGCGATGACGACGTTCAACTCCGGGGCCCAACCCCAGAACCGTGCGCCTCAATCCATCGGCTTTCTGCTGCTGGACAATTTCACGCTGATTTCTCTGGCTTCCGCAGTGGAACCCCTGCGCATGGCCAACCAGCTGTCCGGTCGCGAGCTGTATCGCTGGACCACCCTCACCGTCGATGGCGGCCAGGTCTGGGCCAGTGACGGCCTGCAAATCACCCCTGACGCTTCCATGCACAAAGCTCCGCCAATGGACACCGTCATCGTGTGCGGCGGTATTGGCATCCAGCGCACAGTTACCCGCGAACACGTGTCATGGCTGCAAAGCCAGGCCCGCCAGTCCCGCCGCCTCGGTGCGGTGTGCACCGGCAGTTGGGCTTTGGCCTGCGCCGGCCTGCTCGACGGTTTTGATTGCAGCGTGCACTGGGAATGCCTGGCGGCGATGCAGGAAGCTTTCCCGCGTGTAGCGATGAGCACCCGCTTGTTCACCCTCGACCGTAACCGTTTCACCAGCTCCGGCGGTACAGCGCCGCTGGACATGATGCTGCACTTGATCAGTCGCGATCACGGTCGTGAGCTGTCGGCGGCCATTTCGGAAATGTTCGTCTACGAGCGCATCCGCAACGAGCAGGATCACCAGCGTGTGCCGCTCAAGCATATGCTCGGCACCAACCAGCCGAAGTTGCAGGAAATCGTCGCGTTGATGGAAGCCAACCTCGAAGAGCCGATCGACCTGGATGAACTGGCGGTGTATGTCGCGGTGTCCCGTCGTCAGCTCGAGCGGTTGTTCCAGAAATACCTGCACTGCTCGCCGTCGCGTTACTACCTGAAACTGCGCTTGATCCGTGCGCGCCAGCTGCTCAAGCAAACGCCGATGTCGATCATCGAAGTGGCGTCGGTCTGTGGCTTTGTGTCCACGCCGCACTTCTCCAAGTGCTACCGCGAATACTTCGGCATTCCGCCGCGTGACGAGCGCGTAGGGTCCAACACCACGCAGCAAGTGGCGATGATGCCGCTGCCGCAAGCGCTGGTGCTGTCGCCGTTGTCCGGGCCGTTGTCGGCGCTGAGCCAGGCGCGCAATGAGTCGACGTTTGCCAGCGTAAGGCTTTAAACCGAGGCGCCTTCATTCGCGGGCAAGCCCGCTCCCACAGGTTTTGTGTCAGAGCATTAATTTTGTGCTCGACACAAAGCCCTGTGGGAGCGGGCTTGCTCGCGAAGGCTTTTTATCGGCCTGTGTGGCTCTGCTGGTACTCCGACAACGCCGGCAGCAATTGTTTGTCGATGGCCTGGCGCACTGCCGGCAGGATCGTCGCGCTGCTGGTGTACATCTCCTTGACCATCTTGCGAAGTTCATACGCTCGAGCATCGTCCAAGCCCCTTACCACGCACTCGCAAGCCTGCTCGGCGGTGGCTCCGTTGGGCACGTTGAATCCCAACGACTTGAGCTGGCCCAACAGGTCTTCCTGGTCTATCAAATCGGCGTGCATCATGACGCAATCCTTCTTCAGGGAACGGTGTCGTGGTTCGATTCTGGTAGGGGTGCCGGGTGTCGGCAAGGACGAATTGTCGCAATGGCAGCATTGGCTATGAACAGGTCGTTTTCGGGCAACTTGTCGGCCAAAGGAGGGGGCACACTGGACTCAGCTCGCTTCACGAAGGTTTGGTCACCCTCGCACGGCAGCTCCTCAACAGTACCCTCTGCCTCGATCCTGTCACGGCTTGATCGGGGCTTTTTTTTGTTTGTGAATCAATGGGTTTTGTGTCGAAAAATAGACCGCTTTCGCGAGCAAGCCCGCTCCCACAGTTGACCGAGTCCTATCAGGGGGAATGCGATCGAATGTGGCAGCGAGCTTGCTCCGGGCGGCGTTCCGACGATGAACGATGACGCGGTCTAGCGTTGCAACACCAGAATCCGTGACAACAACTCATCCCGGTCGACATAGCAGCCCTGGAAGTGCCGTGCCCCAGTGGCGGGGTCGAAGGCGTTGCGGGCATGCAGGGTGCGGCGGTTGTCGAAGCACCACAGCTCCCCGGGATTGAGCCGCTGCATCAACCTGAATCGAGGCTCGCGGGTCATCGCGATAAAGCGCCGGTAGGCCTGATACAGCTTGGGCATCTGCTCCACCGATGCATCGAACGGCCCGCGCAGAAAGTTCGCCATGCGGATTTCCGACACCTGCCCCAACGCATCCAGGGCAATGATCGGTGCCAGGCAGCGGTAGTCGCTGTGACGATCCTTGTTGCGAAACTCCACGGGGATTTCGCAGAGGCTCTTGAAAGCCTCCGGATCTTCCCGGCGCAAGGCGTCGGCAATGGCGAAACCGTCGACAAAAATGCTCTCGCCTCCCTCGGCGTCGTTGACCAGGCAATGCAGGAATTGCAGCCCCGGTTGCAACTCCCGGGTCGGCAAGTCGCTGTGCAGCGGCAGGTTGAAGGCGGTGTAGGCGTTGCTGTCGGCGTCGGCCCTGGATTGCACGTTGAACAGCACGCCGAAATTGCTCTCGCGGATGAAGGAAATCCGTTGGGCGATCAGCGTCAGGGACCCGGGCTCGGTAGGCACGCCACGGACCTGGGTCAATCCGACATCCCGCACGGCCAGCAGCCATTGCAACAGAGCGTCGGAGTCGTTCATCAGCGCTTGATACTCGAACACCGGCAACTGCAAATCGCTGTGCCAGAGCCTGGCCTTAGGCTTGCGCTGCTGACGCTCGGCGCGGGATTCGTCGTCATAGGCATGGGCGCGCAGCCAGCCAGGGTCGAAGCGGCTGGCGGGGGCGGCCTGCCCATCCAC
>NZ_AKJG01000008.1 GCF_000282455.1 Pseudomonas sp. GM74
CCGCACCGCCGCTCCCACAGTATCTGCTTCGTACACAAATGCTGTGTGCACTGAAGAACCTGTGGGAGCGGGCTTGCTCGCGAAGGCGGCCTGACGGCGAGTACGGAATGTCAGTGCCGCGCCGGCTCATCCACCGGTAAATGCAGCACCTCGCGCACCAGCATGGCAATGCTGCTCACACCCATCTTTTCCTTGATCTTGGTGCGGTGCACATCAACGGTCTTCACGCTGATGTTCAGCTCCCGGGCAATCACCTTGCTGGCCTTGCCATCGATCACCAGCATCAACACTTCCCGCTCTCGGCTGGTCAGCAGTGCCAGCTTGCCTTGCAGGTTCTGACGCTGCTGCTGATCGGCCTGGGCGTGTACGGCGGTCTTCAGCGCGGCCTGGATGCGGTCGATCATCTGCTGCGGGTTGTAGGGCTTCTCGACGAAATCCAGCGCGCCGTTCTTCATCGCCGTGACCGACATCGGAATGTCGCCATGGGCCGAGACGAAAATGGTCGGCAGGGTGCTGCCGCGCTGGTTGAGGATTTCCTGCAACTGGAAACCGCTGGTCTCCGGCATGCGCACGTCGAGCACCAGGCAGGCGGGCTGCTTGGGGTCGTATTGGCTGAGGAACTCTTCGGCGCCGGCAAAGCATTGCGCCTGCACGCTCACCGACTCCAGCAACCAGGCCAGTGAGGTTCGCAGGTCCTTGTCGTCGTCAACGATATAAACAATCGGTTTACGGATTTCCATCGGGGCTGCCACGAAAGTCTTCTAATTATTGTTTTCGCACGGGAACGTGCGGCACGCATTGGCTCATCTTTCTGGAACCAGTATGCAGAATACCCACTGTGGCCGGCCCTTGCGATAAAGAAACCACCTAGTCGACTAGCGGAAACCCAACCCCGCCATGGGGATCGCGAGAATGGTTGCGGCGCGCCCGCAGCCTTAGTCTTGTTCCATCACCTACGGGCCGCCAGATAGCGGTCCTCCTGAAGGAAGGGGCATCGACATGGCCGACCTGAGCCAGCAGCAAATCGACTTTCGCAACGCCATGGCGCAGCTGCCTGCCGCGGTGAACATCATCACCACCAACGGCCCCGGCGGACGTTGCGGCATCACCGCCAGCGCCGTGTGCTCGGTCACCGACTCGCCGCCCACCGTGCTGGTGTGCGTCAACCGCAACAGCGCCACCCACGACGTGTTCCGCACCAACGGCCATCTGTGCATCAACGTGCTGTGTGGCGAGCAGGAAGAACTGGCCCGTCATTTCGCCGGCATGACCAAGGTGCCGATGGACGAACGCTTCGCCTGGGACCTGTGGGACGACGGCGCGGCCGACGTGCCGGTGCTGCGCGATGCCCTGGTGCAGCTTGAGGGGCGGATCAGCGAGTGCAAGGAAGTGGGCTCGCATTCGGTGATGTTCGTGGAACTGACGAAGGTGGGCGTGCGCGAGCCGCGCGACAGCCTGGTGTACTTCAACCGGTTGTTTCATCGCGTTGAGCATGCCGGGACGCATTGCTGATAGACCGCGTTATCGTTCAATCGCGAGCAAGCTCGCTCCCACAGGGATCTGCGGCGTACACGGATTTTGTGCACGGCAGCGATCCAATTGTGGGAGCGGGCTTGCTCGCGATAGCAGCATATCAGGCAACCCAAATCTCAGATCCGAAAGCTCCCCACCAACTGATTCAACCGCCCGGCCTGTTGCTCCAGTTCGGTACATGCCCGCAACGTCGATTGCAGATTCTCCACCCCTTGTTGGTTCAGGGTGTTGATCTGGATGATGTCGACGTTCAACGCCTCGACCACCGCCGTCTGTTCCTCGGTGGCGGCGGCGACGGACTGGTTGACGTTGTCGATCTCGCCGATGCGCTGGGTCACGCTGCCCAGGCGGGAGCCGGCGAGGTTGGCGATGGTGACGCTTTCTTCGCTGTGGCACTGGCTCTCGGTCATGGTGGTGACCGATTCCCGCGCGCCCACCTGCAGTTCCTCGATCATCTGCTGGATCTCCAGCGCCGAGGCCTGGGTGCGTCCGGCCAGGCTGCGTACTTCGTCGGCGACTACGGCAAAGCCACGACCCGCTTCACCGGCCCGCGCCGCTTCAATCGCTGCGTTGAGCGCCAGCAAATTGGTCTGTTGGGAGATGCCCTTGATCACTTCGAGGATCTGCCCGATGTTCACGGTCTTGTCGTTGAGCACTTCGATGTTGGCGCACGAAGCACTGATCTTGCCGGACAGTTCGTTCATCACCTCGATCGTGCGCTGCACCACCTGGCGACCATCCTCGGCCTGCTGCCGTGCGGACGAAGCCTGTTGCGAGGCATCGGAGGCGTTATGGGCGATTTCCTGTGCGGCGGCGCCGAGCTGGTTGATCGCCGCCGCCACGCTGTTGGTGCGGGTGGATTGATCGTCGAAATTGCTCATCGACGAATTCGACGCATCCAGTACGCGCCTTGCGCCTTCATTGACGCCCAGGGCGGCAGACGACACCTCGCGGATCGAATGGTGGATGCGTTCGACAAAGCGGTTGAACGCCGTCGCCAGCTGACCGATTTCATCCTTCGATTGCACTTGCAGGCGCCGGGTCAGGTCGCCTTCGCCAAGTGAGATGTCTTCCATGACCCGGGTCAGTACTTGCAGCGGCCGGGTGATGCGTTGCGCGGTGTACCAGATCAACAGCAGGCCGAGCAGGGCCGACCCGCCACCGAGCAACAGTTCCAGCGCGGTGCTTTGCACACCCCGGGCATCGAGTTCGTTTTGCAGCGTAGTCACTGGCGCCAGCAACACGTTCTGCGGCACACCGACCAACACGCCCCAAGGCGCGGCACCGGCAATCGGTGACAGCGGTTCAAGCACCTTGATTTGCCGGGCGTCGACAAACACTTTTGGCTGGCCCTGACGCAGGCTGTCCATCACTTCGGCGTTGTCCATTGGCTGACCGAGGCGACCGACGTCCTGGCTGTTGGCAGACATCACCCCACGGGGGCTGACGATGCTGATCTGGCCGTTGCCATCGAACAGTTCACGGGCGCTGGCTTCGCTGTTCTGCTGCAGGGCGGCGAGGTTGATGTCCAACCCGACCACGGCGATGACCTTGCCGTTTTCCAGTAGCGGGAAGGCCACGCTGGTCACCAGTTTGCGGCTGCCGGAGGCCTCGTCGAAATAGGGTTCCAGCACACAGGCCTGGCCGGTGTCGCGGGCACAGGTGTAGAAGGCGTTGTACGGTGCGCCGCTCGGGCCCGGCTCGGTGTTGGCGAGCAGGCCTTCGTCACCGATGACCGCTTGCAGTTCGCCGGGTTTGCTCTGCACCCAATAGAGCGAAAAGCGACCGGTTTCATTGCTGCCCAATGCGGCCTGGCCGGCGAAGTCGGCATCGGCGCCGTCGAGTCCACCGGGTTCGAAAATGACATAAAGCCCGAGCAGGTCGGGCTTGTCGATCAAGGCTTGATGAAGTTGGGTGCTGAGTTCCTGGCGCAGTTGCGGACGAGTCAGGCTGCCCTGATGTTGCAGCTGTCGCAGGTACAGCAGGTACCGCGATAACCCCTGGCCGTATTCGTGGGTCTGCATGAAGGTGCGTTGTACTTGCATGGCCTGCACTTTGCCCAGGGCCTGCATGTGTTCCCTGGCCGCACTGGCGAGCATGTCGCCGCTGGCCTCGGCCACTTGCTGGCTGCTCTTGTGGGTCTGATAGAGCGACAACCCCATCAGCAAGCCGACGACCAGCAGCAGACAGAGACCGGCGAGCAGGGCGATCTTGCTCTGGATCGTCAGGAATGTTCTGTGCATTGGAAATACCTTTTTCCACGCGGGCAATGGAGTGGCCACTGCCCGCGGCCGAGATTAGAAACCGGTGGCGAATACCACCTGGGCGTAGACGTTCCTGTCGTTGTTACCCAGTTGGGTACCACCGTCTTCGGCGCTCTTGTCCGGTTGGTAGATGCCCACCAACGGCATCACGGTCAGGTGGTCGTTGACGTGCCATTCGGCGTACAGGTCGACTTCGTGGCCATCGGTGTTGCCCAGGTTGCGGTCGATGGTGTCGTAGTTGAAGTACATCGCGCCGACGTTGAGGTTCTCCAGCGGCGAGACCTTCATCGTGACGTTCTGGATGCGCGAGTTGCTGTTGAACGGCCCGGCGTAGTTGCCCGCCACTTCACCCTGGAACCAGGTGCCGTAGCCACGGCTGAAACCGTAGAACAGGGTGTCGTAGCCTTCCGAGAAGCGGCTGTAGCGGTAGCTGGCGCTCGGTGTCCAGACCGCGTCGGAGAAGGTCCAGCCCGCTTCCAGGTACCAGGCGTCTTCGGTCGATGTGTGGGGCTTGTCCTGCTTGGCGTATTCACCGGACAGGAACAGGTCTTTCACCCCGGCGTTGCCTGCCGCACGCAGGCTGTAGGTCTTCATGCCGTCGCGTTCGAGCTGGATCGGCGAGGCGTACTGTTCATCGATATCGGTGGTCTTGATGAAGGTCAGTCCGACCGTGCCGGCCTCGGCCACGTGCTCCAGGGTGCCGACGTACATTTCGGTCTTGGCCTGGGCGCGGTTGTCGGATTTGAGCCACATCAGGTCGCTGCGCCAGCCTTCCTTGCCGCCCAGACGCAATACGGCGGTTTCGTCGAAGGCCTTGCGGGCTGCCAGGTAGTAGGCGCCGCCACGGTTGAATTCGCCGTCGGCCAGGCCCTTGCCCATGTTCAGCGCGTCGCCATCGATCAGGAAACCGTCGCCGACCACGATGTTCTGACGACCGAAGGACAGGTCGACGCCGTCACTGCCCAACGCGCCGAACAGATCGGCCGAGCGCCAGCCGAGGTAGGCGTCTTCGAACTTGGTGGTGCGTTCCGATCCATCGGAGAAGCCGGCGGCATCGCCATCGCCCCAGGTGCCGGAACTGAGCATGTTCCCCGCGCCGTACGCGGTACCCACACCGCCCAGGCCCTGATCGAAGCTCAAGCCGTATTTGATGTAACCCTCGCGCCACGACGAGCTGCCTTCATTCAGGCGACCGGACAGGGCGTAGTTTTCCTGGCTGTGGAAAATGCCGAACACGGCTTCGAGGGTAGCGTTCAGGTGGCTGTCGTCATCGGCGTAGAGTTCATAGGCACCGGCATTGCCGGCACTGATCATCAGCGCGAGCGTCGAGAGACGAAGCAAGGGGGACTTGAGCATGGTGTGGCATCCGTTCTTGTTCTTGAGCGCAGGGTTGCGGTCTGTCCGGATACTAAGGCGCGGCCATTGTTTGCCCTTTTCCCTGTTTGCCAATTAGTTGGTTGTGCATGCCAGATTGCCCGGCGCGTTGCCACGACGCCGGTTCCTGGTGCGCGAGAACGCGCGCTGCGCAGTAATCGCGCATGGATTGGCATGGCCACCGCGGTATTTCGCGGTGGCCAGCAACAGGAGCGAAAAGTGCAGGGCGCCTCGCAGCGACTAATGCGATGGATGAGGCTGCGATGAGCAATGCACAACAGGTCGAGCGCTTTGATCAATGGCTCGACAAGGTCAATCAGGTCTGCGGACGCTTTGGTGCCAATGTGTTGGGGACGCAGTTTGCGGGCTCGATCGATGAGTACCGCAGCGGTGAGCTCAAGATGAGTTTTGTCGACGTGGCCCAGGCCCGACTGTTCCGCACGCAGCATGAGATCGATCAGGGCGAAGGCTCCCATTACTACGCGGCGTTCCAGCTGGCCGGCGAAGCCGTGATGGAGCAGCAGGGCAGTTGCATCACCCTGTTGCCGGGGGATATCACCCTGATCGACTCCACGCGCCCAAGCAACTTTGTCTACCGCAACAACGCCCGTCAGTTGTCATTGATACTGCCCCGGGAGCGGGTCGAACAGCAGATGCGTTACACCACGGTCAAACCCGCGCAACGCATTCCGGCTTCGGCTCCGATGGCGGGGCTGGCCCATCGCCTGATCCTCGGTTCAACGGAACAAGGCCTCAATCACGCGGAAAGCGCAGCGACGCTGGACGCGGTGATCAGCTTGCTGCGCCCGGCGATGGGGGAGAGCGAAGTGGACGACTCACCCCAGGTACGCACCTTCCGCAAGGCGTTGCGCTTTATCGATGAACACATCGGTGACGAAGCGCTGTGCCCCGAATGGCTGGCGACCCAGGTGGGCGTCTCCGTGCGCGGCCTGTACCGGCTGTTTTCCCGACACGGCCTGGTGGTGGCGCAATACGTGAAAAACCGCCGCCTCGACCTATGCGCCGAACAACTGCGCCATGCCCGGGGCGAGGGCAAGCTGTGTGCGCTGGGCTATGAGTGGGGCTTTAACGATTCGAGCTATTTCTCTACGGCGTTCAAGTCGCGCTTTGGCGTTTCGCCGGGTGAGTATCGCAAGCGGTATACGAATTGAGTGGTCCGGCCAGGACCCCGCCACGCAATGGCAACCGATCAGCAAGGTTGCCGTCCGTCGTTTTTTTATAAAGCTAAAACGCAAACTCAAAAAAGATACTTTGAAAAAAGAAGGAAATTGCCTACTCCGACCTACAGACGGCCGAGGCCAGCATCGTTCGCTTTGTGGTCAACGTTTATTTTGTTTTTAAAGGCTTGTAAAAACTTATCGGTGTAATGATGCTTTTACGACGTTAATAAGAAAAAAATATTCCGAATGTCCTGTGCGAACCATCTTTTTATATTGAGTGAAATTTCCTGCGTGTAAAAAAATGTCTCTTGCGCTCCGTTTTGAAAGTTATTAAAAGTAGATGCGTCACTTGATTTTGGTGGCGATCTCTCTAATAGCGGGTAATAAAAAATGAAATGCGAAAATTTTGGAGTCGTTCCTTGTTTTGACGATGAGCTTGAATATGGCTCATCTCCGCACATTGCCGAAGGCCCCTGGGTACAAGACGGCAGTGAAGGTGACGATGGGGGTGGCAGAAGTGCTTTACCTGATCCTGCAAAGAGACTTCATGATGTTAAATTTACAAAGCTACGAAATACTTTACTTTGACTCCGGTAGTTTGGAGGTTTCGAAGAACGACAGGTCGATAATGCGTTCGCCATCTTTAGCTGTGGCTCTGGCTAAACTAAAAGACTACAAGAATGTTTCGAAGGCAGAGTTTGATGAGATGTTGTCAGAGTATGGTTTGAATCCGGAGTCGGATTACGATTTTTTAGAGTTGAAAAAGCTGAAGTAGCCATCACCTGTTTGGCTAGTGCAAGTGCTGATCTCGCAAATCTACACTGCATAAATTGAGTGCGCCTTCTGGTAGGAGCTGCCGTAGGCTGCGATCTTTTGATCTTGCTGTCGACGATATCGAGAACAGGAAGATCAAGAGATCGCAGCCTGCGGCAGCTCCTGCGCAATCTGGCACAACCGCCAACACAACTGGCACGCAGGGCAAAACCTGCGTGTCGGCGACCACCGACAATCCCTACCAACCTGCCGAAGCACCGTTGCCTCGGCATTTTTAGTGTTGGCGTTCGCTTGCTGGCGGGCGCGTGGATTTTCAAGGTCGTTTTCCTATGTTCACTTCGCTGCGTTTGCCCCTGATCGGTTTGTTGTCCTTCACCCTGGTCCAGGCGGTGTCCGCCGCCGAGTGTGCCCCGGACACGCGCCGTGGCGGCGAAGTGTTTGCCACCGAGTGCAGCGTCTGCCACGCGGTGACCAAGGGCACGACCGGCATGATGGGGCCGAATCTGTTCGGTGTGTATGGGCGCAAGTCCGGCTCGCTGGAGGGTTTCAGCTACTCCCAGGCCATGCGCGACAAAGACGTCGACTGGCAGGCAGAGAACATCGCGCAACTGATCACCCAGCCCCAGGCCTTCGTGCCGGGCACCTACATGCCCTACATGGGCCTGGCTTCCGCCGACGACCGCCAGGCGGTCGCGTGCTTCCTCAAAGAACAACACTGATCAGTCGAATTTTCGCCTGACAACCACCAACCCCTGTGGGAGCTGGCTTGCCAGCGAAGACGGCCTTGAGTCGGCTCCTGCATCTGAATGAAAGGTGAATTATGAGCAACGTTGAAATCCTGCCCCAGATTGCTGCATTCCTCGAACGTCGCCACGGCTGCTTCATTGATGGCCAGTGGGTGCTTGCCGAGGGCGACAGTATCGCCGTGGTCAACCCGGCCACCGGGCAAACCCTGTGCGAAACCCTGGATGCGCCGCTGGAACTCGTCGAGCGCGCCGTGCAGTCGTCCCACAAGGCTTTCAAATCTGGCGTGTGGTCCAGCCTGCGCCCGGCGGACCGTGAACGCATCCTGCTGAACTTCACCCGTCTGGTCGAAGAACACGCCGAAGAACTGGCCCAGCTGGAAACCCTGAGCCAGGGCAAGTCGATCAACATGGCCCGCGCGCTGGACCTCAACGCCACCGTGGAATTCATGCGCTACATGTCCGGCTGGGCGACCAAGATCGAAGGCCAGACCTTCGATGTGTCGATCCCGCTTCCACCGGGCGCGAAGTTCACCGCGTTCACCAAGCGCGAGCCGGTGGGTGTGGTGGTCGGCATCGTGCCGTGGAACTTCCCGCTGCTGATCGCCGCCTGGAAACTGATGCCGGCCCTGGCCACCGGTTGCACGGTGATCATCAAGCCAGCGATGGAAACCCCGCTGACCGCCATGCGCCTGGCTGAGCTGGCGTTGGAAGCCGGCATCCCGGCCGGCGTGTTCAACGTGGTCACTGGCGGCGGCGCCTCCGTTGGCGGCGTGCTGACCGCGCATCCGTTGGTGAGCAAAGTGTCGTTTACCGGTTCCACCGCCGTGGGCAAGAGTGTCGGCGTGGCGTGCATGGAAAACATGACGCGCTTCTCCCTGGAACTGGGCGGCAAGAACCCGATGATCGTGCTCGCCGATGCCGACATCGAAAAAGCCGTGCAAGGCGCGATCCTCGGTGGCTTGCTGAACAACGGCCAGGTTTGCGCAGCGGCCTCGCGCTTCTACGTGCACCGTTCGATCCACGACCAATTCGTCGAAGCCCTGGCCGCCGTCGTCTCCTCGATGCCGATTGGCGCCGGCATGAATTGCGACGCGGCGATCAACCCGCTGGTATCGCGCAAGCAACAACAAAGCGTGCTCAAGCACATCGAACTGGCCCGCCAGCAAGGTGCGCGGGTGGTGACGGGCGGCGAGTTGCTGGAAGGCGACGGCTTCTTCGTGCAGCCGACCATCCTGGCGGACATCGACCACAGCATGGCCGTGGCCCGCGAAGAGGTGTTTGGCCCGGTGCTGGGCGTGATGCCGTTCGACGACGAAGACGCCGTGATCGAACTGGCCAACGACAACCGCTACGGCCTGGCCGCCAGCCTGTGGACCAACGACCTGGGCAAGGCGATGAACCTGGTGCCGCGCATCGAAGCCGGTACGGTCTGGATCAACGCCCATGTGTTGCTCGACCCGGCGATGCCGTTCGGTGGCGTCAAGCAATCGGGCATGGGCCGTGAGTTCGGGCGTGCGGTGATCGAGGCTTACACTGAGCTCAAGTCGGTGTGCATCGCCCATTGATCAACCTGTAGGAGCGACGGTGCGGCGATCCGACTTGCTTGCGAAAAACGTCAAGATAATGCGGTCTGTCAGTCAGTTCGCATTATCGTTGGCGACCATTGCGAGCAGGCTCGCTCCCCCATCATGCTGCGGGTGGCGGTTTCGCCAGTTCAATCCCCGCAGCCCCCAGCCGCTTGAGAATTTCAAACAGCAGCTCGCTTTTGATCGCGCTGACCGTGCGTGGGCTGCCGACATAGCCGGTGATGGTCAAGGTGATGCCTTCAGGCTTCAGCTGACTGAAGCGCAAATAAGGCACCGGTTTATCCAGGATCGATTCGTGTTCGGTGAAGGTGTCGTACAGCAGGTTCTGTACTTGCTCCGGGTCGATGTCCAGCGGGAACACCAGTTCGAGCATCACCACGCCTTGGGCGCTGCCGCCGAGGGTGACGTTGCGCAGGTTCTGCGAAATCAGGTGGGAGTTGGGCACGATCATGATCGAGCGGTCGGCCAGTTGTATCTCCGTGGCCCGTACGTTGATCCGGCGAATGTCGCCTTCGACGCCGCTGATGCTGATCAGGTCGCCGACCTTTACCGGGCGCTCGGTGAGCAGGATCAGGCCGGAAATGAAATTCTTCACGATCTCCTGAAGACCAAAGCCGATACCCACTGACAGGGCACTGACAATCCAGGCCAGGTTGGTCCACTTGACCCCCAGCGACGACAGCGTGAGCAGCACCACGGATGCGTAACCGATGTTGGCAAACAGGGTGCTGAGCGAGGCGCACATGCCCGGGTCCATCTCGGTTTTGGGCAGGAACTCGTTATCCAGCCAGCGCCGGAAGGAGCGAATCAGGTAGATACCGATCACCAGGGCGAGGATGGCATTGAGCAGGTTGTCCGGGACGATGTTGAGTTTGCGCAGCCCTTCGCCGCCGAGTACGGCCACGGTGCCGGTGACCAGTTGCCCGAGCGTTGTCCCCACGCCACCGACAAACAGGGCAATGACGCCGATCAGTATCAGGATGGCGCGGCCAGCCCCGGACATTACAGTGCAGATCTGCTCCAGGCGTGGATTGCCGATGCCCAGTAGTTGTTTGATCGCCTTGCCGGTGGGTTTGCGGGGCGAGAACAGGTAGTCGCAAGTGTCCTGGTAAACCTGTGTGAGCAGGTAGAAACCGGCGCAGATGATGAATATCCAGACCAATTCATAGGTGATGAACCGGGCCATCGTCACGTAGCCGATCAACAGGGCGAACAGGGACACCACCACGGCAGCGCCGGTGAAGGTGTAAATCAGACCGGCGAAGGTGGTGACGCCTTCGGGGGCTTCTCCGGCAATGATCAGGTCTCTGCGCGTCTTGCTGACGCGCAACAACAGCGCACCGATCACCAGTGCCGCGACCAATGCCACGACGCCCCGACCGAACAACACCACTTCGGCGCTCATGCCGGTGACATTGCTCATCTGCACCAGGGTCACCAGCACCAGCAGCAGGCTGGCCAGCAACCTCGGATAGGGCTCCATCACCAGCGCCACCGGATCGGCAATATCGGGCAGGCGCCATGAAGGATGCTTGGTGGACAACAACGCGCGGCTCAGCCCGGTGATCAGCACGCAGGTATAGGCCAGCTTTTCCAGATACTGCGCCAGGTCGGCCAGCAGAGGGGTGTAGGGCAGTTGCCGGGTCCCGGCAAAATTCAGCAGTTGCAGGGCGATGCCGGCGGTCAGCACCGTCGCCACCACCGACGCCAGTGCAAGGGAGCTGCGCCGCAACCGGCCTTCAGGCATTCGATGGATGCACAACCAGGCCAGGGCCCGTCCGGCGAGCTTTCGCCCCACGGTCCAGATGGCCAGGGCCAGGATCAGCAGGGCGGCCGTGATCCCGCGTTGTCCGGGTTGCCAGGCGGCCCGGTGCGTGGTCTCGAGTTGCTCGATGAGGGCGCTGAAACGTTGGCGGTCATCGATCGGAAGATTGAACAATGGCGACCAGAAGCTCGGGTTCAGGATACTGCTGGTCTGCTGGGTCACTTCCGCTTCCAGCAGACTGCGCCGGATGCTGGCAATCTGCGTGATCAGCTCGCCGGCATTTATTTTGAGCGCGGCCAGGGTTTTGAGTTGGCTGTCGATCTTGTCTTTTTGTTCGCCGAGGGCGTCTCGTTGGGAGGTAATGGCCGTCGTCACCTGTGCGTTCTCGTCAAGCGGCACTGGCCCCAGCACGTTGAGTTGCGCCTGCAATTGTGCCTGTCCAGGCAGTAGTGAAGTGGACAGGCGTTCAATGTCCTGTATCAGTACTTGCACCAGGTCCTGTGAGCTTTCCAGCTGAGTGTAATTGGTGGCCTGGGAAACCTGCTGCTTGAGGCTGTTGAGCTGGTTTTGCACCCCCAGCAATTCGCTGTCGGAGATGCTGATGATCGGGGCTGCGGGGGCAGGGGCAGGCGCAAGAGCAGGTGCGTCGGCCATGTCCCCCGCCAACAGCCATCCCGGGCTTGCCGCCACAACCGCGAAGGCGACGTAAACCATTGACTTCAAGACATTGCGCATCGGCGAGCTCGACGGGTTGTTGGTCACTTAGCCAATGAGGTTAGGCCATGACACGCACCCTGGAGCGATGTTTTGTCGAAAGTGCCGCGGGTAGTTTGAGCAAAACAGATCAACCCGAGGATCCATGGCCTAAGCTTGTTTGCAGGCCCCTGTTCATCGCGCGCGTCGATGGGCAAGCGGCACCTATAAAAACAATGCAATCAGGAGATGCCCATGTCCGCTTTGATCCGTCGTTTCAGTCGCTGCATGGCCGCCGGTTTGACCGCTGCCGTGCTTGCAGCGCCAGCCTTGGCGCTGGATACCGTGAAATTCATGGCCCCGGGTTCCGTGGGCGGTGGTTACGACCAGACCGCCCGGGTGCTGGGCAAGGCCATGGTCGAGGTCAATACGGCCAAGGCCGTGACCTTTGAGAACAAGGGCGGGGCGGGCGGAACCCTGGGGCTGGCGCAATTTGCCAACAGCACCAAGGGCGATCCGAACGCATTGTTGGTGGTCGGCGCGATCATGGTCGCGGGCATCGAACAGAACAAACCGCAGATCAGCCTGAAGGATGTGACGCCCATTGCCCGGCTGTTCACCGAGTACAACGTGATCGCCGTGCGCAAGGAATCCGAATTCAAGACCCTCGATGACCTGATCAAGGCCTTCAAGGCCAAGCCAACGAGCATCGCCTGGGGCGGCGGCTCCAAGGGCTCGGTGGATCACATCGGCATCGCCGAGCTGGCGGGCAAGCTGGACGTGCCGGTCAACAAGGTCAACTACGTGGCCTTTGGTGGCGGTGGCGAGGTGGTTGCCCAGGCGCTGGGCGGCCAGCTCAAGGTGATCACCGGCGGTTACGCCGAGTTGGGCCAATACATCAAGACCGGTCAGTTCCGTGTCCTGGCCATCGGCGCGCCGGAGCGGGTTCCCGGCATTGATGCACCGACCCTCAAGGAGAGCGGCTACGATGTGACTATCGGCAACTGGCGCGGCGTTTACGGTGCGGCGGGCCTTACCCCGCAGCAGCGTAAAGAGGTGATCGACGCGGTCGTGGCCGCCACCAACAGCAAGGTGTGGCAGGACAATATCCAGACCAACGCCTGGACGCCCAGCGTGCTGACCGGCGATGACTTCGGCAAGTTCGTCGAGGAAGAACACGTGCGGTTGCACGCCATGCTGGTCAAGGTCGGGCTGCTTTGAGATGGCCACACAGCGCGCAGTGGTGCCGACGCAATTGGCGGTCGGCATCGGCCTGATCGCCATCAGCGTCGTATTGGCGATTGGCGCCCACCGTTTTCCGCCCGAAATGGGCTTCGTGATCCTGCCGGCGTACGTCTATCCCTATGTCGTGGCGGCGTTTCTGGGTGCGGTGGGGCTGCTGCTGGGGTATCAGGCCGTCAGCGGCGGCTTTCGAGAGCTGGATAACGACACCGCCACGGTGCCCGGTGGAAAAACCGGTGCTGCGTGGGTGACGGCGGGGCTTGTCGGGGTGGCGGTGCTGATCAACGTGATCGGGTTCGTGCTGGCCGCCGGGTTGCTGTTTGCCTGCTCGGCGCGGGGTTTCGGCAGCCGTCATCCCGTGCGGGACCTGGCCATCGGCATTGCCTTGACCCTGCCGATCTACTGGCTGTTCAACGCCGGGCTGGGGGTTTCCCTGCCGTCGCTGATCAACATCTGGCTTTGAAAGGAGATCGACACCGTGGACATTCTTTCAAGCCTGGCGATGGGTTTTTCCTCGGCGCTGACGCCGATCAATCTGATGTGGGGGTTCATCGGCTGCCTGCTCGGCACCGCCATCGGCGTGTTGCCGGGGATCGGTCCGGCGTTGACGGTGGCCCTGCTGTTGCCGATCACCGCCAAGGTCGACCCCACCGGCGCGCTGATCATGTTCGCCGGTATCTATTACGGCGCGCAGTTCGGAGGCTCCACCACCTCGATCCTGCTCAACACGCCGGGTGAATCGTCCTCCATGGTCACGGCCCTGGAAGGCAACCTGATGGCGCGCAACGGCCGGGCGGGACCTGCGCTGGCGACGGCGGCAATCGGCTCGTTCGTCGCCGGCACCATCGCCACGATCTTGCTGACGCTGTTTGCACCCATCGTGGCCAGGCTGGCCCTGAATTTCGGCCCGACCGAATACTTCGCGATCCTGGTGCTGTCGTTCACCACCGTGTCGGCGGTGCTCGGCGCTTCGATGCTGCGCGGGTTCGCCTCGCTGGGCGTCGGGTTGACCATCGGTTTGATCGGCCTGGATTCGACCTCGGGCATTGCCCGCTACACCCTCGGCGTGCCGGAACTGGTGGACGGTATCGAAGTGGTGCTGGTGGCGGTTGGTTTGTTCGCGGTGGGCGAGGCCTTGTACAGCTTGCTCTATCAAAAGGAATCAAACGAGGGCCGGCATCGCCTGACTTCGTTGTGGATGACCCGCGCCGACTGGAAACGCTCGGTGCCCGCGTGGCTGCGGGGCACGCTGATCGGCTTTCCGTTTGGCTCGATTCCGGCCGGTGGCGCCGAGATTCCGACCTTCCTGTCCTATTCCACCGAACGCAAACTCAGCAAGTACCCCAAGGAGTTTTCCGCCAACAAGGGCGAGGGCGCCATCGAAGGCGTGGCCGGCCCGGAAGCGGCCAACAACGCCAGCGCGACCGGTTCCCTGGTGCCGTTGCTGACCCTGGGCATCCCGACGTCCGCCACGGCGGCGATCCTGTTGGCGGCGTTCCAGAACTACAACCTGCAACCGGGGCCGATGCTGTTCGAAACCTCCGCCGAACTGGTCTGGACGCTGGTGGCCTCGCTGTACATCGGCAACGCGATTCTGCTGGTGTTGAATCTGCCGCTGGTGGGGCTGTGGGTCAAACTGTTGCAAATCCCCCGGCCGTACCTGAACGCCGGCATCCTGGTGTTCGCCACCATCGGTGTGTATGGCATGCGCCACTCATCCTTCGACCTGATCCTGATGTTGGCCATTGGCTGGGGCGGGGTGCTGATGCGCCGTTTCGACTTTCCCGTCGCCCCGGTGATCGTCGGCATGCTGCTGGGTCCGATGGCCGAGAAACAACTGCGCAACGCCTTGTCCATCAGCGAGGGCGACTGGACAGTGTTCCTCACACAACCGATCTCGGCGTTCTTCCTCGCCCTGACGCTGCTGGTGCTGGTGGTGCCCCATGTGCTGCATAAACGCGGCATCAAGTTGCATGAGGATGATTGAGCAATCCCTGTGGGAGCGGTGTGTCAGTGAAATAATTGTCAACTGACCCGGCGCCTTCGCGGGCAAGTCGGATCGCCGCACCGCCGCTCCCACAGGGTCAGTGGGTGTACGCAGTATTCGTTAACTACAGAAATTACTGTGGGAGCGGGCTTGCCCGCGAAAGCGGTGTGTCATTCAACAGATAAGTTGACTGACTCGACGCCTTCGCGAGCAAGCCGGATCGCCGCACCGCCGCTCCCACAGGGTCATGCAGTGGTTTGCGTGGTGAACCACTGCATGACCGGTGCGCAGGCTGGATGCGATGCCGCCGAAGGTTGCAGGCACAGCGAGTAAATCCCCCGGGTCTTCAATGGCTCACCAAACGGAATCACCAGTTCGCCCCGTTGAATCGACTCACCGGCCAGGGTCATGTCGGTCATCGCCACGCCCAGGCCCCGGGCGGCGGCATCGAGTGCCAGTTCGTCGAGGTTGAAGGGGATGTGCCGATAGTCATGCAACGACTTGCCGCCGTGGGCTGACAGCCAGACCTGCCAGTCATGTTGATCGGAGGAGCGGTGCAGCAAGGCGAACCCTGACAGATCCTCCAGCGAAGCCAATGGCCGGATCGGAGTGCCCAGGCCTGGCGCGCACACGGGCACCAATGCCTCTTCGAACAGGGTCAGGCAATCGGGCGCCGTGGACGGCTCGGGCAAATAGAGTATGTAGGCGTCGCTGTCACTGGCCGGCTCGACCACTTCGGTGGCCACGGTTTCGATTGCCAGGGATACATCCGGGTGATGCCGGTAGAACTCGCTCAGCCTGGGCAGCAACCAGCGCACCGCCAGTGACACGTGCATGCGAATGCGGAACGGGCGCCTTTGCGGCGCGAGCCGGTCTTCGAGGGTGCGCAACTGTTCGAGGATGCCGCGGGCGCTGGCCAGTACCTGCTCGCCCTCGGCGGTCAGTTGAAGGCTGCGGCTGCTCCTGACAAACAGTGGCACACCAAAGTGGCTCTCCAGTTGCTGGATCTGTCGGCTCACCGCACTTTGCGTCAGGCAAAGCTTTTGCGCTGCCTGGGTGAAACTGCCGGCGGTGGCGACTTCCACCAAGGCCTGCAAGCCCTGGAGCGAGGGCGCGTGGCGAATCTTGTCCATGCGTTTTGTGAATGCCTCGATGAATTAATAACGTTGGTTGTGCCTGTGAGGAGCCTCTAGATTCTAGTCATGGCTGCCGTCATCGAAAACCGTTCATGCGAATCATGCATGCAACGCAGTTGATTCGCCACGGTTCGCATAACAAGAAAACGAGGTGACACATGGAAAATATCTGTGGCTGGATCGCGCAAGCGGGGAGTTCACCGCTGCGCGAGCCGCTCAAGGGCACGCAGCAGGCCGATTGGTTGGTCATTGGCGCTGGAATCACCGGCCTCAGTGCTGCGCATGCCCTCGCGCAGTTGCACCCCCGGGCACGCATCGTGGTCGTTGACCGGCAGCGGGCTGCGCAGGGGGCATCGGCGCGCAATTCCGGTTTTGTGGTGGCCCATGAGCATCCAGCCGCTGGCGAGTTGGTGGGCAGTGACGGGTTCGCCGGGTATCAGGTGGATACGTCCATCGGCCGCGCAGCCGCCGACGAAGTGCGCAAGCAGATTACCCGCCACGGCATCGAATGCGACTTCAGGGAGTCGGGTTATTTTTTTGCCGTCAGCGATCCACGCAAGCTGACCCAGGTCGAGGCCAAGCTGCAGACCTTGCGTGCCGTTGGCGCCAGCGCGCAGTTTCTGCAGGGCGAGTCGTTGATCGAGAAACTCGGCAGCCGGCACTACCGCGCGGCGATCTGGTGCGGTAACGGCAACGCGCTGCTGCAACCGGCGAAATACGTTCGGGGCTTGCTCGATGCCCTGCCACCGAGAGTGACGGTCTACGAGAACACCGATATCACGAGTCTTGAGCGCCTGGGCAACGGCCAAATTCGCGCCGGGGGCCAAAATGGCGGCGTCGAGGCCAGACAGGTATTGGTCTGCCTGAATGCCTTTATCCCTCGCTCGGGTATCGAGGACAGCGGCACATTTGCGATGGAACTCAGCGCCAGCCTCACGCGGCCCCTCAGCGATCAAGAGTTTCAAGCCCTCGGTGCGCCAGCGTCCTGGGGTGTGCTGTCGACCCGCCCGCTCGGGGCCACGGTGCGCCTGACTCCGGATCGTCGGGTGATGATCCGCAACACGGCGGAATACCGCTCGCGGGATTTGTCATCGAGCGAATTGTCGATCCGCCGCCAGCATCATGTGCTGGGGTTGCAACGACGTTTCCCTATGCTTGGCGAGCGGGACATCGAATACACCTGGACCGGCCATCTCAGCGCTTCACGCTCCGGGCAACCGTATTTCGGCAAAGCCGAGGAGGGCGTGTTTGCCGTGGCCGGGTGCAATGGTTCCGGCGTGGCGCGGGGAACGCTGTGGGGCCGCTTGCTGGCGGAGCTGGCCTCGGGTCGTGATTCGCCGTTGCTGCACTCGGTCATGCAACGGGCGCAACCCGGCTGGCTGCCGCCCAAGCCCTTGCTCGACATCGGTGCCATGCTGCGTATGCGCGTGGAAACGGTCCGGGCCAGAAGCGAAATCTGAAAACATCCGTTTCACAACAAGAACAAAAGCACTTCCCATCGAAGGTGATTCAACATGCGCGTCAATACGCTTTCCCTTGTGGCCCTGATCTCGACCTTTTCCGTCGTCACTCATGCCGACGAAACCGTCAACATTTCCAACTGGAACGGCTACATCGCCGACGACACCCTGGCCAATTTCACCCGGGACACCGGGATCAAGGCGACCTACGACATTCACGACAGCAACGAAGTGCTGGAGTCGAAGCTGATGACCGGCAACACCGGGTATGACGTGGTCAGCCCGTCGAACCACTTCCTGTCGCGACTGATCAAGGCCGGAGCCATCCAGAAACTCGACAGGAGCCAGTTGCCCAACTGGAAAAACCTCGACCCGGCACTGATGAAGAAACTTGAGGTCAACGATCCGGGCAACCAGTACGGCTACCCCTATATGTGGGGCACGGCGGGCATCGGCTACAACGTCGAGAAGATCAAGGCGATCTTCGGCAATACCGACGTGACCCATTCCTGGAAGCTGTTCTTCGACGAGAACAACATCAAGAAGCTCAGCGAGTGTGGGGTGGCGATCATCGACAACCCGACGCAGATCCTGCCGATCACGCTTAACTACCTGGGCCTGCCACCCCACAGCCATGAGCCTGCCGACTATAAGAAAGCCGAGCAGGCGCTGTTCAAGATCCGGCCTTACGTCCAGTATTTCCATGCGTCCAAGTACATCAGCGACCTGGCCAACGGCAACGTCTGCGCGGTGATCGGTTTCAACGGCGACATCGTGCAGGCTGCCGCCAGCGCCAGGGAGGCGAAAAACGGGATCGATATTGCCTACTCGATCCCGGACGAGGGTTCCACCTTGTGGCTGGACATGGTCGTCATGCCCAAGAATGCGCCGCATGAGAAGAACGGCTACGCCTACATGAACTACCTGCTGGAGCCGAAGGTGATTGCCAACATCAGCAACAGCATCCATTACGCCAACCCCAACAGCGCGGCGGATGCCTTCGTCGACCCGGCGGTGAAGCAGGACCTGGCGATCTATCCGCCGAAAAGCGTGATGGACAAGCTGTTTACCGTCGAAGACTTGCCCGCAGCCATCGCACGGTTGAGCACGCGGCTGTGGACCAAGCTGAAAACCAATACCTGACCGTCTTATGATCGTGGTCAACCTGATGTGACACTGAACCTGTGGGAGCGGGCTTGCTCGCGAAGGCGGAGTGTCAGTCGACATCCAGGGTGTCTGATACAACGCCTTCGCGAGCAAGCCCGCTCCCACAGGTACGGTGGTGGTTTTACCAATGCATCAGAACTTGTAAGCCTGACGTCCCACCAAAAGCCATTTACCGTCCTGCTTTTGCCAGATCTGGAAGTTTTCGATTTCGGTTGGCACCACTTCAGTGCCTTTGAGCGCTTGCGCCGAGAAGTGGTGGCGGACCAGCGCGACATCGCCGGAGACGGTAATGGTCTGGTTTTGCATCTCAAGCGTCTTGAAGGCGCTTTTGCCGGTTTCGATGTCGGCGATGAAGGCCTTCTTGTCCTGGATCTTGCCGCTGGAGTGCCCGTAGGTCAGGTTCTCGGCGGTCAAGGCGTTCAGTTCCGGGATGTCTTTGTGCAGCATGGCCTGGGTCAGGTGGTCGACTGCCTGGGCCACGTCCTTGTCGACGGCAGCCGGGGTGGCGGCGACGTAGCCGCTGAACAGGCACAGAAAACCGATCAGCACTTTTGCTTTTTTCATGGGTGTTTCCTTGTTGTTGGGATAGCGCGATGACTGGATCGTTGTTCGTCAGTCATCGTACAACCTATCACGCCGTAGATGAAAAAAGCGAACTTGCAGGGCGCCCTTGCCTCGAAGCTTAAAGGACGATGTCCTGACTTCGAGGTAGTGCGCCATGCAGCCTGACCCGCGTTTACGGCTCGACCTGACGTTGCTCTTGGTGTTTGTGCTGATTGTCGGGGTGTCGGGGTTTTCTCCCCGCAGCCGTGTGGACTGGGCGCTGGAAAACCTGCTGGTGCTGTTGCTGGTGGGGACGTTGGTCGCGGTTTCTCGGCGGTTCCGTTTGTCGGCGATGTCCATCACGCTGGTGTTTGCGTTTTTGTGTGTGCATGAACTGGGCGCCCACTACACCTATTCCCAGGTGCCTTACGATCATTGGTCTTCGGCGTGGTTGGGCTTCAGTTTAGACCGGGCGGCAGGTGCTCACCGCAATCACTATGACCGACTGGTGCATCTGAGCTACGGGCTGCTGCTGGTTTATCCGGTGCGCGAAGTGCTGTGGCGCCTGACGCCGCTGCGGGGGTTCTGGCTGTTTTTCGTGACCTTGAACATCATGCTGTCGACGTCCGCCGTGTACGAACTGGTGGAGTGGGTCGGCGGTGCCTTCCTGGGCAATGACACGGCGAAGGCCTTCGTCGGCGCACAAAACGATCCGTGGGACTCGCAAAAGGACATGACCATCGCGGTAGCTGGTGCGTTTGTCAGCCTGTTGCTGGTGTCCTTGCGCGGCAGGGCGCAAAAACAGCCGATGGCGACCGCATGTCGCAAAAAAAACAATCTGTGGGGATAGGCTTCAATTACCGTTCGATCCCGTCGATAACCTCTTCAAGCGTGCCACCCGTGCGGGACAGACCCGCCGCCAAACGTGCCAGAGAGGAACCACAGAGTGTCCATAAAACTGCGTTTAATGTTGCTGATCGGCACCGGATTGCTTACCGCGTTGATCATGAGCCTGGTCAGTTACCTGGGGACCACCCGAATGGCCGGGGCCGTGGACGACGACGGCGTCAGCATGGCCGCGCTGCGCAATCACCTCGAAGCCGACATGATGCACGACGCGCTGCGCGCCGATGTGCTGTCGGCCATGTTGGTGGGCTTGAACAAAAGCGCCAGCAGCAAAGCCGAGGTGCGCAGTTCCATCGAGGAACACACCCGGCGCTTTCGCGAAGTACTTGGGGAAAACCTCAAGTTGCCGGTCAACGACACCATCAAGGCCGGCCTCAACAAGGTCAAGCCCAGCCTCGACACCTACATCGGTGCCGCCGAGCGCATCGTCGGGCTGGCGCTGGAAAACCCGCAAGCCGCGCAACAGGAAGTGGGCACGTTCAACAGCGCCTTCAGCCAGCTGGAAGACCAGATGGAAGCTCTCAGCGAGTTGATCGAAAACGACACGCAACAGACCAGCCAGGGCACGGCGCAAGCGATCAGCAACGCCAACCTGACCCTCCTCGGCGTGCTAATCGTCAGTCTGTTGCTGCTGCTTGCGTTGGGGCGTTCGGCGATCCTCAGCATCATGGGCCCGCTGCAAACCGCCAGCCGTATTGCCCAGGACATTGCCCATGGCAACCTCAGCGAGCCAATTGTCGAGCCCACCCGCAAGGACGAAGCCAGCGCCTTGATTCGTAGCCTGGCGACCATGCAGCGGGATTTGCGCGGCATGATCGAGGTCGTGCGCAGCAACGCCCACGGCGTCAGTGGCATGAGCGAGCGATTGAGCAACGGCTGCCATGAGGTGGCCGGCAGCAGCCAGCAACAAAGCGCCGCGGCCAGCACCATGGCCGCGGCCGCCAGCGAAATGACCGCGAGCATCGAGGAAATCACCCGGCATGCCGAAATGGCGCTGAACATGGCCAATCAGGCCGAAGCCCTGGCCAAGGATGGCGGCCGGGTGATCCACCAGGTGGTCAACGACATGGGCGGCATCGCGCGTTCGGCGCAGCAGTCGGCGCAGGTGATTCGCACGCTGGACAAAGAGTCGGAAGGGATTTTCAACATCATCCAGGTGATCAAGGGCATCGCCGACCAGACCAACTTGCTGGCATTGAACGCCGCCATCGAAGCCGCTCGCGCCGGCGAGCAAGGGCGTGGTTTTGCCGTGGTGGCCGACGAGGTCCGCAGCCTGGCGGGGCGCACGAGCGCTTCCACCCAGGAAATCGCCAGCATGGTCGCACGCATCCAGCACAGCACTCGCGAGGCGGTGGTCAGCATGGAGGAGGGCGTGGCTCAGGTCGACAAGGGCATGGCGGTGACAGCCGATGTCGAGCGCGCCATTCGTGAAATCCTTGATGCCACGCTCAACACCACGCAACTGGTCAACGACATCAGCCGCACCATCGGCGAGCAAAGCCTGGCCAGCAACGAGATCGCCCACCAGGTGGAGATGATTGCCGGCATGTCCGAAGGCAACAGCAAGGTGATCGGGCAGACCGCTTCGACCACGGATGAACTGTCCAGCCTGGCGGGGCAGCTGTCGCAGTCGGTGGATCGGTTCAGGCTTTGAGGCTGATGTACTGAATCAAGAGATTCGGTGTTTGTCACGGCCTCTTCGCGAGCAAGCCCGCTCCCACAGGGGATCTTCGTCAAAAGGAGATCAACTGTGGGAGCGGGCTTGCTCGCGAAGGCGGCAGACCCGGCAATGCAAAACGACGGGCTAAAGGTATTTGTCCGTCACAGCCCCCTCCGAAGCACTGGACACGGTCTTCGCGTACTTGGCCAACACCCCGCGCTTGTATTTCGATTCCGGGCGCACCCAGCGCGACTTGCGCTCAGCCAGCACGGCATCGGAGACATCCACCGTGATCTGCCGGGTTTCGGCATCGATGATGATCCTGTCGCCATTCTCCACCAGCGCAATCGGCCCGCCTTCGAAGGCTTCCGGCGTGATATGGCCGACCACGAAACCGTGGGAGCCACCGGAAAAACGCCCGTCGGTGATCAGCGCCACCTCCTTGCCCAGGCCCTTGCCCATGACCGCCGAGGTTGGCGAGAGCATTTCGCGCATGCCCGGGCCGCCCTTGGGCCCTTCGTAACGGATCACGATCACTTCGCCGGGCTGCACTTCGCCATTGAGAATGCCGGCCAGCGCACCTTCCTCGCCGTGATAGACCCGGGCCGTGCCTTCGAAGCGCAGGCCTTCCTTGCCGGTGATCTTGGCCACGGCGCCGGTGGGCGAGAGGTTGCCGCGCAGAATGACCAGGTGGGAGTCCTTTTTGATCGGCTGGTCGAAAGGCCGGATCACGTCCTGGCCGGTCGGGTAGTCGGGCACGTTGGCCAGGTTTTGCGCCAGGGTCTGGCCGGTGACGGTCAGCACATCGCCGTGCAGCATGCCGGCATCGAGCATGCGCTTCATCAGCGGTTGAATGCCGCCGATGGCCACCAGTTCGCTCATCATGTATTTGCCGCTGGGGCGCAGGTCGGCGACCACCGGAGAAACCTTGCCCAGCTCGACGAAGTCATCCAGGGTCAGCTCGACGTCCACCGCATTGGCCATGGCCAGCAGATGCAGCACGGCGTTGGTCGAGCCGGCGAGGGCGATCACCACGCGAATGGCGTTCTCGAAGGCTTTGCGGGTCATGATGTCGCGAGGCTTGAGGTCGAGCTTGAGCAGCTCCATGACCTGCTGGCCGGCACGGAAACTGTCAGAGGCCTTGTCGCCGCCAATGGCGTCCTGGGAGCTGGAGCCGGGCAGGCTCATGCCCAATGCTTCAATGGCCGAGGCCATGGTGTTGGCGGTGTACATGCCGCCACAGGAACCGGGACCGGGAATCGCCACTTCCTCGATCTGCTTGACCTGGATCTCGCTGATATCGCCCCGCGCGTGTTGGCCCACGGCCTCGAACACGGAAATGATGTCGGTGTGGCCGGCCCCCGGCTGGATGGTGCCGCCGTAGACAAAGATCGACGGGCGATTGAGCCGCGCCATGCCGATCAGACAGCCCGGCATGTTCTTGTCGCAGCCGCCGATGGTCACCAGGCCGTCGAAACCCTCGCAACCGGTGACCACTTCGATGGAGTCGGCGATCACCTCGCGGGACACCAGCGAATACTTCATGCCTTCGGTACCGTTGGCGATGCCGTCGGAAATGGTGATGGTGTTGAAGATCACGCCCTTGGCACCGGCGGCATTCGCGCCTTTTTCGGCTTCGAGCGCCAGCTTGTCGATGTGCATGTTGCATGGGGTGACCATGGCCCAGGTCGAGGCGATGCCGATCTGCGGCTTGGTGAAGTCTGCATCGGTAAAGCCCACGGCCCGCAACATGGCGCGCGCCGGTGCGGCCTCCACGCCGTCGATCACTTGAGAGGAGTACTTGCGCAGATCGTCTTTATCGCTCATGACTGCTCCTGTCGCTCATGGCTGTTGCTCACACACGCGTTGAGAAAAACAGGATGAGTATAGAAGGCCGGGCGCCCGGGCCCGGACTAACCGGTCGGGAACAGACGCGCGGGTAAGCCTTGTCGTGATATTCTTCGCGCCAACTTGGTTTGATCTATTCAGTTTGCGTGTCCTTGAGACGTGCCGACCGAATCACTGTCGCTCAAGTAGCTGAAGCCAATAAAGATAAAAAGTCAGTTCAGAAGGGACATTAAACTGGGGTCGATGCGGTTCATCGGCCTTGTGTGCCCACCCTGCAATCCTTGAGTGCCGCACCCGTGACTGCCGCGAAACACGGGGCTGTGCGCGTGAGGATGGAAGGGCGGATGGCGTTTTATCATAGGTGCTACAGATGTTTAAAAAAGTGAACACGGCCCTGCTGGGGCTGGCTTTGTCCATGGGGATGTCTTCCGTCCACGCGCAAGAGGCAAAGAAAGTCGATGTGCTGCTGATTGGCGGCGGCATCATGAGCGCGACCCTGGGTGTGTGGCTCAATGAGCTGGAACCTGGCACCTCGATGCAAATGATCGAGCGCCTCGACGGCGTCGCCCAGGAAAGCTCCAACGGCTGGAACAACGCCGGTACCGGTCACTCCGCCCTGGCCGAGCTGAACTACACCCCGGAAGACGAGAACGGCAAGGTTTCGATCCCGAAGGCCGTTGAAATCAACGAAGCGTTCCAGATCTCCCGCCAGTTCTGGGCCTGGCAGGTTCAGCAAGGCGTGCTGAAGAACCCGCGTTCGTTCATCAACTCCACGCCGCACATGAGCTTCGTGTGGGGCGATGACAACATCAAGTTCCTGAAAAAACGCTACGAAGCCCTGCAAGCGAGCCCGCTGTTCGCCGGCATGCAGTACTCCGAAGACCCGGCTGTGATCAAGCAGTGGGTGCCGCTGATGATGGAAGGGCGTGACCCGAGCCAGAAAGTCGCGGCCACCTGGAGCCCGCTCGGCACCGACGTGAACTTCGGCGAAATCACCCGCCAGTTCGTTGCACACCTGCAAACCACACCGAAGTTCGACTTGAAGCTGTCCAGCGAAGTGCAGGACATCACCAGGAACGAAGACGGCAGCTGGCATGTCAGCTACAAAAACCTGAAAGATGGCAGCAAGACCGAAACCGACGCCAGGTTCGTGTTCATCGGCGCCGGCGGCGGTGCCCTGCACCTGCTGCAGAAGTCCGGCATTCCTGAAGCCAAGGAGTACGCAGGCTTCCCGGTAGGCGGCTCGTTCCTGGTGACCGAAAACCCGACCATTGCCGAGCAACACCTGGCCAAGGCCTACGGCAAAGCCTCCGTTGGCGCTCCGCCAATGTCGGTTCCGCACCTGGACACCCGCGTGCTGGACGGCAAGCGCGTGATCCTGTTTGGCCCGTTCGCGACGTTCAGCACCAAGTTCCTGAAGGAAGGTTCGTACCTGGACCTGCTGACCACCACGACCACCCACAACGTGTGGCCAATGACCAAGGTCGGCATCAAGGAATACCCGCTGGTGGAGTACCTGGCAGGCCAGCTGATGCTGTCTGACGAAGACCGCCTCAACGCCCTGAAAGAATACTTCCCGAACGCCAAGGCTGAAGACTGGCGCCTGTGGCAAGCCGGCCAGCGCGTGCAGATTATCAAGCGTGACGAAGCCGCCGGTGGCGTGCTGAAACTGGGCACCGAGATCGTCGCTTCCCAGGACGGCAGCATCGCCGGCCTGCTGGGCGCCTCCCCGGGCGCATCGACCGCCGCACCGATCATGTTGACCGTGCTGCAGAAAGTGTTCAAGGACAAGGTAGCGACCCCTGATTGGCAGGCAAAGCTGCACCAGATCGTGCCGAGCTACGGCACTCAACTGAATGCCAGCCCTGAGAAAGTCGCTGAAGAATGGGCCTACACCGCCAAGGTGCTGGAACTGACTCCGCCACCAGCGGTGATCGCGCCGGCTGTGAAGCCAGTGACTGTCGACACGGATGCGAAGGCACCGAAGGCTAATGCTGCGAGTGATATGGCTCTGTAACTAGAGACCGGATCAAAAAAAGCCCGCTGAACCGAAGACTGTCAGTGGGCTTTTTTGTGGGCGACAACATCGTTTCGAACAAAGCCTCTCTGTGCCGCACGTTTCGGCCACCCCTGTCATCAATTGCCAAGTCTCTGACGCTCAATGTGAAGCAGCCCGCTTGCACGTGACGATACTGGTTTGTCGAACAATAAAGCGAAACCGCACTGGCACCTTCAGGCCGATGCCTCTTCACCCTGACAAGGGACTGTCAGTTGCATCTCAATAAAACAATCATAGAGAGCGCAGAATGAAGTTCAGTTTTGTAGACAACAGCCAGCCGACCCGCCGGCGGGTTTTACGCGATGCATTCACTTTGGCTGTGGCGGCCTCGCCGTTGGCAACCCTGGCCAGGGCCACCGACGAAAACGCTGAAGAAGTGACCTTTGCCGCCGGCCCACGGCCGCTGGTGCAATACCCACAAAAACGTCCGTTGACCCTGGTGACCACTCGGCCGCCGCATCTGGAGACGCCGTTCCCCGTCTTCAACGAAGGGCCGATCACCCCCAATGACGCCTTTTTCGTGCGTTACCACCTGGCCAATTTCCCGACCAGCATCGATCCGGACAGCTATCGATTGACGATCAAAGGCTCGGTCGACACGCCGTTGTCACTTTCCCTTGCCGAGCTCAAGGCCCTCGCTGAACCGGTAGAGGTGGTGGCCGTCAATCAGTGTTCGGGCAACAGCCGTGGCTTCTCGATGCCGCGGGTGTTCGGCGCTCAGTTGGGCAATGGCTCAATGGGCAATGCCCGGTGGGTGGGGGTACCGCTCAAGGCTGTGCTGGAAAAGGCGGGGGTAAAAGCCGAGGCCCGGCAAGTGACTTTCAGAGGGCTTGATAAGCCGGTATTGCCAAGCACGCCGGAGTTCATCAAGGCGCTGGACATCAGCCATGCCATGGACGGCGAGCCGATGATCGCGTGGTCGATGAATGGCACCGACCTGCCTTTTCTCAACGGTTACCCGATTCGCCTGGTGGTGCCAGGCTATTTCGGCACGTACTGGGTCAAGCACCTGAGTGAGATCGAAGTGGTCGACCACACCTACGACGGTTTCTTCATGGCCAAGGGTTACCGGGTTCCGGATAACGATTGCTTGTGCATTGCCCCCGGCACCACGGCGGCGAAAACCCTGCCGATTTCCAGGTTGCCGGTACGCAGTTTCATCACCAGCGTTAAACACGGCGATGTATTGCCGTTGAACAAAAGCGTGCAGCTCAAGGGCATCGCGTTCGACGGTGGCGTTGGGGTCAACAAGGTGGAGGTGTCGATCGACGGGGGAAAAACCTGGCGTGAATCCACGCTCGGGCTGGACCTTGGCCGTTACTCCTTCCGTGAGTGGACACTGCCGATCAGCTTTACCGGCAAGGGCGCTACACCGTTGATGGTGCGAGCCAGCAACAGTGCCGGCGAGACTCAACCGCTGCAAGCCGACTGGAACCCCGCTGGCTACCGCCGCCACGTCGTCGAAACCACCCACGTGACCGTCGCCTGAGGAGGGTCGCATGAAACTTGTAAAATGCATGACCGCCTTGCTGTGCGCGGCTCAGGTTTGCCTGGCGACCCTGGCTGGCGCCGCGCCGCTATCGATCACGCTGCCGCCTGAAACGGCTGTGTTCAAGCCCAGCACGATGCCTGGCTACGCTTTGGCGCAGCAGAAGTGTTCCGTCTGCCATTCGGCTGATTACATCAACTTCCAGCCGCCGGGCATGAGCCTGGCGCAGTGGACCGCCGAAGCGGGCAAGATGCAGCACGTGTACGGCGCTCCGATCAGCGACCAGGATGTGAGTGTTATCGGCGCTTACCTGGCAGTGACCTACGGCAGTGCGAAGGCCAATGATGCCGATGTTCAGGCTGCCTCGAACGCCCCGGTGGCCCAGCCCCCGGTGGTGACTGTGGCAAAAGTCGACGCCAGGGCCTTGCTGCAGAACAACGCCTGCCTGTCCTGCCACGGGATCGATCACAAAGTGGTAGGCCCGGCCTACCGCGATGTGGCGGTCAAATATGCCAAGGACCCGCAGGCAATGGACCGGTTGATGGTCAGCATCCAGCAAGGTGGCAGCGGGAAGTGGGGCGACGTGCCCATGCCGCCTTTCGCGCAGTTGAGCCCGGACGACCTGAAAAGCCTGGCGACTTTTATCCTGCAGCAGTAAGTCAGTCTCAGCCTGATGCGAAAAGCCCGCTGAGCCGGCGACCGTCAGCGGGCTTTTTTGTGGAAGCGGGTTTATTCAAGACATTGAGGAGTTGGTTGCACTGAAGCGCTTGAGGATGTCCTGGTACATTTTGGTCCTCCGGTGATCCCGGCCATAGCCGCCTGCAGCGGCGACGGTGCCGGACTGGACGTGGTCCAGGTACTTGAAGATTTTGCCAGGCGAGAGAAACACGACTTTATAGCCAAGCCCGATCACGCGGTCTTGCAGCTCATAGCCGGGCACACGGTCATCGATCTGAAAATACAGACCCTGTTGCTTCATCAGCCTGCCATTCCATAGCGTGCAAAAGCTTTTCAGGTGGGTTTCCCGGTAGGGTTTCGGCTCCTTTGAGCGCAGGCCCAGCGATTGCTTCAGGCGTCGGTAGTGGTGCTTGATCAGGCGTGAAGTGAAGCGCCACGCGGTCCTTGGCAGTCCGCGGTTGAGTTGCTCCGTGCAACCGACGGCGATGACGTTTTGATCCTTGGTGCAGTGCTCCATCATCATCGCAAAGACGTTTGAATTGAAGACGAACGTGTCGGTGTGCATCAGGAACAGGTAGTCGGTGTTGACCCTGGCCAGCGCCATGTCCAGCGCTTTGCCATGGGCGATGTGCCCCGGTTCTTTGGTGGGGGCATCGCGCTCGATCAGGTTGATCCAGTCGAGCGAGCGCAAATATTCGACGCTGGCGTCCGCCGAACCGTTATCGACCACCCAGACCGGGATTCCGGCTTTTCGTACCGGTTCACGCAAAAGGTCCAGGCAGATCCTGGTCAAATCATGGGTTTTGTAATTAACCAGAACGATGCTGAACGGTGGCCTGGCGTTTGTATCGACACTGCCCATCTTCGAAATACTCGACGACTCGAAAGTGCCGAAGTTTAAAGAAGCAACCTTAGCCCAAGCTTAATTTCACCTGGACGACAGAGAGGCTGGCTATCGCTGTCTGACGCCTTCGAATGATCCTGTGCGCACCTCGCCGCTGCGGAGGTAACGGGCGATCAGCACACCCCCGGGTGAGCTGATCGAATTCATCAGGGTGAAGGCTGACGCTTGTGCGTTGTCGTCGAACAGGCGCTTGCCGCGTCCCAGCAGGATGGGATGAATCATCAGCCGCAATTCGTCCACCAGGCCGGCGGCAAGCAGTTGCCGCACCAGGTCACCGCTGCCTTGGGTCAGTAGATGAGGGCCGTCCTGGTGCTTGAGCGCGCTGATCGCGTCGACCAGGTTGCCCTCCAGCGCATGACTGTTGTGCCAGGCCAGTGAGTCGGCGCGATGGGTGGCCACATGCTTGGGGACGGCGTTGAACAGGTCAGCGATGGTGTGATGGGGTGAATCGGCCTGAGTGTGCGGCCAATAAGCGGCGAAGATGTCATAGGTGCGACGCCCCAGCAGCAACTCGAATGGCTGCGAGAACAGCTCCTGTACGGCCTGGCCGGTGGTTTTGTCGGCATAGGGCACGATCCAGCCACCGAAGCGGAATCCGCCGCTGCAATCCTCTTCAGGCCCGCCGGGAGCCTGCATGACGCCGTCCAGACTCACGAACGCGGCAACGGTCAGTGTGCGCATGTTCTTCTCCTGATTGATCCTGGCTTGAGTGTTTAGACGGGGAGGTCTGCGATTCCTTGAGACCCTTCCCTGAAAGGTAGTCGAACCAGGCGCTGTGAAATCGACAACAAAACGCGCGGTCCGTATACGACGAAAGTCGTATGGTGATCGGTACGGGTGAATGTTAGCGAGCATTTGTCTTGAAAGTGCAATTGCTAATTTGTATCATTCGTTTTCAATCCAGCGAAGCAGGGAACGCCGCGCCAAAACAATAATTAAGGTCAAGGCAATGCTCAAAATGCTTCTCGTATACGGTCATCTGCTCGCTACGTGTATTGCCCTGGGGAGGGTGTTGCAGGCGGATCACAAGCTTTGGAGTTGGCGCAAGGAAATACTCGATCAGGCGAGGCTTGAATACCTCGATGAAACCCAGAAGATTGTCAGCCTCGCGCTGTTGGCCCTTTGGGCAAGCGGTCTGTTGCTGGTGCTTCAGGGGTATCTCAATGAAGGCGATGCGTATCTGCTCAATCAGAAGCTCTGGGCCAAGGTGACGGTCGTCGCGCTGCTGAGCCTCAACGGTGCACTATTGCATCGAATCGGCTTCCCGTTGCTGCAAAAGGCCCCCTTCGTCGCACTGCGCAGTGCAGGCCGCTCGCGGCTCGCCCTGTTGGGGGCGCTGTCCATGAGCGGTTGGCTGTTCGCCGCTTTCCTGGGAGTGGCTCGAGCCTGGAATCACGTGTTGCCTTACCTGCATGTGATGGGTGCATTCGCCGCATTCTCGTTACTGGCTTGTTGCGTGGCACTGGCAGTCGCCGGCAGGGCGGGCAGTGTCGGTGCGCAAAAAACCTCGGTACCGGGGTAGCGATCAACAAACTGTGTTTCGCACCTGTAAACCTCCGGTTTAAAACGCAAAGTACCACCGCCCATGCCACTCCCGCATGGGCAACCCCTCCATCCCCATCTGTGTCCCCCTGGCCGTCGGTCGGCTTTCTCCTGCGCGGATTGACCCTGAGCCAGAAAGGGCTAACTTCTGTGTGTGGGAAAAAATCCCACGCACGAGAATTCAGAAGAAGCTTCAGGTTTGACGGTCTGCTTCCATGCCGCTCCCGGATTGCAACGCGTATGGCGTTGACACTGCTCGCGGTAAATCACCAGGAGAATGCACGATGAACAATTACCTGCTTTTCAAGAGAGGATTGCTGGCGCTGGCAATTGGCGGTGTCCTTTCGGCTTCCATCGTTCTGGTACCAGATTCCATTTCCCATGACTCCAGTGCCTATGCCAAGGATGGTGGTGGTGGTGGTGGTGGTGGTGGTGGTGGTGGTGGTGGTGGTGGTGGTGGTGGTGGAAACGGCGGTGGCGGCAGCGGTGGTCATGGCGGTAACAGCGGGAATGGCGGCAACAGTGGTCACGGTGGTAACAGTGGTCACAGCGGCAGCGACCATGGGAATTCAGGCCATGCCGGTTCTGGAGGCGCGAACTCCGGTCGCGGTGGTACCCATGCTGAAGCGGGCGATGATCACGGCAATCACGTCGGCGGCGAGCCGGGCGATGACCACGGCGTCCACGTTGGCGGCGAGCCGGGCGATGACCACGGCGTCCACGTTGGCGGCGAGCCGGGTGATGACCACGGCGTCCACGTCGGCGGCGAGCCGGGTGATGACCACGGCGTCCATGTCGGCGGCGAGCCCGGCGACGACAATAGCCGGATCTGAGGCGTTTTGTGACTCATGCAAAACCCTGGGGGCCGGTTTTGCATGATTCGTGGCAAAAAATACGCGCGTGGTTTCATGGGATTATTTCCCACATGGCTATACTGGGGTTATCTATCCAGGAATTCGCTGAATGCAATCGTCCACGCTGCCCACCTCGCTCCTCAAAGCCTTGCGACATGTCATGCGGCCGCTGGTGCGCCTGATGCTGCGCAAAGGCGTCACCTACCTGGTGTTTGCCGACCTGCTCAAGGAGGTTTTCGTCGAAGTGGCGGACCGTGAGTTCCGCCTGGGCGAGAAGGCACCGAGCGACAGCCGCATCAGCCTGCTCACCGGCGTGCATCGCAAGGATGTACGGCGCTTGCGCAGTACAGGCGACCCGGCTGCTTCCATGCTTCCGGAAAACATCACGTTCGGTGCGCAACTGGTCAACGCCTGGGCCAGTGCGCCCTTTTGCAACGACGCCGGCCAGCCACAGCCACTGCCTCGATTGGCCAGTGTCGGTGGAGACCGCTCCTTTGACGCCCTGGTGGCGAAAGTCAGTACCGATATCAGGGCGCGGGTGGTGTTGGACGAGTGGCTGCGCCTGGGGATCGTGCGCCTCGACGAAAAAGAGTGCGTGCACCTTGAAGCCCAGGCCTTCGTGCCACAAAAGGGTTTCGATGAGAAAGCGGCTTACTTGGGGCATAATCTGCATGATCATGCCTGCGCTGCTGTACACAACCTGAGCAGCGAAGGCCCGGCCTTTTTTGAACGCAGTGTCCACTATGACGCACTGGCCCCGATGAGCGTCGAGGCGTTGCGCGAGGCCGTGGCCAGCGAGGGAATGCAGGCCCTGTTGAGCTTCAACCGACTCGCCGCCGAACTGGAGTTCCGGGACCTGCCCAGCCTCGAACCGCGCCAGCGCATCACGGTCGGCCTGTACTTCTACACTGAGGCTTCCGATCCCAATTCGCCAAAAGCTCCTGAATCATGACCGTCAAACTGCGCCTGATTCGTGCAATCGCCCTCGTTCTGGGCCTCGTGCTTCCGATTGTGTTGCAAGCCGCCCCGGCCTGTGTCAGCCAGAATGACGCGGGCACCAGCGAAGTGCCGGTCATCCAGGCACCGGGAGGCACCGGCGGCACGGGCGCAGCACCTGGCGGCATGGGCGGTACCGGCATTGACACCGACAACGGTGGAGTCGGGGGTACCGGCGCACCGTTGAAAAAGCGCCCTGGCGGCATTGGCGGCACCGGGGCCGTTGCAGGCGGCGTGGGTGGTACGGGTATCAGCAACGATAACGGTGGGATTGGAGGTACCGGCATTGTCGGCACCATCACCGGGTTCGCCTCGATCTGCGTCAATGGCGTGGAAGTGCACTTCAACAAAAACGTTCCTGTCAGCGAGAATGGCATTGCCACCTCCAGTACCCGCCTGGCGATAGGCCAAGTGGTTGCCGTGCAAGCATTCAACTCCCGGCGCGGTCTGGAGGCCGGACGCATTTCTATCCTGCACGCCTACGAAGGTCCTTTGACAGCCCTGCCGCGCGATTCCATGCCGATGCGCGTCATGGGGCAACCGGTACGCCTGGCCAAGGGTGCCCAGGTCGCTGCCGACCTGCGCCCGGGCGATCCCGTTCGGGTCAGTGGGCTGCGCGATGCTCGCGGCGAAGTGGTGGCCAGCCGCATCGACCGGGCGCCCGGCCTCAAGGAGGCCAGTGCCATCGGCCCGGTGGATCGCAGCGGTTATCTCCAGGGAATCAAACTGCGCAACCACTCTGGCCCGGCGCGGGAAATGCTGGTGCGCGGCCACTGGTCCGGTCGCGAACTGGACGTGAGCCAAAGCCGTCCCGACCCGAGCCTGCCTTTCATTGGCCGGGCACACAATGCAGTGATCGAGGGCCTGGTACAGAGCCGGCAGGACCGCCATTTGGTGGTGGGCGGCTTCAATGTGACCCTGGCGGGCGACACCGTGTTTGTCGGTGTGCAGGCTTCGGAGCTGGCGCTGGATCGACGCGTGCGGATAAACGGCGTGTTCACGGGCGCATGGGAGGTGCAGGCAACGCGTATCGAATTGCCCCGCGAGCGCTCCGATTCGCCAGCCAGCAACCGGCACGGAGGACTCGGCACCAGCGAGCAAGGCACCGACGACTCAAGTGGCTCGGGCAACTCGAGTGACTCGAGCGGCTCCGGAAACTCCGGCAATTCAGGCAGCTCGGGGGATTCGGGGAACTCCGGCAGTGACAGGAGCGGCCGCTCCGAGAGCGCAGGCAGTGTCATCGACGATACTCGCCACGGGGGCAGTGACAGCCATGGCGGTGGCGACAAGATAGAACGCGTTGACGTGGACAAGTCTGGCAAGTCAGAGCGAGTCGAGAAGGTCGATCAATCCGGCAAATTCGAAAAAGTGGAGAGGGTAGAGAAGGTAGAACGTCCGGAGAAAGTCGAGAAGGTTGATCGGCCAGAGAAGGTAGAGAAGGTAGAGAAGGTTGATCGGCCGGAAAAGGTCGAGAAGGTCGAAAAAGTTGATCGGCCGGAAAAAGTCGAGAAGGTTGAACCAGTTGAAAAAATCGATCACTCCGGCAGGTCGGGTTAAAGAGTGCAGACATGATGCACTTTCGTCATAAGTAACTAGGCTGGGGTAAGTCACGCAACAAAACATGCGTGTGAACTTCGATGACGCCGGACACGAGGTGAACATGGACCCCAGGCACATCCTGCTCGTCGGTTGGCTTGCCAGCCTGGCCTCGCCGGTCTTGGCCGATACCTTCACGACCTCGATCGGAACCGACTACTCGCGAGGCGACTATGGCACCGGTACTATGTCCGAAACCTGGTACGTCCCTCTGGTGGGCAGATACGAAACCGGTCCCATGACCTACAAGCTCACCGTGCCCTGGCTACGCATCACCAATCCTTCGGTAGGCCCTGACGGCGAGCCGCTGCCTGGCGGTTGCGGCAAGGTGGAAAGCGGTTTGGGCGACACCGTTGCCGGTGCCGACTATGCCGTGCTGGACGGCAGCGTTGGCGGGCTGTTCGTGGACCTGATCGGCAAGGTCAAGTTGCCCACCGCCGACGAAGACGAGTGCCTGGGCACCGGAAAAACCGACTATTCCGCCCAGGTCGACGTCGCCAAAGCCTTCGGTCGTGTGACCGGGTTCGCGACCCTGGGCTGGAAAAAGTTCGGCGACCCGTCGGGCTCAGACTTCGACAACCCGATATTCGCCGGCCTGGGCCTTGCCATGCCCGTGTTCACGCGCACCACGGCGGGCGTGTCCTACGACTGGCGGCAGAAGGTCGTTTCCACGGGCGACGAGATCAAGGAACTCACGCTCTTCCTCACGCACAAGCTCAATCAGGAGTGGAAGCTTCAGTTGTATGCCGTCAAGGGCTTTTCCGACGCCAGCCCGGATGGCGAGACCGGACTGTTGCTTAGCCACGCATTCTGATTCCTGGCCCTTGCCTCGCTCCCGGGCGTTTTGCAGTTCAGTTTTTCTTCTTGATCAACTTGTTGATGTAGTACTTCAGGCTCAAACGATCCTTGGGCCTTGGTTTGTAGTGGGTTTTGTTTCTTTGTGCCGGATCGATCGCCATGGTTCCCGCGGTGTAGTAATAAAGCGCGATAGACCTGCGGGTGATGTGTTCCGGAGTCGTTAAAGGTTCCGGGTGCCCATGATTGCTGTCCTTGTCTGTGTTGAAAATGACACAGCGATTGTAAATGGGCAGGACTTTTTTAAGGCAGGTCTTCATGCCGACATCCCAAAGTTCCAGGTTGCCGCCGTATTCCTCTTGCCAGTCTTCATTCAGATAAATGATGATATTCAGTCTGCGCTCAACATTAAGTTTTTTGTTGAGCCGGAAGTCCGAGTGCACCCCCAGGAAACCACCGCTTTTCGTTTCATGCAGGCCGCCACCGGTAAAGTAGGGGTCGGGTATCAAACCTTCGATGCCTGTGAGCTTTTCAAGAAACTGCAACATGGGGGCCGAGTTAAAGGCGTTGAAAACAGTCTTCAAATAGGGGTCGCATTCGTTGGGACTGATTTGACGTTTCCGTTGACCTTTATAGCCGCGCTCGTAGAGCATTTCATTGTTGGTTGGCTCGACCGGGAAGTGCGAGCAGATGCTCGCAATCAGGTCTTCGTGCAAGAAGTTGTCGATCACTATGTGCGGAAATGGCGCAGCCTGAACATAGCTACCGGTCAACGAAGCACCAAAGGCGCTGGCGGCATTCTGGTCGAAATCAAGCTCCGGGGACAGGGTGATAGGTAGTGCTTGAGTGATGGGTGCCATTACCGCTCCAATGACCTGATATAAAAACGTATGGGTGACTTCACGCAGGGTTGAACGCCCTGCTCGTTGCGTCTATTCGCCGCTCAATTTGTCCTGTCGTCCTTGTTCAGACGCTTAAGGATGTTGTTGTACATTTTGGTTCGCCTATGAGTTTCACCATAACCGCCAACCGCTGCAACAGTGCCGGATTGAATGTGGTCCAGATAACTGAAGATTTTACGCGGCGATAACATTTCAACGATATAACCAAGCTCGGTCATGCGGTCCTGGAGGGTATAGCCTGGCACGCGATCATCCATCGAAAAGTGCATGTTGTGCTGTTTGACAAGTTTGCAGTTCCACAAGGTGCAGAAACTTTTCAAGTAGACTTCTTTGTACGGCTTTGGTTCTCTGGAACGCAATCCCATGGAGATTTTCAGGCGTCTGAAGTGGTGCTTGAACAGTCGTGAGCTAAAACGCCAGGCAGTTCTCATGGTGCCGCGGTTAATTTGCTCGACACAACCGACGGCCGCGACCTTCGGGTTTTTCAAGCATTTATTCAGCATCATCGGAAAAACATTCTTGTCGAAAACAAATGTATCGGTGTGCATCAGGAATAAATAATCGGTGTCAATTCGCTCCAGAACCAGGTCAAGTGCCTTGCCATGGGCAATATGGCCCGCTTCTGGTTCAGAAATAGAGCGCTCGATCAGATTGATCCAGTCAAGAGTTCGTAGGTACTCAGTGCTCTCATCGGCGGAATAGTTGTCAACCACCCATACCGGGACGCTGTTGTTGCCAAAATGCTGGTGCAATAAGTCCAGGCATATCTTGGTAATTTCTGGTGTTTTGTAATTTACTATAACTATGCTGAAGGCTTTGGAGCTTTCGGCCAGTAAATCAGGGTTGTTCATCGTTCAGGTGCTCTATGTTATTTTATTTGGTTATATGAATGATTGAACTTCTATACAGTACTTGCTTGTTTTTTCGCGCAAAATCTTGCGTGATCATAGAGCACAATTTGTTAAGTCGCTTTGTCATGCATAATAACCAAGGCTTGCTCAGGCCCGACGGAGAGCAGTAGAAGCGGAGTTCATCGTATAAGGATCTGCTCTGCAGGTAAACATTTTGACTTGATTAGTTACATCCGGAGGCTGATCAGGCCAGCGTCTCGGGACGGTGTGAACTGCTCTCGCGCAAGGCATTCAGGTAATTTGTTACGTCATGGGGCGTGCCAGCACGTGCAGTTGCGCCCCAAACAGGGCGTCACGCGCCGCGTATCATGCATCGGTCGAGCGTGCTTGGGGGGCACACCCTGCAACTCACAGTTTGTAGCCAATCTGGCGCAACAAGTTCTTGCGCCACAGAATGTCTTCATCGCCTTCGATGTCATTGGCACAAAAGCCATCCACTACGCCCAGGATCGCACGCCCTTGCTGCGTCTCGGCGAGAATCACTTCGGTCGGATTGGCTGTTGCACAAAAGATACGGCATACCTCTGGAACCATTTTGATGGTGTTCAACACGTTCAGCGGATAGAAACCGTCGCCCAGGAAAATGATGAAACTATGGCCCGCGGCGATGGCTTTCGCATTTTTCTGTGCAAGTTCAATCATTGAACTATCGGTGCCAGACCATCGCACCAGGCATTGGCCAGAGGCTTCACAAAAGGCCACGCCAAACTGGATGCCGGGCACCGTATTGACCAGCGCTTCGTGGATATCCTCGACGGACTTGATGAAGTGCGTCTGACCCAGAATGAAGTTCGTCACATCCGGCTTTTCGATTTTCAACGTGATGAGTTGCATCTCAAACGTCTCCTTCCTCGATGTTGCCAGGAGAGCCAGGCAACAAACCAAGCATAGCCAGTCATTTGCGATTGCCGCGTCCTCTGTCTGCTTTTGGCGGATTGCTCAACGCGTGCCACGGAACTGATATCCGGTCGTTGACACTTGGGCTGACAGGACTAATCTAAGTGGTGTGGGAATATTTCCCACGCTACGATGCCAGCTGGCTCTGAGGGATCGTACGGGTACCGCAGTGGCTCGTTAATGCTGCAGATTTATGGCCGTGCCGGTTGGCTGGCCGCTCCAATGGGCGGCCGGGAATTCACTGGACATTGCGTTCGATAGGGAGGTGACGACGCAACTCCAAGCGGAGGTGCATCATGTTGCTCAAGAAATGTTTGTTGGCTCTGGCAATAGGCGGGGTTCTGTCGGCATCGACTGTTCTGGTGCCCGATTACATCGGTAGTTTCTCCAGCGTGTACGCCAAAGATGGCGGCAGCGGCGGTGGTGGTGGAAGCGGCGGAGGCGGTGGCGGTCACGGCGGTGGCGGTGGCGGCGGCTCCGGAGGCTCCGGAGGCGGTGGTCACGGTGGTGGCGGTGGCTCCGGAGGTGGTGGTCACGGTGGTGGCGGCGGTTCCGGAGGCGGTGGTCACGGTGGTGACGGCGGTGGCGGAGGCGGCCACGGTGGTGGCGGCAACGGAGGCGGTGGTGGCTCCGGCAGTGGAGGCTCCGGAGGCGGTGGTCATGGTGGTGACGGCGGTGGCGGTCATGGCGCATCAGGTCATGGCGGTGACGGTCGCGGCGATGCTGACCATGGTGGTATGGCCGGGAACAGAGGCCCGGGCAATGCGCGTGACAACGACGATGACAATGGTGCCATGGCCGGGAATAGAGGCCCAGGCAAAGCGAAAGACAACGACGCGCGTGACAACGACGATGACAACGACGCGGATAACGCTGCAGATGCAGCCAGGGAAGCCGCAGAGGATGCCGATGACGCTGCAAGGGAAGCTGCAGAAGACGCTGCTGATGCTGCCAGGGAAGCCGCGGAAGACAGGGGCGTTGCCAGAAATGACGCTGATGTAGCCAGAGACGCAGCCAAGGCTGATGCAGATGCAGCCCGGGATGCGGCAAGAGCCGCTGCAGATGCAGCCCGGGACGCCGCCAGAGCTGAGGCGGATGCAGCCCGGGATGCCGCAAGAGCTGCTGGCGTACCGCGCGCAGAGGCAGATGCAGCCAGAGACGCTGCCCGGGCCGCTGCGGATGCAGCCAGGGACGCCGCCAAGGCCGACGCAGATGCTGCCAGGGATGCAGCACGAGCTGCTGCGGATGCAACCAGAGACGCAGCCAAAGCCAAGGCGCGGGCGGCCAGAGAGGATGTGGCTGACGCCCCGGATGCACCAGATGCCCCAGACGCACCTGACGCACCTGACGCGCCGGATTTCGATACGGTTGAGATAGAGAACTAGGCCCGCACGTTCGGCAATGAACACGGCAGGCCTACCCGCCGATGACGTCCCGGAGGTTTGAAGGACGTATCGGCAATGAGTCGCAAGCCCTGAAGAATCGCGGGGCTTGCGGCTTTTTTTTCGAAATCTGTCGCAGGTCTGAAACACTGACGAGGATGACGCAAGAGGAGACGGAACTGGACGGGTAAGCAAATGCCAGCCGTTCACAAAACCCCGAATCCTCCGTTTTTCCTGAACCAGCGGATTTAATGGGTTAGTCCGGCACGACAAAACGTGCCGGACACTTCCACCACCGGTAATTACTGTTTAATGGACACAATCGTGGCTTTGTTGCCATCCAGCCGAAAGGAGAACGTCACGCGATCTCCCGCTGTCAGTCCTGTCAGCTGATCTTTCGTTACGGAAAAGGCCATGGTCATCGGTGGCCATTGCACGGCTGGAACCGCGCCGTGAGCGATGGTCACCGTATTCTTCGTAGTATCGATAGCCTTGATCGTTCCCTCGGCAGTGGCGACGGGGGACTGTTTTGTTTCTTGCTGCATCTGCATGCCCCCCATACCGTCCATTTTCATGCCCGGCATGTCCTCTGCCAGGGCAGAAAACGACAGCGTAACTACGGTGCTGGCAGCTGCAATCAGGGTCAGTTTCATACGGGTTTTCCTTGAGGGGGGGCAACTTGGAGGTGACGGCGACGCATCAGGCGATACGCTGCCGGAATGACGAACAGGGACAGCAAGGGTGCCGTGACCATGCCGCCGACCATGGGCGCGGCGATACGGCTCATCACCTCACTACCGGTTCCGCTGCCCAACAGAATGGGCAGCAGGCCGGCAATGATGACGGCCACCGTCATGGCCTTGGGTCGAACACGCTGCACAGCACCTTCACGAATCGCGGCAACCAGCCCGCATTCAGTGCTGTCGCCAAGGTCTACACGTTCGGCCCAGGCATTTTTCAGATAGAGCAGCATGATCACGCCAAACTCGGCAGAAACACCGGCCAAGGCGATAAAACCGACCCCGGTGGCGACCGACAGGTTGAAGCCCAACAGATAGAGAAACCATGCCCCCCCAGTCAGTGCGAATGGCAGCGTGGCCATGATCAGCAGGGCCTCATCGAATCGGGCAAAAGTCAGGTAGAGCAACACGAAGATGATCAGCAGCGTGGCAGGCACCACCAGTTTGAGCCGTGCGTTGGCCCTTTCGAGAAACTCGAACTGTCCTGAGTAACTGAGGCTCATGCCGGGCTGCAACTTGACCTGCTGATTGACGACCCGACGCAGATCAGCGACCACCGAGGCAATATCTCGCCCGCGCACATCGATATACACCCAGCCTGAAGGCCGTGCGTTCTCGCTCTTGAGCATCGGTGGGCCATCGCTGACCTTGATCTTCGCTACCGTGCCAAGGGTGATCTGGCTACCCAGAGGGGTGTAGATCGGCAATTGCTCCAGGGCACCGAGCGAGTCGCGCCACTCCCGTGGGTAACGTACGTTGATCGGGAAACGTGCGAGGCCTTCAATGGTCTCGCCGACGTTTTCACCACCGATGGCACCGGCCACGATGGACTGCACATCGGCGATGTTCAGCCCGTAACGAGCAGCGGCCTTGCGGTCGATATCCACATCGATATAGCGGCCACCGGTCAGTCGTTCGGCCAGGGCCGAACTGACACCGGGCACGTCCTTGGCCACTCGCTCGACCGCCTGGGTGACCGCATCGATTTGCGCCAGATTGGTGCCGGCAACCTTCACGCCGATCGGGCTCTTTATACCCGTCGCCAGCATGTCGATACGGTTGCGAATCGGCGGTATCCAGATGTTGGTCAAGCCGGGAACGCGCACCACGCGATCCAGTTCTTCCACCAGCTTTTCCTGAGTCATGCCTGGACGCCATTGCTCGTGTGGCTTGAACTGGATGGTGGTTTCAAACATTTCCAGCGGTGCCGGGTCGGTGGCGGTTTCGGCACGACCGGCTTTACCTAAGACGTGTTCGACCTCTGGAACGGTCTTGATCAAACGGTCGATCTGTTGCAGCAGTTGCGCCGCTTTCTGCGCCGACAATCCCGGCAGGGCCGATGGCATATAGAGCAGGTCGCCCTCGTCCAGCGCGGGGAGAAACTCGCCACCCAGGCGAGACATTGGCCATAGCGCGCTGACAAAAACCAGCAGCGCCACCAGCAGCGTGATCCTGGGTCGACGCAAGACCGCGTCCAGGGCCGGCTGATAGATCCGGATCAACCACCGGTTCAACGGGTTCTGTTGCTCACTGGGGATTCGCCCGCGAATCCAGTAGCCCATCAGCACTGGCACCAAGGTCACTGACAATCCTGCCGCTGCGGCCATGGCGTAGGTCTTGGTGAAAGCCAAAGGGCCGAACAGCCGTCCTTCCTGAGCTTCCAGCGTGAACACAGGAATGAACGACAGGGTGATGATCAGCAAACAGAAGAATAGCGCCGGTCCTACTTCTGCCGCTGCTTCGGTCATGACATGCCAATGACGCTCGCCCTTCAGTTCTTCCCCTGGATTCGCCACGTGCCAGGCCTCAATTTTCTTGTGGGCGTTCTCGATCATCACCACGGCGGCATCGACCATGGCGCCGATGGCGATGGCGATTCCGCCCAATGACATGATGTTGGCGTTGATGCCTTGGTAGCGCATGACGATGAAGGCAACAAGCACCCCCACCGGCAGTGAAATAATCGCCACCAGCGATGAGCGCAGATGCCAGAGAAAGATCCCGCAGACCAACGCGACGACGATGAATTCTTCGATCAGTTTGTGGCTGAGGTTTTCCACCGCGCGGTCGATCAACTTGCTGCGGTCGTAGGTGGTGACGATTTCGACCCCGGCCGGCAAACTGCTTTTCAGCTCGTCGAGTTTGGTCTTGACCGCTGCAATGGTCTCGCGAGCATTCTTGCCGCTGCGCAAAATCACCACACCGCCGACGGTTTCGCCTTCGCCGTCGAGTTCAGTAATGCCACGCCGCATTTCCGGTCCCGACTGAATCGTGGCGACATCGCCAAGGGTCACCGGCACACCACCGGCACCCAACTTGAGCGGGATTGCCCGAAAGTCATTGAGCGTCTTCAGGTAACCGGAAGCCCGCACGATGAACTCGGTCTCCGCCATCTCCAGCACCGCGCCTCCGGTTTCCTGATTGGCTTTGCCAATAGCGTCGGTCACGTCAGCCTGAGTGATACCGAGGCTGGCCAGTTTCAGGGGATCAAGCTGCACCTGGTACTGCTTGACCATCCCGCCGACCGTCGCCACCTCTGCGACGTTGGGCAGCGTCTTGAGTTCGAACTTGAGGAACCAGTCCTGAAGCGCGCGCAGTTGCGCCAGGTCGTGTCCACCACCGCGATCCACCAGTGCGTATTGATAGATCCAGCCCACTCCCGTCGCATCCGGCCCCAACGCAGGCCTGGCGCTTGTCGGCAACCGGCTTTGTACCTGGCTCAGGTACTCCAACACCCGCGAGCGAGCCCAATACAAGTCCGTGCCGTCTTCGAACAGCACGTAGACGAAGCTGTCGCCGAAGAAGGAATAACCACGCACGGTCCTGGCACCCGGCACCGAGAGCATGGTGGTGGCCAACGGATAGGTCACCTGGTTCTCGACAATCTGCGGCGCTTGTCCTGCATAAGGGGTGCGGATGATCACCTGGACATCCGAGAGATCTGGCAGTGCATCAATGGGCGTGCTCTGTACCGACCAGATACCCCAAGCCGTGACGAACAACGTCGCCAGTAGCACCAGGAACCGGTTGGCCACTGACCAACGAATGAGGGCAGCAATCATGGCTGGTTCCCCGATTTATCCAGGCGCTCGACACGCAAGCCGTCGTCGGTCTGGCTCACTGCGACCCGAACCCTGTCACCCGCCTTGAGGCCCTGCATCAGTGCCGGACTGGCGAGAGGGAACGTCATCGTCATGCCAGGCATGCCCAGCGTCTTGAAGGGACCGTGGGCGAGCGTGACGTCTTTGTCGTTGATCTCGACGATCTGCCCATCCGCCTCATGCAAGCCGGCTGCTGCAACACTGGGTGGTGACTCTTCCTGCGAGGTCGCAACAATGCCCTTGAGACTGGCCTCGGAATCGAGGAGGAACTGGCCAGAGGTCACCACCTTCCGGCCTTCTTCCAGGCCTTTCAAAATCGCCGTCTTGCCATCGCTTTCCTGCCCGGGTTGCACCTCCACCGGACGATAGCGGCCGGCGTCTTCGGCGAGCATCACCAGGGCACGTCGACCAGTGCGAATCACCGCTTCGCTCGGCACCCACAACACACTTTGCTCAGTTGCACGATTCAGGCGGACCTGTGCCGTCAAACCGGGTCTCAGGCGCCCGTCCGGATTGGGCAGTTCCACCCGCACGCGAAGGGTGCGGCTGTCCGGATTGGTCTCGGGCAAAATCGCGCTGACCTTGCCACTGAGCGTTGCCCCTGGAAAGGCTGGCAAGCGCGCCTCGACTGCCTGGCCCACGGTGATAGCTCCCGCATCCGATTCTGGAACGGCCACGGCGAGCCAGACACTGCTCAAGCCATTGACGCGTGCCAGAGTCTCGCCAGCCGCCACGGTCATACCCGCACGCACGTTCAATTCTTGCAGCACACCGCTAATGGGGCTGGTGAGGGTCAGGTTCGGCTGGACTTTGCCACTGCGCTCTACCTGGGCGATCAGCGCAACCGGCATCCCTGTGAGCCTCAGTCGCTGGCGGGCCGCAGCCAGCAGGTCGGCATCACCGTTGCGCTTGAGGGCAAGAAACTCTGTCTGGGCGGCCGCCCACTCCGGCACCAGGATATCCGCCAATGCCGCGTTGGCTTTGAGCACATCACCGGGTGCATGGGCAAAGACCCGCTCCACAAAGCCAGGGGTGCGTGCCTGAATCACAGCGACATCACGTTCGTTGAACGCCAGGACACCTGTCACGTCGAGGCTGGAATCAAAGATTCCGCGAGTGACGGTCGCAAATCGCAGACCGAGATTCTGGGTCAGACCCGGATCGATACTGACGCTCGCACGGTCCCCTGTGTCGCTGGGGTACTGGGGGACCAGTTGCATGTCCATGAAGGGTGACTTACCCGGTTTATCGAACTTTTGCTGCGGGTACATGGGGTCGTACCAATACAGAGCCTTGCGTTCGTCCGGCGAATTGAGTTTCTGCTCCTGGGTCGCAACAGGTACCGCGCTCAAGCGCTGGTGAGCGAACCAGTAGCCGCCGGCAACACCCAATGCCAGCGAGATACCTGCCAGCAATGCCCCGTTCCATTTTTCAAGGTTCATTGGCTGGACTCCCCATAAGCAAAAAACAGACGCGCACTGCTCAGCGCTCGCTGTTCTTCCACGTCGATCTGTTTGAGTCGGGCTTCGATGAGTTCACGTCGGGCGGTAACAACGGCGTTTAAATCGCCTTTGCCGGCACGGTAGCTGGCCATGCTGAGTTCGACCTTTTCCTTGGCCAGCGGCAGCAGGCTTTCCTGGTTCCGGCTTACTGCACGATTCAGGCGTTCATAGTCAGCCAGTTCGTTTTCCAGTTGTTGAGTGTGCTCGCGTGACAGGGCTTCGCGCTCAGCCTCAAGCTGGCTGAGTTCAGCCTGTTTGGCTGCGATTTTGGGGTTTTGCCGGGCGTCAGGAAACAGCGGCAAGTCCCAGGACAATTGCACACTGACCATGTCGCCGAACTGGCGATCGCGATGTTGATAGTCAAGCTCCCAACTCCAGTCTGACTTTTTCTCCGACTCGGCTTCACGAACCTTGGCTTGCGCTTCGCGGGTCATTGGCGCAAACGCGGCCAACTCTGGGTGGTGTTGCAGTTTATGGGCGTAGCTTGAGGAATCGACAGGCCACTGCGGCAAGCTGCCCACAGGCTTGTCGTTGGCGGCGGAGCCTATCCAGCGTTTGAGGGCCGCTCGGGCCTGCGCTCTTTGGAGAACCAGATCGTCCTGTTGCTCCGCCAGTCGAGCCGCTTCTTGCTTGGGCGTCACCGCATCGGCGGGTTGAGCGCGGCCACCGGCAATCCGGGCCCGGACGGTATCGGTCAGCAGACGGTTTTCTTTGTAGAAGTCCCGCAACAGCGCATCTTTTCGCTCGACCGAGTAGCTGCTGATCCAGGCCAACGCCGTGGACTGGCGTACCTTCAGGCGTTCGACTCGACGCTCTGCCGCAGCGCGATCAACGGCCGCATCGGCGACCTCAATGCGCGCTTTGCGCTTGTCGCTGTTGGGCATCTCTTGCCTGACCCCGACCATTTGCATGGTCATGAAGTCGTCGTTGATGCTCCAGCGATCCGGGCCGCCGATGGGGTAGTTCTGCACACCTGCCAGCAACTTGGGGTCAGGTAATTCACCCGCTGGGATAGCCGCACTGCTGGCAGCCTGAATCTTTGCATCTTGTGCAGTCAGCGACGGCGCATTGTTTTCGGCCAGTCGCAACGCTTCATCGAGTGTCAATGCGGCAGCGAAGCCCGGCAATGCCAGTACGCTTGCCGCAAGACCGGCCACGAGGGACCAACCTGTGCAATAGCACTTGGTGTTCATGTTTGCGATTCCTGTGATCATCCACTGCACGCGTCAAAAAGACAGGCGCGCAGCCAGTCCATCCCGCTAATGCGGAATGAGGCTCAATGTTGGACAGGAATCAAACGCGAGGCGGTCGCCATACCCCGGACGGGGTTTGTACAGGCAGGGAATCACTGAAGAAGGAAACCACTACGGGGCTGAACACGGTGACAGGGGGCTTGAGGATAGAGACTTGCAGCATGCCGCCTGTCTTGCATTCCTGGCCCGGCTTGCAGGGTTTGCCATGCTCTGTCGGGCTTTTCATGTCGTTGCAGCAGTCCATTCCCATGTCATCCATCATCGCCATGCCCATCGTCTTCATCGGGCACGGTTCTGTGGGCGCCTGAACACCCGCCATCCCGCTGAGGGGAAGCGCCAGGCTAATCACGAAAATGAGGCAAAACCGCAGGTAGCGTTTCATGGGCTGGAGTTTAGAGGCTGAAATGGGCTCTTACAATTGGATGAATGTTCTCTCAGCCTGCCGAAGGCGTTGATTCAGGGGATATCACCGTGCCGGAATTAAGCCAGCATTATCGCTGACAGAGGTTTTACGCTGTCTGTGCAATCACCCACAAGCGACAGGTGTTGAAATTTCCTGCCGCCATCCCGCTCATCCTTGGTGGATTGTGCGAAAGACCGCCGGGCTGCCTGGGTTTTTTGCACGAATCTTCACGTCTGCCACTTGTATCATTTCACCCGGAAACCACGGTGAGCATTGCAATGACAAAAAACACAACGTTGTGGGACATCAGTCCACCCTTGAGTAGCGAAACACCGACCTGGCCGGGTGACACGCCTTTTCGAGAGGAGCGTGTCTGGACCTACGGCCCCGAGTGTCCGGTGAATGTCGGACGCATCACCCTGTCGCCCCATACCGGTGCCCACGTCGACGCGCCGTTGCATTACAGCGCCGATGGCGCGGCGATTGGCGAGGTCGGGTTGGACGTCTATATCGGGCCTTGCCGCGTTTTGCATTGTCTGGACAGCGGCGAGCTGGTGCAGCCGGGGCAACTGGATGGGCGTTTGCACGATGTGCCTGAGCGGGTATTGTTGCGAACCTATCGACAAGCACCGCTGATGACCTGGGATTCGAATTTCACGGCGGTTGCCAAGGAAACCATCGAACTGCTGGCGAGCCTTGGCGTGCGCTTGATCGGCATCGATACGCCGTCACTGGACCCGCAGCAATCCAAAACCATGGATTCCCACGGCGCCGTGGCCCGCCATCACATGGCGATTCTTGAAGGCATCGTGCTGGATGAGGTCCCGGAAGGGGATTATGAGTTGATCGCCTTGCCGCTGCGGTTCGCTCATCTGGACGCCAGTCCGGTCAGGGCGATTTTACGGCCGCTGCGTACCTCACAACCTGTGTAACCCATTCAACAGATCTGAAGGGGACGCCACTCTGGCGCCCCCTTCGGGTGGGCGGTGTCAGGCATTACTCTCGGTAAATTTCTCGTAGTACAGATGCACGCTGTCCAGTGCCTGCGCCTGCAGCCAGGTCTTGATCGACTCCACCATCGGCGGCGGCCCGCAGACATACATGTCGACCTGGCCATCGCGCAGTTCGGCGACGTCGAAGTGTTCGGCGATATAGCCGCGCTTGCCGGTCCAGTGAGGCGACGGATCGCTGACCACCTCGGTGTAGCGAAACCCCGGGATGCGTTGTTCATACGCGTTGATACGCGCCTGTTCGCACAGGTCGGCCGCATCGCGCACACCGTAGTACAAGTGCACGGGCTGTTCGCAGCCGCGCTCGGCGAGTTCGTCGAGCATGCCCAGCAACGCCGAAAGACCGGTGCCACCGGCCACCAGGACCAGCGGCCTGGCGATGTGTCGCAGATAAAAAGCCCCCAGCGGTGCCTCCAGGGCAATTTCGTCGCCCACCCGGCAACGTTCGCGGATGTAGTTGCTCATCACCCCATCGGGAAGCAGGCGAATCAGAAACTGCAGTTCATTACTGACGCTCGGCCGATTGGCGAACGAGTAGGAACGCTTGTTCCCGGTCCCCGGAATCAGCAACCGGGCGTACTGTCCGGGCAGGTAATCCAGCGATGGTCCCACCTTGCCCAGGTTCAGATGCAGGATCGCCGTGCTGGCCGACACCTGTTTGACGTCGGTGACCGTTGCCGTGAATTGATCCGGGCCGGCGGCGTTGCACAGGCTGGAAGCGAAGTCGAAATAGAACGCCGCGTCGGATTGGACCCGTGTCTGGCAGGTGAGCATTTTGCGTTGTTGCAGGTCCTGGCTGGAGAGGGCTTCCTCATCCACATAGTCCTGGCTGTAATCGCCTGACTCGCAACGTCCCTGGCAGGTTCCACAGACGCCTTCACGGCAATCCAGGGGAATGTTGATGCCATTGCGCAGGGCTGCATCGAGCAGGATTTCGTTGGCTTGTACGGGAAAGAACAGCGTTTTGCCGTCGGCAAAGCTGAACGCGACCTTATGGTTCATGCCCGGTCTCCTTGGATTCAGAGGTGGTAGAAATCGAGTACCGAGTTGATGGTGTCGTTGAGCAGCAACACGTGCTTGCGGGTGATCAGCCAGCTATCGGCAAGGGGCTTGAGGTGATAGGTCGCATGGCCATAAAACTGCTCGGATGTCGCCAGGCGGTAGTACAGCGTGTGCCAGTTCAGGCGCACCTCCAGCTCGCCGTTTGCAAGCTCGCCGATCCGCACATTGCTGATCTGATGCAGGGTGCGCGGCATCGGCGTCGAGGACGCGGACTTGCCGGTGCGCAGGCGGAACACGCGGTCCTCCAGGCCTGAACGGTTGGGGTAATAGATCAGCGACATTTCGCGCTTGGGGTCGCGGGTGTAGACGTGTTCGGAGTCCCATTGCGGCAAATGGAACTCGCTGTGTTCGGCGAACAGCTGGACATAGGCATCCCAGTCCTGGGCGTCGCACAGTTCGGATTTGCGATAGAAAAACTGTTCGATCTGGTACTGCAACTGCGCATTCATCATTGCACCTCACGGAGTTTCAGGGATTTGGCGTCCAGCCCATCGAGCAGGAATTTCTGCCAGTTGCTGTGCTGGTTGACGTAAAGCCCTTCGTGGGTGAATTCGGTGCCGGTCATGGCCGGGGCAATGCCGATCGATTCGCTGTTGGGCGTGGCGCCGCTGGTCCAGCGGTGACTGCCGCGGGAGATGTCGCTCCAGCGCTCCAGGCGCGCCTGGAAACCCCGCTGGGCTTCACGGAACTCCACCAGGTCATCCGGTGTACCCAGGCCCGAGACGTTGAAGAAATCCTCGAACTGGCGAATGCGGTTTTCGCGGTCGGCGTCCGACTCGTTCTTGACCCCCAGGCACTGGCTGATGATTTCGGTCTTGTTCCACGCCACCGGGCGGATGATGCGCAATTGCGAGCTGATCTGATCGAGGAAAAACAGGCTCGGATAGATGTTCAGGTTGCGCAGGCGATGCATCATCCACTCGGCCTTTTGCTGGCCGTGTTCTTCGATCAGGCGCGGCATGATGGTCGCGTAGCCGGAGCGCACCGAAGGGTTCGGCATGTCGCTGAACAACAGGCTGTGACCGTTATCGAACGCGAACCAGCCGTCATCGGTATTGGCATCGCCGGCGCCGAGCTTGCTGTAGTCGAGGGTGCCGCTGGCGGTGGTGCCGTTCTCGCTGTTGACCTGCTGGCGATGCTGCACCGTGGCCACGTAGTTGTAGTGCACCGTGCTGACGTGATAACCGTCGAGGCCGTTTTCGTTCTGCAGTTTCCAGTTGCCGTCGTAGGTGTAGGCCGACTTGCCGGGCAGCACCTCCAGTTCACCGGTCGGCGACTGGGCGACCATCATGTCGAAGAACACCTTGGCGTCGCCGAGGAAGTCTTCCAGGCTGTTGTCGGCCTGCACATCAAGGCTTATGAAGACGAATCCCTTGTAGCTCTGGATACGCGCCTTTTTCAGGCCGCGTGTGGCTTTGTCGAAGCCTTCCGGGTACTCGCCCGGTGCCTTGACCTTGACCAGGCGACCATCGCTTTTGTAGCACCAGGCATGGAAAGGGCAGGTGAAGGTCGACTGGTTGCCCTTGCCGACGCGGGTCAGCGTCGTGCCGCGATGCTGGCAGGCATTGATCAGTGCATTGAGCCGGCCGTCACCGTCTCGGGTGATGATCATCGGCTGGCGGCCGGCGCGCATTGTCACGAAGTCGTGGTTGTTGGCCAGTTCGCTTTCGTGGCAGGCGTAGATCCAGTTTTTCTCGAAGATCAGTTCCATTTCCAGATCGAACAGTTGTGGCTCGGTGAACATGTCCCGGGCGATGCGGAATACGCCCTCTGCGGGACGGAAGTCCAGGCAGCTTTCGATGAACGTTTTCCATTGTTCGACGTTTCTTTCGCCACTCATGAGGTGTACCTGTTTTTATTGGGGCTAATCGGTACGTCATTAGAGGGAGTGGGGTGGGCCCGGGTCTATCCGCTTTGTGGGCGAAGGCAGTCCATAAAGTTTGGCGGTAACACTCAAGGGGAGTACTGGGCAGCGAATACCCAGCGGCATGCCCCAGGCGATAAACGGCTGCTGCGGTTTGCGCTGATCAGGTACTGTTCGAGCAGGCGTTCGAGACCCTTTGATGGCATTTCAAGGCTCCAGTCGCCAAGCGTTATCCACTTAATTGGCGATTGCTATCCACTGGGTCAGCGCCGCCGTCTTGTGGCCTGGAACTTGCCCTTGCAAACCCTGTACGCGCCATCAGAGCGCGCTGAAAAAAAACCTTGAGTGCACCGTGATGAGCAACAAAGTCGATCCGCAGTTTCGCGACATTCGTGTCGACAGCGATGACCTGGAGGCCGCCAGAAGCTGGATGTCCGGTATCTGCGGACCCCATCGGCTGGTGAGCGCGAACCCTGAACGGATCCGCTTTCATCACAACGCCAACATGTTCAAGTCGATGGCCACCACCCTGGGCACCATCGAATACGGAACCGATGTCACCATCGATATCGAAGACGCCGAACACTTCAGCAGTTACAGCCTGAGCTTGCCGCTGGTGGGCGAACAGGAGCTGAGCAAAGATGGCAGCGTGGTCAGGTCCGACCGCGATCAAGGGGTCATCATTTCCCCCAATGAAAACCAGCTGCTGGCGATCTCGGGTGACTGTCGCAAGGTCCAGGTGGTGATTACCCGAGTGGCGATGAGCGAGGCTCTGGAGGGGATGTTGCAACGGCCTCTGGATGCGCCGCTACGCTTCGAGCCGGTGATGGATGCGATCGATGGGCCGTCGGCGTCGTGGTGGCGCATGGCGCGTTATTTCATCGACGAGATGGAGCGCAGCAGTGAACTCTTCGAGCAGGTGGCCTTCACCCGGGACATTGAAAGTTCGCTGATCAAAGGCTTGATCCTCGCCCAGCCAAACAACTATTCGCAGGAGCTGCGGGATGCGCTGGGGGTGAAGTTGCCGCACTACCTGGTCAGGGCCCGGCAATACATCCACGACAACGCACGGGAAGCGTTGCATCTGGAGGACATCGAAGCCGCTGCCGGCGTTTCGCGCTTCAAGTTGTTCGACGCGTTCAAGAAGTACTTCGCCCTGTCGCCGATGGCCTACCTGAAAAAACATCGTTTGAACGCCGTCCGCCAGGAGATCCTCGAACACGGCACGGCACGCAGTATTTCCGGGATCGCCATGGGCTGGGGCTTCATGCACCTGGGGCGTTTTTCCACCGAGTACCGCAAGCTGTTCGACGAAACCCCGAGCATGACCTTGCAGCGCAACGAAGCCCGGCGCCAACAGGGACTTTGACAGACCGCCCCGGCCTCACTTGCGCACCACCAGATCAAGCAGTTGCTCGCGCTCCTTGATTTTTTGCAGGACGATTTCCGAACGTATGTCGGTGACGCCGGCGGTGCGGTTGAGGTGGTTGACGATGAAATCCGAGAAGTGCTTGAGGTTGCGGGCCTGGACCCGCAACACATAGTTGCTCGCCCCGGTAATGACATAGGCGGTGACCACCTCCGGCCACTGCTGAACCTTCTTGATGAAGGTCTCGTGCCAGTCCTCGACGTCCTGTCGCAGCGACACATGAACGATGGCTTCCAGCTCAATGCCCAGCCGCTCGGCATTCAGCACCGCGCGATAGCCGGTGATGATTCCTTCGCTTTCCAGCAGGCGTAAACGTCGCAGGCAAGCCGAGGGTGACAAGGCGACTTTCTCCGCCAATTCCTGATTGCTGATACGGCCATCCTGTTGCAATTGATGCAGGATCCGCAGGTCTGTCGAGTCGAGATTCATGGTTTGAATAAATCCGCGTTTATTGTGGTTTGATTCGAATATTCTGCGAAATAACTACTACATGGCTGGTTACTTTGCACGAAAATTCTTCAAAGGTTCGTTCATTATCTCTCCACCGAAAGGCAAGCGAATCGCCTTGAATCAGGGCGCCGGAACCGGCTGATGCAACCTGCCCGGATGGCGTCGCATAACAAAAAACAGGACACCCGATGACGACAAGAAACAGTTGCCTGGCGCTTGATGCCCAGGACGTGCTGGCGCCCCTGCGCCAGCAGTTTGCGCTCCCCGAAGGGATTATCTATCTCGATGGCAATTCCCTGGGCGCGCGGCCGGTCGCTGCATTGGCGCGGGCGCAAGCGGTGGTCGCCGAGGAATGGGGCAATGGCCTGATCCGCAGCTGGAACAGCGCCGGCTGGCGCGAGCTGTCGGAGCGCTTGGGCAACCGCCTGGCGGGTTTGATCGGCGCGGGGGAGGGTGAAGTGGTGGTGACCGATACCACTTCGATCAACCTGTTCAAGGTACTCAGCGCTGCCTTGCGCGTACAGGCCACAAGGTCGCCGCAGCGGCGAGTGATCGTCAGCGAATCGAGCAACTTCCCCACCGACCTGTACATCGCCGAAGGCCTGGCGCAGATGCTGCAACAGGGTTACACCCTGCGCCTGGTCGACAGTCCTGAAGCGTTGCCGCAAGCCATTGACCAGGACACGGCGGTGGTCATGCTCACCCACGTCAATTACAAGACCGGCTACATGCACGACATGCAGGCCCTGACCGCGCTGACCCACGAATGTGGCGCGCTGGCCATCTGGGACCTGGCCCATTCCGCTGGCGCGGTACCGGTCGACCTGCACCAGGCGGATGCCGACTACGCCATTGGCTGCACCTACAAGTACCTCAATGGCGGGCCGGGCTCCCAGGCCTTTGTCTGGGTTTCGCCACAGTTGTGCGACCTGGTGCCGCAGCCGTTGTCCGGCTGGTTCGGCCATTCGCGGCAGTTCGCCATGGAGTCGCATTACGAGCCGAGCAGCGGCATCGCGCGCTACCTGTGCGGCACTCAACCGATTACCTCATTGGCGATGGTCGAGTGCGGCCTGGATGTGTTCGCCCAGACCGACATGGCCAGCTTGCGCCGCAAATCCCTGGCCCTGACCGACTTGTTCATCGAATTGGTCGAGCAGCGTTGCGCGGCCCACGAACTGAAGTTGATCACGCCCCGTGAGCACGCCAGGCGTGGCAGCCACGTCAGCTTCGAACACCCCGAAGGTTATGCAGTGATCCAGGCCCTGATCGAGCGGGGTGTGATTGGTGACTACCGCGAGCCACGGATCATGCGTTTCGGTTTCACCCCGCTGTACACGACCTTCACCGAAGTCTGGGATGCGGTACAGATCCTCGGCGAGATCCTCGACCGGAACACCTGGTCGCAAGCGCAATTCCAGGTTCGCCACAGCGTGACCTGAACCCGCCGGCATCCGATTCCTGCCGCAGGATTTTCTCTGCGGCAGGGCTTCGGCCGCCGGCAATCACCAGTTCTGCAATCACAATAATAAGGAGCACGCAGAATGAAACTGTCCCTCTGGCCTGCCTTGCCGCTCGCCATTACCAGTTGCCTTGGCCAAATGGCCTGTGCCGCATCCGACAACGGATTTGTCGAAGACAGCAGCCTGACCCTGACCAACCGTAACTTCTATTTCTACCGCAATAACCTCAACAACCCGGGCGGGCAGAACTATCGGGACGAGTGGGCCCACGGGATCATGCTCGATTACCGCTCCGGCTACACCCAGGGAACGGTGGGGTTCGGCGTCGATGCCTATGCGCAGTTGGGCCTCAAGCTCGACAGTGGCAAGGGACGCACGGGCACGGGATTGCTGCCAGTCGATGCCGATGGTCGTCCCGAGGATGAGTACTCCGAAGCGGGCGGCGCGGTGAAGGCGCGGATTTCCCGGACCGAACTCAAGTACGGCAACCTGACCCCGCTCAACCCGGTGTTCGGCACCGGCAATGCGCGCCTGTTCACCAGCAGTGCCACCGGCTTTCAACTGACCAGCAATGAGCTCAAGGCATTGCAACTGGACATCGGCCACTTCACCGCTGGCAACGACAGTAATTCGACCAATGCCGATGGCGCGCTCAAAGCGCTGTACGCCGGGGTGGAAACCCGCAGCGTCGATTATCTGGGCGGCAGTTACGCCCTGAGCGATCAACTGAATGTCAGCCTCTACGGTTCGCAGTTCACCGACATCTGGCGCCAGTACTACGGCAACGCCAACTACACCTATGCCGTTGGTGAAGGCCAGTCGCTGAACCTGGATTTCAATCTCTACCGCACCAACGACAGCGGCCAGAGCCTGGCCGGCAAGATCGACAACACCACCTGGTCGCTGTCCACCGCGTACAGGTTCGGCGCCCATCGAGTGACCCTGGCGTACCAGCGGGTCAATGGCGATGAGCCGTTCGATTACCTGGGGTTCGATCAGCAACCGGGCACCTCGATTTTCCTCGCCAACTCGATTCAGGTCCTCGACTTCAACGCCCCCAACGAACGCTCCTGGCAACTGCGTTATGACCTGGACATGGCGCCTTTCGGCGTGCCGGGCCTGAGCTTCATGTCCCGTTACGTCAGTGGTGACCACATCGATGACAGCCATTACGACGGTGGCCCCAATGGCGCCTATGGACGTTACGGCGATAACGGCAAGCGCTGGGAGCGCGACCTCGAGGCGCGCTATGTCGTGCAGTCGGGCACGGCCCGTGACCTTTCAATACGCGTGCGTCAGGCCAGTGTGCGTTCCACCGCGCAAGTCGCCCGCGCCGACACCACGGACAACAACGAAGTCCGGGTGATCATCGAATATCCACTGAGTATTTTCTGATCCGTGTCCTGCTGTGCGTGGCTGATCCCCACCTTAAAACCCACGACGTGCTCTTCAAGAAAGATAAAATCCAGAGGACATAAAAATGACCGATAACTGCGGTTTCGAAACGATATCCAACCGTGAACACGGTCTGCGGCGTCAGCTGACGTCAGGGCAAATGAGCATGATCGCCATAGGCGGTGCAATCGGCACCGGGTTGTTCATGGGCAGCGCCTATGCCATCGGCTATGCCGGGCCGAGCGTGTTGCTCAGCTATGCCATCGGCGCAATCATCACCTTGCTGCTGATGGGCTGCCTGGCGGAAATGACCGTGGCCCATTCGACCTCGGGTTCGTTCGGTGCCTACGCCGAATTTTATGTCAGCCCTTTGGCCGGGTTCCTGGTGCGCTATGCCTACTGGGCGGCGATTGTTCTCGCGGTCGGCACGGAAGTGACGGCGGTGGCGATGTACATGAAGTACTGGTTCGCCAACGTGCCGGAGTGGATATGGATCGTCTCGTTCTCCAGCGTGTTGATCGTGCTCAATGCCATCAGCGTGAAAACCTTCGGCACCTTCGAATACTGGTTCTCGACCATCAAGATCGGCGCGATCGTCGGCTTCATCATCCTGGCGGTGTATGTGGTGTTCGGTTCCGGCAACCCGGAATACGGCGTGCACAATTACACCGCTCACGGCGGCTTTTTCCCCAATGGCCTGCAAGGGATGTGGGTCGCGGTGATCGTATCGATCTTCAGCTACCTGAGCGTGGAGATGATCGCAGTGGCTGCCGGCGAGGCGAAAGACCCGGAACAAGCGGTGAAGAAAGCCTTTCGCGGGACTATCGTGCGACTGGTGGTGTTCTACCTGCTGACCCTGGCGTTGATGCTGGCGATCGTGCCCTGGGTCCAGGCCGGCCATGCCCAGAGTCCGTTCGTCACGGTGATGCAAGCCATCGGCATTCCCGGCGCCACCGGCGTGATGAATTTCGTGATCCTGATCGCGGCGTTGTCAGCCATGAACAGCCAGTTGTACATCACCACGCGCATGATGTTCAGCCTGTCCCGTGCCGGCTATGCGCCAAAGTCCATGGGTGTGCTGAGCAAGACCGGGATCCCGCTGAACGCGCTGTTGCTCTCCAGTTCAGGTATCGCACTGGCGACCTTGCTCAACATCCTGTACCCGGAAAGTTCGTTCACCCTGATGATGGCGATCTCGATGTTCGGCGCGATCTTTACCTGGTTCATGATCTTCCTCACGCACTTCTGTTTCCGTCGTTTTCACGAACGCAATGGCAACCGCAAACTGTCGTTCCGCATGCGCCTGTTTCCCTACAGCACATTGCTGGGACTGGTGCTGATGGGGGCCGTGATGATCACGACCTACTTCACAGAAGCCTTCAAGATGACCCTGGTGTTCGGTGTGCCGTTCCTGCTGGTGCTGTCGATCGTCTACGGCGTTTTCTTCAGGAAACCCAAGGCCGTTGCAGCGCTGAATGCGCAGTCCAAGGCATAGTCTGGAGGTTGCGCCAGACCGCAATCAGCAAGAAGCGGGCGTTGGATTTCCATCGCTCACTTTTTAGCCGGTTTGCCGCTGCCAGGGATGTGCAGGTACGACATCACGCTTTCCGTCAGTTCGGTGGCCAGCTTGACCGCTTCTTTATTGCGCGCCATCACGCCGGCGACCAAGCCTTCGATCAAGGCCAGTACGGCGATGTTGGAGCTGGTCAGCACCGGGTGATCGCAAGGCGCAAACAGCGTGTGCTGAGCAATGCCGGTGAGCGGCGAGGCGGGTGAGTCGGTAATGGCCAGCACCGATGCGCCGCGTTCATTGGCGAAGCGTGCCAGTTGCAGGGTGTCGAGGGAGTAGCGCGGCAGGGCGATCGCCAGCAGCACGTCCTGGTCGGTGATCGCGGCCAGACGGTAAGCGGCGTTTTCGTTACCGCCTTCCATGCTGATGGCCGTGGCGTCCGCACAGAAGGGCATCAGGGTCGAGGCGGCGAGGCCGGCAAAGTAGACACTGTTGCCGAACCCCAGAATGTAGATTTTGCGTGCCGTGGTCAGGCGAGTGACGAACGCATCGAAGGTATCGGCGTGGTTATTGCTCGCCGCGGTGGCCAGGTTGCTGCTGGCGCTCTGGAGTTGCTCATGCAGGCCAAACGCGCCGCCCGGGCGATGGGCAAGTTCGTTGCGCAGCTTGTCGACCGGCGACACCATCTGCTGCAACGTGGTGACCAGCTCGGCCTTCATGCCGCTGTAGCCACCGAGGTCCAGTGCTTTGGCCAGGCGGTTGACGGCGGCGGGTGAGGTCAATGTTTCGTGAGCCATCTCCTCGATGGTCAGCGTCGCGGCCTTGAGCGGGTGACGCAGGATAAAGTCCGCCACCTTGCGCAGTGACGGTGGCAGTTCGGAAACGATTTCCGTGAGTTTGCGCATGACCGGCGCGGCATAGACCGTGGTGTCTTTCGATGGGGTTGGCATATCCAGCTCAACATTTCCTGAAGGTGAAAGAAGGGCTGTGCCTGATGCCCTGACAAGGTTGGCTGGAGTGTATCCCAAGCCTGCCTTGTCAGGGCAGCGCCGAGCCGTGGATGGGGGGCGGCGGTCTTACTTCAAACTCCCGGACAGAAACTGCTGGAGGCGTTCGGATTGCGGGTTGACCAGCACCTCACTCGGGTCGCCGCGCTCTTCGACAACGCCCTTGTGCAGGTACACCAGTTGGTTCGACACCTCGCGGGCAAAGCCCATTTCGTGAGTCACCACCACCATGGTGCGGCCTTCCTGCGCCAGATCCTGCATGACTTTAAGCACTTCGCCGACCAGTTCGGGGTCGAGCGCCGACGTCGGCTCATCGAACAGCATCACTTGCGGTTCCATCGCCAGCGCACGGGCAATGGCCACGCGTTGCTGCTCGCCACCGGACATATGCGCCGGCCAGGCGTTCATGCGGTGCGCCACACCGACTTTGTTCAGGTAGTGCTCGGCCTTTTCCCGTGCCTCTTTCTTGCCTAGGCCCAGCACATGCACCGGCGCTTCCATGACGTTCTCCAGAGCGCTCATGTGGGACCAGAGATTGAAGTGTTGAAACACCATCGAAAGCTGCGAACGCATGCGTTGCAACTGTTTGGGTTCGGCCGCCTTCAGCCCGCCGAGCTTGTTGGCCACCAGCTTGAGCGGTTCGCCATTGAGCACGATATTGCCCGCATTGGGTTGCTCCAGCAGGTTGATGCAGCGCAGGAACGTACTTTTGCCAGAACCGCTGGAACCGATGATGCTGATCACATCACCGGCCTGAGCCTGCAGGGACACGCCCTTGAGCACCTGGTGCGCGCCGTAGCTTTTATGCAGGTCTTGAACTTCGAGTTTGTACATGGTTTGAACTCTCTGGAGTCAGTCGCTGAGCAAGCGACCCTGGCGAATGGGGGTGACGCCTGCCACTTTGGCCAGCCACAATCCCGGCTGGGCAAAGCGCAGCCGTTCGCGGGCATAGAGAATGCCGGCGGTGCTGGCGCTCACCACGCTATGGCGGTCGGTCAGCGGGTCGATGACTTCGAATAGCGGATCGCCGACCTTGACGTGCGCGCCCAGCGGTTGCAGAAAACTCACCACACCCGGATGGGGCGCACAGGCGTACTGCGCGCCGGCGAATGGCATGGCCTGGCAATGGCTCGGCGGTGCCGCTGGCCAGTCACCGCTGATCAGGCCCTGTTCGGCGAGATACCCGAGAATGGCCTGTGCACTGTCGACGCATTGCTCGCGTTCGGTGTCTGCCATGCCCCGCAATTCAATGGTGGTGGCTGCGCACGCCAAGGGAATATTGGCTTCGGGAAACCGCTCGGCCAGGCGTAGCCATGCAATGGCGCAGGCTTCGTCGAAGGCACTGCCGCCCGCATCTTCGGCCAGTAACGTGACCCCGGCACCGAGGCGGGCTGCCAGAGACTGCAAGCGTGGCCAGATTTGCGGCATCGCATACATCAACATGATCGATTCGAAATCGCAGTGCAGGTCCAGCACCACATCGGCGTCACAGGCATGCTGCAGCAACAGGCGGCGCAGGCCGTCGAGTTCCGAGGTCGCTGCCGGCATGGCGGCCAGGGCATCGACCATGGCGCGGCGGATGAGTGCGATGTTGGCGTCGGCATCGTCGCCCAATCGGCCTTCCAGCAGCGGAGCAACGGCATCGACCAACACCGGGAAGTCGCGATTGAAATTCTTGCCGCTGGAGAACTCGAAGCGCCCCTGGTGGGTGGCCTGGAACATCTGGGCGATACCGATCGGATTGGCCATGGGCACCAACTCGATCACCCCGCTCAGGCGGCCTTGTGTTTCCAGCTCCAGAAGACGGCGCTTGAGCTCGACGGCAACGCGCATCCCCGGCAATTCGTCGGCATGCAATGACGCCTGGATGTAGGCCTTGCGTGGTCCGCTGCCGAAACGGAACAGCGACAGCGTTCGTTCGGTGCCCGAGGCACTCCACGGCAACAGGTATTGAATGTGCTCCATAGCAGCTCCTTAGTGCTTGCGCGGTGCCAGATACGCCAGCCAGCGGCGCTCGGCCAGCTTGAACAGGCGCACCAGGATGAAGGTCAGGGCGAGGTAGATGAGGCCGGCGGTAATGAAAGCCTCGAACGGTAGATAGAACCGTGAGCTGACTGTACGCGCGGCCCCGGTGATATCGACGAGAGTGACGATGGAGGCCAGGCTGGTGGTTTGCAGCATCATCAGCACTTCGTTGCTGTATTGCGGTAATGCCCGGCGCAAGGCCGACGGCATGAGAATGCGGCGATACAGGGTCAGGCGTGACATGCCCATGGCCCTGGCGGCTTCGATCTCGCCATGGTTGGTGGATTTCAAACTGCCGGCCAGCAACTCTGCGCTATAGGCACTGGTGTTGATCGCGAAGGCCAGGCAGGCGCAAAAGGTGGCGCTGGAGAGGTAAGGCCAGAGCACGCTTTGGCGCACCGCTTCGAACTGCGCCAGGCCGTAATAGATCAGGAACAATTGCACCAGCATCGGCGTGCCGCGAATCACGTAGGTATAGAGCCAGGCCGGGAAGTTGATCAGCGGCGATCGCGACACCCGCATCAGTGCCAGTGGAATCGCCAAGACCAGACCCAGGGCCAGGGAAATGAGCAGGACTTTGAGGGTCAACAAGGCGCCATTGAAGTACAGCGGCAGGTTTTCCCAGATCAGGTTGTAGTCGAGAATCATGGGCGGTTCCCCTCACAATTCGGCGGCTTTGATGCCGACCGAGTAGTGTTTTTCCAGATAGCGCAGCACCAGCAAGGACAGGCTGGTGAGCATCAGATACAGCGCCGCCACCGCGAGGAAAAACGTAAATGGCTCGTGTGTGGCATCCGCTGCGTTCTTGGCTTTGAACATCATGTCCTGCAAGCCGATCACCGAGATCAGTGCGGTGGATTTGGTCAGCACCAGCCAATTGTTGGTGAACCCGGGGATGGCGAAACGAATCATCTGTGGGACCAGAATTCGCCAGAACACCTGCGCACCGCCCATGCCATAGGCCACGCCAGCCTCGGTCTGACCCTTGGGAATCGCCATGAAGGCGCCGCGAAAGGTCTCCGAGAGGTAGGCGCCAAAAATGAAGCCCATGGTGCAGACGCCGGCGATAAAGGGGTTGATGTCGATATAGCGGGTATAACCGAGCGCCAGGGCGATGCGGTTCACCAGATCCTGGCCGCCGTAGAAGATCAGCAGAATCAGCACCAGGTCTGGAATACCGCGAATCAGGGTGGTGTAGCTTTCCCCGAGCATGGCCAGCCATTTGAGCGGTGACAAGCGAAAGGCCGCGCCGATCAGGCCCAGGGCAATCGCCAGGGACATGGAGGTCAAGGCCAGGTTTATGGTCAGCCAGGCGCCATCGAGAATGCTCGATCCGTAGCCGTGAAGCATGATGAAGTTCCTCAAGCGAGCGCCGCGAGGCGCGCAAGACACGTCCCGACAGACGCCTGCGCAGGGCCGGCGTCGGGGCTGGGTCGGTGGGGCTGGGGTCAGGGGGCAGGGGTAAGGCTTACTCGCCGTAGATATCGAACGCGAAGTACCTGGCCATCACTTGCTGGTACTTGCCATTGGCGCGAATGGCGTCAATCGCGGCACTCAGGCGCGCAACGTTGGCACTGTCGCCTTTGCGCACGGCGATCCCGGCGCCCCGGCCGAAATACTTCGGGTCGTTGATGTCGGGCCCTGTGAGTGCGAAGCCCTGGCCGGCGGGTGTCTTGATGAAGCTCTCATCGGTGTTGACGATGTCGGCGAGGGTGGCGTCCAGGCGACCCGAGGCGAGATCGAGGAAGGCTTCATTCTGTGAGCCATAGCGCACCACAACGACGCCGGCTTTTTCCAGTCGCTCGGTGGCAAAACGATCGTAGGTCGAGGAGCGCTGCACGCCGACTTTCTTACCCTTGAGGTCCACCAGAGGGTCATTGATCACGTTGCCGGCCTTCATCGCGAACTTGCCCGGCGTGTGGTAGTACTTTTTGCTGAAGTCCACGGACTTCATCCGGTCTTCCGTGATTGACATCGACGACAGCACGGCATCGATCTTGCGCACTTTGAGCGACGGGATCATGCCGTCGAACTCCTGAATGACCCACTCGCACTTGACCTTCATTTCTTCGCACAAGGCATTGCCGATGTCGTAGTCGAACCCGCTGACGTTGCCTTCAGGCGTCTTGAAGGAGAAGGGCGGGTAGGCGGCTTCGATACCGATACGCAGGCTGTCTTCGTCGGCATGTGCCAGGAAGCTGAAAGCGCACAGCGCCAGAGCACCTAGAAGTTCTGTCTTGTTCATATTGTTGACTCCTTGGAGGGCATTTGGGGGAAACGGGTGCCCGCCATCCGGGTTGGCGTGGTGGATCAGTCCTGTGATCGGCGAGGCTATAAATGACACAATAAAATTCTATATGCAAGATAACTGAAAATAAACATATCAGTTCGGGGCGTGATGGTGCTCCAAAGGGTCAGGTTGAAGTTCTTGTCAACCCATGCGTCAGTCCTGATTCTGTTTTTTTGAACTCGGGCTGAATGCACTTATCCAAAAAAATGTGGGAATGTTTCCCGCGTGACGATGCCAACTGGCTCTGAGGGATCGTGCGGATACCGCAGTGGCTCGTAATGCTGCAGATTCATGGCCGTGCCGGTTGGCCGGTCGTTCCAATGGGCGGCCGGGAACTCACTGGACGTTGCGTTCGATACGGAGGTGACGACGCAACTCCATGCGGAGGTGCATCATGCTGCTCAAGAAATGTTTATTGGCTCTGGCCATCGGCGCAGTCCTGTCGGCATCGACTGTCCTGGTGCCCGATTACATCGGTAGCTTCTCCAGCGTGTACGCCAAGGATGGTGGCAACGGTGGAGGCGGTGGTGGTCACGGTGGCGGTGGCGGCTCTGGAGGTGGTGGCCACGGTGGTGATGGCGGTGGCGGTCACGGTGCCGGCGGCCATGGCGCTGCAGGCCATGACGGTGACGGTCATGGAGGCCCGGGACGCGGCGACGCTGACCATGGTGGTGTGGCCGGGAACAGAGGCCCGGGCAATGCCCATGACAACGACGCTGACGACGCTGATCACGATGCTGACAACGATGCCGCCGATGCAGCGCGGGATGCCGCCAGGGCTGATGCCAATGCAGCCCGGGACGCTGCCAGAGCGACTGCGGATGCAGCCCGTGATGCGGCAAAAGCCACTGCCGATGCCGCCCGTGACGCCGCCAGGGCTGAGGCAGATGCCGCCCGGGATGCCGCAAGAGCTGCTGGCGTACCGCGCGCAGAGGCAGATGCAGCCAGAGACGCTGCCCGTGCCGCTGCAGATGCAGCGAGGGACGCCGCCAAGGCCGACGCAGATTCCGCCAGGGATGCTGCCCGGGCTACCGCGGATGCCGCGAGGGACGCAGCCAAAGCCGAGGCGAAGGCAGCCAGAGAGGCCGCCAAAGCCGTGGCGAAGGACGCCAGAGAAGATGTGGCGGACGCCCCGGATGCCCCGGACGAACCGGATTTCGACACGGTTGAGGTAGAGAACTAGCCTGCACGTTCGGCAATGAACACGGCAGGCATACCGTAGAAAACGTCCCGGGAGCTTGAGGGACGTATCGGCGAAGAGTCGCAAGCCCCGAAACGTCGTGGGGTTTGCGACTTTTTTTCGGCTATCGGGACTGGGGGAACATTTCTACGGTCAGATCGCTCGCTGATTCACGCGCTGACTCAGTTCTTCTGCGGATTCTTTGCGTTCCGAGTAGCGGTCAACCAGATCGGGGCGATCCCGTAGCAGCAGGGTAAATTTCACCAGTTCCTCCATGACGTCCACCACCCTGTCGTACAGCGACGAGGGTTTCATGCGGTTGGCGTCGTCAAACTCCAGAAAAGCCTTTGGCACGGAGGATTGATTGGGGATGGTGAACATGCGCATCCAGCGCCCCAGCACACGAAGCTGATTCACCACATTGAAGGACTGGGAGCCGCCGCAGACCTGCATGACCGCGAGGGTTTTCCCCTGGGTCGGGCGAACGGCCCCCAGCGCCAAAGGCACCCAGTCGATTTGCGCCTTGAACACTGCGGACATGGAACCGTGGCGCTCTGGCGAGCACCAGACCTGGCCTTCGGACCAAAGCATCAGTTCGAGCAGTTCCTGGACTTTCGGGTGATCAGAGGGCGCATCGTCCGGTAACGGCAGGCCTGATGGGTTGAAGATCCGTGTCTCGGCGCCGAAGTGTTCGAGCAACCGGGCTGCTTCCTCGACCAGCAGGCGACTGAACGACCGCGCACGAGTCGAGCCGTATAGCAACAGGATGCGCGGCTTGTGCCGGTCGTCGCGTCCATGGGCAATGGGCTGGGTCAGCGATGTGTCGAGATTGGGCAGGGGATGGGTCATGGGGGCTCCGGTCAAAGCGTGCCGATGCGGTCGAGTTCCCGCTTCAGCGCGTCGCGGTCAAGTTGTGCAAAAGGCAGGTCGAGCAATGCCCTGCAGCGCGTTTCGATGCGCGCCAGGGTTGAGTGGAACGCCGCCGATACCGTCGCTTCATCGCCCTGTATGTCCGATGGGTCTTCCAGGCCCCAATGAGCTTTCAGTGCCGGCCCGAAGTATACGGGGCACGCCTCGCCGGCGGCCTTGTCGCAGACCGTAATGACGATGTCCGGCGGGTTGGCTTCGAAAGCTTCATTGCCTTTGCTGCTCAAACCGTCGATGGCGATACCGGCCTCTTGCAACGTGCTCAGGCTGCGGGGCAACACCTGGCCCTTGGGGAAGCTGCCGGCGCTGACCGCCTCAAAACCTTCGGGGGCGAGATGGTTGAACATCGCTTCGGACAGGATGCTGCGACAGCTATTGGCGGTACACATAAACAGAACGCGCATGGTGACTCCTCTTTGCAGTCGCACAGGGCTAGACGCTCAGGCGCAGGGCCAGGGCAGACAAGGTGATGAACAGAATCGGCAGTGTCAGGACCACGCCGACCTTGAAGTAGTAACCCCAGGTAATGCGGATGCCCTTGCGCTCCAGGACATGCAGCCAGAGCAGGGTGGCCAGGCTGCCGATGGGGGTGATCTTGGGGCCCAGGTCAGAGCCGATGACATTGGCGTAGATCATGGCCTCACGTACCACACCGGTGGCGTCGCTGGCCTGGATCGACAGGGCACCGACCAGCACCGTCGGCATGTTGTTCATGCCCGACGACAGCAAGGCCGTGAGCAGGCCAGTGCCCAGCGCGGCGCCCCAGATGCCGAATTCGGCCATGCGGTTCAGGGCCATGGTCATGTAGGTGGTCAGCCCGGCGTTTTTCAGCCCGTACACCACCAGGTACATGCCCAGCGAAAAGATCACGACTTGCCAGGGCGCCTCGCGCAGCACCCGTCGCGTTGAAATCACATGCCCACGCGCCGCCACGGCGAACAGCATCGCGGCACAGACCGCTGCGATTACGCTGACCGGAATGCCCAAGGGTTCCAGCGCAAACAGCCCGATCAGCAACAGAGCCAGGACCATCCAGCCGACGCGGAAAGTCAGGGGATCACGCACGGCGCGTCGCGGATCCATCACGTCATCGAGAGCGTAGTGCCTGGGGATGTCGCGGCGGAAAAACCGGTACAGCACCACGAGGGTGGTCGCCACGGCAACGAAGTTGACCGGCACCATGATGGCGGCGTACTCGCTGAAGCCCAGGTCGAAGTAGTCAGCCGAAACGATATTGACGAGGTTGGACACCACCAGGGGCAGGCTCGCCGTGTCGGCGATAAAGCCGGCCGCCATGACGAACGCCAGGGTAGAGGCTGGCGAAAAACGCAGTGCGAGCAGTATTGAAACAACGATGGGGGTCAGGATCAGGGCTGCACCGTCGTTGGCAAACAGGGCGGATACACCCGCCCCCAGCAGTATCGTGAATACGAACAGGCGCCGTCCGTCGCCCTTGGCCCAGCGCGCCACATGCAAGGCCGCCCACTGGAAAAACCCGGCCTCATCGAGCAGCAGACTGATGATGATCAGCGAGATGAAGGTCGCGGTGGCGTTCCAGACAATGGCCCACACCAGTGGAATATCGTTCAGTGTCACGACACCTGCCAGCAGGGCCAGGATGGCGCCCAGGGAGGCGCTCCAGCCGACGCCCAGGCCTTTGGGTTGCCAGATGACCAACACCATGGTGAGCAGGAAAATGCTAAACGCAGTAAGCATGCGAAGTCTCGATGAATGGAGGGTCAGCAGCAGGCGGAAGTGTTGAGCGGACGGTCGCCCATCGCGGCAAGGCGGGTGCTGTCGTTCGCAAGCCAGTCGGCGTTTGCCAGCAAGGTTGTCTCGAGAACGTCGCGAACCCAGCCGGGCAGATCGGGGTTGAGCCGGTAATACACCCACTGCCCCTGGCGGCGGTCGAGAAGCAGGCCGCAGCCGCGAAGCTGGGCAAGATGGCGGGAAATTTTCGGCTGACTGTCGTCCAGGGCGCAGACCAGTTCACACACGCATAACTCGCCTTCACGCGTGATGAGCAAGGTGGCCCGGGCGCGGGTTTCGTCGGACAGGCATTTGAATACGGCGGCAGGATTGAGCATTGGCGTGGCTCGGTACATATGGTTATACGAATATACGATTTTCCATATGTGTAGTGCAAGCCGCTCGGGCCTGGAAAGGGCAAGTCTCGGCCCGGCCAGGTTGTTCAGGTATGGGATAGACTCGAGCCAATTCGGCAAAAGGCACAGGAGAGGTGGTGAATGGAATCATTTGGCGTACGCGAACTGAAAAAGACTGACGCTCAAGCGTTGCTGGCGTTCGAAATCCAGAACCGTGAATGGTTCGAATCCCATATCGATGCGCGCGCCCCTGCTTTTTACTCGTTGCAGGGTGTCGCCGATCATATCGAAAGCTATTTGTCCGATTTCGCCATTGGTGCCTGGCACCCCTTTGTCATCGAGGATTGCAGCCAGAGGATCGTCGGTCGAGCCAATCTGAAGAGCATCGACTTATCGACGGGGTCTGCGCAGGTGGGCTATCGGATAGCTCAGCGCGCGTGCGGCCAAGGGCTGGCGACACTGGCGCTGAAGCATTTGATCCAGGAGGCGCGGATGCGCTGGGGACTTGCGCAACTGGTTGCGTATGCCTTCAAGGAAAACGCCGGCTCCAGAAAGGTACTGGATCGGTGCGGATTCAAGCTTGAGCAACCCTCCTGCAACGACAAAACGGGGGGCGAAGACCGATTCGTCCTGTCGATCAGATAACGGCTTTCAACCGTTCTGCAGGCTTGTAGCAGGTCATGCCTGCTACTCCTGATCTTCAGGCACCTCTTTCCAGCTGTCATCCGGATCAAAGCGCTTCATCGCCAGCGCCAGTTTTTCACTCTCGGGCCCCAGGTCTTTCTCGAACACCTGGCCTTCATGGCTGATCATGAAACTCATCACGCCGGTGACGTCGTACTTCGCCGGCCAGGCGATCAGCGCAAAGCCGCGGCTCATCTTGTCACCGATGAGGTAGCTGTAGGCGCCACCCGGTGCCGAAGGACCCTGGCCATGAAGGATGCGGAAGCGGTAGCCGTGCCATTCTTCGTCGGCAATGGCTTTGCCGAACGAAGGCCCCAACGGGCTGATCTGGCCGCTGTCGTCTTCGGCCCAATAGAGTCCGTCGTGCTTGCCGGGAGTGCTGAAGATTTTCTGCGCATACTCGAGTGCGCCATCATCGTCACGATCCACCGACGCATAGTCCATCTGGGCGTCGTGATAGGCCAGTACCGATTGCACCGCGGCAAGTTCATTGCGGCCGATTTGACGGGCACGGATCTCGGCACTGCCGGCCTTCATGTCGAAACGCCAACCGTCCGCGGCCTTGGTCATGGGGATGGGCAGCGTCCAGTTCTCACTGCCAACCGCCAGGATGGCCTTGCGGTCGCTGGTGTTTTCAATGTGGTGTTGCTCGCGGTATTGCTGCAAGAACGCATCCACATCTTCGCGCTGCACGCCTTCGCGGGGGATGTAACTGTGCCAGTTGCTGCCCAGCAGTTCGGTCAGGCGTGCCTGGTCGGAGTGTTCGGTACCCAGTGCTTCGACAAAGGCTTCTGCTGCCTTTTCTGGCGTTGGAAAGGCCTGCTGTGCCGTCGCCATGCACGACCACGACAAGCCGGCGGCTATAACCAGGACATGAGGGAGCAAACCCGTGAGTCCCTTCAATCGAGGATGGTTTTTCAACGGCGGCCCCCCCTTTGACGCGCTGGTGGATTGGACGGCCGGTTGACCTGGTGACCGGCTGAACGCGAGGCACTGGGGCGTTGGGCGGATGCCTGGCTGGCCCGGCCACGATTGGCCTGGACGTTGGCCTGTGACGGCGAGCGTGCGCCGGCGAACGCATTGTTGCGGGCACTACCGGCACTGGCGGCGGGGCGTTTACTCGTCGCTTGCCGCGTCTGAGCGGAGCCTTCTCTGCGCTGATTCGTCTGGGCGCTCTGGTTCCTGGCCTGCTGGGTCTCCCTCCTGGGCTGTTGATTGTCCCGGGTGTTTCTGGTCGTACCCTGGCTTCTGTCAGCGGCCTTGGGTCTGTCCGCACCGGCCTGCAGCCGATCGCCGCCTGCGGTTCCGGACTGGAGCTTGCGCGTTTGATCACGGGCTTCGCGGTTGCTGGTGGCTGGTCGTTCGATACCGTGCTTGTCCATTGAGGTGCGGGCATTTTCACGGGCTTGGGCGCGCTGGGCATTCTCTCCGCGATAGGCTTGCCGCTGATTGGAGCCGTTCAGTTGCCGGCCGTACTGTGCGCGGCTCGCATTGTCTCGATAGGGCACGCCATTGCGATGCACCGGATTGTGCTGCCATTTGTTGTTGGTGATCCGGTTGTTGGCGTTGATGTTGTTGTAGCGATTGACGTCGATGTCGATGTCGTTATTGCCCCAGTCACATTCACCCCACAACGATCCAATGATCGCTACACCGGCACCGAACGCGAGTCCGGCCATCAGGGCCTGACCAGGGTAATAGGCCGGTGGCGGTGGGTAGTACACGGGCGGTGACGCCGGGTAGGCCCAGGTGCCGTAGGTGGTTGTGGGGTTATAGGTGGGGACGTACACCACCTGCGGATCGGCAGGCTGGATGATGATGGTGGAGTTGCCGGCCGGGGCCGCTTCAGGGGCTGGAGCCGGTGCCGCAGTCGTGGTCTCTGGCGCTGGCGCCGCGACATTCTGGATCGTCACGTTCTGATACTGGTTGCTCTGCAGATTGCCGGCTGCCTGGGCCTGGCGACGCAAGCGTTGCGCGCTTTCCATGACATCGTCGGGCTGCGCCAGGAAGGCATCCCCCAGGCGCTGGACCCAGACGGGATCCTGTCCCAGCATTGCCAGAACCTGCGGGAAGGCGACCAGTGCCTGCACGCTCGGATCCCAGGGCTGGTTCGCCACCTGTTTGACCGCATCGTCACCCTTGGCGTCCGGGTGGGCTTTGGACCAGTTGACTGCCTCGCCGACTTCCCCGGGATAGGTGGTGGCCATCAGCACCTGTGCAAACAGGGGGTCCGGGTAAAGCGCAATGGGCGCCAGCATCTGATCCAGCTGTTCCTGGGTAAACACCGGGTCCTTGGCCACCGGGGCGGCGGGCGCTGTAGTGGCTGCGCTTGCCGGTGCAGCGGCGGCGGGCGCCGGGGCCGGTGCGGTAGCGGTTCCATCCGTACCCAGTGCCAGGCAGGGCGATCCGCTCAAGAGCAGAAAGGCCGACAACGCGTAAAGTAATGGATTGTGCATTGCAACCCCCATGGGGTCAGGCAGGCTTGAAATGAGTGGGTCAACCCCTGGCAGTCAAAGCCGTCTTTGCAAGCCACAGAGCCCGGCCTTGGCACCGCTTCCTAATGGTAGCAGTTGATTCGAAGAGTCAAGGCTGCCCGTAAAATTGCGCCTCGATCACTGGGCACTGGCATCACTTTCGTGTTCTTCGGCGAATGCCATGAACACCTTCAGGTCCAGCACATCCAGCTTGATCCGGGCGATGAACGCCGAGAAGGCCAGGTTGGCGGCCAGCAGGCGCAGGTCGCAGGCCCAGGCGGGAAGATAGACCGGCCCCTTGAGCCAGCCGGACTCGAACAGTGGTGCCAGGCGCACGGTGTCGGCCAGGCTGAGTCGCCCGGCAAACAGATGCCCCACCAGTTCCGGCCGGTTATCGCGGATTGCAATGCGCAGCAGGGTGTGGACGCCGAGCAGCCCGGTCAGGTAAGCGGCGTCCTTGGTGAACGCCGAACCGCCCCGCAGGTCGGCGCCGCGGAACACCCGTTGGGTCGAGCGGAAGGATTCCTCTTCTGACTGTCCGGCCGCCAGAAAACCTTCGAACACCTGGATGAAGTCGGCACCCTCCAGCGCCTGCTGGACGGCGAGCACGCGCAGGGCCAGGCGACGCAGGCGGTTGATGTCCATGCTGCCGGTGAACAGTTCGGCCAGGGTGGCAATGCCTTCCTGGGTCTGGGTCGTGCGGGGCGCCCCCAGGCCCAGGCTTGTCAGGTTGGGTTGGCGCGCGCCGTTCTGTGCGGTGGCGACATGCACGAAGGCCTCGTGTTGCAACAGCTGATGCTTGTCCAGCTCCGAGAACAGCGCGCTGGCCCGCAGGCGAATGCGGCTCGATCCGGCGATGGCCTTGGCGGCCAGGTTCGGATCGAGCACGACCGTGATCTGTCCGACGCCGAAGAAGCGGTCCAGTTCCGGTTGAATCCAGGCGGCGAACGCCTTGGCCGGGATCTCGGCCGGGCAGGGTGGAATTCGCGCACCGCCCAGCAGGGCATCGGTGGTCTTGAGGAAGAACCGGGCCGCGTCGAGCATGCTCAGTTGCAAGCGCGTGTAGTAGAAGTCCGGACGGCGGTACAGCGCTGACGAATATTGGGTAAAGGCGGGAGTGCCGATGGCCCCCAGCATGTGTCCGGCCGTGGCATAGCTACGGGCGGTCATGGCGAGGAAATTTCCGGCCGGATGCCCCACATCGCAATGGCTGATAAAGCTTTCCAGGGCAGCGATGTCGGCGCTGTGGTCGCAAGGTTGCAACTCGACTCTGGGTAACTCGGCCCGTCCGCCGCGCCATTTGGCCAGGAAGTCTTCCTCGACGCCATCCGGCCAGGACAGGGCATCGAGCACGCGGATCTTGCGGGTCAGGCCGGGCAGGGCGGCATCGAGTTCGGACAGGGCAGCGGCGCTCATGGATAGCTCCTTGAGGGACGAGGTGACGTTACAAAAGCTTAGTCGTCGCGGGCGGTTGCGTGTTGATCCGTACGGGCAAAGTCGATGAAGGCCTTACCGACTTCCTCGCGCTGGTCAACGCCCCGAAACCGCCACAACGCCTGGCGCCGGGCAGCGACACTGTTGCACGCATCGAGGCGAAAAACCGCTTGGTGGAGGCGCAACTGACTGAATGGAAAGCGTTGGCGCAGTCCACAGACTTCAAGGTCTGACGCGTACAGGGTCCGTGTGAAGGTTCAAAGCCTGTCCAGTGCGGCCTCAGAGCAGGCTCCACGACACCCCGACGTACATCGCCATGCCCTCGCCGGGGGTGGAGCGTGCCGCGTCCAGCCCTTTGTCGTCGTAACCCGGCGTGACCGTGGCGGCATAGTGCTTGTCGGTCAGGTTGCGCAGGTCCAGCCAGGTCTGCCAGTCGCCCTTGGGGGCGTTGTAGCCCAGTGTGGCGCCGAATATGGCGTACGGATCGGCGTAGTAGCTGTTGGCGTAGTCGACCGCCACTTTGGACACCCATTGCGTGTTGACCGCGGCGAAAAAGCCTTGTGGCCAGTCGTAGCGCAGTTCGCCCTGGTAATAGTGCATCGGCAGGCCCGGCAGGCGGTTGTCGCCGAAGCGTTCATCGTCGCGGTAGTGGAAGTCACTGAAGGTATAGCTCTGGCGCAGACTCAATTGGCCGCCATCCTCCGGCGACCAAAGGGGGCTCAGCAGGCTGGCTTCGACGCCCTGGTGCACGGTGGGGCTGGCGTTGAGCTCGTAGGGCGTGGTGGCATTGGCGTCCGGCAACACCGAGAGCAATTCGTGGCGCACCTGGGCGTAGTACCAGGCCAGGCTCCACTGCCCCAGCGTGCTGTCACCGCGCCCGCCGATTTCCAGGGTGGTGGCGGTCTGGTTTTGCAGCGTGACCGGTTCGCGCTGGGCGCCCGTGGCGACTCCGCTGCCCTTGGGGAATCGGATGTTCGAGCTATAGATCAGCGACCACGGGTGCGGTGCCTCGACCGAGCGGCTGAGATTGCCGAACAGTTGCAGGTCCGGTGTCAGTTGGTAGCGCAGGCCCACGCGCGGAGCGTAGTCCCAGTCGTGCAGGCTGGTCTTGCCACCTTCCAGCGGGTAGGTGACATCGCTTTCACGGCGGGTGTAGATCGCGGCGAGGCCGGTGGTCAGCCACAGGTCGTCGGCGATTTCCAGGTCATTGCCCACATGCAGGACCGTGTCCGAGCCCTGGTAGGTGAAGTTGCGAATCAGCGTGCCCGGTGCGTAACCGGCGGTGTTGCCGGTGGGGATGCGCACGAACTCGCTGGCACCGGCGTTGGGCAGGTGTTTGGTCACCCGCAGGCCCAGGGTACTTTGGCTTTGCAGACCCCAGAGCGTGTCGCGACGCTTGTAGTCGAACGTACCGCTGACATCGGTGTACGCCACCTTCAGGCGGTTGGGCCCCTCACGCAAGTCCATGGGGTAGTCGTGGTAGACAAGGCCGGTCTGGATGCTCGAATCGTCATCGATGTAGAAGGTGGTCTTGTTGCCGATAAAGGTGCTGCCCGGTTCGTCGCGACGGTCGTCCCGCGCCACGTAGGCCGGGTTGGCCGCCCGTGGGTCGTGCTCGATGGAGTGTTTGGTCACGCGTCCCGCGAGGTCGTTGTCGGTCTGGCGGTGGCGCAGGTAGAAGCGTGTTTCCAGGTTGGGATTGAAGCGATAACCGAAGTTGGCGATCGCGCCCTGGCTCTCGCTGGCCGTGTGGTCCTGGTAGCCGTCGGCGTTGGCGTCGGTCATGGCCACGTAGTAATCGAAGGCGCCGAGCACCTGCCCGGAACTGACTTGGCGCTGCTGATAACCGTGACTGCCCGTTGCGTAGCGCACCTGCAACTTCGGCGCGTCGTAGCCGGTATGGCTGACGTAATCGATGGCCCCGCCCAAGGCCAGGGCGCCCCGGTCGAATCCGTTGGCGCCGCGCAGCACTTCCACATGGTCGAGCCACAGCGGTTCCAGCAATTCATAGGGCGTGCCGCCGGGGCCGGTCAGCGGCAGACCGTCGAGCAGGGTGTACAGCCCCGAGGCGTGGGCCCCCGGTGCACGGTTGATGCCCGATCCGCGGATCGAGATCTTCACCCCTTCGTTGCCCGCCGACTGGGCATAGATCCCCGGCTGGTAAGCCAGTACATCCTGATTGCTGGCCACGCGGCCCTGCAACGGACGGCGCATGTCGACCACGTTGGTGCCGCCGGGCACCTGGGCCAGCCGGGCCTTGGCGTCCTCGATCCCCTGGTCTTCGTCGCTCTGGTCCTCGGCGCCGATCAGTACTTGTCCCAGCTCCAGGCCCTGAGCCTCGGTCATGGCCGGACAAACAAGGGCCAGGCCCAACAGCGCAGCGGGCAAGGAATGAGGCGAGGGCATTGGGAAAGCTCCAGACGTACGAAAACGGGCAATGAACAGTGCGACGCAAGAAGGAACGAAGGGAGCACATGGCAATTTTGTTGTTTTTTGCCCGCCAAGGGCTGGCGGCTATCGGTTCAGCAGCGGTGCCAGCAATGCACACATACCGCGCCAGTGCGAACCTTCCCAGTAAACCCGTTGGCAGGCGTCGCAGCGCAGGAAGTGCGAATAGAGGGCGCCAATGCGTGGCGGCACCTGCGTCCGGGCCAGTTCCAGGCTGATCTCGTGCAGCGGCAGGTTGCAATGCAGGCACAGGCTGAACGGCCGCGCACTGCGCGCCAGGTCGAGGCGCTCGTACAATTCGCGCAGCTGCAACGACGGTTTCAGGGCATGCACATAACAGCCGTGGCTGATGATTCGTCGCTTGAGCAGTTCGCGGTCGCGGGTCAGCACGATGCGTCCTTGCTGTGCAGCGATCTCGGCGATCTCGCCATCCTCGAAGCCATTGTCGTAGAGGGTGTCGAAGCCGCTCATGCGCAGCAGGCTGGCCAGCCCGCCAAGGTGCGCATCCGCGACGAAACGCAGCACCCGTAAAGGATGCGCGCGAACCTTCAGCAGCGGGCTGATGTCCAGCGCTTCGAACTTGGGATACACCGCCAGCCGGTCACTGTCGAGGATCACCCGCTCCAGGCCCACCGACTCGCCGTTGAGCAGCACCAGTTCGACCTCGGTGTGCGGCACGCCGAGCGCTTCGATCATGTGCTTGACCGTCGCCCCTTGCGCGCACTGGCAGGTGAAGGGTTGCCGCCGCCGTTCGGCCGGCAGGAAATCGTTGAGCTCCTCGTAGAAGCGGAAAGTTGCACTGGTCATGTTGAACAGTATGGCAGGGCTGCAGGGTGAGCGAGTCTGGTCCGGATATCTACTTGGTCGCCTCTGAACCTGTAGGTATTGAATGGCCGTTTTCGGGCCGATTGCTGCCTCTGACGAGGGGCGGCTACCGATCCAAAGCTGACGGTCGCCTTAACCTGAGTTCAGATTGAACATACCGGCTCTTGTGTCAGCCCAAATCGGGGCATTGATCATTGTTTTATTCAAAAACCGACATGTGGATGTCGGTGACAAGTAAATTGTCGTTTATAGACATCTCTCGCGTATATGCTACGAAAGTGCACACGCTGATGAACGCAGGCGCAAACTCAAGCGTTTTACTTATGGCTCCCGCCCTGCAAACCCTCAGCATAGAGACATTGAGTGATGTCGTTTTTGGATCCGTTCAAACTTATGTAATTGGGTATGACCTTTGCAAGTTGAATAGGAACAAACCCACCAACTTTTGGATGGGAGAATAAAAAGAGCCTTTGCCTGAGGTCAATCACTCGCTTTGCGTGAGGAGATACCGCGATGACGACGTTCAACTCCGGGGCCCAACCCCAGAACCGTGCGCCTCAATCCATCGGCTTTCTGTTGCTGGACAATTTCACGCTGATTTCTCTGGCGTCCGCTGTAGAACCGCTGCGCATGGCCAACCAGTTGTCCGGTCGCGAGCTGTATCGCTGGACCACCCTTACCGTCGACGGCGGCCAGGTCTGGGCCAGTGATGGCCTGCAAATCACCCCTGACGCTTCCATGCACAAAGCCCCGCCAATGGACATGATCATCGTGTGCGGTGGCGTCGGCATTCAGCGCACCGTTACCCGTGAACACGTGTCCTGGTTGCAAAGCCAGGCCCGCAAGGCCTGTCGCCTCGGTGCGGTCTGTACCGGCAGTTGGGCTTTGGCTTGCGCCGGACTGCTCGACGGTTTTGATTGCAGCGTGCACTGGGAATGCCTGGCGGCGATGCAGGAAGCTTTCCCGCGGATAGTAATGAGTACCCGTTTGTTCACCCTTGACCGTAACCGCTTCACCAGCTCTGGCGGCACTGCGCCGCTGGACATGGTGTTGCACCTGATCAGCCGTGATCACGGTCGTGAACTGTCCGCCGCGATCTCGGAAATGTTTGTCTACGAGCGCATCCGCAACGAGCAGGATCACCAGCGTGTGCCGCTCAAGCACATGCTCGGCACCAATCAACCGAAGTTGCAGGAAATCGTCGCGTTGATGGAGGCCAATCTCGAAGAGCCGATCGACCTGGATGAACTGGCGGTGTATGTCGACGTCTCCCGTCGTCAGCTGGAGCGGCTGTTCCAGAAGTACCTGCACTGCTCGCCGTCGCGTTACTACCTGAAACTGCGTCTGGTCCGTGCGCGCCAGTTGCTCAAGCAAACGCCGATGTCGATCATCGAAGTGGCTTCGATCTGTGGCTTCGTGTCCACGCCGCACTTTTCCAAGTGCTACCGCGAATACTTCGGCATTCCGCCGCGTGACGAGCGCGTCGGTTCCAATACCGCGCAGCAGGTGGCGATGATGCCGCTACCGCAAGCATTGGTGCTCTCGCCGTTGTCCGGGCCGTTGTCGGCGTTGAGCCAGGCACGTAACGAGTCAACTTTTGCCAGCGTTCGGATATAGCCCAATCCGTCGTATCCATCGCCGCAGGAGAGCGATCGGCGTCTGTCTGCGGCGCCGTCACTTTGGTTTGAATTATCCAATATCAGCTTCGAAATCTAAGCGTCGTTGACGGTGCAAAAACGCCCCGACGAATCGG